>CAZUDI010000003.1:25310-156736 GCA_964618975.1 uncultured Bacteriovoracaceae bacterium | reverse complement strand
TCGCCAGCAGCGCGCCCACGCCCCTGCGCGCGGTGCGCGACGAGGCCGAGATGCAGGCGGTGAACCACGCCTTGGCCCGTACCGGCTTCAACATCACCCAGGCGGCCAGGATCCTGGATGTCAGCCGTCCCACCCTGCACGATCTCATCCGCAAGCACGGGATCGTGATCCCCAAATAGGCCGCTCTCCCCTCTCTACGGACTGACAGCGCCCAGAGGGGGCCTATGCAGGCACCTTGCGGGCCTTTCTCAAAGGGGGAGGAAAAAGTCTGGAAAATGTGGGTAAAAGATTTCCTGCGATGGGAACTTGACTCTCCTGGGAGAAGCTGGTCAAGAAAAATTTATATTGATAATCAATTAATTGTAATGTATGAAACCCTGGCATAGTTGATGCTTTGACGGTCATGGGTCTCATGACAGGAGGAATGCATGCGAGTAAGGACAAAATATCTGGCGCTGTGTGCCGTGGGGATATTGCTTTTTTCCGGGACGGTTCAGGCCCTGGATCTGGGGACCAACATCACCATCGATGACGGGGTCAATCAGTATCGCAGTGATGGGTGGTATGGCGGTACCAGCAATCAATCCTTCGCCCGGGAGGACAACGAGGTGGAGCCCGGCTGCATCGCCAACCAGACCTGGGACCTGGAAGGCTTCTTCCTCAACGGTTCAAAACTGGCGATGGTGGGCGGCTACGATTTCGTAAACGGCGGCTACGGCTCGGGGGATCTCTTCTTCGACGTGAACGGGGATTACGGGGTGGCCAAGACCGCGTATGCGGCCGGCAACGCCGGCGTGACGGAGGCCTTCGGCTACGATTACGTGGTGGATCTGGACTTCACGGACATGACCTATACGGTGTACGCCCTGAATGATGGCACCATAACGCAGACCGTCTGGTACGGCCAGAATGCGGGATCGAACCCCTGGCGGTATGTAAGCGGCGGGACATACATCACGGCGGGAACTTTTTCCTACTATACCGCCCTGAACGATGACGAGGCCGGCGACCTCCTGGGCGGGGCTCACAACGCCGTGGTCTTCGACATCGGATTCCTGGCCGGGCAGGCCTTTACGAGCCACTTCACCATGGGTTGCGGCAATGACAACCTCATGGGCCAAGGTGTGGCACCGGTGCCGGAGCCGGCCACTATGGTCCTGCTGGGCACCGGCCTCATCGCGCTGGGCAGCCTCCGACGGCGCTCCAGGAGCGGGAAGTAGGACGGGAAAGCGAGGCCTCCGCCTTACGGATTAAGGCCGAGGGCAATCCCGGAGAATATATCGTAACTTGAAAAAAGGCGGGGGAGTATCCCCCGCCTTTTCTGCGTCAGGGCACCCGGAAAGGGGGGCGGCGGCCGGTGCAAGGTATGGGTCCTGAAACGCTGCACCTGCCGAAAGGGTGTGCCTGGGGAGCGCCGCAGCGCGGGGATAGGGTGTCTATCGGGCATGGCCTCGAGCGTTCACGGCTTGTAGAATTGCCTCGAAGGCGTTATAATGCCACAACAGGCCACGATGGCAATGGAGCGCCGCATGAAGAGGGAGAGATCAGAGGGAAATGCCCCCGGGGGGGCGGAGCAGATCTATCGTATGCTCTTCGAAAATTCCCGGGACGCCCTGTACTTCACCACGCGCGACGGGATGATCATCGAGGCCAACCAGTCCTTTATCGAGCTGTTCGGCTACGCGCGCGACGAGATCGTGGGGGAAGATATCCGCAAGATCTATGCGAACCCCCGCGACCGGGCCCTCTTTCAGGAGGAGATCGAGGCCCGGGGCGCCGTGAGCTCCTATGCCTTGCAGCTTCGCAGACAGGATGGCACCGTCATCGACTGCCTGCTTACCTCCAGCATACGCCGCGGCCCAGGCGGTGCCATCGAGGGCTACAATGGCATCATCCGGGACATCACCGAGATCAGGCGCACCCAGGAGGACCTCGCCCAGCGGCAGCGGGAGCTCACCCAGCGTGTCAAGGAACTGGACTGCCTCTACGAGATCACGAGCGTCATCGACCGCAAGGGTTACGCCTACGCCGAGATCGTGCAGGGGGTGGTAGACCTCATCCCCCAGGCCATGGACTATACCGAGATCGCTTGTGCCCGGGCCGTGCTCGACGGACAGGCCTACGTCACCTCCCCCTTCCGGCAGACCCACTGGATGCTCAGCAGTGACATCACCTCGCGCTGTCAAGTAGTGGGCACGGTGGAGGTGTTCTATCTCGAGGACCGGCCGCCCAGGGACGACGGCCCCTTCACACAGGAGGAGCGGCGGCTGATCGAGATCATCGCCTCGCGTCTCGGCCGGCTCTACGGCCGCAAACGCGCCGAAGAAATGCTGCGTGAGAGTGAGGAGCGCTACCGCAGCATCTTCGAAAACTCGCGGGATGCCATCTACACCACCTCGCGCGACGGGATCTTTCTCGATGCCAACCAGGCCACCCTCACCCTCTTCGGGTACTCCGAGAGCGAACTCATCGGCATGAACATAGAGAGGATCTTCGTGGACCCGGAGGAGCAGGCGCGCTTTCAACTGGATATCGAGGCCAGGGGCTCGGTGCGCGACTACGAGGTGAGGCTCAGGCACAAGGACGGCACCGTCATGACCTGCCTGTACACCTCGAGTCTCAGGTGCCAGGCGGACGGCACCATGATCGGCCACCAGGGGATCATCCGGGATATCACCGCCCGCAAGCAGGACGAAGAGGAGCGCCTGCGGCTTATCGCCGAGCTCACCGAGGCCCTTGAGAAGATCAGGACCCTGCGCGGGCTCGTGCCCATCTGCGCCTCCTGCAAGAAGATCCGTGACGATAAGGGCTACTGGAACCAGCTGGAGGGCTACATCGAAGAACACTCCGATGCCGTGTTCAGTCACGGGCTTTGTCCCGAGTGTCAGGCTAAATTCGAAGAGGAATAGGGCCGATATCAGGCGCAGGCCCTGCTCCGAGGCTGGGAGCAGTGTAAGGCAAGCGGGACATCAGGTGGCCGGCCCCCGGGAAGCTTGGCGGCCTGTCCGCATGGTCGTCCAGCGCGCCCGGCCTGCGCAGATGTGTTCGAGGGTGTGCCCTGGTTATATGCCGTGCCCTGCGTGAGGACCTCACTGGTCCTTATCTACCAGGGTGAGCATCTCATCCCTTATGGCCCTGATCTGATGGCGTTTATCAATGTAGGCCTGCTCGAAGGCGTCGAAGCGTGCTGCCAGTTCGCGCAGGGCTTCCTTGATGGTCTTGAGCTCGCTTGTAAGGGCCTTGAGGTCGGTCTGCACGTCGATGTCGGTGGAGATGTCCTCCATCAGCGAGAGCAGATCCGAGACCTTTCTGGAGGTGTCAGGATCCATAGGCCTCTCGCTTGGCCTTGAGCCGCACGTGAGAGAGCGAGGCATAGACACTGTCCAGCGCCTTTTTCAGCTCCACGATCTGTTTTTCGAGGGGCTCGCGTTTCTGGTATTCACACTCCAGTTGTTCCTCGAGATCCGTCAGGCGAGAGTGGGCGATCTTCAGGTCGCGCTGGAGCAGGGACACCTTGACGTCGAGCTTGGCCTTGTCCTGCACGGAGGCATTCATCCGCAGCAGTTTGTTCTCCAACTCCCGCCGCTGCCGGTTCTCGCCTTCGAGTTCGCGGGTCTTATCATCGAGCATGAGGGTGATGGTGTGAATATAGTACTCCGAATCCTGTAACTGCTCGTTGAGGAAGGATATTTCATTCGCAAACCCCTGGTCGTATCCGGCCTGCCGCTTGAGCTCGCTGAGGTCCTGCTGCAGCAGGACCTTATCGCGGCGGGTTTCCTCCAGAAGCTGCTGATTGCGGCGCAGTTCCAGGTGGATATCCTTCTTCTCGCAGATCAGGGTGGCGAAGTCCTGATTGAGCTCCTCGATGGTCAGCACGGCCTGGGCCACCCCGGAATCGGTGTTGAGCAGCTGAGGTTCGAGCACCACAGGCGCCGGGGTTTCGGGTTGAATCTGTTCGGCCGGGGCGCTGGTCATCTCCTGCTCCCTCCTCAGCTGGACAGGATCGACATTCCAGGGGCGGTTGGGCTTGCTCTTCTGGATCCGCGGCATCTTTTCGGCAACACTTTTATCAAAGCCATCCTTCATTCTGCATTACTCCTCAATTAATAATCACATTTTGAAGCGTAGTGCTGCTCTGGATGTTCCTTCGGTCATCGCTAGCTTTACATAAAAAACCCTAAAAGGCAATCGGCAGGTTGGGAAAAATTTCCCGGATAAAGGCGTCGATATCAACGGTGCCCCGAGATTTGCTGATATACTGGTGCAGCGGCATGCCCATGCTGGCTGCCTCTGCCATCTTGGTGTCCTGCCGGATGATGGTCTTCAGGAGGTAGCTGCTGTAGTGCCGCTCCAGGGCCTCACGAGCCTGCTGGCAAATGTTGTGCGATGCATTGTAATGATTGAGAAAGATGAAGATATTGTTGAGAATAAAGTCGAAGTCTTCCTCAATGGTCGCGATGGTCTCGAAGAGGATCTTCAGCCCGTGGTAGGAAAGGAAGTCCGCCAGGACTGGCACGAAGAGCTCGGTGCTGGCCAGGATGCCATTGAGGTTGAGCAGCCCGATGGATGGAGAGGCGTCCATGATGATCACGTCGTACTCATCCTCCACCGCTGCCAGGCTTTTTCGCAGACGCAGCTCCCGGGCGTTGATAGAGGTCAGGGCGAGCTCGACCGGGGAGAGATCCAGGTTGGCGGGAATGAGCTGCATGTTCTGCATGGGGGTTTCGACGATGGCCTCCCGGATATCCATGCGCTCGATGAGCACGTTGTATAGGGTATGATCGAAGGATGAGTGATCGATGCCCAGACACTGGGTTAGGTGACCCTGCGGGTCGAGGTCGATCAGCAGGACCTTGAAGCCCAGTTGAGCCAGACGGAAGGCGTAGAAGGCCGAGACGCTGGTCTTGCCGGTGCCGCCCTTGAAGTTGAGGAAGATCTGTTTCCTGGGTTTTTCCACCAGGGGTGGCTTGCCGAGTATCTCGAGATAGCGGGGGATGTCATGCGGATAGTAGATGCGCATGCCGTCGCGGTTTTCCGGTTGCGGCAAGGCGCCTTCGGCCTCCAGCCGCAGGATCTGGGGCTTGGATATGTCCAGCAGTTCGGCAAATTCCTTGGCCGTGTATGTGGCCTGCTCCATCTTTTAAGAACCTTCCTTGACGATTTCCCACCAGCCCCGCCATTTGGCGACGATCCATTCCATCTCGTCCTCACTCCTTCCCAGGGGCTCGCCGAAATCCTCTCCGGTGATGCGTTTGAGGGTGATGAGGGCCTGGGTCCTGACGGTGGAATCCCTGTCCTCGAGGGCGGCGATGATGCTTCCGGCATCCTGCCGGTCGCCCCACATGGCGATTATCCGCAGGGCGTCCCTTTTTACTAGGGAGTCGGGATCCTGGGTGGCTAGGCGTACGATGGGGTCCAGCGCCTGGCGCCCATTGATCCAGGACAGGTAGCTGATCACCCTCCGACGCACGTAGGGATCGATGTCCGCAAGCCAGCGCATGCCGTCTTCCACCGTGAAGGTCCCCCGGCGGAATAGATAGCGGATGGCCTGACGCCGGATACGGGGGTCCTCATCGTCCGTGGCGCGGAGAAAGATGGTCGAGTAGTCCTCCTCGGCCTCGTACAGGGCCTCGTAGATGGCGAGGGTGGTGGGTTTGTCCGCCACCTCGAGCAGGGCGAATACAGATTCCTGGCTGAGGGGATGCGTGATCATCGCCTGCGCGGCCAGACGCTTGATTTCCGGTTCGCGGTCCTGCAGGTCCTTTAAGATCTGTTCGAATTCCACGCCCTTCAAGAGTCCCTCCCCTCTGCTTAAGTCCTAGTATAATGGCTAAGGTGTAAATCCGTCAAGCTGCCAGTTTTGATCTTGCAGGGGTCGCATTTCCTGTCACTCGCAGTGGATAAGGCTTCGCAGGCCTGTCCTGGGATAACTGCCCATGATTTGAACGTTTCCATCCGGCTGAAACAGTGCTAACCTTAAACGCCATGCTCTCCCGGACGGCTGAAGTCGTGGTTTTTGCCAATGTTCCGAAGGCCCTCTCCTATGCCGTTTCTCAGGAGGCCTGCCTGGGGGTCGGGTCCCGGGTGAGGGTCCCGTTGAAGACCACCATGAGGGTCGGGGTGGTGGTCTGCCTGCAACAGGGGGAAGTGGAGGGGTTGAAGCCCATCGCCGAGGTCCTGGATGAGGAACCGCTCATTCCGCCGGAAGTCCTCGAGCTGGTTTTTTTCTGCTCCCGTTATTATCATGCCGCGATCGGGGCCTGCCTGTCCCTGGCCCTCTCCCCCTACCTGCGCCGCGGCGGACAGCTCGAGATCACCCCCGCCAGTAAGGTGGTGAAGACAGGCGGGGCTCCGCAGGGCCTCGGGCGTATGCAGCACAAAATCCTTGAGGCGATCCCGGAGGAGGGCCTCGGTCTTGAGGACCTCAGGAAGCGGGTGCCGGGCAGCGCCCCCTCTCTGAGACGCCTGATGGAGCGGGGCCTGGTGGATTTGAAGGAAGAAACCTTGCGTTTCGACACACGCCCTGCCCCCTGCTACTCGGATCAGCAGCAGCAGGCCATCGATCTGATCAGGCAGGCGCTTGAAGCGCGGACCTACCGCGCCATGATCGTGCACGGGATCACCGGTTCCGGCAAGACCGAGGTCTACCTGGCCGCGAGTCAGCAGGCCCTTGCGGCAGGACGTTCGGTGCTCTACCTCGTGCCGGAGATCGCGCTCACCCCGCAGACCATTGCCCGCGTCCGCGAGCGTATCCCTTTCGAGATGGCGCTTTTCCACTCCGGACTGGGAGCCAGGGAGCGGGCGCGGGAGTTCATGCGCGTGAGCTGCGGCAAGGTGAGATTCGTGCTCGGGACCAGATCCGCGATCTTCGCACCTCTGCGCAATCTGGGGCTGGTGGTGGTGGACGAGGAGCACGACGGGAGCTACAAGCAGTCGGAAGGCGTTCCGTACAATGCGCGAGACCTTGGTATGCTCAGGGCGCACAGTGCGCAGGCCGTCATCCTGCTCGGGTCGGCAACCCCGAGCGTGGAGACCTTCCTCAAGGCTGCTACCCACCAGGCCACCCTGATCTCCATGCCCTCACGGGTCGGACAGGGGCAGTATCCCGCCATTGAGATCGTGGATATGCGTTCTCGAAGCGCGATGATTGCCCCGGAACTTCTCGCGGGGCTGGAACAGACCGCTTCCAGGGGGGAGCAGAGCCTCCTTTTCGTCAACCGCCGCGGGTTTTCCTCGGCCATGGTCTGCCCGGGATGCGGCCTGGTTCTCAAGTGCCGCCATTGCGACCGGAGCCTCACTTATCACAAGGCCAGGGCCAGAGGGGTATGCCACTACTGCGGATATACCCTGGAGCTGCCCGAGATCTGTCCGGCCTGCGGATGCCTCGACATGAAGCCGCTGGGGGTAGGAACCGAGCGGGTCATGGAACTGGTCACGGAACATTTCCCGGGTCTGCGCCTGCTCAAGATGGACTCGGATGCGGTGGACACCCCCTCCAAGCTCTATCGCGCCCTTGACGCCATCGCCAGAGGGGAGGTGGACGTGGTGGTGGGTACGCAGATGATTGCCAAGGGCCATGATTTTCACCTGCTGACCCTCGTGGGGGTGCTCAATGCCGAACAGTTGCTCTATCTGCCCGACTTCCGGGCCACGGAGCGGACCTTTCAGCAGGTGGTGCAGGTTGCGGGACGGGCGGGGCGTCACCGCCAGGATACGCGGGTGATCATCCAGACCCTCATCCCCGATCACCCTGTCATCGAGGCCATCCGCCAGGGCGACTATGCCGCCCTGGTACGCATGGAGCAGGAAACCCGCCTTGCGGCAGGATTCCCACCCTTTGTCCACCTGGCACGCTGTGTCTTTGCTTCTCCCCGCGAGGAAGAGTCTGCCAGGGCCGCCCGCGAAGCGTGTTCCCGGCTGGAGTTGACCGGGCTGACCATGCTCGGACCGGCGCCCGCCCCGATTGCGTTCCTCAGGGGGGCATACCGCTGGCATGTCCTGCTGAGTGCAGCCTCGCGGAGCGTACTTCATCAGGCGCTGGGGATACTCGAACAGGTGAGGCTTCCCTCCGCGGTCACGCTCCGGATGGACGTGGACCCCTATGACATGCTGTAGCCGTGCCTGTCCTTCAAAGGGCGTGGCGATGCCTCAAGCTGAGCCTTTCCATGTGTATGTCCCGGGGTTTTTTTCGTGACGTCCGGACCGGGTTACGTTCAGCGTCGGTATTGAAAACGGCGCTCTTCATCCTATAATGTATGATATGGATAAGAGACGTTATCCGCGTGTCCAGGCGTGTCAATGCGGCCGCTTATATGCCCTGCACAGCGAACGTGAAACCCTGGAGGTGGTGGCCTACAAGGCCGCGGCGTGCTGTCGCTTTGTTACCGTGAATGTCGGCCGCTCGTCCATTCTGCTGCACGTCAAGGGCCTCGAACAGGGCTCGGGCCACGGGTTTACCCCGGCCGAGACCTATCGGCTCATGGAGCGCATGGTGCGTCTCGAGTTCGATGATCTTCCCCTTTCGCTGCGGGGCAGGGTGGTGAGAATCGATCCGGAGACCATGCATGTGGCCATCGAGATGCTATCGGTTCCCGGAGAGCCCCTGTGGAAATCCATGGGGGTGCAGGAGCAACTGCACGGCGGCAGCCCTCATTCCTCCGAGATCAGGCGCGAGCACTGAAAGGGTGGGGGGATTGTGAGTGAATGACATCCGGGTGTGACATTTTGCCACAGCAATTTGACACGTACGGCCTGAGCAGATCCCTTAAAGACCCAGACAAGACTCGCCCCGAGCCTATGGTATGATAATTGCAATTTACTGGAAATGTCACTGTGCCCGAAGAGGATTGTAAAACTTACCCGCAAAGAGGTGCTCGAGGAACTCAGGCGTCTTGGCATCCACAAGATGGGAGATCTCAAGCAGGCCTGCCGTGCATATGAGGCGCAGATGGGAGGATCCACCCGCAAGGACGCTTCGCGGTGAATATGTGGCCTGAGGGAGACGTCCTTCTCTCCCCCCTTTGCCCCTGATGGATGGCGTCCTGCCGGCGTGGATCTTGATCGCTGGGGATCGAATTGCCAGTGCACTTGCGGGCTCAAAGGGGGCAGGACATTACCTGAGGTCTCATGTCCATGAACCTTGCCATGCGTGGAGTAATACAGGCAACCCCGAAGGCCTGCCATGACGTTTGCCTCCCGCCAACTCCATCCTCGCGGGCGCGTCCTCCCCTTTAATTGCTATGGATCGCATTCCCCGCCATAACCATGATTAGGCGAAACCGACGGCGCTTGACTGGCCTCAGCCGCATAAAACAGGGCTTGTCGGAAGGCGGGGCAATAATATATGATAGTGTAATGACTGAAGTTGGTGTTTTCGGCGCCAGCGGCCCCGCCAATACGAAATATACGGAGTCGCCCGTGAGTGAGACCCGCACAATCGCATTCTTCGGAAAGGGCGGGGTGGGGAAGACCTCCCTTTGTGCCCTCATGGTAAAGGCGTTGGCCCACCGAGGGGTGGGGAGGATTCTTGCCATCGATGCCGATCCGGCCGCAGGTCTGGCCTTTGCCCTGGGGGTCGAGGTGATAAAGACCATCGACGATATCCGCCGCGACCTGGTCGCGCGCCTGCAGGAGGGGCTAGGCGATGACCGGTCCGCAACCCTGCACCTCCTCGAATACGAGGTCTTCGAGGCCCTGACTGAAGAGGACGGCGTGGCCTTCCTATCCATCGGCAGGCCCGAGGATGAGGGGTGTTACTGCCGGGTGAACTACCTGTTGCGGGACATCCTGCGGGATCTGGCCGGGAATTTCGACATCGTGCTCATCGATGGCGAGGCCGGGATCGAACAGATCAACCGCCGGGTGATGAAGACCGTGGACCATCTCGTGCTCGTCACCGATACCTCGGCCAGGGGGTTGAACGTGACGCGCACCATCGCCCATGTGGCCAGGGACAACCGGGCCGTGGACTACCGGCAGATGGGCCTCGTCGTCAACCGTGCCCGGGAGTGGGGAGAGGTGGAGGCCCTTTGCACACAGACCGACCTGCCACTTGTGGGCTGGGTCCCCGAGGATGAATGGATCCGGTCCTTCGACTTTCAGGGCCGGGCGCTTAGCGGACTCCCCGAGGAGAGCCCGGCCCGCGCGGTGGTGGATGGTATCCTCGAAACCCTGGGATTCTGAGGGAGGGGGCATGCACGCGGTGGACAAGGCACGCATTCGGATCGAACATCACCTGCATCACGTCCAGCAGCACATCCGGGAATACGAGACCCTGGCCGAGACCCTTGCCCGTACGGGCCAGGTCCTCGGTGCCGTCCGCGTCCGTGCGGTGGCGGATTTGCAGCGCCGTGCGATGGAGCAACTGCGCCTGGCGCTTGAGGAACTGGGTGTCTCAGGGGACCCTCTCGCGCAAGCCCCTGAGAAAGGCAGGGGAGATACAGGGAGGGATGATGTGTGAGCTCAGTGTGTATATCCTTAAAGGAGGGCGTGAAGAGCCGCTGCTCGACGAGGTCGAATATGTCGTCGCCCAGGGGGACACGGTGCGGCTGGTCAGCATTTACGGCGAAGTTAAGATCGTCAGCGGAAGGTTTAGCTCCTTCGTGAATGCCGAGGGGCGCATGCTCCTCGAGGAGATCGGGCCCTGATCGGTGGGGCTGCCCTTTCATCGCTTTTGCTCGCGTTCCCCGCCGTTTGTGGCTTCAAGGGGGTCCAGGGCTTGCCCCGAGGTTCATACACGTGCTCTCAGCCCCGGTGGCAAGTCGCAGGCGCGGGTTCGTTCCAGTACGGGCGGACATCCCCACACTTAAGGGCGACCACAAGCTCGTCCATACACCTCACGGGCGCGGGGAACAGGGTGCAGGCCCTCCCAACGAGTGGCAGGCCGTGGGCGTCGGACCCGGCGATCCCTGCCAGATTCATGCGCCCGGCGGCCACCTGAGCCCGGCGGTTTTCCGCGGGGGTGGCGCTGGCATTGATGGCCTCGATGCAGCTGAGGCCGGTGAGCGCATAGAGGCGCTCACCGAGGCTGGCCCCCAGCAGGCTTACCTGAAAGGGGTGGGCCGGCACGGCCACCCCACCCAGGGCATTGACCCGGTGGATGACCTCCTGCATGGGGGAGCCCAGCGGCAGTTCCTCCCGGCCCAGTCTGGCCCCGTAGATGAGGAGGTGTCCCTCGGCCGCCGAGTACTCCAGGCCCCGGAAGATGGGAAACCCGCTCCTCTCCCGGATGGCCTCGAAGGGCTCGCTCAGGTGGTAGGAATGGTGTTCGGTGACGCAGACCCCGTCCAGGCCTGCCTGCCGGGCGCGATCCACCAGTTCCTCGGGCAGGATGAACGAGTCCCCGCCAAGGGTGGTGTGGACATGCATATCGATTTTGAACATGGGTGCCCGCCTCTGGGGTGTCTCGCAGGTGAAACGGCAGGCGGCTGCCTTACAGGCAGCCGCCTGCCGTACAGGATCATGCTGGCGGAGAGAGAGGGATTCGAACCCTCGGTACCCGTTCACGGGGTACATTCGCTTAGCAGGCGAACGCCTTCAGCCGCTCGGCCATCTCTCCACATCCGTGGCGGAGGGAGGGAGATTCGAACTCCCGATGCCCGAAGGCATGCCGGTTTTCAAGACCGGTGCAATCAGCCAGGCTCTGCCATCCCTCCGGGTTTTTCTTTTCTAGCCCATTGGTTTTATGAGGTCAAGTCCCATGTAGGGCACAAGGGCCTCGGGGAGGGACACCGTCCCGTTGGACTGCTGGTAGTTCTCGAGGATGGCGGCCACGGTGCGTCCCACGGCCAGCCCGCTCCCGTTGAGGGTGTGGCAGAAGTGGAGCTTCTTATCGCTGGCCGATTTCATCCGGATCTTGCCACGACGGGCCTGAAAATCCCCGAAGTTTGAACACGAGGAGATCTCCCGGAAGGCCTGCTGGGAGGGCATCCAGACCTCCAGGTCATAGGTCTTGGCCGCGGAGAATCCCAGATCTCCCGTACACAAGGCCACCACGCGGTAGTGCAGGCCCAACCGCTTCAGGATCGTCTCGGCATCCGCGGTGAGCTCCTCCAGGTCGCGGTAGGAATGCTCGGGGTGCGCGAAGCGCACGAGTTCCACCTTGTTGAACTGGTGCACGCGGATCAGACCCCGCGTATCCTTGCCGTAGGAGCCTGCCTCGCGGCGGAAGCATGGGGTATAGCTGACGAGTTTGACCGGCAGCTTCTCCCCGTCGAGCACCTCGTTGCGATAGATGTTGGTCACCGGCACCTCGGCCGTAGGAATGAGGAAATAGTCGTCCGTGGCAAAGAGGTCCTCTTCGAACTTGGGCAGCTGCCCCGTGGCGGTCATACTGTCGCGGTTGACCAGGAAGGGTGGCAGCACCTCGGTATAGCCGTGTTCGGTGGTATGGACATCGAGCATGAGGTTGATCAGTGCCCGCTCGAGCCGGGCCCCGGCACCGGTGCTGAGGCTGAAGCGGGCCCCGCTGATCTTGGCAGCGCGTTTGAAATCCAGGATGCCCAGGTTCTCTCCGATATCCCAGTGGGGCTGGGGTTCAAAGGTGAAGGCCGGGGCCTCGCCCCAGGTGCGCACCACCTGGTTGTTGGCCGCATCTTTTCCCATCGGCACGCTCGTGTGCGGGATATTGGGGATTTCGAGCACGATGGCCGCCAGGGCCTCGTCCGTCTCGCGCACCCTGGTGTCGATATCCTTGATGGTCTCCGAGATGCGGCGCATCTCCTGCCTTTCCTGTTCCAGGTCCCCGCTCGATTTCCGGGCGCGCGCGATCTTTTCGGAGAACTGGTTGCGCTGGGCCTTGAGCTCGTCGGCCTCCTGGATGAGCCTGCGGCGGTCGTTATCGAGGCTCAGGAGATCTTCAAGATCGAGGGCCGAGCCGCGATCATGCAGGGCCTTCTGCACGAGATCCTCATTCTGGCGGATGAATTTTATGTCGAGCATGAAAAAAAAGTAGCATCATGCACGACTTCCGTCAAGCAGGACTCGCAACTGCCTGCGGCGGATCCTGTACCCAAATCCTTGCCGGTGGAGGCGGTGTGCAGGTCAGAGGACCAGGTGCACGTCAGCTCAGGGGCGACGCCTGTGGCAGGTCCAGCGGACCGTCCCAGAGGATCACCGGCTCGAGGAGGATAACGAGCTCATTGGTCTCGACGGACTTCCTGATCTGGCTGAACAGGTAGCCGAGATAGGGGATATCGCCCAGGATGGGGATGCTCTTGCGCTCCCGGGTAAGATCCTTGCTGATCAGACCGCCGAGCACCACCAGGTCCCCGCTTCTGACCCTGATCTGCGTGTGGGCCTCCTTCAGGTCCACGGTGGGCAGGGTGTAGACGTTGCCGCTGATGGTGCGTTCCTCGAGGTCGACGATGGTGCTCTTGATGGGGGTGATGTTCAGATTGACCCTCTCGTGCTCGAAGTCGATGAAGGGCACCACGCCGAACATGAGCCCGTCGAAGATACTGCCGAGCTCCACCTCGGTCTCGGTGATGGTCTGGTCTCCGGCCGAGGTGGTGGAACGGGTGATCTCCTTGATGTACGAGGTGCTGCGTCCCACGCTGATGAGGGCCGGCTGCCCGTTGGTGACCCGCACGTGCGGGTTGGAGAGGATCTTGACCTTGCCGAATTCTTCCAGGGCATTCATGGTCATCGAGAACCCGTTGTCCCCCTCCCCGGAGATGGTGAGCGCCGGGCTCAGGTTGTCCGTGGCCAGCGCCAGGGTCTGGCTGATGGGGTTGAAGGTGAAGCTCTGGATGTTGCCGTGGACGCTCGACCAGTCGATGCCGTAGCTGCTCGTGTCGTTGAGCGAGACCTCCAGGATCTTGGCGGTGATGAGCACCTGGGCGTTGTAAAAACGCTTGAGGGTCTTCATGTAGTTATCGATGCGGTCGATCGTCTCGCGCCGATCACTCACCTCGAGCAGGCCCACGGAGCGGTTGAGGGCGTAGCGGCCGTAGGGTGTGAGGGCGGACTTGATCACCTCCTCGATCTGCGAATACATGTCGGTATGGGCCTCGGGGGTGGAATCCTCGATGGCGAACTCGCCGGAGAGCGGCTTGGAGGACGCATCCTCGTCGCCGAGATTCCCCAGGACGTCCCCCCCCACGGAGATGCTGGTCACCTTGCGGGAGGACAGGAAGTTCAGGTGATAGGTCCGCGACTGGATGCCCGTGACATACAGGCTCCCGCCGCGGACGGTCACAAAGAGGTTCAGAGATTCGGCGAGCCCCTCGAGGGCCTCCGCCAGGGGGGTCGCCTCGAAGGCCACCGTCACCGGCGGGACGGCAATGCCTTGGCGGGACTTGGCAGGTTGAGACTGAGGCTCCTCCCCTGGTGCGGCAGGGGATTCTTCATCCATTCTGTGCATGAGACGGGCGTTGATGACGAGATCCAGTCCGGCATGCTCGGCAATCGCCGCCAGGATGTCCCGGAAGTCGGCATCCTTGGCGCTGAGCGTGATCTGTTTGCCCGCCAGCGCGTCCTGGGGGGCCTTGGGCCGCGGTGTGGCGGCCGGGGGGGTGACTGCGGGCGTTACCAGGGCGGTTTCATCCCGGATGGTGAAATCCTCCTGGGTGAGAAGCTTCTCGGTGGCGCATCCGCTCAGGAGGAGCAGCATCAGAGAGAGGTTGATCGCATTACGGCGCTTTGACATGGAAGGTCTCCTTGGACCCGTCATTGTAGGTCAGGGTCACGGCATCGCCCGAGATGGCCGCCAGGCAGAAGTCGTCGGTGCGTTCCCCAGGGCCCAGACGCTGTCCATTGACGATCGCATATGCCCCGGAAGAGGCCTGCACGACGAGCGAAATCGTGACGGTCCCGCGCTGTCCCAGGGGGCGCAGGAAGACGTCCCGGATGGGCACGCTATCGGCGGGGGCGAGGGAAGCTTCCGCACTCAGTCGCAGTTCATTGACGTACTCAAGCAGGGCATGTTGATCGGGGATGAAGGGTTTGTCCTCGGGGATCAGCAACGCGGCGGCCATGCAGGCCAAAAGCGCGATTATGGGGAAGACGAAGAGGGTGATGATTCGACGGTCGGGCCTGTTCATGGCGCTTCCTCCCCGACGCGATAGCCCTTGACCGCGAGTAGGATCCCGCCCGGCCCGCTCTCGAGCGTGGCACTGGTGAGGAAAAAGAGGCCGTCCTGGTAGGTGGAGATAATCTTCTCGTGGATCCCTTCGAGGGCATGGTCCTCCAGGACGATCTCGTAGTCGACGGGGGTTCGGCTCTCGCGGGACAGGGCAATCAGGCGCTTCCCGTTTTCCCTGAGGGCCTCCATCTGGTCCTCGAAGCGCTGACGGTCGTGCTGCATCCTCACAAGGGTTTCGTGCTTATGGCGGCAGTAACTCACCTGCATCTCGCTCAAGCGAAAGACGATGAAGGCCCCCGGCAGGAGCATGCAGCTGAGTAATGCGATAAGGAAGGCCCTCTTGAAATGTTTCATGGCCTAGCCTCGCAGGTTACCGAAAAGGTTGCGTGATGGTTCAGGTGATTGAAGAGCGCCCCCTGCACCGCATAGACCGGCTGTAGTTCCTCCACATAGGACGAGAAAATCGCCTTGGATTCCGGATAGGGGGCGTAGATGGTCCCTTCGATCGCGACGTCCAGGACGTCAGTGTGGATCACGGGTACTGACCCGACCTCCGGGGAGAGCATGCGGGCGGAAGGCGTTGCCAGGGTGGGCCTTTGCACCTCCACCCTGGCGAGATACAGGCGTTCCGGCACAGGCTGCGTGACGGTGCTGAGGATGGTATGGAGTTTGGGCTCCCTTTCGAAATCACGATACAGGGCAAAGAGGGAATTGATGCTGGAACAGTCGATGTTTTCGCACAGGGCGGAATATTCGGTCTCCAACTCGGCGAGGTTTTTGGTATATTCCGTCATGACCTGCCGGGTGAGGGACTCGTATCTCTCGGCGATATGTGAGTTTCCGAGCCCCAGCCCCAAGAGGATCACGGACATGATTACCATGAGGGCCGAGACCCCCAGGGAGCAGCGCGCCCAAGTCATGAGGCGCCGGACCTGCCGGAAGGTCTGCGGCGTGAAGTCATAGGCCGGACCCATCAGGGTGCCCAGGAGCTCGGGCGGACCCGCCTGATCCTGCTCGTTTTCCCAGGGGGTCACAGACATGCCCTGTAAGGCCAGTTCGTCCGCGTCGATCGTGCCCTGGCCCATATGATAGATAGTAGAGGCGTTCTCGTTATAGGAGCTCTTAAGGAGGGCGGCGACTTCAGTGAGGCGGGCAAGTGTGTCGGCGGTAAGATCGAAGGAGTCGTTTATGTCTATGCTGGTGAGATAGTAGATAATCCCCGCCTTGGAGGCGATGATGCGCACACAGCGGGCATCCTCGAAGACCGTGATGGCCATCTCCCTGTCGGCCTGCCCCACGCAGGCGGCCACGGAGGCCTCCACCGGACAGAAGACTGCCAGACGGGTCTCACGTGCGTCGAGGGCCTCTCCGGGTTTGAGATCCCGCACTGGGAGGGCGAGGTAGGAGTACTGGGCCTTGACTGCGTCGATGTCGTAAAGTTTGCAGAAGGACAGGGCGTATTCCTCGTGGAACAGCCCGGTCTTGTCGATGGTGGCGCGTATGTGGGCCTCGGTGGCCTCCTGATTTATGCTGGAGAAGGTGCCGATGTCGGCATACAGGGAGCCGGAGGCGAAGCAGACCGCGATCGGCCGTCCCTTGCGGGAGAGCTCTCTGAGGGCCTCGGCATTCATGGTTTGCGCCTCAGCCAGCACCGGGCCGCTTTTATCCCGTCGGTAGACTGCCACGGAGTGGGTTTCTTCTCCGAGACAGATCGCGTATCCCCTTTTTTCAGCACACAGCATCCCAAACCCCAGCCCACTGGGCGACAGCGCCTCTTTGGGGCCACCTGACTTTCTAATATTCCGAAAATTCATATTATATCTTTAATCCAATCTTCCGCGCAGATAGGCCGCACTGACCGCCTGCAGGATGTCGTCATAGGTTCGGTCGATGGGCTGCCCCACCGCTGCGAAACGGTTGTCGTCGTGGATGTCCACCCGTCCGTTATGGTTGTCGTCATTGGGGGTATCCGCCAGGCGGTTTTCCCCCGCGGAGATGATCACACAAGCCGTGGCCGTGGCCCCGTTGTCACAGAAGAGATCGGGAGGCTGGATGCCGGAGATGAGCTGGTTGAGGTTTTCCGTGAACTCCTCGATGGTGGTAGTGGTGGTGAGATGGGTGTCCACGGCATAGGCCAGGGTCTGCATGTAGGCATCCACGCCATGAATGCCCAGCACGCTCCAGGGCAGATAGCCCGAGAGTCTCCCGGGGGACTCGCTGCCGGAGGTGTCCGCTCCCGCGAAAGGCAGGCGGCCACTTGCCAGGGCATACCCGATGAGGGCCGTGCGGGCCTCCTGGACGCAAGCACGCGACTCCATAAGCTTGTTCTGCTTCACGAGCAGCGGCAGGAGCTCGGACCCCAAACCGACGATCAGCCCCAGGACCGTCAGCACGATGGCGAGCTCCACCAGGGTGAATCCGTGGATGGATTTTTCCGGCGCCATGTCATCCTCCTCCGAGCTGGGAGATGAGATCATACACCGGGCCGATGAGGGAGATGACGATGAACACGAAGATGCCCCCGGCCACGGCCATGACGAGGGGCTCCACCATCTTGCCCATGACCTCGACGAAGCGGGTAGTGCGGTCGTGGTAGGTATCGGCCAGGGCGCTCAAGCGCTGATCCAGGGTTCCGGTGCTTTCTCCCACGCTGATCATGCGTAGCGCCAAGGGATCGAAAAAACGGCTTTGGGTGAAGGCCTCGAGCAGGGAATCCCCACCGGTGGTGGCCTCGCGGATGCGGGAGATGATGCGTCGCAGAACCGGATTGGACAGCGTGGCCTCGAGGACCTCGAAGCTCTGGGTCATGGTGACACCGGAACGCAGCATGAGGCCCAGGTTGGAAAAGAGGATCGTCTGGTTGGCATAGCGCAGCAGCGTGCCGACGACCGGCAGCCTCAGACCCAGCCCCGCCAGCAGTGTCCGGGTACGCTCGTAACGCAGGAGCAGAGCCAGGAACGCAAGGGCTGCCATGAGGATAACCAGCAGGAGGAGTCCATGGTTCTTTACCAGATTCACGAAGGCCACCAGCGTGAGTGTGATATCCGGTAGCTGCAGGTCCATGTCGTGGAAGGTCGCCACCAGCCGGGGCATGACGAAAAAGAGCCAGAAGAAAAGGACACCGCCCATGGCGCTCATGACGAAGGCGGGATAGATGAGGGCGCGTTTGGTCTGCGAGATGATCTCGTCCACCCTCCGGAGGTGGGCGGCGGTGTTCTCGAGGGCCTGCTGCATGGTCCCGGTCTCCTCGCCGATGCTCAGGAAGAATATCATGATGTCCGGGAAGGTACGCGCATGACGCGCGAAGGCCTCCGACAGGCGCTCGCCGGCCTCTACGGCCCGAATGATGTTCGCCAGGGCCTTGGCCAGGCGCCGGTTGCCCACGGAGGCCTCCAGATCCTTGAGGGCCTCGATCAGCGCGATGCCGCTACCGAGCATGGTGGCCAGGGAGTCGCATAATTCCACGATGTCGGCACGTTTTACCGGGGGAAGCAGCCGATCCCTCAGGTCTTCGAGAGCAGGCATCCGCTGACGGCGAAATTTCAGCAGGATGAGCTGACGCTCCTCGAGATCCTCCAGCAGGGCCTCCAGACCGGAGTATTCCCCCCGATGTCGGCTGAGCGTGCCGTCGGGCCCCAGGGCTGCATAGGTAAAGATCATTATCTAAGCACCCTCCTGGCCTCGCAGAAACTGGTGCGTCCCGCGAGGATCTTCCGACGCGCGTCCTGCGACAGGGTATACATCCCGTCACACACGGCCTGCTCCTTGATCTCGAAGGGGTGGGCCCCGGTGGAAATGAGCCTCTCCAGGGCCTCCGTTACGATCATGATTTCGCTGATCACCGTGCGTCCCAGGAAGCCGGTGTTGAGACAGCGTTCGCACCCGGTATGCTTGAAGAGCGTGCTCCCAGGGGCGATGTTGAAGACCTGGTGTTCACTTTCGCCCGCGGCATAGGGGCGAGCGCAGTGGGGGCACAGGGCGCGCACCAGACGCTGTGCCACCACGCACACCAGGGAGGAAGAGATCATGTAGTCCTTGATGCCGAGATCCTTGAGCCGGGGCACGGCCCCCACCGCATCGTTGGCGTGCACCGTGGAGAGCACGAGGTGGCCGGTGGTGGCGGCGCGGATCGCCATGCTGGCGGTCTCCGGGTCACGGATCTCCCCGATCAGGATGACGTCCGGGTCCTGCCTCAGGAAGGCCCGCACGGCACTGGCGAATTCATACTCCGCCTTCTGGTTTACCTGGGTCTGGCGGATGAGGGGGAAGCTGTACTCGATGGGATCCTCCACGGTGACGATGTTTTTCTCCATGGAGTTGATTTCCCGCAGCGCGGCGTAGAGGGTGGTGGTCTTTCCCGAGCCCGTGGGCCCTGAGACGAGGAACAAGCCGAAGGGCTTCTGCAGGAGTTCCTGGAGGTGCTGGGCATCGTCCTCTTCGAGGCCCAGGTTCCTGAAGTTATACAAATCCTCGGAGCTGGAGAGGATCCGCAGGACCAGGTTCTCGCCCTGCGAGGTCCTGAGGGTTGAGACGCGCATATCGTAGGACTCCTGCAGGAAGTCGAAGGTCATGCGGCCGTCCTGGGGCTTGCGCGTCTCGGAGATGTCCATGCCGGCCTTGACCTTGATGCTGGAGATGAGCCGCGAATGGATCTCGACCGGGAAGGCGTAGGAAGGGTAGAGCACTCCGTCGATGCGGAAGTGGATCTGCGTGGTTTTGGGGGTGGGGGTCACGTGAATGTCGGTGGCGCGGGAGGTGATCGCCGCCATGAGGAGCAGGCGTCCCAGACGCTCCGCATCGGTTTCGGCGGCGTTGCGCCGGGAACGCTCCAGCATCTCCCTCAGGCCTTCTTCCAGGGGATGCTGCAGGAGGTAGTAGTCCTTTTCGATGTGGGTCTGGATCTGGGACAGGGAAGCGACCACATAGCGGACCTTTTTCTTCGAGATGCGCCCCGCCAGGTCGAGGGCCTTGGTGTTGTCGGGCTCGGTGGTGGCGATGACGAGCGTACCGTTCTCCGCCGCCACGGGCAGGATGGAGTTGTCCTTGGCGAACTGGAACGAGAGGTGCTCGAGGGCCTCCCGGGAGGGGGTGAAATGCTTCAGGTCCAGGAACTCGATCCCGTACTGTTGGGCGATGGCCTGGCCGAGCTCGGTCTGGGTCACCAGCCCGAGGCGCAGCAGGATGTCGCCGACACGTTCCCGGGTGGCCTGCTGCTCCTTGAGGGCCAGAGAGATGGCCTGGTTCGAGATGATACCCTCTTCCGTGAGAAGATCACCGATGCGTTTCTTTTCCATGTCCGCCCTGTCTCGGTATTGACCTCAGGGAATGCCGTGATTCTGCGGCGAAGCCTGTCGCCACGTTCGGACTCCCGTCAAGCCGGTTGCTACATGAGCCAGTAGACGACCTTGGCCGTTCCATTGCCGTAGGGTGGGTTGCTGGCCTGGATAGATCCAGAGTCGATGATGCCGTCGTCGTATTTCGTGTCGACCATCTGCGACACCTCGTCCGGGATGGTGCCAAAGAATACGCAGTTGCCCTGCTGCAGGGCGCGGTATTCCACGCGCAGGTAGCCGCCGAAGGCGTTGTTCGGAACGTCGTTGGTGCCACCTTCGTAGCTTCCGTTGATGATCCCGGCCAGCACGAGGTCCTCGAAGAGGTACCAGCGCTCGTTGCCGGTAATCTGGCCGTTGCCGTTGCCCTCGTGAGCATCGCTGGTCGGGTTCCCACTGAGATTCTCGTCGCCCGGGTAGGTGCCATAGCGGTCATAGAAGGTGTAGAAGGCCGCGGTAATCGACTCCTTCTGGTTGACCAGCTTTTTGACCTTGGCGTTCTGGATGAGGGCCTCGCCCTTCAGAACACCGGTGATGAGCAGTCCCACGATCACCAGAACCAGGGCCAGTTCCACCAGGGTAAAGCCGTGCCGCCGTGTCATATGCGCCCTATTCATACAGAGTCCCCCTTTATTCAATCGTTACAGGAGTAATATTTCGGTGAATCGTGCCAGAAACTTTATAACAGAAGGAATTGACTGCCTGATTGGTGAGGATGGATAGTTGCGGTGTGCAGGGGGCGGTGATGGGAATAAACAATTAATAAATTATATCGTGTAATTGGAATTAACCGGGCGGAAGGCTCTCCCGGCGGAAGGTTGCGGGTCCAGCCCGCCTATCAGGGCGCACTCTGGGCAAGGATACGCAAACCCAGGGGCGCGAATGTGCTGCCCGTCAGACGGGATATGTCCTCGTGGTAGGTGTCGAGTCTCCAGTTGAGGTATTCGAGGGTGCCGCGGGAAAGATCGATACGTGGTCCGAAGGTCCGGCCCTCGTGCAGGAAAACCTGGGAGAGGATTTGTCCGTCGATGGCCCGGTAGCATGTCAGGTGCGAACGGCCGGCATCGATGCCGGGACAGGCGGTATCGACCTGCCAGGTGGTGAGGTAGATCGTCCCATCCGCGATGAGGGCCCCGCTCACGGTGCCCAGGCGCACGTCCGCCGACCACACGACGCCGTCGGCGTTGAGGCAGGCCAGGTGCGTGTCTCCCAGTACGAGGAGATGGAGGGCCTTGCGCCAGCGGAAGGTATGGATGTCCTGCACGGCCGTGCTCTGGTCTACGGCGAGCGTGTCCAAGAGGCGCAGGTCTGCGTCATAGAGGTAGATGAGACCCGTCGCGCTTCCTGCGGCGAGGACCCCCTCGCAGGGGTCGTAGCATAGCGCGGTAATCGGTGAACCGGTCGTGTTCTGGGCGGTGACCTCCCCGGTTGGCAGATTCAGGCCCACAATCTCCCGCGCCCGGGCCACATATAGCCGGGAAATCGACGCGGCGTACAACTCCCCCCGCGTTTTCCAGAGGATGCGCGGACCATCCTTGAGGACATGGATCTCCCCTGCGGCATTCGGCCCGGCCAGGAGGGTGTCGCCGCGTTTCTGGAGGCGGCCGCCCACCCCTTGTAAGGCCCAGTGGGCCTCCCCGGTGGGGAGGTCGATTGAAACCAGGATATCCCGCGAGGTCACAGCGTACAGGCAGGGACCGTTGCTTGCAGCCGAGACGATGACACCGCGAATGGACCCCTCCGGCTGGGCCCTGAGCGCCCCGTCCCTGGCCGAGTACCAGGCACCGGCATCGCCGCAGACCCAGTCTGGGTCGAAGCGGGCCCGGGTGTTGATCAGGTAGCGGCGGGTGTTTTCATGTACGGCCATGGTTTGAGAGGTGAAGGAGGCCAGGGGTACAAAGGCCTCAAACCCGGGAACGAGTTCTCCGCCCCCCTGGGATACGGTAGCCTGAATGAAGGCGTTTGAAGGACCCATTACATGGAAGCGGACGTTCAGCGAGGCGGCATAGGCGGCCATGTCATCCAGGCAGTGCGACCCCATCCCGGGGATGTGGCTGTCCGAGACATCTCCGTCCCCGTCGAAGTCGCGCAGCCATTCCGGCAAGTTGCCGTCATCGAGGGCATACCCGTCGGTAACGAGCAGGAGGTGGCGCTCGGTGGCGCACGGCTCGGCCAGTATGTCCAGCACGGTATAGACGGCCTCGGCCAGTGGGGACCTGGATGCAGAGGGGTGGATGTCTTCCAGGGCGTGGGCGAGGGGTTCGCTCTCGTGTGTGAAGGGCACTACGATGCCCCGGGAGGTGGTGGCCAGGGCGATCTCGCACAGGTCCATCTCGTCGCAGAGGTTCTGCACATAGGCCAGGGACTCGGTCCAGAAGGGCATGGCACCCTGCATGTAAGCGGCAAAGGGCGCCTTTAGGTACCGATTGCCATAGACCCCGCGAAACAGGGTGCCCTCCGGGACCACCACGAAATCCTCCACCAGGGCATCACGTGCGTTCTCACGGACCTCTCCCGCGTTGTTCCTAAGGTAGACGCGCTGCTCATCGTACTGGCGGCTCCCCGACCAGTTCATACTCTCGGAATCATCGATGAGGATGACGAGATAGGGCCGTGAACGCGCGAGGATCACCTCGGGCAGATACACGGCGGGCTGTTCCCTGAGGGTGACGCGCCAGGACAGGGACTGGACCCGGCCCGAGATCCGTTCCATGAGCTCGGTTGCGAAGTAGGCGTGGTCCCACCCCTCCGGGGCGTGTTCGAGGGGGTGGAGGCTCTCACGGCAGGTGGCCTCCGTGGGATGGTCCTGGGTCAGAATGGAGTGGAAGGTGCGGGCGGACTTGAGGGTGGAGCGCACCAGGTGGACCGTGGTGAGGGCGACCAGCTGAAGGGCCAGGAGGAAGACCAGGGCGAAGGCCAGGACCCAACCCGATTCAATCGATGGGGAAATCGAAGGTAAGAGCGCGTTCCTGGGCATGGGCACGTGCCTTCAGGTGAATGGAGAGGGTGGTGTCCCTTAGGGTGGGCTGGAAGGTGCTTATGGCCTCTGCCAACAGCTGATTGTTGCGGTAGAGCCCGTCCTTCTTGAGCTCGTAGTGGATGGCGGGCACGGCCCGCTCCCCGGTGAAGACCTCAGGGGTTGAGGTGAGAGGCAGGGTGATGCCTCCCCGCCTGTAGGAATGGGCGATCACATAGGCGCCGCTCTCCGTGATGAGGCCGAGGTCGGCCCAGAAGTCCGGTACGGCGTTTCCGTCGATGTCGACGGTGTCCAGCCTGAGTCCGCCAGCATCCGCGCCGGTAACGATCGCAAAGCACGGCGGCGGCCCTTGGCGCGGATAGTGCAGGCCGGAATGCTGTGAGGTGAGAGGCGTGCCGGCGAGGAAGAGCTGGTTTGGGGCCTCGGCGAGCTTGAGGTCCTGGGGCAGCAGGTATCCGCACTGACGCAGATCGCGGTTCAGGAAGAGCACCGTGTTTCTCAGGGACTGCATGCAATACCAACCGCGCCTGAGCTCGGTGTACGTGTCCGTAAAGAGGTTGTTCATGGCGTAAAGACCGAGGACGAGCAGGGATGCCAGGGTGATCGAGAGCATCAGTTCGATGAAACTGAACCCTTGACGCATGGCGTACCTCCATGGGGCTTTAATCGCCTGATGGTCGAATTCTCCGATGCTTGCGGCGCAAAGCAGGGTCCTAAGCTTGCCCTGGGGTTCATACCCATGATTGGTGGATGATCATCGATGCGATGGGTGTGCCGACCGTGACGTGGATGCCTACTCAATAATGCCGGCCCGCATGCGTGTCAAGCCTGCCCCCGTCGGCTGATTGCTCGCGGTTTGCCTTCGCTGCCCCTGGTGGCCTCATCAGGGGTTATGGGGCGCATCTCCCTGAGGGGAGCGGATAAAATCAGGGTGGACATCTATACGCGGTGTTGATAAGAGGGAGCAAGTAGCGGTGATTTGAGGGACCTGTATGACGAAAAGAGGGAATGCGCTCGTAGGGATCATCCTGGTTGTAGCCATCTGCTTTGCACTGTTTCTGAGCGTCCCTCTGGGGGGTAGAATCGGGCTCTTCCGGGAGGCCATGATCTCTTTCATCTTCAAGAAACCACCGCGGTTTCTCTCCCTCGAACTTGAGGTCGACGGGAGTCCGCGCATTATCCGCGCCGGCGAGACGCTTTCCGTCTCAGGCGGAGAGACCGTAGTGATTACAAGGGTCAACGCCAATACCTTTTTCGAGACCTACCTGACGGCCGACATCCCCGGATTCGGCAAAGACAACGATGTGCACGAGCCGATCGATACCAGTCTCATCCGGCGGCAGCTCATCGATGCCGGCATCCGTTCCTTGCCCATCGATATCTACTATATCGGGCACAAGATCGCCAAGGTACCGCTGGAGATCGAACTCGACGAGCAGGATTTCCTGGAGCGGATAAAAGAGACCTCCAATATCGATGAGAAGATCGCCATCCTGAGGAACGCTCACGCGAATTATCCCCACAACGCGGAGTTTCTCAAAAGGCTCCAGCTCCTGCTGGAGGACAAGGGCGAATATGATACCCTGGTGAGTATCTTCAGGGCGCTCACCGACAGCGATCCCGATAACATCGCGGCCCTGGCAAGTCTGTCCCGGTATTACCTGAAACTGGGCATGTACAATGAGGCCCTGGATGCCAGCCGCAGGATCGTGGACAGCGGCAGGGCTACGGTGACTACCTATCGTCGCATGGCCCTGGCCGCCGGCCAGCTCGGCATGCTCAAGGAGCGCATCGCCTACCTGCAGGAGGCCCTCAGGGCGGACCCGGACAACGACGACATCATTCTCGATCTCGGCAAGACCTTCGAGCAGGGCGGCGATCCTGCCCGGGCCCTCGATCTGTATCGCAGCAAGTCCCAGGGGGCGCAGCACAAGGAGATCCTGGTGCCGGTCATCGAGGCGGCGCTCAAGGGGAATAATTTCCGGGAGGCGGAGACCGTGCTCCAGCGCTATGTCGAGCTGTATCCCAAGGATGTCAACGCCGTGGCCCAGTTGGCCCTGGTGGAAGGCCGGCTGGGCAAGACTACGGCGCAGATCGAGGCCTACAGGAAGGCTGTGGGCCTCGCCCCTAATGATACGGTACTCCTCTTCAATTTAGGCGCCACCTATGAAAAGGCAGGTCGCAAGGGAGAGGCCCTCTCTACGTACCAGCGTATCCTCAAATCCAAGCCCAAGGACAGTGAAGCCCTTCTCAGGGCGGCCTCCCTGTCCCTGGGTGTGGAGCACTATGGGGATGCCTACCGCTACTTTCAGACCCTCGCGGACATCAGCGCCAAGAAGGAGTACCTCAAGGGGATCGTGAGCGCTGCCATCGGGCTTAGGGATCACGACAAGATCATCACGGCCTGCACGCGTTACCTCAAGGCCTATCAGGACTACGATGTGGCCCTTGCCCTGGCCTATGCCTATGAGTCCCGGGCGGCATCCCGGCAGGACCGCGAGGCGCTCGGCGACCTGAATGCGGCCCTGGATGCCTACCGACTGGCCCTGAAGATCAACCCTTCCTCTCAGAAGGCCCAGGAAAAGATCCCCGAGCTGAGGATCAAGATCATCAAGCTCAAGAAATTGACCTGAGCCTTTGGGCTGTGCTACCAACGCGTCTATGAGCAGAAAATGGGCCATCGGGGATATTCACGGTTGTCTGAGCAAACTGGAGGACCTTATCGGCAAGCTCGATCCCACCCCGGAGGATACCCTGATCTTTCTCGGCGACTATATCGACCGCGGGGCCGATTCCAGGGGTGTGGTGGACTTTCTGTTGGGGCTGTCCTCCAGTGTTCCCTGCATTTTCCTGCGCGGCAATCACGAGGACATGTTCCTCAATTATCTGGAATTCGGCACGAACGAGACCCTGTATTTCGCCAATGGGGGGGTCTCCACACTCGTCTCCTATGGCGCCGCCGTGGGGCGCCGGTCCCAGCGCGAGATGGTCCTCGCCCTTCCCGAGCCCCACAGGGACTTCTTCGCGTCTCTCAGGTGGCACTTTGAGGATCAGTCCTATATCTATGTGCATGCCGGAGTGATCCCCCAGGTGCCTTTCGCACAGCAACCTCGTGACAGGCTCATCTGGATCCGGGACGAGTTCATCTTCGCCGCCACCGGCCTCGAAAAGAAGGTAATCTTCGGTCACACCCCCTTTACGCGTCCGCTCGTCAAACCGGACAAGATCGGCATCGATACCGGAGCGGTCTACGGTGGAAGCCTCACCGCCCTGGAACTCCCCCAGGAGACCTTCGTGCATTCCTCGCGCTGATGCGGCGGTGTGTCCTGCGCCTTGTCAGGTGGAATGGATATGTTCTATACAGGCGCTATGGCCAAGGACTACTATCGGGTTTTGGGGATCGGGAGGGAGGCCTCCGGTCAGGAAATCAAGAAGGCCTACCGCTGTCTGGCGCTGCGCTATCATCCGGACGTGAACGCGGGTGATCCCCTGGCCGAGGAGCACTTCAAGGAACTTACCGAGGCCTATGGCGTGCTCATTGATCCGTCCAAACGCCAGGCCTACGACCGCGACCGATCACGTGTCTTCGACCGTAGTCGGGTTTATCAGGACATCTTCTCCCACTCCGAGTACCAGGAGGTGTTCAATGAATTGCCCATTAAAGGCGAATGGCTCGAACGGCTCTTGAATATCGGCAAGATCTTCGCCTATGAGGCGCTCATCTACGGCGGGCGCCCCCGGGATGTGCTGCGCCGCGGTCTGGTCAGGATCGCCGTCCAGGGCGCCGGTTCCATGTTCCATAATGTCATGGACATACGTGAGGAGATCCATGTCCCGCCGGAGATCGCCGATAAGGGCGGCTACATCACCCTGGAATATCGCCCGGGCTTCCAGACGAAGCGCATCCGCGTGCACATCCCCCGCCACCTCCGATCGGGAACCATACTACGGATCAAGGGCATGGGACGGCGTAATCTCAAGAAGAATGCGGGCGACCTCTATTTGTTGGTGCGGATCGATTCCTCGTAGATTACGATCTGGTTCTTGCCGTGCGTTTTGCCCCAGTACATGGCCTTGTCCGCGAGCATGATCAGCTCGTCGTGGCCGGTGGTATCCTTGGGTAGCGAGGTCAGCCCGATGGTTACACTGATATCCAGGGTGGATTCGACGGTCTTGCAGATTCTCTGCGAGACCACCAGGGCCTCTTCCGGGGTGGTCTCCGGGAAGATGATGACGAACTCCTCGCCGCCGTAGCGGGCGAGGATGTCGCAGTTACGCGTGTTGTGCCGGAAGACATGCGCCAGGCGCATGAGGATTTCATTACCCTCCTCGTGTCCTCTGGTATCGTTGTAGGTCTTGAAATCGTCGATGTCGATCATGGCCAGACTGAGCACGTGGTTGTATCTGAGGTGTCGCTCCACCTCCTTTCTCAGGGTGGCTGTGAGGTGGCGGAAATTGAACAGACCGGTGAGTTCGTCGGTGCGTGACAGGTTTTTGTAATAGGCCGCGAGGTCGGCCTCTTCCTTGAGCCGGACCTCTTCCATGATGCGTCTGACGGTCATGTGCAGATGGTCGAGCAGGATGGGCTTGGTTATGAAGTCCGAGGCCCCCAGCTTCATACATTCTACGGCATCGTGAATGGTCCCATACCCGGTGATCATGATCACCTGGGTCTCGGGCCTGACCTTTTTGATGGTCTTCAGGAGCTCCGTGCCGTTCATGCCGGGGAGGTGCAGATCGACAATGGCGATCTGGAAGCTGTTCTCCTCGAGCAGCACCAGCGCGTTTTCCGCGTTGTGGCTCACGTTGATGAAGAAATGCTTTTCCTTGAGGTAATCCTGAATCAGGTCCAGGGTTTCGTGCTCATCGTCTACCACAAGGATCTTCGTGGGTAGTTTTCCTGTAGCCTCCATCATATCCGCCTGAATGCTCCCCTATTGTTCCTCGACTTGACTGTCTAAGTCCCTGGGCTTATACACTTCTCCTATGTTCCTTTTAACGGCAGGTGCGTCTAATATCATGAGGGAAAAATTGTGGTTGCCCGCCGAATCCGCCGCGGCCTGCCAATCTTGCCCCTTGAAGGCGTGGCGGCTATAGCGGGGGAAAGGGAGGTGCGCGGATGGATGTGCTGGTGACCAGGCAGATGCCGGGAGAGGCCCTCAAGCGTCTGGCCGAGACCTGTCGTGTGGATGTCTGGCGTGAGCCCTATCCCCTGCCGCGCGAGGAACTGATCCGCCGGATCAGGGACAAGGATGCCCTGCTGTGCCTTTTGACCGACGCCATTGACGCCGAGGTGATGGATGCCTCCGGGCGCCTGCGCATCATCGCCAACTACGCCGTGGGTTTTGACAATATCGATCGAAAGGCCGCCAGTGAGCGCGGCATCACGGTGACCAACACCCCGGGCGTGCTCACCGATGCCACGGCCGATCTGGCGTGGGCCCTGCTCTTCGCCGCCGCCCGCCGTATCGTCGAGGCGGATGCCTTGGTGCGGCGGGGCGACTGGCGCGGCTGGGATCCAAATCTGATGCTCGGCTGCGACATCTTCGGCCAGACCCTGGGGGTCATCGGCACGGGCAGGATCGGTACGGCCTTCGCCCTGAGGGCGCAGGGGTTTGATATGCAGGTGCTCTATACCGACGAGCAACCCAACCGGGTCCTGGAGACCAGGCTGGGAGCCAGGCGTGCGCCGCTGGGCGAGGTGCTCGCGAACTCCGATTTCATATCCCTGCACGTGCCGCTGACAGAACGCACCCGGCATCTGATCGGGCCGTGCGAACTGGCCTGCATGCGTCCCGAAGCGATTCTTATCAACACCTCCCGGGGCGCGGTTCTCGATGAACAGGCCTTGGCCTTGGCCCTGGATCAGGGACGGATCGCGGCGGCCGGGCTGGATGTCTTCGAGCGTGAGCCCCAGGTCCACCCCGAACTGCTCAAACTGCCCAATGTGGTACTGCTACCCCATATCGCCTCGGCTACGGTACATACACGCACGGGCATGGCCGACCTTGCCGTGGAGAACCTGCTCGCCTTCCAGCGGGGGGACGAGCCCCCCCATGCCCTCCGGCCGGATCAGCCGCACCCGTGAGGTTGATTCCCGGCCGCCTCAGGGGACACCGGGGCCCTGGTACTCGAGGATGCGGGCCAGCTCCCAGAAATCGCTCCCCGGTTCGATGAATTTGAGCCGGGTGAGCAGGGTCTCCTCGTCGATGAGCTCGGCAAAGGGCACGAAGCGCAGGCCCATCTGAGGCCCCACACTGACCATCACACCCGCGAGACCTTCACGCGTCAGCGCGCGACAGGCGCCGACCCCCAGTTGACAGGCAAGAATGACATCGAAGCCCGAAGGGGCCGTGGAACGGGTCTCGTATCCGATCTGCTGCGCGATGAACTTCACCTTGGAGCCGGTGCGCTCCTGGTGGATGTGACCCAGTCGTTCGGCGAGCATCCGCCCGATCCCCACCGAGGTGAGGACCACGTTTCCGTGGGCGTCGATCTCGCCGGCCTTGATTTCGTCGGGCAGCTTGTCCGCCAGGCCCTCGGCCACACAGATCACGCCATAGGGGAGGCCCTTTCGGGCCCTTGTCTCCACGAGGCGCGAGATTTCTCCGGCCAGGGCGTCCAGGTCGAGTAGCTCGGTGTCGATGTCCTCCACCGAGATGACCTTGATGGCTTCGCCGATAATGCCCGCGGCATAGGTGAGCCAGCCGGCCTTGCGGCCCATGAGCTCCACGATGAAGTAGCTCCCCGAGGTGTAGCTGTCGGCTAGGAGGTTGCGGATGCTGCGCGCGGCATACTCGGCGGCGGAAAAGAAGCCGAAGGTCCAGTCGATGCCATGGTAGTCGTTGTCGATGGTCTTGGGGACGTGCGTGATGGCCACCGGGCGCAGGCCCGGCACCACCTGCTGGATGCGGTGCAGGTAATTGGCGGTTTTCAGGGTGTCATCCCCACCGATGGAGATCAGGGCATCGATCTGAAGGTGTTCGAAGGCCTTAAAGATGTTCAGGAGCTTGTGGTTGCACGACGGATCGGCCAGATCGTCCCAGGCCCTGATGGGGGCGCCGGGATTGGCGCGGGAGTTGTGGATCAGCACCCCCTGGGTGTTGCGCAAAGGGGCTACGAGGTCGAGGTCGAGGTCGATATAGTGCTCCCCCTTTTCGAGTTCCAGGGCGCCGAAATCCTGGAGATACTGATATCCCCTGAGGAATCCGGTAACACGCATACCGGCCTTGATGCAGGCCGTGGCGGCAGCGGTGATGACGGCGTTGGCCGCCGGGGCCGGACCACCGGAAAAGATGATCCCCACGTGCCTGACGGGATGTGTCGGGGCGGTGCTTTCCGAGTGCATGGCAAGCCTCCTGAGGGCATGGGATTTTCCGCCTGTATAAAGGTCCGGGGGGAAAATTACAAGGGGATCGTGGGCGGGGGACTGGGCGGTCAGAGGCCCTGAGCAGAAAGCCTTAAAGTTGCTTCAGGGATATTCCGTATATACAATACTATGGAGTCTGGAGATGCTGTGATGTGTGTCGAGCTGGACCTGGAGAGTGTCCCCACCCTGGAGGCGAGCAAGATGATGCTGCTGAATCTCCTGGAGGATGGGAACACCGAGGTCTCGGATATCGAGCAGGTGGTTGCCAGTGATCCGGCCATGGCGGCCAAGATCATGAAACTCGCCAATTCACCGTTCTACCGGCATACCGAGCAGGGCCTATGCCTGCAGGATGCCCTCAGGACGGTCGGATTCAATATGGTCAAGTGTATCACCCTCTCCATGGCGGTGATGGAGAGGCTTAGCGATTTCTCGCAGGCAGCCAACGACCTCTGGCGGCATTCATACGGGGTCGCCCTGGTCGCCTATGAGCTGGGCTCCACCAGGAACGAGCGCCAATGGCTGTTCACGGGCGGTCTGCTGCACGATCTGGGACGCATGGTGCTCCTCAGTCAGGGCCAGCCGCGCTATTCGGCCCTGTACGAAAAGGACGGGTCCTGGCCGGATACGGAGAAGGAGCGCGAACTTTTCGCGATGGACCACACGTTCATCGGGGAGATCGTGGCCAAAAAGTGGCATTTCCCCCCCGAGGTCGCGGGCATGATCCGGAACCACCACACACCCATCAACCGACCTTCGGCCCTGATTCACGTCGCCAATCTGGTGGTGCACCAGCAACAGAGTGGAATTCCTTTCGACATAGCCAAGTATGTGGGATGGCTGAGGGTGTTTCTGGGGGGTAATTACAAAGACCTTGTCAATGATATGATACACAGGTATAAAAAACAGGCCACCATTATCAAGAGTCTCATGTGATGGGCATCGAGGGCACGTTGATGGATCAGATTACCGAGTTCGAGGCATCCTCGGGGGGCAGGCGGGAAGAGGTACTGTTCGACCTTCTCCGTCAGACGACCACCTTCTACGAGGACACCATCGGTATCTTCTCGGGCATCTTCCGGCTGCAGGAATTCGTGCGCAAGGGTTCACCCGAGGAGGATTTCTATGCCTATGTGGTCAATGTGCTCATCGAAGAATCCAAGTGCAAGAACGCCTCCCTCTTCATGGTGTCGGGAGATCAGCTGGTCCTGAAGGCGGCCTCGGGTTCCCACAACGAGAATACCAACAAACATGTCCGCATCGCCCTCGGCCAAGGGGTGGCGGGGAAGTGTGCTCAGGAGGGGCGCCATGTGCTGGTCTCGGATACCGAGCGCTGTGCCTTTTTCGAACGGCGACCCGATACTCGTGTGCCGATCGGCTCGATGCTGTGCGTGCCCATCAAGGAGGGTGACAGGGTCGTCGGCGTCCTGAACCTCTCACATGCGGAGAAGAATTTTTTCCATGTCCATGACGTGCGGATGTTCGAGCTCCTGGGGCTGCTCGTGGGCCAGATGCTGACACTCCTGAGCCTTTATGGCATATTCAGCAGGGAATACAACGAGCTGCAACAGCAAGTGCATACGAAGGAGACCACGCTGCGGGAGATTTCCACCCGCTATAAGGCGGTGGTCGATTCCACTGAGGAGATGATCCTCCTCATCGAGCAGGATACGGTGATTTTCAGCAACCAGGCCCTGTCTGCCCGCCTGCAGCGTCAGCCCTTCACCCTGGAAGATATCTTTGACGCCGAATCCCTGCAGATCCTTAAGACCCAGATGGACGATCTGGCCGAGGGTGAAGCCCGGGACTTCGATGTGGGCCTGGTACTGGTCAACGCCTCGAGTTTCATCTGCCAGTGTTCCGTCAAGCGCATCATGCCGGACCAGATACTGCTCATCCTCAAAGATGTTACGCTCAAGAAACGTATCGAGCAGCGCAGCATGCAGACCGAGAAGCTCACCTCGCTGGGGCTGCTCACCTCGGGCATTGCCCATGAGCTCAACAACAAGCTCACCCCCATCCTCGGGTTCGCCGATCTGATCGACACCTCGTATCTCACCCCCCGCGATCGCGAGCGGTTCACCACCCTGATGGAATCGGCCGACTCGGCCCGCAACATAGTAGGGTCGCTGCTGACCTTCTCGCGCAACCTCCCGCCGGCCAAGACGGTCTTCGATATCCGCGAGATCATCGATCGTACCATGAATCTCTACAAGCCCACCATCAAGAAACGGGGGATCAAGATCATGCACGAGATCTCCCAGGCGCCCCTGGTGGTGCGGGCCGACATGAACTGCATGGAGCAGGTCATGGTCAACCTCATCAACAATTCCATCGATGCCATCGGCAACGAGAGCGGCAATATCATCATCCGGTCCTTTATCAAGGGTGGCTCTGTCCATATCCAGATCGAAGACACCGGCCCCGGGATCCTGGACGAGGTCATGCCCAAGGTCTTCGACCCCTTTTTCACCACCAAGTCCGTGGATAAGGGCACCGGTCTGGGGCTGTCGATCTGTTACGGGATCATCACGGATCACCGGGGCGAGATCAGCCTGGAGAACACCGATCACGGGACGCTGGCGATCGTGAAGATCCCGGCGGTCGAGAAAGGGGAAGACAGGGTTCGGACCCCCCAGGGTCATGAGATGGCCGAGTGCTGTTTGGAGGAGATGCAGGGGGGGGATGATCCGGGCACGATCATGGTAGTGGAGGATGAGGAGGATCTCCTTGATCTCATGGCCGACGCCCTGGGACCGTACTATTCCATCCGCAGTTTCAGGAACGGGCGCGAGGCTTACGAGCACCTGGATGAGCATGAGTGGGAGCTCATCATCTCGGACTTGAGGATGCCGGTCATGGACGGCATGGAACTGTACCGGGAGGTCGTCAGCAAGAAACCCTGCCTGCAGCAGAGATTTCTTTTCATTACTGGAGATACCTATGATTTGCAGGTCAAGGAGTTCTTCGACCGCACCGGCGCGACCTTCATCCGCAAGCCCTTCCGTGTCAAGGAGCTCCAGGGCATCGTGCACGAGGAGATCAGCAGGCTCAAGTACAGGATGATCAGGCAGTGAGCACACAGAGAATACTCATAGTTGATGATGAAGAGATCGTCAGGTATTCGCTGGTGAATATCCTGACATCTCACGGGTATGAGGTGGATGGGGTTGCCTCGGCCGAGGATGCCCTCAAGCTACTTTATGAGAAGAACTACCATCTCGTGCTGACGGACCTCGTCATGGAGGGCATGGACGGGCTGGAACTGCTCGAGAATGTCAAGGTGCTCTCACCGCGGACCATGGTGATTGTGATCACGGGTTACGGCTCCATCAAGACGGCGGTCTCGGCCCTTAGGCTCGGGGTTTACGATTACCTGCTGAAGCCCTGTGACGAGGAGGAGCTTCTCATGCGGGTACACCGGGCACTTGACATGCAGAAGTTCGGGGCCGAGCAGCGGCGTTTACAGGAGGTCAATGCCATCGCCAAGACCGCGGTGACCCTCTCGGATCAGATAAACACGCCCTTGACCATCATCCTCGGAAATATCGAGATGCTGCAGCTGAGCGAGGAACTGGAGCGGGTCAGTGGCGTTCAGAAGATACTGAAAACCATGGAGGACCAGATCTTCAAGGTCAAGGAGGTTATGGACAAGCTGGCCAGGCTCAGCAAGGCCGATACGAAGAAGTATACCTCGCTACGTGACTACGAGATTATTGATTTGACAAGTGAACCGAGCAATGAATAAGAGAAAACAAGTGCTTGTGGTGGATGATTCCAATGAATTGTCCCAGGTCATCGCCGACTTCCTGGGAATGTTCGGGTACGATGTCACCACCGCCAAGGACGGTTATGCCGCTCTGGACCTCATGAAGGAGAGGCGCCTGGATATCGTGGTGACGGACATCCACATGCCGCGGATGGACGGGCTCAAGCTCATGACCGAGGTCAAGCAACAGTATCCCGGGATGCCGGTGGTCCTCATCACGGGATTCAGCGTGGAGGACGCCCGCAAGGTGGCCTTCGAGCGGGGGGCGGATGCCTTTATGGCCAAGCCTTTCCACCTTAAGGACCTCAAGGATGTGATCGATTCGGTATGCAATCGCTAAGGCTAGCGTGAAGTAACCATTCAACGATGATGAGGAGGGATGAAATGAAGAAGGTGTTTTCGCAGGACCCCACCAGGGTGCTCTGCTATCTCGATCTCGGTCGGCACAGTATCCAGGTGGTCAGCTACGCCTACCGCGTCGCACGGATTTTCGATGCCAGACTCTTCATGCTCCACACGGTGACCGATATCAAGGGCGCGGCCGGCTTCTATGTGCCTCATATCAACACCGACAAGCTCGAGGAGGAGGTGATCAAGGCCGCCAGCGACAAGATGTACAGCATCTGCCATGAGGTCATTGGGGATGTGGACCCGGCCAACCGGCTGGTGATGCGGGGCAATCCCCTCCTCGTGATCAATGAGGTCATCCAGGACCAGGGCATCGACCTGCTGGTCCTCGGGCACGATGTCTCCAAGGGGACGCTTTCGTCCTTCAAGGTCGACCTGGCCGAGAAGCTCCTCAAACAGCCGCCGTGCCCCCTGCTGGTCGTCCCCGTCACTGAGGGCTGATCGAACGCAGCATGCCGGCGAGGAGCGTCTTGTCAAAGTGACCGCTCACCGTTAGCACCGCCACGTGGTCCGTACCGAAGGCCAGGCCGAGGGCGCGTTCCGGTGTATAGAAGATCAGGGCCGGGAGCGCCTCGGGTATGAGGATTTCCACGTCGCTGCGACCCTTGGTCCATGAAGGCATCAGCCGGGCCTTGATCCCCATGAGGGAAGGGTTCCAGCGGTGCCTCAGGAGGTCCTTCATGAGGTGGAAGGTCCCGGAGTCCTCCGTGTCACCAAGAAAGACCCGTACGATGGGGGTCTTTAGCGAGTCCCTCCAGGCCTTCTCCTCGGGCAGCCCCCCCTCCAGGATGAAGATCTCCCCGCGGGTTCGTAGCTCAAGCGAGTGAAAGACGAGCCCCTTCTGTGTGGGGGCGGCGCGCATGGTGCTGGGGATGCATGCGGACAAGGTGTCGCTGCGTTCCACCTTGCAGGGATAGTCCACGGTCTTGACCGGGGCGGGCACGATGAAGAGCTGGGGCGAGTTTTTGCGGGCAAGACCGATGTAGAAGAGGTAGATAGAAAGGGAGATGACGACGATGCCGAGGAGGAACCTGAGCCCGGGATTGCCTTTTGCGGGACCTAGAACCATTTGGGGTTGATCGGTTTGTAGGAATGCCCGGCCTCACCCGCGTGGAGGCCGCTCTCGGACGTGAAATGCCCGCTGTAGTCCGCAGGATCGGCGGGTGCGGAGGCCAGAGGTTCCGGCCTTTCGGCCTGCTCCTTGCTGTTCAGTGTATACCTGCCCAGGAGCTTCAGCACCGGTGGCAGCACGAAGAAGAGAACCAACAGGATAAGGATGCTGAGGAAGGAATCGTTGTTACCCATAGCGGTGTTTGTAGCACAAAACCAGAGCTCATCAAACAGATATTTCCCCCTGCGTTTTCCCGGTTTTGATCTGCAGGTCATGGGTAGGAACCCCGGGGCAAGCCCGGGACCCGCCCTGACGCCGCGAGCCTCCGGGATGTCGACCTCTAGCGATTAAAGGGAAGCCGGAGGAAGCGGTAATCTCGGTGACAGGCTCTCAGTCCACCTTTTCCGAAGTCTGGATGGCGGTGAGCATTCCCTGGGCGATATCGAAATTGGGATTGATCTTGACGGCCTTGATGAAGCATTTCTTGGCCATGTCCGGATTGTTCAGCTCGAGGTAGACGCGTCCCATGTTGAAGTAGATGTTCTCGTCCGTGGGGCTGATCTTGACGGCCTTCTGGTACTGGATGAGGGCATCCTGGAAGCGGTGCTGACGGCGGTAGATGATGCCCAGGCTGTTGTAGACGTTGATGGTGTCCGGATTGATTGCCAGGATCTCGTTGAAGATGCTCTCGGCGCTCTCATGCATCTCGCGTTCCAGGAAGATCTCGCCGGCCATCTGCAGGTATTGTTCGGCCATTTGCTTGTTGTCCATTCTGAGGTAGACATCCGCCATGGCCTTGTAGGCCTTGGCGAACATCTGATTCAGCTGGGTGGCCTTGCGGAAGGCGGCCAGGGCCTCGTCGTACTCACCCTTGGCCGTCTTGATGTAGCCGATATTGTAGTACACCTCGGCCGATTCGAGGATGTCCAGCACGTGCTCGTATTCTCTAAGCGCCTCCTCCAGGCGGTTTTCTTTGAGATAGAAATCGCCCCTGGCCATGATGTTTTTGGCCTGCTTGGTCTGAGGACTCATCTCAAAATCGAGGATCGCATGCATCTTGGACTCGAGGCTCTCGAGGCCGACCGGATCCACGATGATGGAGTTCACCCCCGTTTCGCCGGCCTTAACGACATCGGTTTTGTCGATCTCTTTGGTCCACAGAATGAGCGGGGTGTCACCGTATTCGTTGTCCCTGCGGATCAGCTTCAGGAGGGCCATACCGTTCATCTCCGGCATGTCCCACTGGGTGATGACGATGCGGGGCTGAATCCGGCGCAACACCTCCCAGGCCGTGGTTCCGTCATGCACCTCGTGGATGTTGCTGAATCCGATCGTCGTGAGCATGTTGGCCATCGATCGCCGGAAGATATTGTCCGGGCCGACGATGAGAATGGTGATGTCCGTAACGATGGTCATATTTTTGTCCTGGCTGTGATCTCCAGATCCCTATCGTCAATCAGGGCCTTCTTCTTGACCGGTTCGTGCAACTCGAGACTGAATTTGATGCCGTTCTCCAGCAGGGCAAAGGGTTTGTTCGAGGTGAAGAAGCGTCCGGAGCTCACACGGATAGAACCCTGGAGCGGATCGGGGGTGACGATGAGCGTGGCTCCATCCTCCAAGGCCGCGAGCATGTCCATGAGGTATTGCGTGGCCTGCGGCTTCAGATTGTGGGAGGCGGCGTGTCGGATGCGGGTCTCTATGCCGATCAGCCCGGCCAGGGCCCCCCAGGCGAGCACCATCCAGGAGTAGCGGTGGGCGAAATCTCCCGCCTCCTGGAGGGACCACAGGCCACTGCGGCAGGTGAGGGATACCTCGTCCAGGGCCCCGGACGAGAGGGGCGGCCAGGAGAAGAGCGGCAGCTCGTCATCCTCGAGGGGCACGAGCCATTTTCTCAGTCGCAGGCGTTCCCCGGCACTGAGATGGGCCAGGCTGGTTCTGTCCGGCACGGAGGTCCCCCGGACGGTCTCCACCCCGCGTGTGGGTCCGAAGCCCCCGAAGAGGTGGAACAGGCTCGTGCGCATCTTGGTCAGGCGGTCGTGGTCGGCACGTTCCTCGGATTCGGTGAGCATGTTCAGGTAGGGCAGGATGAAGGGATTGGCCCCGGGGATGCTCAGGGGACAGGGATAGGCAGAGCGGCTCACGCGGGCGGCGAGCTCCCGGTTCAGATAGTCCTGGAAGGGGTTCCTGTCCGCGTGAAGGACGAGGGTGGGGTCGTTAAGCGCGGAGGGCAGCTCGCCGATATGGATCGCCTCCGCGGTGAGTTCCTCTCTGCTGGTGACCGGGTGTTTGCCGCCCAACACGATACCTAAGCGCATGATCTCGTTGATCAGGAACTCCGGAAACTGCGTCTGGACCAGGGTGGTGGTTGTGATTCCCCTGTGGCGTAAAAACGATCCGACCTGCTCCATCTGGCGGTGGACCTCCGCAAGATGGATATCCGGACGCGGAATGGCAATGAGCGTCAGACCGAGGGAGAAGGGGCCCGTAAGAGAGGGGCGCGGAATGGCCATGAGGCTCTCAAGACAGATTCTGTCCGGCAGGCGTCCGACGGGAAGGTCGGGCTTGCATCCCAGGTGCCGCATGAGCAGATCGAACTGGGAGGGGGTGCACACGGGGTGGCCGTACACCCCGCAGGGCGCATCTCCGAGCGCAAGCAGGCAGGGGATGATAGCGATCAGTTCCTGCGCCTCAACGGGGAGATAGGGCAGGGAGTGCCGGGCACGACCGATATTGCGGTTGGCGAGTCTCTTGGCCTGCGACATAGGTACCCTATCGACAGGCTCTCAAACGGGCATTACCCCCCGGGGTGATTTCTTAGAACTGCAGGCCGAGGCCGCACCCGAGGTGCACGGCGTTCAACTCCACCTTTAGGGGGAGATGCAGGGAGGCCTGGCCGGTGTCGTCGGTACCGGGGGTTATGGGATCGTCGCCATACCAGATCTGGTCCTGATGACCGCTGGTACTCACACGGGTCAGACCGCCTGTAAGAAGCAGGTGCCAGCGGGCATACACGCGGTATCGTACGGCGAGATCCACCGCAATCCCGTCGCCTATGCAGGAACCTTGCAGTTTTTTATAGCGCCGCAGATGGTTGTCGGCGTCGCGGACACGCGCCAGGGGAATGAAGCTGGTGTCGAGCGTGAGGTGGAAGGCGTCGCCCTGTCTAAGGCGCAGGCTCAGACCCGCCTGAACCAGGTCGTACAGGACGCGGTAGGTGATCACCTCCCCCCCGACCACATACCCGCTCCAGTCCCCCGAGGTGTATTCGGCCTGGAGGGCATCATAGCCCATGAAGCTGAATTCCTGGAAGCGGTATCCGCCGGTGATTCCGAGGGAGAGGCTTTCGTGCGCGATGGGATAGAAACGCACCTGGGCCCACAGGAGCAGCCCCCTGGTGTCCAGGTCGGTCTCCGAATAGTAGCGCAGGCGCGGATGCGTATCGACAAGCCAGTCGGAATCCTTCAGGGGCGACTCCGAGATCTGCCAGGGGGAAATCAGGCAGGTGAGCTCGGCCTCCAGGTGATCGTCCATATCGACTGTGGCGTTGAGTCCGACGAGATAGTGCTCCAGGGGCCATTCGAGGGCACTCTGGCCGGCGGGGATGGTGAGCTCATAGCGGGTTTCCCCGGATATTCGCAGACCCATGCATTCGATGCGCCCCCCGCCGTCGGCCAGCAGAGGCGTGGAAAAGAGCAACAGCAGCAGGGGTATGATGTGCGTTATGTGGGAAGCCTTCTTCATAAAACCCCGGACTGGATAATAAAATGGAGGCGGCAACCGGATTTGAACCGGTGAATAACGGTTTTGCAGACCGTCGCCTTACCACTTGGCTATGCCGCCCCAGAGTGCACCTTCCGTATACCGATAAAGGGTCTGAAAATCAAGCCCCAGTATGAGGTAATCGTGTAAATATACCGGTACGAACGGGGCGCGGCCCCCGGGGCCGACTACCCCTGGCCGCGTTGGCAAAGGTCTTATGGCAGGAACGCTCCGGTTTGACTGCCCACTTCAGGATGCGTCCCCGGCCTCTGGTTGATGCGCTCGGCCTGAGAGCGGATATAGGCCCTGAAATCTCCCCCCTCCCGCAGCAGGCGGCGCATCTCGGAGCGCCTGGTCCAGCGGCTGTAGAGCCAGATCCACTGGGTGGGATATTGCCGGATCATCGCGACCAGCCAGTCCTGGATGATTGTACTGAGTCTCTCCACGGGCTCGGTCTGCATGCCCTGGCGCAGACCGGTGAGGGCGTCGGCGTTCGGGCAGATGTCGCGCGGATCGATGGCGGCCTCGAAGCGGACGCGGTAGCGGTCGGCCATGTAAATGATGGACACCGGCACGATCAGGGCGTCACCCTTGATGGCGATGTAGGCCGGGACCGGGCTGGTGAGGGCGGGCAGGTCGAAGAAGTTGCAGACCAGCGTATTGCCTCGCGGGCCGCGCTGATCGGCGGCCATGAAGACCGTATGGCCGGCCCTGAGGGTGGCGATCATGGCCTTCATCACCCCCCCCTTGGGGGGCAGCTTGGTAACCCCGGGCTGGTCGCGCAGTTCCTGGATGAGGGCCTCGATACCGGGGTTCTTGCGCTCGTTCATGATGATATCGCAAGCGAAACCCAGGACGCGTGGCAGGTGGGGTGTCATCTCCCAGTTGCCGAGATGTCCCTCGATCAGCATGACGCCGCGCGGAGAAGCCAGGGCCGCATCGAGGTACTCACGGCCCTCGATCTCGAAACTTTGATGCACGCTATCCGTATCCATGCCGGCATAACGGATGGCATCGACCAGGACGCGACCGTGATGCATGAAGACCTTGAGCGGCAGGCTCCTGTTGTAGTCGTCACCCAGGGCCTGGCGCATCTGGAGTTCGGCGGTTTTGCGGTGCTGCGGCGCCAGGATAAAGCCGAGGATCCCGAGCAGCTGGCCCAGGAACTGCGCCATGACAGCGGGCATGGCGCCAATGAGAAAGATGCCGGCCTTAGCCGAGTGATAGAGGATTCGTGATGGTATCTGCATGCGTATGTTTCTCCTTTTAAGGGGGGGCGCCATAGATGGACCGGCATCACCGCTGATCGCAACGGCTCGTGCCTGTGGCCTGGCGGAATGGTGGATGTTCATAAATAGCGACCCTGCCTGACCGCCTCGGCCTGCTTCAGGATATAATCACGGAAATCGATGCCCTCCCGCAGCAGGCGGCGCATTTCGGAGCGTCTGGTCCAGCGGCAGTGCAGCCAGAACCACTGATCCGGGTGTCGCTCCACCTCGCGGCTTACCCAGGACTGCATGAAGTCGCTGGCTTCCTGGATGGCCTGAGCGCTGGACCCGAAGCTGGTCGCATCCAGGGGCTCCTCGATGCGGATGCGGTAGCCATGGTGCTCCCGGACGGCCGTCACCGGCACGATCAGGGCCCGGCCCTTCAGCGCGATGACGGCCGGGGCGGGGTTGGTGGGGGCGGGCAGGCCGAAGACGTCACACAGCAGGCGTTCGCCCCTGCGGCCGCGCTGGTCCACGACCATGCCGATGGTTCGGCCTCGCCGCAGCTCGCGCACAAGCATGAGGGCCTTGCCCTTGGGCGGCAGGATGGTGGCCCCGGTGCGTTCGCGCAGGCCGTCGATGATGCTCTCCAGCCCGGGGTCGTCGCGTTGATCGGCCATAACACAGAATTCGATGTCGATCAGGCGCGCGAGGTTGGCGAGGATCTCCCAGTTGCCGATGTGCCCGGTCACGAGCATGATGCCCCGCCCGCTGGCCAGGGCTTGCTCGAGGTGCTCCCGGCCCTCGATGCGCACGCGGCGTCTGAGCTCCTGTGTGTCCATATAGGCATACTTGATCGTGTCGACGAGGATGTCCCCCTGGTTCATGAAGACCTTGAGGCTCATCAGGGGGTGCCAGGCCGTCCCGAGGGCCGCATGCATCTGGGTGTCGGCTGACCGGCGGTGGAAGGGATCCAGGGCCCAGCCGAGGAGCCCCAGGGTCCGGCCGCCGAGGATGGCCAGCGGATAGGGGGTGAAGCGGATGAGGGTGATCAGCCCGCGGATGAGGGGGAGCAGGTGTGAGACCAGCTCTTTGGCGCTCAGCATGAGAGGTTTTCCTTCCTCAGGATCCACTCTACGGCCTGCTCAAGGTCCGGGGCGGTATGGTCGGCCCCGCAGGGGGGCGCCGTCCCGGGCGGGACGAGCTGGATGCCGGTGCCGCCTACGCGTTTGATCGTGGCGATGTCGATGGACTGGTCGCCGATCAGATAACAGCGTGTAAGGTCGAGCGCGAAGTCGCGCGCGGCCTGGATGAGCATGCCGGGTTCGGGCTTGCGGCAGGGGCACTCCAGGCGGTACTGAGCTACGATCCCTTCGGGATGGTGCGGGCAGTAGTAGATGGCATCGATGCGGGCACCACGGGCGGCCAGCAGTGTCGTAAGCCGGGCGTGGATCTCGGCCAGGCGTTTTTCGTCGAAGAGCCCCCGGGCGATACCGGACTGGTTCGTGACGATGATGGCGGGTATGCCATGGGCGTTGAGCTGGGCGATGGCTTGCGGCACCCCGGGAAGGATCTCGATCCCCTCGGGGTCGCTGAGATAGACCCGATCACGGATGAGGGTGTCGTCCCTATCGAGAAAGACGCCTGTTGGATACACGGTCCTCAATCTCCTGGATGATCCTGCCCGGATCGCTGAACTGCATACCCACCCGCAGCGCGTACCAGTTTTTCTCGGTCCATTCCGGCCTGAGCTTGACCAGGTCCTTTTCCGTGGTCACGACCAGCTCGCTGGATTGGGCGTGACGCTGGATGCGTCGGAGATCCCGCTGCGTGTAGCGGTGATGGTCCCTGAAGCTCAAGGCTTCCACACGGGCACCCAAGGCGCTCAAGCTGTCATAGAAGCCCTGCGGGCGGGCCAGGCCGCAGAAGGCCAGCACCCGTCTGTCCTTAAGCGCCTCGAGCGGTGTCGTGTGGGCGTGGATGTCCACCAGACATTCCGGGGCGAGGTGAGCGCTCAGCCCTCCCGGGGGCGCCCCCTTGGTGGCGATGACCAGGTGCGCGCGTGCAAGCGAGTCCACCGGTTCGCGCAGCACCCCGGTGGGCAGCAGACGGGCGCGAGTCAGGTCGCGCGAGACGAGCACGATGTCGAGGTCGCGCCGGATCCGGCGGTGCTGAAAGCCGTCGTCGAGCACTACGATGGTGCATCCGAGGCGGGAGGCATACAGGGCCCCGGCCACCCGGTCGGGGGCCTTGATGACCGGCACCCCGCTCGTGCGCTGCATGAGGAGGGCCTCGTCCCCCACCTCGCGCGCCGTATGCGTGGCCGTGACCTCAACGACCCCGGGCAGCCGGCCCCGATAGCCCCGAGTCACGATGGCCACGCGGTGTCCGCGGTTGGTGAGGGTTTTTGCCAGGGCGATGGTCGTGGGGGTCTTGCCCGTGCCGCCGGTCTCGAGATTGCCGACACTGATGACCAGCGGCGGGGTGAGGTAGCTGGGCAGGAGGCCCCGGTCATAGAGGTGGTTGCGCACCCGGATGAGGGCGCCGTAGGGGAGGGTCAAGGATACGCTCGCTCTAGTCATTGCTGAACTGGAGGGAGTAGAGTCGCGTGTAGTAGCCGTCCCTGGCGAGCAGCTGTGTATGGGTTCCCGTCTCCACGATCCGCCCCTGGTTGAGCACGATGATGCGGTCGGCGCCGACGATGGTGGAGAGGCGGTGGGCAATGGAGAGCGTGGTGCGTCCGGACATGAGGGAGTCCATGGCCGCCTGCACCTCCTTTTCCGACTCGGTATCGAGAGACGAGGTGGCCTCGTCCAGGATCAGGATGGGCGCCTTCTTCAGGACGGCCCTCGCGATACAGAGGCGCTGTTTCTGGCCGCCCGAGAGGCGGCTGCCGCCTTCGCCCACCTTGGTCTCGTAGCCCTCGGGCAGCTGCATGATGAAATCGTGGGCGTGGGCGGCTCTGGCCGCGGCCTGAATATCCTCCTCAGAGGCGGACTGCGAGCCATAGGCGATGTTGGCGTGGATGGTGTCGTTGAAGAGCACCATGTCCTGCGTGACCACGGCGATGTTTTCCCGCAGGGAGCACAGGGTGAGCTCCCGTATGTCGCACCCGTCGACGCGTATGCGGCCTTTGGTGACGTCGAAGAAGCGCGGCAGCAGATTGGCGATGGTGGTCTTGCCGGACCCGCTCTCGCCTACGAGCGCCACGTGCTCACCGGGCTTGATTTCGAAGGAGATCCCCTGGAGGGCATCGATCTCACCGGTATAGCTGAACCACACGTCCTCGTAGACCACATGCCCGCGGGCGTTCGCGAGGGTCAGCGCATCGATGCTCTCGGCGATCTCGGGCTCGGTATCGAGCAGGGAGAATACCCGGCGGGCAGCGGCGATACCCTCCTGCACCACGATGTTGAGCTCGTTGAGCTTGCGGATGGGGGCGTAGAGCATGAAGAGCGCGGCCATGAAGGAGAAGAAGTTGCCCGGGGTGGAGGTTCCATCGATGACCTTCATGCCCCCGTACCAGAGGATGAAAGCGATGGCCAGACCGCCGATGAGCTCCATGAGCGGGGTGGAGACCGCCCGGATGGAGAGACGGCGCATCCAGTTGCGGAAATAGCGCCGGTTTTCGATATTGAAACGGCGCTGCTCGTAGTCCTCCATATTGTAGGCCTTCACGATGCGGATGCCCGAGATGCCCTCGTCCAGGATGGTCATGACGTCGCCCATGACCTTCATACCCTTGGTGGAGTAGTGTTTGAGGCGCTTACCGAAGCGGTTGATGGGGACGGCCACTACCGGGAAGACGAGCATGGCGATCAGCGCCAGCTGCCAGTCGCGGTAGAAGACCACGAAGACGAGCCCCACCAGGGTGAAGGCCTCACGGATCAGCCCGGTGATCGCATTGGTCACCGAGGCCTGGACGAGGTTCACGTCGTTGGTGATACGCGAGATGATGATGCCGGTGGGGGTGCGGATGAAAAAGGGCATCGAGAGGCGCTGGATGTGGGCATAGAGCTGGTCGCGGATATCCATGATGATGCGCTGTCCCACCTCGGCCATGAGGTAATACCGCCCGTAATCGCATACCCCCCGCAGGAGGAAGATGCCCACGATACCTAAGGGGATGAGGTGCAGCTTGGAGACGTCCTTGGCGATGAAGATATCGTCCATGGCGGGTTTGACCAGGAAGGCCAGCATCCCCTGAGTGGCCGAGAGAATGATCATGAGCACCGCCGCCACGGCGAGTTTGGGCCAGTAGTCCCCGAGGTAGCCGATCAGACGTTTGTAGACCTGGAGATCGCTTCTGTGCGCTAGAGCATCTGTCGTATCCATGTGGCGACTCCTTGGGCGGCCTTCCTGTTTCCGAGATTCTTACGTAACTGCGCATAGGCCGCAAACTGGCGCTCAGCTTCCTCGCGCTCCTCCAGCAGGCGCAGCATGGCGCCGGCCAGACCCTCTCCCGTACACCGCTCCTGGATGAGTTCGGGCACGGCCTCCCGGCCCAGGATCACATTGGGCATGCCGATATGCTCCAACCGTACGAAGGCCCGTGCCAGACGGTAGTTCGCCTGTGACGTGCGGTAGCAGATCACCTGCGGGACACCGCGAACGGCCATCTCCAGGGTGGCGGTACCGGAGGTGACCAGGGCCAGATCCGCCGGGACCATGGCGGCACTCAGTGTGACGTCGTCGTCGAGCAGGCCTGCAAGCCAGCTCCCGTCGAGGCCGGGGGCCACGGGCAGCGTCCACGCCAGCCCTGGCCTGCGGCGCTGAACAATGCGCTTGGCCGTGAGCATCACGGGCAGCATGCGTTCGATCTCATGGGCCCGGCTGCCGGGCAGCAGGGTGATGCGCCTTGGCGGCCAGGCGACCTCCCACGGGTCGGGATCGTCCTCGAGCATGGGGTGCCCCACGTAGCGGGCCTTCACCCCGTAAGAGGCGAAGAAGGGCTCCTCGAAGGGAAAGATCACCGCCAGTCCGTCGGTGATGCGCGCCAGGGTGCGCGCCCGGTACCTCCTCCAGGCCCAGGCCTGGGGCGCGATATAGTAGAGCACCTTCACCCCGTAGCGCCGGGCATAGCGGGCCAAGGGCATGTTGAAATCCGGCAGGTCCACCGGGATGAACACGTCCGGACGCTCCTCGCGGATGATCCGGCGCAGGCCCCGCCAGACGCCGAGGATGTCGCTAAGGCGGGGAAGGACATCCGAGAAGCCCATGACACTGAGGTGCTCCATGCCGTAGCGGCACTTAAGGCCCGCCTGGACCATCGCGGGTCCGCCCATACCGAAGACCTCCACCTCGGGAAGCGTGGCTTTCAGTTGTCGGATTACACACGCGGCGTGCCGATCAGCACTCGCCTCGCCGGCTGTCATGAGGATGCTCTTCATCGTTCGGGTATGATCATGGCGTCCTTGATCCGGTAGGCGACCTCGAGGGCACGAAGACCGGCCTCGCCGTCCACCACCACGGACAGCTTGCCTCGGAGGGCCTCGACAAAGGCGTGCACCTCCGCCTGCAGGGCGTCGGCCTCCGAGATGCTCAAGTGATCGTGCAGGATCTCCCGACCCTCCCCCAGGGTGTAGACATCCACCGCGCGTTTGGCATAGTCGATGGAGATGTAGGCGTCCGGCTGGAAGATGCGGATCTTGCGCATGGTATCGGCGCTGACCCGGCTGGCCGTCACATTGGCGATACAGCCGCTCTCGAAGCGCAGCCTGGCATTGGCAATGTCCACCTCCTGGGTGAGCACCGGGACACCCACGGCCTCCACCGAGGTGATGGGAGAGTTGACGAGCGAGAGGATGATGTCGATGTCGTGGATCATGAGGTCCAAGAGCACGTCCACGTCGATGCCGCGTTCGCGGAAGGGGCTGATACGGTGCGCCTCGATGAACATGGGACGATCGATGCGGTCCTTGAGACTCAGCAGCGCCGGATTGAAACGTTCGAGATGCCCCACCTGGAGCACGGCGCCGCCGCTCCTGGCGGCGGCGATGATGCGGCGGCCCTCTTCAATGCTGGCCGACATGGGCTTTTCCAGTAGCACCGCGATACCCTGCTCGAGCAGGGGGATGGCCACCTCGGCGTGCACCGAGGTGGGCACCGCCACGCTCACCGCATCGAGGCCTTCTCTGATTTCCTCGATCCGGCTGAAGGCTGGGCAACCCACCTCATAGGCGACGGCCTGGGCGCGCCGGGCGTCGATGTCGACCACGCCTACGAGGTCGACGGTCTCAAGACCAGCGTATTTCTGGGCATGGAAGCGGCCGAGATAGCCCACGCCGATCACGGCGACACGGATGCGCTTCATCGGGCGATCCCCCGCTTTGAGCACTCGATAAAGTCGATCAGATGGGCGATGTGTTCGGAGTCGGGAAAGGTGCTGCTAAGGAGGGACAGGGCCTCGGCGAGCAGCAGGCCCTTCTGGAAGAGCAGGCGGAAGGCCTGCCGCAGGTCGCGGACCGCTTCGGGGGTAAAGCCGTTGCGTTTGAGGCCGATGGAGTTGAGCCCGAAGAGCCGCGCGCGATTGCCCGAGGCCTTGGCAAAGGGGACGATGTCGAGGCTCACCATGGAACCGCCGCCGAGGATGGCATAGGCGCCTATCCGGGTGAACTGGTGCACGGCGGAGAGCCCCCCGATGATGGCGTGGTGGCCCACCTGGGCGTGCCCCGCCAGGGTGGCGAGGTTGCCCATCACGATGTGGTCCTCCACGATGCAGTCGTGGGCCACGTGCGCATAGGCCATGATGAGGTTGCCGCTGCCCACGCGGGTGATCCCCTTGTCCTTGAGGGTCCCGCGGTTGATGGTCGCGAACTCGCGCACGGTGTTGTGGTCGCCCATGACCAGGGAGGTCTTCTCCCCCCGGTAGCTGTGGTCCTGAGGGGGGGTGCCGATGCTGGCGTAGCCCGTGAAGGTGCACTGGGCTCCGATGCGGGAGGGACCCTGGATCAGGCAGTGGGGGCCGATAAAGGTGCCGGCACCGATGTGGACCTCGTCCTCGATGACGCTGTAGGGCCCCACGCGCACGCCCGTTTCCAGCTCGGCCCGGGGTGAGACACAGGCCGTGGGATCAATCGTCACCGTGGACATCCAGTCTCCTTTCCAACTCGCGCACGCGTCGGAGGAGCTCGGGGAGCTCCTTGTACACCTTCTGCACCCGCAGCCACTGCTTGTGGTCGATTGCCGGATAACCGGAGACGATGCTGCCGGGTTTGAGATCCGCGGTGATGCCCGCGCGCGAGGCGGCCACGCAGTAATCCCCGATAGTGATGTGTCCGATGACCCCGCACTGTCCAGCCAGGGTGACGTGGTTGCCGATGCGGGCGCTGCCGGCGATTCCGCTCTGCGCCACGATGAGGGTGTGATCCCCCACCACGACGTTGTGGCCGATGTGCACGAGGTTGTCGGTCTTGACGTCCGTGCCCACGATTGTGCGCGTGAGTGCGGCGCGGTCGATGGTACAGTTGCTGCCGATCTCGACCCCGTCGCCGAGGACCACGATGCCCTTCTGGCGGATCTTGCGGTGACGCTGGCCGTCCCAGGTGAAACCGAACCCGTCCGAGCCGATGACGCTGCCGGCATGGATGATGCAGGAGCTCCCGATCAGACAGCCGTCATACACCACCACCTGGGGGTACAGCACACACTCCTTCCCGATGCGCACCCCGTCACCGATAAAACATCCCGGATAGATGATGCAGTCTTCCCCGATGTGGGCGTCTGCACCGATGAAGACGTGCGCACCGATGCTGGCACCCCTGTCCACGCGGGCGCTCGGCGCCACGCAGGCCTCCTTCGCGATCCCGGCAGGGTGTTCCCGGGGGGGGTAGAGCCGGTCGAGGACCTCGGCAAAGGCCAGATAGGGGTTGCCCACGATGACCTGGGATATGGGGCTGTCAAGCTCCTCGGACACGAGGATCGCCCCGGCGGAGGTCTTGAGGGCCTGGGCCTTGTAGCGCGGATTGGCCAGGAAGGTGATGTCACCCCTCTGGGCCTCCTCGAGGGTCGAGGCCCCGGTGATCTCGCGATCCTCGCCCCGCAGGCGGCCCGCGACGGAATATGCCAGCTCGCTCAAACGCATGGGCTACTCTTTCTTGGCCTTCTTCTCCTGGTAGAGCTTGTCGTAGAGGGCCAGGATGCCCGGGGTGATGTCGATCCCGTCGGCGGAAAAGAGCACGCCCGGGGTGCGTCTGTCGATGATGAGGTCCAGTCCGTGTTCCTGGCCGTAGTTGGTTATTAGTTCGTCCAGGGCGTCACTGATGGGCTTGAGCAGCGTGATCTGGCTGCGCTTCCAGTCCTCCTGGGCGTCCTGGAAGAAGCGGTTCATCTCGCGCGTCATCTGCTGATGGCGCAGCTCGAGCTCCTCCTTGGCGGCATCGCTCATGGTGAGTCCCTTGATCGAGATCTCCTCTTCGAGCTTGCGGATGGCCTCGCGCTTCTGGTTGATTTCCGCCTCCTTCTCCTTCTGTACCTGTTCCAGCTCTGCTAGGGCATCCTTGCCGGCCTGGCTTTCCAGCAGGAGTTTCTGTTTGTCCACCACCGCGATTTTGTACTCCGCGGCATAGGCGCAAGGGATCAGGATCAGCAGCATGCTCAGGGTGGTGAGCACCGACACCGTTTTTTTCATACATGTTCCTCCGTTCTATGATTTCCTTAGAAAAATGTTCCAATGGTGAAATCCCAGCGTCCGTTGGATTCTCCGGACTCTGGAGAGATAACCTTGCCGTATTCCAGCCGCAGAGGTCCCATGGGTGTCACCCAGCGGAAGCCGCCGCCGTAAGCCTGCTTGATGTTCCCGAGGTCGATGCGTTTGTTGTAGGCATTGCCGGCATCGTAGAAGACCAGCCCCGAGAGACCGGGCACACCGCCGATGGGGAAGGTGACCTCGGTATTGAAAATGAACATCCTGTCCCCCCCGATGACATTGCCATAAACGTCCTGAGGCCCGATCTCGCCGTATCTGAAACCCCGGATGGTATTCATTCCGCCCAGGGTATACTTTTCGTCTATGGGCACATCATCACCCTTGGACCCGTTAATGGTACCCCATCTGAGTTTCAACATCAAGGCCACTTTGTCCTTGTAGATCGGGAAGAATTGCGCTGCCTTGAGAGAGGTGCGCGTAAAGTGGTAGTCGCCGCCCAGCCCGGCGTACTGCAGGGAGAAGGAGAGGTCCGAACCGCGTGTGGGGCGGTAGAAATCGTTGGTCGTATCGCGGTAGAGGGTGTTGGTGACACTGGAGGTGAGATAGCCGTCGATATCGTCTGCCGTCAGCAGGTAGCGGTAGGTGGGGTCAATATCGCTCAGCCCGGTAACCTCCTCATAGGTATAGGCGATGAAGTGGCGTACCTCCTCGAAGAGGGGATAGCTCAGGCGGATATTGCCGCCCCGGGATTCCTTGGTGTAGTAGAGCTCCTCCTTCTCCTGGCTGTAGAGACGGCATCCCAGGGAGACGGGGTAATCCATGAGCCAGGGCTCCTCGATGTCCAGGGTGTACTTCTTTTTTTCCTGTCCATACTCCATTGCCAGCTTGGTTTTGAGCCCCAGCCCCTTGAGGTTGTTTTCGCTGAGCTCCAGGGTGCCGGTGACCTTGTCCTCGCTCGAGTAGGCCAGGCCGAAGGAGAAAGCGCCAGTGGTGGTCTCTTCGGTTTTGACCCGCAGGGACATGGTGTCGTCCGGGCCGGGAGTGGGCTCGATCTCTACCGAGGAGAAGTAGCCGAGGCGGTTCAGACGGTCGTTGCTGCGTTTGAGCGCGCTTGATGAGAAGAGGTCGCTTTCTTCCAGCTGCAATTCGCGCCGGATGACCTTGTCGCGCGTCTTGGTGTTGCCCTGGATCGTGATCTCTCCGATGTGCACGGGATTCATCTTGCGGATGTCGAAGGTCAGCGCCACCGTGGTGCCCTCGACCTTGCTCTGTGTCTGGATCTGGACAAAGGCATAGCCCTCGTCCATATAGATGTCCCGCAGGTGCTCGATCCCCAGGTGGATCCTGCTTTTGCTCATGACATCCCCGCTTTTCAGATCCAGGGCCTCGATGAGCTCTTCCCGGGGGCGGATGAGGTCCCCGGTAACCTCGAGCGCCCCGATGTGGAACAGGGGGCCCTCCTCGACGGGGATGGTAATGAAAATTCCCTTCTCTCCGACCTCCACTTGGGGTCGACCCACCCGGGCCTCGATATATCCCTGGTCGCCATAGTACTGTTCGATGCGCAGGAGGTCCGTATCCAGGGTCTCGTCCATGTAGGAACCCGGATGCGAGAAGAGACCGAGCCACCAGCGGTTCTTGGTCTCCATGACCTTGCGGAGCTTCTTGTCCGGGACGTGCGCGTTGCCGTCGAAAAGGACCTTCTTCACGAAGAGACGTTTGTTCTCATCGATCTCGAAGGTGAGCACGATCCCCCCGTCGGTGAGCTCTCGGGATGAATCCACCTCCACATTGTAGTAGCCCTTCTCGCGGTACAGGGCCTGGATGCGGTCGACACTGGTCTTGAGCAGGCGCGTATTGAGGATGTCGAAGCGTTTCAGGCCGATGGACTCGAGGATCTTGTCGTCGTCGATCTTCTTGTTGCCCTCAGCCTCGATGGAGACGATGACCGGGTACTCCTTGACCTCGAAGGTGAGGACCCCCTCCTCGAAGGTGCCGTTGCAGCTCTCGAAATATCCCATGGCGTAGATTTCCTCGATGTCGGCGCGGACGGACTGTCGGTGGAGGATATCCCCGCGGGCGGATTTGATCCGGAAGCGGATGGCCTCCGGTGAGATGCGCTGAGTGCCGATTATTTTGACCTCTTCGATCAGGCAGATGCCCTTGAGCCGGAGGTATCCATCGAGCGCCTCCTGCGGTGAAGGGGCCCGGTAGGTGACACCCAGGGTGTCCTGAACGACAAAGAGGCTGCCCTCCCGACTGAGACGCAGGGAGGTGCCCCCCTTCTCGGCAACCTGAATGCAGGAGATATCCGCGAGCAGGTCCAGGATCTCCTGGTCATCGGTGAAAAGCTCAACCTTCTGGGCCATGAGCACTGCCGGGAAGAGGATAAGGATCAGAGAAAGGACGCCGATGCTACCTTTCGTACGGCTCAAGTCGCCCTCCTTTGAGCATGACGATTCTGTCCATGGCCTGTGCCAGGCCGAGGTTGTGGGTGGCGATGACCATGGTTAGCTGCAGGCGTTCCTTGAGCGAGATGAGCAGGTCGCGCATGCGCTCGCCGGTTTCGGGGTCCAGGTCGCCGGTCGGTTCGTCCGCCAGGAGCACGGCCGGGTTCATCATCAGGGCCCGGGCCAGGGCCACCCGCTGCTGTTCCCCCCCGGAGAGCTGCCCGGGTTTGTGCTGACTACGGTTCTCCAGGCCCATGATCTGCAGCAGTTCCGCGGCCCGCTCCCCGTGATCCCGGGGGCGGGGGTATGCCAGGAGCGCCGGCATCAGCACGTTTTCAAAGGCCGTGAATTCGGGCAACAGGAAATGGAACTGGAACACGAAACCGATCGTCTGGTTGCGGAAGGCGGCCAGTTCGTCGGTCTTGAGGCGTGCGAGCTCCCTCTCCCCGTAGAGGATGCTGCCCTTGTCCGGGTGTTCCAGGCCGCCGAGCAGGTGGAGCAGGGTGCTCTTGCCGCTGCCCGAGGCCCCCACCACGGCCAGGCCCTCTCCGCGCCCGATGGTCATCTCGACGCCCGTGAGGACATGGATGACCTCCGGACCCCGGGGGAAGGATTTATGGAGCCCGTTCACCTTGATGATGGGATCAGCCTTCATAGCGCATGACCTCCACGGGGTCCTGCCGGGCGGCCTGGCGGGCCGGATGAATGGTGGCCAGGAAGGAGAGCAGCAGGGCCATCAGGGTGATCAGACCCACCTGGAGGAGGTTCACCTTGGTGGGCAGCCCGGTGATGTAGTAGACGTCCTTGGGCATGACCTCGATGCCGATGATGCCTTCCACGCCGGCCACCACCAGGTCGAGATGGTAGGCCAACCCCAGTCCCAGGCCCAGCCCCAGCAGGGTCCCGGAGATTCCGATCACCATGCCCAGATTCATGAAGATTATCAGGATCTGGGAGGTGGTGGCCCCCATGGATTTGAGGATGGCGATGTCCTTGCGTTTCTCCATCACGAGCATGATGAGGGTACTGATGATGCTGAAGGCGGCCACCAGAATGATGAAGAGCAGGATGATGAACATGACCGTCTTCTCCAGCCGCAGGGCGGAGAACAGGCTGCGATTCATATCCTTCCACGTCTTGATCCAGTATCCCGGACCCAGGTCCTGCATCAGCCGCTGGGCCACTTCCTGGGCGCGGTAGATGTCGGCCACCTTGACCTCGATGCCGGAGGGGTGCTCCTGCATGAAGAGCTTTTTGGCGGCCTCCAGTGAGATATAGGCCATATTGGCGTCGAACTCGTACATGCCGGTGGAAAACAGACCGCGGACGACGAAGACACTGGAGCGGGGGATCATGCCCAGCGGGGTGATGGTCCCGGCGGGCGAGACCAGGGTGAGGGCATCCCCCACGTGGATGCCCGCCTGCAGGGCCAGTTCGGAGCCGACGAGCACCCCGGTGTCCCCCAGAGAATCGAAGTCACCCGCGGTAATGATGTCTCGGATACGGATGACCTCCGGGGCACTGACCGGATCGATGCCCCGGATCACGGCCCCCCTGATCCCGCCGGCGGCGGTGATCAGCCCCTGGGAGAGGATGAAGGGGGTGGCCCCGCGTACCCCAGGGTCCCGGGTGATGCGCTCCATCAGGGCGTCGGGGGCGTCGATGCCCCCCGAGTAGCTGGAGACGATCAGGTGCGACTGGGTGCCGAGGATCTTGTTCTTGATGTCATCCTCGAAGCCGTTCATGACGGAGAGCACCACGATCAGCGCCATGACACCGATCGCAATTCCGAACACCGAGAGCCCCGAGGTGAAGCTGATGAATCCTTGAGCCTTCTTCGCGCGGAGATAACGTTTAGCGACAAACAGTTCGAATTTCAGTACACATCTCCTTTACGTAACAACGGAAACAGGATAACGTCCCGAATGGAGGGGCTGTCGGTCATGAGCATCACGAGCCGGTCGATGCCGATGCCCTCACCCGCCGCAGGCGGCATGCCGTATTCCAGGGCCCGGACGTAATCCTCGTCGATCGCGCCGGGTCCCTGCTTGTGCCGGAGCTGCTCGAGAAAGCGCTCTTTCTGGTCGAGGGGATCGTTCAGCTCGCTGAAGGCATTGGCGTACTCGCGTCCGGCGATAAAGAGCTCGAAACGATCCACCACGCCCGGATCGTCATTGTTCGGGCGCGACAGCGGAGAGATCTCGATGGGGTAGGCGGTGATGAAGGCCGGACCCGTGAGCTTTGCCTCGGTGGTGGCCTCGAAGATGAGCGTCTGCATCTCTCCCAGGGGTTCGTCCCCCGCAAGATCGAGCCCGAGTTCCCGGCAGTAGGCACGGGCCCTGTCATGGTCTCGAAGCACCTCTGGGGCGACCCCGCCGATGGTGACGGTGGCCTCCTGCATAGTGTAGCGCTGCCAGGGCGGGGTGAGGTCGATGGGCGTGCCCTGATAGGTCAGCCGCATGTCCCCGCAGATCTCGCAGGCCAGTTTCGAGAACATGTCTTCGGTGAGATCCATGAGATCGGTATAGTCCGCATAGGCCTGGTAGAATTCCATCATGGTGAATTCCGGGTTGTGCTTGGTGGAGATGCCCTCGTTGCGGAAGTTGCGGTTGACCTCGTAGACCCGCTCGAATCCGCCGACCAGGAGCCGTTTCAGGTAGAGTTCGGGCGCGATGCGCATGTACAGGTCCATGTCGAGGGCGTTGTGGTGGGTCTTGAAAGGCTGGGCCGCGGCACCTCCGGCCAGCGGGTGCATCATGGGGGTTTCCACCTCGAGGAAGCCGCGGGAATCCATGTATGAGCGCAGGAACTGGATAATGCGGGTACGCATCAGGAAGGTCTGCCGGACCTCGGGGCTCACGATGAGGTCCACATAGCGCTGGCGATAGCGGGTCTCGATATCCTTGAGCCCGTGCCATTTTTCCGGCAGCGGGCGGTAGGATTTCGTGAGCAGGGAGAAGCCCTGGACATACACGCTCAGCTCGCCGGTGCGCGTCTTGATCGGGCTGCCCCACAGCCCGATGATATCCCCGACATCGAGCTTCTTGAAGAGCGCATAGTCTTCTTCCCCTACGGTGGCCTTCTCGAAGAAGGCCTGGAGTTGGCCCGATGTATCCTGAAAATGGATGAAGGCCGCCTTCCCGAACGTGCGTATGGCCATGATCCGACCGGCAAGGTGATGCACCGTGGTGACCCTTTCGAGCTCGGTGGCCTCCTTGGCTCCATAACTGTCGATAAAGTCCCTGACCAGCGAGTCCTTGCGGAAGGTATTGGGGAAGGGGGCGACCCCCATCTCCTCCTGGAGCATCTGGTATTTATCAATGCGCTGTTTTCTCAGACGGTTGTCATCCTCCACCGGGGCACTCCCTTTCATTTCTTGAAAATCGAAGGCTTATATAGAAGATTTCCCCCCGGGAGTCAACACAAGCAGATGGGGCCGGGTGGGGGCCCCCGGTCTCAGGCGTCTGGACACGAGGGGGGCCTAGGGCGATAATTAACCGGAATGCATGCGGAATCAGTAAAATTTGTCGCTGCGGTTGCCGGGGGGCACCGAAGGCCGACCCGGGCAGAGCCATACCACGCTCAGGCGCATCACTTCGGATGCAGGTTTTTCTGGTCACCAGCGCCACACCTCTGGTAAAGGGGAGGGCATGAGTGACATCACCATTACCCTGATAGTGACCCTTGCGGCCGTGCTGCTTATCCCGTGGTTGATGCGGTGCCACACCCGAAGGCTCTTCCTGCGGGATCTGGCGCAAGAGATCAGGGGCAATCTGGAGCACATCCGGCTCTGCCAGGAAGGCCTGCAAGGAGAGACGGGACAGGACGAGACGCCCCCCTTGCTGGAGGACCGGGTGCTCGCCTCGCTCCTGCGCATGGATTTCGCGGCCAGGGGACTCGGTCGCGACGAACTCGCGGCCTTAAGGGGGGTGATAGCGGCCCACAACGCCTTCTTCGGCACGTCAGTTCGAGACAGGCAGACCGGAGAGAGGCTCTGCCGCGAGCATTCCGGGATCCTCGCCGGAATGCTGGAGCGACTGCCCCGCGACGATGACTAGGGCGGATTAGCCGATGTCGCTCAGGCTGGAGATGACCACGTCGCTGTGCTCGCGCAGGACCTCGGCCGGAACGATGCCGCTCACGCCGATCGTGAGACTAACGCCGGCATTCCTGCCCGTGAGGGCGTCCATGATGGTGTCACCGACGAAGACCGATCGCTGAGGCAAAGCCCCAATCCGTTCACAGATCAGATGGACCATGTCGGGGGCGGGCTTGGGCCGCGGGACGCTGTCGGCCCCCACCACGAGATCGATGTAGGCACTGGCCCCGATACCCAGCATGTCCCTCTGGGCCTCGGCGGCATTGTCATTGGTGGCCACGGCCACGGCGATGTTGCGGGATTTCAGGATCTTGAGAAGTTCCAAGGCACCGTGGGCGGGTCTGAGCCGGGAGGCGCGCAATTCGCCCCCGAAGACCTCATCCTCGGAGGCCTGAATGACCGCCAGGGCCTGATCCCAGCGCAACCCCTCGCGGTAGAGGCAGGCGCTGAGCACGGCCTCGCATTCGGCTGCACTCCCCATGGCCAGAGGGCCGCATCCGTCGATAGACCGCGCCTTAAGCGAGAGGCCCAGGTCCTTCTGGATGCGCAGCGCAAGGGCCTGGCTGACCGGGGTGCGCCGAGAGATGGCGGCGATCAGCTCCTGGATGATATCGATCCATGTTTCGCGGAAATCCAGCAAGGTGCCGTCCTTGTCAAAGATGACGAGGTCGGTCTCGTACCTGTGTCCTGCGACCTGAATGCCTGGCAATGCGCACCTCCACGATTATTGGGAAAGTCCCTTTACCACAAAGTGTGCCATTGAACAAGACCGCTCGGCCCTCTTCTGTCGGGGGCTTGTGGGGCGACCTCAAGGCCAGCCGGGCGCCATAGGGCTGGACAGGAGGAGTCCTTTGCGGGTAGAGATGGGGGGCATGAATCCCATTGCCGACAAGTCGAAACTCGTGGCGCTGCTCGTGGCGTTGCTCGTCATGGTCTGGGGCTGCTTCGAGAAGGATCTGCCGCTGCCACCCACGGCCGATCCTGAGGCCGAGCCCCTACGGATCGGGGTGTGCCTGCCCATGAGCGGTGACCTCAAGGCCCAGGGTGAAGAGCAGTGGCAGGCCCTGTGCCTGGCGAATACCCTCTGGCCCACCGTGCGCTCACATCGCGTGGAACTGGTACTGCGCGACACCCGGGGGGACGCCACCGGCACCGGCGAGGCCCTCGCCGATCTCTTCGCCCAGAAAGGGATCGTGGCGCTCATCGGAGGGGTGAGTGAGGCCGAGGTCCGGGCGGCGCAGCCCCTCCTGCAGGCGCACCCTGTGCCTCTGCTGGTGACAACGGCCCAGGTTCCCCTGGTCAGGGGGGGCACCGCAAACCTGTGGCGTCTAGGATCATCACTCAAACACCGGGCCTGGGCCGCTACCCGTCTTGCCCGCGACCGACTGGGCGCATTCACCGCGGTGGTGGTGGTGGACCCTCAGGACAGTGCGTCGGTGCGCCTGGCGAGCATGTTCTCGGCCCTGTTCATCAACCAGGGCGGCGCCATTGAACGCATGGCCTTTCTGGGAGACGCCTCCGGCGAGGCCGAGGCCCTGGCCGCGTCTCTGGCGGCGGGGCGTGTGGATGTGATCTTCGCCCCCGGGGGGGGGAGCCTCGCACCCCTGAGGAGTGCCCTGGAACTGGCCATCGAAACCCCCCTCATCCTCTGCGGCGGGGACAGCGCTTCTGGCGCCCTGCGCCAGGGTGTGCCCAAAAAGGCGCACCGCTACGTCATCACTGACTTTTATGCCGCGCAGGCCACATCGCAGAGGGCGCAGACCTATCTCGCGCAATATGCACACCGGGAGGGAAGGATCTCGACGGGGGCTGCCCTGGCGGCGGATGCCTATCTGCTTGTGCTGGACGCCCTGGCCCTGACCAGGGAGGGTGAGCCGCTCGCCGAGGCCCTGGCGGCGGTCATGGGCAATGAATATCTCTCGGGCATGCTGGTCGCGTGTGAGGACGGGGAGTTCTTCCGCTATGTGCACGTAATGGAACAGCGTTCACGCCGGACTGGGTATGTGGGATCGTATAAGGCCGGGAGGACTATATCCGCGCGCTGAGGTCCGGATGGATAAGTTTGTCGGCAACCTGTGTGTAATCCGCCTGGTAGTTGCCTGCCTGGAGCTGTCTCTGGGCCTCCTGCACCTTGTCGGGGCGCACCTCGGAGGCGGAAGCCACCCCCTTCTGGATGTCCTGGAAGAGGGCGGCCTTCTCGGACATCCTCACCGTGTCTCTGAGCGGGGTTGAGGTGCCGGCGCGGGCTTCATGGCGTGTGGGCTCGACCCCGTTGGAGGCGTGCGACTGATAGGCCTTGATGAGTTCCGAGGGGGGGGTATTAGTCACCTTCATGGTGGTGGTCCTTGTTCAGGGATTTGGTCAGGCTGTGTTCCATCATCTCTCCGAAGAGGCGTTGGCCTGCGCGGGATGAGATGTTTACCGTATCGTGCGTATCGTCAGGGTCTTTTCTGGCTGCGCCCGGTCGTACCGATTGCTCGTAGCTGCGCATGATGGTGTTGACGAAGATGCTTTTGACCTCCATTACGCACTCCTTATCTTTTTTGAAAGCCACTACAGATCTATCGGTTGTCAGGGAAAAAGCTTTAACGTTATTCGATTGAAGTGGGGGGGCGTACCGGAAATTGTCATAAAATTAACAAGGCGAAGGGTCCATGGAATGGAGAATATATAGCCTTCGAATGATATAGGTACCTGATATCTATAGTTGACAATACACAGAAAGAAAGCTATTTTGATTTATATGTTAAATAATAGATTATCATAAGGAAGAGGGTCCATGCTCAAGATCCCCCTGGCGGTTTCTGCGCGCCTGCCCCTGTACTATGAATATATCGCCCATATGGAGGCGCAGGGCAGCAAGTGGATCTCCTCCAACATGATCGCCTCGTCCCTGGGTCTCACACCCTCCACCATCCGGCAGGATATCCAATATCTGGGTAAGATCCACAGCTCGTCCTTCGGCTACAGCACAGCGAGCTTCAAGGCCATCCTGGAAGAGGTGCTGGGGATCTCGTCCGGCGCCAACATGGCGCTCGTGGGGCTCGGCAGCCTGGGTTTTGCCCTCTTGCGCTATCCGGGATTCCGCGAAAAGGGCTTCGTGATCAGGGCCATCTTCGACAAGCGCGAAGACCTGATCGACACGCGCATTCTCGGCGTTCCCGCCTACCCCGTGGGACGCATGCCCGAGGTGATCAAGCGCGAACGCATCACCATCGGCATCATCACCACCCCGGCCGACGTGGCCCAGCAGGTGGCCGACCTCATGGCGGACGCCAGCATCAAGGGGATCTGGAATTTCGCCCCCATCAATCTGCGTGTGCCGCCCGACATCACCCTCGAGAACGTGAGCCTCTTCCCCTCGCTCATCTCGCTGGCCTACCGCATCAAGCACAACTCCGCCTCCTAGAGAGCCCCATACATCCGGGATCTGCCCCCGGCCGCTGCCTGCGGTTCGAAAGGGTCTGCCTGTCGACCGCCACAAGATTCGTACCGGGCGCTTGTGGGGTCCCGCTGACAGGGGGACCGGCCACCGTCTGCCGGGCCAGGGGCAATATTTGCCGCTGTGTCGGTGTCGGGGCCTGGCTTTAAGAGGTTCTGCCGTAGCTGGCACCCTTATTGCTCAGAGGGCCTCAGGAGGATCGACCATGGATCAGGGTATCTATACGGCGGCTGCCGGAGCCAGGGCAATGGAGGAGAATCTGGCCCTCGTCTCCCATAATCTGGCCAATGCGGGGACCTCGGGTTTCAAGAAGGACGCCCTCGCGTTTGAGCAGTACATCCGTCTGCTGGACACCACCCCGCTTGCCTCCGGGCAATACCAGCGGGTACCGGTGGATGTGCTCGCCGAGAGCCCCTTCATTGATACGACCCCGGGTCCATTGAGGGAGACAGCTAACCCCCTCGATCTGGCGGTGACGGGGGAGGGATTCTTTGTGGTAAACACCCTCGACGGCGAGCGCTATACGCGTGCGGGGGCCTTCCAGCTATCCATGGAGGGTGTGCTCGTGAATGCGCACGGGGACCCGGTCCAGGGCGAGGGCGGGGATCTGCCCCTGGGCGGGGGCACGGTGAGCGTTGAGACCGACGGCACGGTGGTCCTCGACGGGAGGGTCGTGGATGTGCTGCGGGTGGTGGACATCCCGCCGGAGGCCCTCATTCGGGGCGGCGATGGGATGTTCGCCGTGCAGGAGGGTTTCGTGCCCGCGCCGGTGGAGGCGCTGTCCGTGCGGCAGGGGAGCCTCGAGCTGTCCAATGTGGAGCCCATCCGGGAGATGGTGGGGCTGATCACCACCCAGCGGGCGTATGAGGCCTTCCAGAAGGTGATCAAGTCATTTTCAGACACGTACTCACTCTCCATCCGCAATGTGGGAGTGCTGGCTTAAGGGCAACAGAGGGAGGATGGATCATGATTAGAGCGATGTGGACCGCGGCGTCCGGCATGGGCGCCCAGCAGATGATGATCGATGTGATGGCCAACAATCTGGCCAACGTCAGTACGACGGGGTTCAAGAAGAGCCGCACCGAGTTCGAAGACCTGTTCTATGAAGCCTATGGCGAAAAGGGCAGCCCCACCGCCGAGGGCGGCACCGTGCCGGTGGGTATCGAGGTGGGCATGGGCACCCGGCCGGTGGCGGTCCAGAAGATCTTTACCCAGGGCGACTATATGGAGACCAAGAACCAACTGGATCTGGCCATTGAGGGCAACGGGTTCTTCCTGCTGCTTTCGGATGGTGATGAGCTCTACACCCGCGATGGGGCCTTCAAGATTGACTCAGACGGCTATATCGTAAACTCACGCGGTGACCGGCTCCAGCCGGACTTCGCGGTGCCGGCGGACACCGCGATCATCAATATCGATCAGGACGGCAACCTCACCTGCATGTCGGCGGGCGACGAGATCCTGGCGACCGGTGAGATCTCGCTGTACACCTTCACCAACCCGGCGGGGCTGAAATCCATCGGCCGCAACGCCTATATTCCCACCCCGGCCTCCGGCGATCCCATTCAGGGAGAGGCCGGAACAGAGAATATGGGCACCATCGCTCAGGGATATCTGGAGATGTCCAATGTGGACGCCGTGGAGGAGATGATCAATATGATCGCCGGCCAGCGCGCCTACGAGCTGAATTCCAAGGCCATCAAGACGGCGGATTCCATGCTGCAGGTGGCCAATAACCTGCGGTCATGAAGATCAGCGGCCGCGGTCTGATCTTGGTTTTTAGTGTGCTGTTGCTGGGAGGGCCTGTTCTGGCCTCGTCAGGCATCACCGTGGTGCTCAAAGAGCGCGTTCAGATTCCTCATTCGGTTGTGACGCTCGGGGACCTGGCCCGGATCGAGGGCCATGACGCCGAGCGCCTGAGCGCGCTACGTCTCATGCGCACCCCCGTGTCCCCAGCGGGGAGTAGCGTATCGGCAGCCTGGATCAGGGAGAGGATTGCCCGCCAGGTGAGCCTTCCCCTGCAGGTGAGAGGTGCCAGCGAGGTGCTGGTTGCGCCGTTGTATACGGAGATCGTGCGTGAGCAACTGGAGACGATCTTTACCCGCGCGCTGATGCGTGAACAGCCCTATGCGGGCAGGGGGCGGATCGTTATTGAAGACATCAGGGCCCCGCTCAGTGTGAGGGTGTGGGGCAATGAGCGACAGGGTCCGCAGGCAAAAATTTCCCCCCGCGAGGATTTTCTGGGTCCGGTGAGCATGATCCTGAGCTTCGGGGAGGGACCATCATCCACCCGTGTGCGCATCTCTGCCCGGGTATCGCTGGAGACCCAGGTCCCTGTGGCGCGTGCCCCCATCCGGCGCGGGGAGATGATCACAGAGGCGGCCCTGGTCATGCGGCCCCTGAAGGTCTGCGACCTCGAGAGCCTCATGACCGACAAGGCGTCCTGTACGGGCATGCGTGCCAAGACGGCCATCCGCGCCGAGGCGCCCATCCTGCAGGCCAATGTCGAGCCCCGGCCCGTGGTGTGCCGGGGAGAGACGGTGATTATCGAGGCCTCCCGCGACAGGCTGGTGGTGCGGGACAAGGGGGTGGCACTCAGGGACGGCGGCCTCAGTCAACGCATACCGGTGAGGAATGTGACCTCCGGTAAGCAGGTGTTTGGCACCATTATTGCTCCTTCCTGCGTACGGGTAGTTTTCTAGGAGGAAGATATGCAGAGACACATGTGCATCATGTTGGTGATGCTGGCCCTGATTATGGGGGGCTGTGCGCACGAGGGGCCGCCGCGCCTGGAGGTGGATACCCTGGCGCCACCGGTGGAGGAGCGCGTGGAAAGCGTCGCCATACCCGGATCCCTGTGGTCGCCGGGCGCCAAATTTTCGGACATCTATGCTGAATCCAAGGCACGCCGCGTGGGTGATCTCGTGGTGGTGCAGATCGCGGAGAACTCGTCGGCCAGCAAGGAGGCCGAAACCAAGGCGGAGCGGACGAATAAGGCGGACAGCTCGATCACCAATCTCCTGGGTCTGCCACTCGACAGGGCCTCCGTCAAGGGTTATGCCCTGACCCCTGCTCTCGGGGCCTCTTCCTCTAGCGAGTTTGAGGGCACCGGGGACACCTCGCGCAAGGGTAGCATCCAGGCCACAATCTCGGCCCGCGTGGTCAGGGTGTTGCCGTCAAACAACCTGATGATCGAGGGTAAGAAACAGATCCGTGTGAATTCGGAGGTGCAGTATATCCTGCTTTCGGGAATCATCCGGCCCGATGATGTCAGCTCGAACAACACCATTGCATCGACCTCCATCGCCGATCTCAGGATTGACTATTATGGGAACGGTATCATCGGCGACCAGCAGAGAAGGGGTATCGTGTCGCGGGCCATGGACAAGCTCTGGCCGTTCTGAGGTGAAGGATGAAAAAGATACTGCTGCTCATATTGGGAATACTGCTTTTGGCCCCCGTGGCCTACGGCGTACGGGTCAAGGACCTGGTGGAGATCCAGGGCGTGCGGGAGAACCGCCTTGCCGGGTACGGGCTGGTAGTGGGGCTCAACGGTACCGGCGACAAGACCGGCGCGCAGTTCACCGTCTATTCCCTGGCCAATCTCCTGCGGACCATGGGTATCACCGTGGATGCGAACGCGCTCAAGGTCAAGAACGTGGCCGCGGTCATGGTGACGGCGATCCTGCCTCCCTTTGCCCGCAGCGGACAATACCTCGACTGCACCATCTCCTCGCTGGGGGATGCCACGTCCCTGGCGGGCGGTACGCTGATTGCGGCCCCGCTCTACGGTCCCGACGGGCGGGTGTATGCCCTGGGGCAGGGCGCCATCTCCGTGGGCGGCTTTGCCGTTGCGGGTGAGAGCGGCAGCGGCGTCACCAAGAATTTCCCCACGGTGGGAATGATTCCCCGCGGGGCGGTAGTGGAACGTTCCACGGAGTTCACCCTGGGGAATGAGCTGCGGCTCGTGATGGACATCCCGGACTTCACCACGGCGCACCGGCTCGTGGGCTCGCTCAACAAGCGGCTTGGCCAGGGCGTGGCGCATGCCGAGGACCTTTCCACGATCCGTGTGCAGGTGCCAGAGGCGTATCATGAGCGGATTGTCGACTTCGTGGCCATGATCGAGGGGGTGGATGTGAACCCCGATTCGCGGGCCAAGGTGGTGGTGAACGAGCGTACCGGCACCGTGGTGATGGGCGACAATGTGCGTATCTCCAGCGTGGCTATCGCCCACGGCAACCTGAGCATCAAGATCACGGAAGAACCTGGCGTCTCTCAGCCGCAGCCCTTCTCCCAGGGGGTGACCACCGTGGTCCCCGGGAGCGGGGTGACGGTGGAGGAGGGGGGGCGCAGACTCGTGGTGCTGCCGGACGGCACAACCATCGGGGACCTGGTGGGGGCCCTCAATGCCATCGGGGTGACCCCGCGGGACCTGGTGGTGATCCTGCAGTGCATCAAGCGTTCGGACGCGCTGTACGCCGATCTGGAGGTCATATGATCGGCAATGTGGCGGCGCTCTACCATATGAAGGCCCAGCATCCCGAGCGGGCGCTGCGCGAGGCCTGCCGTGAATTCGAGTCCATCTTCGTCCACCAGCTGCTCAAGGCCACGGGGTCCGGGGTCGGTGAGGGTTTCATGGGCGAGGGACTCTCGGGGGAGATTTCCAAGGACCTGCTCTATATGGCCATGGCCAGGGGGGCCACGGCCGGAGAGGGCATCGGTATCGCCCAGGTGCTCTACGAGAGGATCGCCCGCATCCAGGGAATCTCAGCGGAGACGCCCACTCAGACATCGGTCCCCTTGACCGATAAGAAAGAGGGGCGGTGATGTACGGGACCAGGGTGCCGGCATACCCGTCAGGGGGGAGAATGGCGATGACGTATCAGGAGATGGAAGCCTGTCTTGAGAGGGAAAAGGAGCTTGTCGCCCGCCTCGGAGCGTGCCTCGAAGAGGAACTGGGTTATATTCTAGCCGGTGATGTGGAGGAACTGGAGGAATCGCTTCCCGAAAAGCAACGGCTGATGCACACCATTGCCGAAAACCGCGAGGGCATGTCAGACCCGGCCGGAGAACCCTCCCGCGGCCAGGCGCAGCGGATCAGGGGTCTGCAGCAGGATCTCGCGGGGTCGTGGACGCGCGTGAGGGGCCTGAACGAGTCGGCCAGGGAACTGGTCACCAAGCGTCTCAGCGAGGTGCGCGCCCAACTCGAGCCCTTCTTCGCCGGGCTGCAGACCGGCTACGACCGTTCGGGGAAGAAGGCCAGGTTGGCATTGCCACTCGTGCGGAAGGGGGTCTGATATGCCGGGAATCGGCGGAGCGCTCGACATCGCACGGTGGTCCCTGTATTCTTCACAGCTGGCCATCGAGGTCACCTCACACAATATCGCCAATGCCAATACCGAGGGTTATTCCAAACAGTCCCTGCTGGTGGAGCCCAACTATCCCATTACGATGGGACCGGGTCAGATCGGGACCGGCGTGAGGGCCACCGAGGTGACCAGGGCCTATGACGAGTTCATCAACAAACAGCTCAATATCAAGAACTCGGAGTACTATTACTGGAGCGCCCAGAGTGATGCCATGGAGGAGATCGAGGTGATCTTCAACGAAAGCGACGGCTACGGCCTCAATTATCTCATGGGCGAGTTCTGGAATGCCTGGAGCGACCTGAGCAACAATCCCGACGGTATCCCCGAGCGCGAGGCCCTGATCGCCCAGAGCGACAACCTGGTGCAGGCCATACAGGATATAGACTACAATCTGCGATCGTATCAGCGCAACCTTGACCGCAACATCGATGGTTCGGTGGAGTACGTCAATTCCCTCACTTCCCAGATCGCCGAGCTGAACGGCACCATCTCCAGTGTCGAGATCGACGGCATGATCAACGCCAACGACCTCCGGGATCGCCGGGACCTGCTTCTGGAAGAGCTCTCCGAGTACATGGACATCAATTACTACGAGGAGGAGCAAAGCGGCCAGGTCATGGTCTATATCCTGGGCGGCACCCCCCTGGTGCTGGGGAACGAGAGCTACGAGCTGAGCGTGGGTAACAACGCCACCACGGGATATACCGATGTCTTCTGGAACGACCAGAGCGGCCGGCAGGTGGATATCACCCACCGTCTCGAGGGCGGCAAGATCGCCGGCTGGGTGGAGGTGCGCGACACCCGCATCGGAGACTACCTCGATTCCCTCAACACGCTCACCGAGGAACTTGTCTGGCAGGTCAACTCCCTGCACGCCGAAGGGGTCGGGCTCCAGGCGGTGAGCTCCTTGTCCGGCACGGTGGATGTCGGGCTCGCGGATGATATCGGTGCTCTCACCTTCGGCAGCCACTTTAACGCCAGCGGGTCGTTCGATATCGTGGTCTTTGATGCCGACGGACAGGTGGCCAGCACCTATACTATCGACCCGGCGGGGAGCACGGTGCAGGCCCTCAGAGACGAGATCAACGCCGAGGCAGCCGCCGGCGGCGGGGAGATCAGCGCCGCCCTGAGCGGCGGTACCGACGGATACTTTACCCTTCAGGCCAACGCCGGTTACACCTTGGCTATCCAGCCCACTTCGGATGCGGCGGGGAGTAGCCATGCCCTGGCCGTGCTGGGGGTGAACACCTTCTTCTCCTGGGACAGTTCTCTGGGAGACCTTTCCGAAACCGTCGGGATCAATGCCGCCCTGGTTTCGGATCCGCAGCGCATCTGTGCCGGGTACCTGGATTCGAACAACGCGGTGGCCCCGGGTGACAACAGTGTGGCGAGCGCTATTTTCGGCCTGCAGGACACGGTGGTCACCATGGATGGTACGCGTACCACCATGGATGCCTTCTTCAGCGCCTTTGTTTCCGAGGTGGGGGTACACACCCAGAATGCCAAGATGAACGCGCAGTTCAACGATACGCTCCTCGGGCAGTACCTCAGCCGCAAGGAGTCCGTATCCGGGGTGAACTTGGACGAGGAGATGGCCAACCTGCTTAAGAATCAGTACCTCTACCAGGCCTCAGCCAAGCTCATATCCATAGCCGACGAGATGTTGCAGACATTGCTTTCGGTGAAATAATGGTGTAGAAAACCCCAAAAGCATGCCTGGGAGGCAGGATTGCTCATTTTGACGCGCAAGGTCGGCGAAGCCGTCGCTATCGGGGACGAGATCCAGATATATGTAGTTGATATCAAAGGCACTCAGGTGAAACTGGGCATAAAGGCGCCCAAGAGTGTCGAGGTTCACCGCCAGGAGGTGTACCTCAAGATTCAGGAGGAGAATGTCAGGGCCGCCCAGGTATCAACGGATGCGCTGGCCACGGTTGAGGGGCTCATTCACAAGTGCGAGCCCTGAAGTCCTTTGCGGGAGGAGATGGGTATGGGTCTGATCAGGTGCACAATATCCGCAGCAGTCTCAATCATAAAGACGATCGTGTTCCTCCCCCTGTCGATCCTGCTGGTGCCCTTCAAGGTAATGCTGCTGCCGGTCCGGCTCGCGGTAGGCGTATTCCGGCTGGCCCTCATCCCTGTCGGACTGCTGCTGAGGGCGATGTTCTACGTGCTGCGTGGCGTGTGGTAAAGTGGTAAGAAGTTCGGCGAGAGGCATCCGGCAGGATATACCCGGGGAGAACAGCACCCTGAACCGCGATCTTGCAGGACGCCCTGGCAGGGTGTATACAGGCAGCATCATGTAGGGGAGGTATTTTATGGGATTCCTGAAAGGCACACTCAAGACATTGGTGGTCCTGCCGGTGAAGATTATCACCAGGCTCGTTCTGGCACCATTCAAGGTGTTCCGGTTTATGCTGAACAATGCCTTGATCTTCGGGCTTTTTGCCGCTTTGCGTCTGACGGTGAAGGCAATTTTCAAGGTGTTTACCCGTCCGCTGGTGCTCGGTATGGCCTGCGGTGGCGCCATGATATTCATGCTGATGGACGAGCAGCGCAGAAAGAAGGTCTTTGAGGTAATCGGCCTCTAGGACAGGCTCTCCTGAGAGGGGGGAATTATGCAGGGAATCATCGGGTTCGTGTTCAGAATATTCTTCAGACTGCTCAGGCAGCCCTTCTTCCTCGGTATGGCACTCAGCGGCACGGCGGTCTTCGTGCTCGCAGACGCTCAGCGGCGCAAGAAGGTCTTTGAGCTGCTCGGACTCTGATCGTCGGGGAGCGCATTGCCCGCCGCATAAGGTTGAAGGGTGGCTGGGCTTGCCCCGGGGAGAATTTGAAGGGTCAGGGTAACTGCTCGCATTTCAGGATCCCGTAGAGGGGCCGTGGCGGCACTCAGATTGCCCCTTTGGGCGTGTTCCCGCCCGGAGAATATGGGTATCCCTTTCGGCGGGTGTGTACCGGGGGTATCCCCATCCGGATCGTCTAGCAGGCGTAAGCGGTAATCCAGGATTTTTGGTGGGGGCGCATAGTCGCGGCCTGCGCCATACAGTATCCTCGGACTGGGCAACCATGGTACTGCGGGAGAATGGTGTCAGGAGCACAGGCGGGCGCCTTGAGGGGATCCGGGGTGCATCTTCCCTGAAAAAGGTTGATATCCCAAAATGGAGGGAGAGGATCGTGGCCAAGACCAGCACCAAACTGACCAGGAGAAACAAGATCATCGATGCGGCCCTGAAGACCTTTGCGGAAAAGGGGTTTCAGGAAGCCACTATCTCAGAGATCAGCAAGGCCGCCGGCGTCTCGGATGCCACCGTATACGAGTATTTCAACAGCAAGGAAGAGCTGCTCTTCGCCATTCCGGAGAATATCACCAAAGAGCCTCTGGAGCAGATGGAGAGAATGCTCCCCTTTCTCCGGGGGGCGGACAACAAGGTGCGGGCGATCGTTCTGGGCTATATGATCCTCTACGAGAGCAATCCCCTCTATTCCGCCCTCGTTATGCTCCAGCTCAAGAGCAACCGCAACTTTCTCAGGACCGGCGCCTACCAGCAGATCCGGCGCATCTCGCAGATTCTGCTGACCTGTATCCAGGAAGGCATCGACGAGGGTATCTTCCGCAGGGATGCGGACCCCTACCTGATCCGGGCCATGATCCTGGGCACCATCGAGCACGAATGCATCCGCTGGCACCTGCTCGGTAAGCCGGAGAGCCTCATCGCGCTGGTGGATCCCCTGGTGGATATGGTCTTTGATGGTATCCGGGTCCGCAAGGACCAGGTGCCCTTTGCCATACACGTCCATCTTGCGGATACGGGGGGTGGCAATCCGGAGGTCCTCAATCCCGGAGAATAGGACCGTTCTCTGCCTTTGGGGGGGGCGTATCCGGCGGTAAGGGCGGAGAGTGTTTTGGGAAAGTTATGATTATCTGGCGCTGATGAATTTCCCCCATTCCTGAGGAGGAGGACCTCAAGGTCGGGCGGCCCTGCCTCTCCGAACCATTCCCCGGCGTTGCTTTAGGGCATCCACAGCCCCGGGTATGCAACGATAGATTCTCTTCAGAGAAAGGCTCCCTGCTTTTGGTGACCGTGATCAGGCATGCTGCCAGGCGACCTCGCGCGATGCGAGGACCTGAGTGAGGCCGCTTATGCCTGTCAGGCCGACGTCAGGCGGAGGATGGCCTCCCCCGATATTTCAGGGAATTTCCCCTCCGTTTGTGGCGACAAAGAGGGGCCAGGGCTAGCCCTGGGGTTCATACCCATGCGTGCATTCCCTCCCCGTTTGCGGCATGCTTTGGGGTTCTGGTCTTGCCCCCGGGGCTCCGGCTGTCCCCTGAATTCAAAGCGACTCGCCGCGATGTGAAGGCCTTTGCGCCGGTGGGTAAAGCACGGGTGGGGGATTGCGGGTGGAGCCCTCTCTTGCCGGCGCCACCCGCGCTGAAAACGCTATTTCTTCTTCTTGTTCACGGTTTCGCGCAGGGCCTTGCCCGGTGTGAAACCGATCGTTTTTGATGCAGGAATCTTGATGGGTTCCCTGGTCCTAGGATTGACGCCGGTGCGAGCCGCTCTCTTCTTCACGGAAAAGGTGCCGAATCCGACCAAGGTTACCTTGTCATCCTTTTTCAGTGCCGTTGCCGCGGCCTCCAGAAAGGCGTCTAGTGCCTTGGCTGCATCTGCCTTTGTAAGATCAGCCTGTTTTGCCATTGCCTCAACCAGCTCTGCCTTTGTCATGCCCACCTCCTAACAATGATATATTGCACCTCATATATAGAGTATTACCTGGGGCGAGGCAAACTGAATATGCCACGCAGCCTCATATTCGTACTCTATGGGGGTGTTTCCCGGGTGTCAGTCTAGTGGTTACATCCGGGGTGGGGCTTCACGACCCACCCCGGATGAGAAATTCTTATTTCTCCGGGTCGAATTCCCCCGCCGACTGCGGCTTCACTCGAAGGCCCGGGCGAATCACCATGATTATTATTCTTAAAGCACTATGCCCCGACGACGTATTTGAGGAACGGGTTGGCATAGAGCAGGATGAGCTCGACCACCAGGGCATAGATGGCGAGCGATTCGATCATGGCCAGACCGATGATGAGGGCGGTCGTGATCTTGCCAGAGGCCTCGGGGTTGCGTGCGATCCCCTCGCAGGCACCCTGCGCTGCATGTCCTTGGCCGATGCCGGTCCCCACGGCAGCAATTCCCATGCCGATGCCAGCGGCGACGGCGATCCAGCAGAAGTAGGTGATGGCCTCGGGTCCCACCGTTCCCTCGGCCGCCAGGACCGCCGACGATCCTACCAGAACACAACATGCCAAGAACCCCATTGATGCCAGAAACTTCATCATACAATCCTCCTAAAATATATTTATACTGCGTGTATAACATAAAATTGCCCTTGATCGCTATGGGCCGAATCCCCTTGCCGCCAGCAGGCGTCACGGGGATTTCAGGGCGTGCCCCGGGATTCATCATGATATTGCTAATGGGCCTCCTCCATTGCCCCGCTGATGTACATCATGGCGAGCAGCATGAACACAAAGGCCTGCAGCACCGAGGTAAAGATCATCAGGGCCAGCATGGGCAGCGGGATGAGGAAGGGGGCCAGGAGCAGGAGCACGATCAGCACCAGGTCCTCCCCGAAGATGTTCCCGAAAAGACGCATGGTCAGGGACAGGGGGCGGGCCAGGTGGCCGATGATCTCCACCGGGATCATGAGAGGGGCCAGCCACCACACCGGCCCCATAAATTGCTTGAGATATTTGATGCCGTGAATCTTGACCCCCACGATATGGGTCAGCAGAAAGACGACGATCGCCATGGAGGCATTCGTGTTGATATTGGCCGTCGGTGAATACATGCCGGGGATGATCCCGCCGAGGTTGCACACGAGGATGACCATGGCCAGCGTGGCCATGAGCGGGAAAAAGCGCATGCCGTCCTCCCCCATCGTGTCGATGAGCAGATTCCTGAGGCCGTCGATCACCACCTCCAGGAAGTTTTGCAGCCGGCCCGGGACCATCTTCAGACCCCGCACGGCCAGGAAGCCGACGATGATGAGCACGAGCATATAGAACCACATGTAGGTGACCTGGTAGAGATGATTACCATCGATCAGGTGAAAATGGTGCTGCAGGAAATGATATAAGGGTTTGGTGATAAAATCCAGAAACAGTATGCCGTGATCCATATCAATCTCCTTCTGCAGATATGTAGGTAAAGCAAGCATAGCTCACTATGCTGAGCACGACCACCGAGAGCCCCACGAGCAGGGCGATGACATTCACGTGCGCCCAGGCGATGAGGGCGAAGATGATGAATCCGAGCGTGGTCAGCCGGACGAGGTAGCGTCTGACCATATAGCCGGAGCTCATCTTGGGCGGCATGGTGACGGCCAGGCGGGCATGACGGTAGAGCCATTGATGATTGATGAGGCACAAGGCGCCTCCGAGAAAGACCCCCAGGGCGAAGTGCGTGCCCAGTGTGACCAGGCTCATACCGCACAGGAGGACCCAGATCGCCAGAGACATGTATTCGATCTGCCTCTGAACGCGGTCCTTAACCCTTGGACTCATCGGATTTGTCCTCGTTGAAGAAGCGCATGTATACCTTGTACATAATCCTGAACCCTGCGAGTATGCCGCCGAATATGAGCAGGAGCGTAAAGATGGGCGCGGTGTCGAAGCGGCTGTCCAGGTAGACGCCTGCCGCAAGTCCCAGCACGATACACACCACCATGGCTATCCCCATGGTGGTGAGATCCGCTATCATGAGGTACTGCTTCCTGTTCCCTCTATCATCCTGCATAAGATATCCTGTAAAACAACACGAATTGTATCGTGGTATCTTACTGAATAGTCATTCATATTGCAAGTGCGATTTCACCGCGACAAGATCTCTCAGATATTTTATGATATTGCGGGAACAACCCGGGGTTGGGGGAGGGCGGAGGCCCCCTTTCACGGGTCTAGTAGAGAAAGAGAGGCTTGCCTTCGAGGCTGCGGATATTGGGGCGGTACTGGTCCATATCGTAGAATTCATCCACATTCACCCGTTTCACCCCCCCGGTGATCATGCTGTAGGGGATGTGGGTGTACACACCTTTCTGGATGGCGAGCATCCGCCCGAAGACCGCCTTGTTGATGAGCTCGACCGCCAGGTGGGCGAAATTGAAACCTACCATGAGGTCCACCGAGTCCGGGGCGCCGCTGCGCATGAGGTATCCTATCTGCTGGTAGAGGATCTCCTGGCCGGTGATCTCTTTGAGGCGCTCACGGGTGATCTGCCCGATTCCACCGAGCTTGCGGTGGCCGTAGGCATCCTGCTCGCCGGTCTCGATGCACTCGCCCCCGATGATCCGGGCACCCTCCGAGATGGTGAGCATGGCATAGTTGCTGGGATTGGAGCGTTTGTCCTGCATGATGAGCTCGGAGAGCTTCGTGGGTTCGAAGGGAACCTCCGAGATGATGGCGCGGTCCACCGCCGCCAGGTAGGCGACCATGAGGGAGGTCTCCCCCGAGTTGCGGCCGAAGAGCTCGATCACGGCGATGCGTTCGTGGGAGCCCGCTGTGGTCCGCAGGGTCTGGATGTAGTGCGTACTGAGCGAGACCGCCGTGGAGAAGCCAATACAGTAGTCCGTGCCGAAGACGTCGTTGTCCATGGTCTTGGGAATCGCGATTGTATGCACGCCCTCGCGGTGCAGCCGTTCCCCGAAGCTCTGGGTGTCGTCCCCCCCGATGGGAACCAGGACATCGATTCCCAGGGCCTCGACCACCTTGAGTACATGATCGGTGAGGTCGACCTTCTGTGTGGCGTCTTGCGCGCGGCGCGTAGAGAGGAAGCCGGGCACCTCCCCGGCCTTCACGCTCGAGGGGTTGGTGCGCGAGGTGTGCAGAAAGGTCCCCCCGGTCCGGTCTACCGTACGCACCGCACCCTTGTCGAGCGGGATTACGTTGCGGGCGTTTTCCTGAAGTCCGAGGTCCAGGTTGTAGTTGAGGAGCCCGGCCCAGCCCCGGCGGATGCCGATAACCGCGTGCCCCTCTTCCACGGCCCGCCAGACCAATGCCTTGATACAGGGATTCAATCCGGGAACATCACCCCCGCCCGTGAGTATGCCGATCCTCATTCCTGATATACCCCCTTATTGCAAGAAACAATTATACAATATGCTGCTTCTGTCGCATGTCAAGCCTCAAGCGTCCGGTCCTAGGCGGTCATGAATGTGGACCCCCGCCCGTCAGACTCATGTCATGGGGAAAATTTCCGAATGGTATAGGGAGACATGTGTGATAAGAAAGGGGAGTTTTGAAGAAGAGCGAATATATTGTTCTGGGAGTCCTGCTGGCGAGTGTCGTGGGGGTGCTACTCCCGGGATTCCTTCCCGATTCGGAGCGCGTTAACGCGCCGGTGCGGGTGGCCTACGTGTATTCCGAGTGCCTGCCGGAGGATCTGGAGACCATGCAGGTCGTAAGCCGCAGGAAGGAGCGGTTCATTAAGGTGTTGCTGCCGCTGGTACTGAAGTCGAACGCCGAGGTCCGTTTCCAGCGCGAAATGCTGGAGCGTATCGATGCCCGTGCCTGGTGGCTGACAAAGAAGGAAAAGCAGACGCTGATGGCCCTCGCCCGCACCTATCGTGTGGAAGAAGAGGGATATCGAGGTATGCTGGCGGAGTTGCTCTTGCGCGTGGACACCCTGCCGGTGTCGCTGGTCATCGCCCAGGCCGCCATCGAATCGGGCTGGGGGAGTTCGCGCTTTGCGCGGTACGGCAACAATCTCTTCGGCCTGCGTACCCCGGAGGGCGAGGGGATGGTACCGCAGGCCCAGGCCCCCGGGAGGGTCTTTCGCGTCTCGGTCTTCAAGGACCTGCAGTCCAACATCGACTACTACCTCTGGACCATCAACACACACCCGGCGTATGCGGCCTTGCGGGAGCTCAGAGGGTCAACCGGCCAGCCAACCGATGCCCTGGTCCTGGCCCAGGCGTTGAGCTCCTATTCCGAATCGGGCCCGGCCTATGTGGAGAGGCTCCGGCGTATCATCCGGTACAACGACCTCACGGCCTATGACGACTGTGTCCTCGAGCTCCCCGGCCCTGCACCGGCCCGCTCCGACGCCGTTTTCTGAGGCGCTATTCCATCGGGTGGGTTTCACAATTATACCCTACATGATATGAAAACCAGGGGGGCGCCATGAAGCACGTACGGCAGATCCTTATGGCGGTAATGATCTTTTTCCTGGGGGGGGGCGCTGCGGCCGAGGCCCATGTCAGCGTGCTGCTGTACCACAAGTTCGACGAGGCGGACTCCCCCTCCACTTCGATCTCCAGCGCCGAATTCTCCCGCCAGATGGCCTACCTTAAAGAGCATGACTATCGGGTGCTTTGCCTGAGAGAGCTGGAAGACATACTCTGCGGCCGGCAGGCGATGCCTTCCCGAGGGGTGGTCATCACCATCGATGACGGATATCGCTCGGTCTATGAAAAGGCCTTTCCCGTGTTGAAGGCCTATGACTATCCGTTCTCGGTCTTTGTCTTCACCCGTGCGATCGGGGAAAAGCATTTCGTCAGCTGGGATCAGTTGCGCGAGATGGAGCGGCACAAGGGGGAGGTTGGCTCCCATTCGCATACCCACCCCCGCCTGGTGAATATTTCTCAGAGCGAGGCTGTGCGCGAGATGAGGCTCTCGAAGGAGATCCTGGAACAGGGCCTGGGGCATGCGGTGCGATGGTTTTCCTATCCCTTCGGGGAATACGATGGCAGTGTGCTGGAGGCCGTATCCCACCTGGGCTATACGCTCGGGCTCACCTCGGACCCTGGAAACACAGGGGGCTGGGCCGAACCCGGCCGGGTCCCCCGACAGGCCATCGTGGGCCGGGACATCACGATGGATACCTTCGTCGCCAAGCTGATAAGCCCGCCGCTGATGATCGTCCGTCGGGAGCCGGCGTACGGCAGACTCACCTCAGGGACCCTGGAACACATTCGCCTGACCCTCGCCAATCCCCATCTCTACCTGTCAGGACAGGTCCAGATGTTCCTCTCCGAGAGGGGGCGGCTGCCGGCGGTGTTCGATCCCGAGACCGGGGTTCTCAGCAGCGAGGGTCCCATCGCGCTGACCCGCAAGGTCAATCGTATCATTGTCACGGCTCGCCGGCGGGAAGACCGGCTTTATGCATGGGATTCATTCATGGTCGTCCTGCCGGAGAGCGCCCCGCAGCAATAAAAACTAAAGGAAAAGGATATGTTGGACGAAGAGGTCTGTGAGAGGCCACGTTCATGGACGAGAGACGACGATTCCACCGTATCAGCACGCGCCTGCCGGGTCAGATCCGCATCAGCCTCTTCGAGGACCAGTTCTCCAAGGTCAGGTCCGCCGTCAAGGAGATCCGCGCCCTGGTGGAGACGGTGAACATAAGCATCGGCGGACTGGGCCTCATGATCGATGGATCGCTTGTTTCCGGTGCCCAGAGCTTCGCCCCGGGGGATAGCCAGAAACTCATGGGGTGCCCGATCATGGTGGAGTTCGACGGGGAGGGCGTTACGCTGTGGGGCGAGATCGTCCGGGTGGAGCAAAGGGCGCTGGAGTTCGGCGTCATCATCCAACGGGTGTCCGATGTGCACGCCTGGAAAAGGTTGTGTGACGAGCACCAGGAGGGCATCAGCATCTTTCCCAAGGAGTGGCGGCGCAGACGGAAATGAAGAACCGCAGACGGGAGGGGATCCATGCAGGATAGGGAGCCGAGGGAAAGGGTGGGGGCGCCTGAGGATGCCAGGGGATCGCATCCGGAGCGCAGGACCTATCCGCGCCGGGAGACCAGACTGCCGGCGCGGATCCGCATCAGCCTGCATTTCACAGATCTGTCCGCCCGCATCCGGCAGTCCAGCCGCCAGATCTACGGTCTGGTGGATACACTCAACATCTCCAGCCGGGGGTTCATGGTCCGGGTGGTGGGCACGGCCTTCGAGACCAGGGGAAGCCTCACCCCCTCCCTGGTTCGCGGACTGGTGGGCAAGGCGGTGGTGGTCGAGCTGGAAGACCAGCTCCTCACCCTGTGGGCCGACATCATCCGTGTCGAGCCGGGGACCATGGAAATCGGTCTGCACATCAACCGCGTCTCTGACGAGCAGGCCTGGCTGGCCCTCTGCGAGGGGACCGCGCCCGAGGCGCGCTGAAGCGTCAGGGGCAGACCCCCGGGCCGTGGCCCTTGAGGGGCGCGCCGGGCGCGTCGGGCTGTTTTTCCTTGAATTAACTCATAAGTTGGGGATAGATCAATACCCATGCGACAACTGGACAGCAGGGACAGGGCCATCCTGCGGCGCGTGCAGGGCGATCTTCCCGCCGGGAGGCAGCCTTTCGATGCCTGGGCCCGGGAGCTCGGCATCGCTCCCGACGAGCTGCTGGAGCGCATCAGGACCCTGAAGGCCCAGGGCATCATCCGCGAATTCAAGGCGATCCTCCGTCACCAGGAGGTCGGGATACGCGCCAACGCCATGGTAGTCTGGGCTGTTTCCGAGGCCGAGAGCGATCGTGTGGGCCGGCTGATCGCCCGGCACCCGGAAGTCACCCACTGCTACGAGCGGCCAGCCTTCGGTGCCTACCGGATCTTTTCCATGGTCCACGGGACTACCCGCCAGGAGGTGGAGGACCTCGTCCATGAGCTTGCCTGCGAGCTTGCCTGCGAGGATTATCGGATCTACTGGAGTGTGCGGGAGCTCAAGAAGGTTTCCATGCAGTATGTTGGGGAGGACGACGGTGAATAGGAATACGGAACTGTTCGCGCGGGCCAAGGCCAGGATCCCCGGGGGGGTGAATTCCCCGGTGCGGTCGTTCGCCAGGGTGGGGGGAACACCACGTTTCATTGCGCGGGCAAAAGGACCCCACCTCTATGATGTCGAGGGAAACCGCTATATCGATCACGTGCTCTCCTGGGGGCCCCTGATCCTGGGGCATGCGCACCCGGCCGTGGTGGAGGCGTTGAAAATCCAGGCCGAGGCCGGTACCAGTTACGGGGCGCCCACCGAGCTCGAGGTACAGATGGCCGAGCTGATCTGCCAGGCGATGCCCTCGATGGAGCGGGTGCGTTTCGTCAATTCCGGCACCGAGGCCACCATGAGTGCCCTGAGGCTGGCCCGCGCCGGCACGGGCCGGGAGATCATCGTCAAGTTCGAGGGCTGCTACCACGGGCACGTGGACGCCCTGCTCGTCAAGGCGGGTTCCGGGGCGCTCACCCTGGGAAAGCCCGATTCAGCAGGCATACCGCAGTCCTTGGCCGCCACCACGGCCGTGTTGCCCTATAACGACACCCGCATCTTCCGGGAGTTCATGGCGCAACGCGGGGACGCGGTGGCCGCGGTCATCGTGGAGCCCATCGGCGGTAACATGGGTGTGATCCTGCCGCAGAAGGGCTTTCTGGAGGTCCTGCGCCACGAGACCCGTGAGCGCGGCGCCCTGCTTATCTTCGACGAGGTGATTACGGGCTTCCGCCTGTGCTTGGGCGGCTATCAGGACCTGTGCGGCATCCGCCCTGATCTCACCTGTCTGGGTAAAATCATCGGCGGCGGCCTGCCGGTGGGCGCCTTTGGTGGCCGGCAGGAGATCATGCGTCTGCTGGCGCCCGAAGGCCCGGTCTATCAGGCGGGGACGCTCTCCGGCAATCCCCTGGCCATGGCCGCCGGCCTGGCGACGCTTAAGGTACTGCGGGACGAGTCCCCCTATGCCGGTCTTGCCCGTACCATGGAGACCCTCACCGACGGGCTTGAGGATGCGGCCGCCCGGCAAGGGATCCCCCTGGCGATCAATCGCGTGGGCTCCATGGCGGGTCTGTTTTTCCAGGACGGTGCGGTCAGGGATTTCGAGGGGGTCATGTCCGCGGACGCGCAACGCTACACGCGCTTCTTTCACGCCCTGCTGGAAAAGGGGGTCTATGTGGCCCCGTCCCCCTTCGAAGCGTTCTTTGTGAGCACGGCGCATTCCCCGGAGGTGATCGGGCAGACGCTGGAGGCCTGCCGGGAGGCCCTGGCTACGCTCTGAGGCCGATCCCCTTGTCGGGGGGGTGGGGTACCAGGGGGATGAGGGTCAGGAGCCTGTCGGTGGCCTGCGGGAAGGCCAGGTGCAGTACCTCGTCGATCCCCTCCACGAAATGCACCGTGAGATCCCGCCGGGCGTCTGATTCGATGTCACGCAGGTCCTTTTCGTTCATGCGGGGCAGGATCACCTCGGTGATGCCGGCGCGCCGGGCGGCGAGGACCTTCTCCTTGATCCCGCCCACGGGCAGCACCACGCCTCTGAGGGTGATCTCCCCGGTCATGGCGAGGTTCTCCCGTACCACCTGGCCGGTCAGGAGCGAGACGAGGGAGGTCACCATGGTGACCCCGGCCGAGGGGCCGTCCTTGGGGATGGCGCCGGCCGGGACATGGATGTGGAGAGACGCCTTCTCACTGAGGCCGCAGGCGGTGCCCTTGATCAGGCTGAGCGCGATGCGGGCGGATTCCTTCATGACGTCGCCCATCTGTCCGGTGAGGATCATCTCCTCCTTGGCCTGGACCAGGGCGCTTTCCACGAAGAGGATCTCGCCCCCGTAGGGGGTCCAGGCCAGCCCGGTGGCGATGCCCGGGATGCGGGTGCGCTCCTTGACCTCGGGGATGAAACGCACCGCCCCCAGGGCCTCCTCGATGAACTCCCGGTCGATCTCGAAGGGGGAGGGGCCCTGTCGGGCGACGCGGGAGGCGATCACCCGCAGGACCGAGGCGATTTCGCGCTGGAGGTTGCGCACACCGGATTCGCGTGTATAGTGCCGGATGATGTGGGTGACGGCCTCATCGCGGAAGGTGACGGGGGTCTCATCCAGGCCGTTGGCCCGGAGCTCCTTGGGGATGAGGTATTCCCGGGCGATCTGGAGCTTGTCCTCCTGGGTGTAGCCCTCGATTTCCACGATCTCGAGCCGGTCCCTGAGGGCCGGCGGGATGTTGTCGACCACGTTGGCGGTGGTGATGAAGAAGACCGCCGAGAGGTCGTAGGGGACGTTGAGGTAGTGATCGACGAACTTGTTGTTCTGTTCCGGGTCCAGGGCCTCGAGCAGGGCCGAGGCCGGGTCCCCGTGGATGTCCTGGGTGAGTTTGTCGATCTCGTCCAGCATGAAGACCGGATTTATGGTCTGGGCCTGTTTGATGCCGTTGATGATGCGGCCCGGCATGGCGCCGATATAGGTGCGCCGGTGGCCCCTGATCTCGGCCTCGTCTCTCACGCCGCCCAGCGAGATGCGCACGAAGGTGCGGCCCATGGCGCGGGCGATGGACTTGCCGAGCGAGGTCTTGCCCACCCCGGGGGGGCCCACGAAGCACAGGATGGGGCCCTTGAGGTCGCCCTTGAGTTTCTTGACTGCCAGGAACTCCAGGATGCGTTTTTTGGGACGCGCGAGGTCGAAGTGGTCTTCGTTGAGGATCTCCTCGACGGCGGCGATTTCGAGGTTGTCCTCGGTCTGCTCGTGCCAGGGGAGGTCGAGGATCCAGTCCAAGTAGGTGCGGATAGTGACATATTCAGAGGATCCGGGCTGCATGCGGGCGATGCGCTTGAGGTCCTTCTGTACGTCGGTGGTCACCTCGTCCGGGAGAGCCTTGTCCTTGAGCTCCTTTTCCAGATCCTCCATCTCGCTGTCAGGATCCGCGCCTTCCCCGAGTTCCTTCTTGATGGCCTTGAGCTGCTGCCTCAGGTAATACTCGCGCTGCGCATGGCTGATTTCGTCCTTGGCGGTCTCCGTGATGCGGGTGGAGAGCTCGAGGATGTCGAGCTCCTCCTTGAGGGCGAGGTAGAGCATGGTGAACTTTTGCTGCAGGGGCTCGGTCTCCAGGATCTCCTGCTTGCGGCGCACGGGGATGGGCAGGGTCGTGGCGCAGGTGCTGAAGAGGATGAGCGGGTCCTTGATCTTGGCGAGATTGGCCAGGATGGGGTCCATGTTGTGGTAGGACAGGCGCGCCAGCTGGTTGAGGAGTTCGCGGGTGGAGTGGGCCGTGGCGAGCACGTGCTTGTTCAGGGACAGGTCTTCACTGAGGTAGGTCACCCGTGCCCGCAGGTAGGGATCCTCGGAGAGCATCTCCTCGAGCGCGGCCTTGCGGATGCCCTTGATCATGATGGAGAGCTCCCCGCTGTCGTCCTCGGTAATCTTGGTAATCCTGGCCACACACCCCACACGGTGGAGGTTGTCCCAAGTGGCGCGATGAATGTCCTTGGGCTCACGCATGCCCACGGCGATGATGGCCTCGCCGCGTTTGTGGAATGACCGGATGAGATCGATGGATGAGGGGTGGGACACGATCAGAGGCAGGATGGCCTCGGGCATCAGGATGGCGTCCTTGAGCGGCAGGACCGGAAGGATGGAGGGGAAGCTCTCCGCTTGTACTACATCGCCTTGCAGGTCGCCACTCTGATAGAACAGGTTTTTGATCCAGCCCATGCCTTTCTTGTAGGTGAAGCGGCCTGGGTTGTCAATCCATCTCCGGGCGGCGGAGATGACGCCAGTGGTTCGCCGGGCGCCTTAGACGGCAGATTTACCCTCGATGATGCTTCCGGGGGGGACGCTGCGGCCGCTGGCGATGCAGGCGTCCCTGATCCAGGTGTTGGGAAGGATGGTGACGTGATCCCCGACCACGCTTTCACCCAGGATGTGGACGTTGGGCCAGACGGTCACGTCACGTCCGAGGCGTGTCAGGGGGCTGATCCAGGTTGTGTGCGGGTCTATGAGGGTAAGTCCCTCATCCATATGGGCGCGGTTGATGCGCTGCTGCATGATTCCGGCCGCCCAGGCGAGCTGGGCCTGGGAGTTGATGCCATGCGCACCTTCGGCGTCGGCCATGGGGAACCCGACGGCGTCGGGCGCCATGGCGACGATATCCGTCAGGTAGAATTCACCCTTGGTATTGTCCGGCGCCAGGCGCGAAGCGGCCTCGAGCAGGAAGTCGCGGCGGATGACATAGACCCCGGTGTTGATCTCGCGGATGGAGCGCTCCTCCTGACTGGCCTCGCTGTGTTCCACGATGGCCCGCACCCGGCCGTCTTGATCCCGAAGGATGCGGCCGTAGCCAGTAGGGTCGTCGAGGGTGGCGGTCAGGACGCCCAGGGCGGCGTGAGAAGAGGTCTGAAGGTCGATGAGCCCCTTAAGGGAGGCCTTGTCGACGAGTGGCATGTCGCCGGGCAGGACGATGACGTTCTCAAAGGGGCACTCACACAGGATATCCCGGGCCTGCAGCACGGCATGTCCCGTGCCGAGGGGGGGATCCTGAACCACGGTGCGAACCTGAAAGGGTAAAAGCCTCTCTTCCACCTGCTCCCGACCGTGGCCCACCACCACCGCCACCACGTTGCTGAAGGCCTCAGCCAGGGTAATGGGGTAGTATATGAGCGGCAACCCCAGGATCTCATGGAGAACTTTAGGGAGGGCGGACTTCATCCGCGTTCCCTTTCCGGCGGCCAGTATGATACTGATGGTGTTCTGCATGGTGCCTGCCTCGATATCACAAGAAGGATATTTTCGCAATAATGAGGGTTTACCAGATAGTTGCTTGTAAAAGAAATGGGTATTTGATAAATGTGGAAGACACATACCTCATTGAGGAAAGGAGTGGCCCTGTATGGTCTTCGAGTGGCTTTTTGGCATGTTCTCCAGTGATCTTGCCATTGATCTCGGTACCGCTAACACGCTGGTCTACGTGCGGGATAAGGGAATCGTCCTGTCCGAACCGTCCGTTGTGGCTGTCAAGATGGAGGGAGGGGGCGTCAGCCGGATCGTGGCCGTAGGCACCGATGCCAAGAAGATGCTCGGACGGACACCGGAGAATATCGTTGCCATCCGGCCCCTCAAGGATGGGGTGATCGCCGATTTCGAGGCCACCGAGGCCATGCTGAAGTATTTCATTACCAAGGTGCATCAGCGCAGGCTTTTTGTGCGGCCGCGGGTGATCATATGCGTGCCTTCGGGGATCACCCAGGTGGAAAAACGCGCCGTGAAGGAATCCGCCGAGGCCGCGGGCGCCCGCGAGGTGTACATCGTGGCCGAACCCATGGCGGCGGCCATCGGGGCCGGTCTTCCCGTAACCGAGCCCATCAGTTCCATGATCGTGGACATCGGCGGCGGAACCACCGAGGTGGCCGTGATCTCTCTGTCGGGCATTGTCTACACCAACAGCGTGCGCGTGGCCGGCGATAAGATCGATCAGGCCATTATGCAGCATATCAAGCGCGAATACAACCTGCTCATCGGGGAAAGGACGGCCGAGATCATCAAGATCATGATCGGCTCGGCCGCCTCCGACGACGTGGAGAAGACCATCGAGGTCAAGGGGCGCGACTTGGTGGACGGGATCCCCAAGATCTTCACCATCAGCTCCGAGGAGATCCGCAAGGCCTGCGCCGGTCCCGTGCGTACAGTCATCGACACCGTGCGGGTGGCGCTGGAGCAGACCCCCCCCGAACTGGCCGCGGATATCGTGGACCGGGGCATCGTACTTACCGGCGGCGGGGCCTTGTATAAGAATCTTGACAAACTCATCAGGGAGGAAACCGGGCTGCCGGTGATCATCGCGGAAGACCCGCTCTCCACGGTTGCGCGGGGGGCAGGCAAACTCCTCGACGATCTGGAGCTGCTCAGGGATGTCACCGTTCCGAGTTGATGAAGAGTAACGCTTCACGCACCCCTCTGCTGGTTCTGGCGGCGATACTCATCCTGATTCTCATCTCTGCCGGTCAGCATAGCCGGTCCGCCAGCGGGATGGGTGTGGTGCGTGAGGGATATGCCGGGATTCATCAGATCGTCAGTGCCCCGTTGCGTTTGCTGGCAAACCTTTGGGGGCACTATATCTTTCTGGTTTACACCGCCCAGGAAAACGATGAACTCAGAGGGCAGCTGGCCGAGCTCGAGGTGCGGTGCATGACCCAGAGGGAATTGCGCGCAGAGAACGAACGCCTGCGGGCCATGCTCGAATTCAAGCGGGCCTACCGGGATTTTCGCCTGCATCCGGCCAGTCTTCTCACGCAGGACATTACCTTGGTATTCAAGACGGCCATCATCGATGGCGGCAGTAGGTCTGGATTCTTCAAGGACATGCCCATTGTTAATCCCGACGGAATCGTGGGAAGGGTGATTTCGGTCTCCCCCCACACCTCTCAGGTGCTGCTGATCACCGACCCCAACAGCGCCGTCCCCGCGTTGATCGAGGCCACGCGGGTCAAGGGCATCGTTAAGGGTAGGGGCTCCGGGCTCCTGGGCCTCGAGTATGTGCGCCGCACGGAAGAGGTCAGCGTGGGGGATTTTGTGGTCACCTCCGGGCTCCTGGGAATTTTTCCCAAGGGGCTCCGTCTCGGGCAGGTCCTCACCATCCAGCGTGATGAACACCAGATCTTCGCTGACATAACACTGACCCCCTGCGTCAAGATGCGCAAGATCGAGGAGGTTTTCGGGATCGAACACCATGTGGCATACTGAAGCGATCCTGGCCGGTGTCTTCGTAGTGGTCGTGCTGCTCGAGGCGACGCTGTTACCCCTGATGCTACCGGCCTTGAGGGTTGATCTCTTCCTGGGGATGGTCCTGGGCGTGATTATCTACCGTCCCTTTGCCCGGGGCTTCCTGTTCGTGCTAGCTTGCTCCGTGATCCTGCAGGCATTCACGGGAGCCAGGCTGGGGTATTTCCCCTTCGTGTATGTCCTGTCCTACCTCCTGGCCGATTTTCTGCGCAACCTCATCTATCTCGAAAATACCCTGGCCCAGGGGGTGGTGGGCTTGGGGCTGTATGTCATGATTGTCCTTACCGCCGCCTTCTTTGCCGACGTCGTACCCCTGGCGCATGGCCTGCCCGCCTTTCTGCTCAGTGCCGTGCTCACAGGCCTGGCCACCCCGCTTCTGGTGGGACTCGTGGGCCTTATCAGGGTGGCCTATGAACCCTAAGATCACCGGACCGGAGTTGGACGAGGAACTGCGACTGCGCGCGCGTTTCATCACCCTGCTGGTTTTTATCCTCCTGCTCTCACTCGTGATGCGACTGGTCCATATGCAGATCTTCAAGGGGGGCTACTATGAGGGGCTCGCCCAGAACAACCGCATCCGCATCGTCAGCCTCAAGGCGCCGCGTGGCAAGATCCTGGACCGCCACGGGGTCGTTCTGGCGGATAACCGCCCGGCATACAACCTCACGGTGATGCCCAAGGATATCGCCGACCCGGATTCCATCGCTACCCGCCTGGCCACTCTGCTGGAGCAGGATACCAAGGAGATCCGACAGAAGATTGTCACGGGTCTCTCCCGACCGTACGACCCGGTCTATCTCGCACGCGACATCACCTTCGTGGAGATGGCCCGCATCGAATCCGAGATCTTCAACCTGCCCGGGGTCTCCATCGAGGCCTCCACCGAGCGGGATTACGTATACAAGGAGTTGGCCTCCCACTGTCTGGGATTCCTGGGCGAGGTGTCGCGGGAGACCCTCAAACAGGCCTCGGACGGAGAATATGCCCCGGGTGATCTCGAGGGCAAGAACGGGATGGAGCGTGCCTGTGAGACGCGGCTCAAAGGCACCAAGGGGATTCGTATCTTCGAGGTGGACGCCATCGGCCGCAAGATCAAGGTGCTCTCGGAGCACACCCCGGTGCCGGGAGAGGAAGTGCGGCTGACCATCGACCGCTCGCTGCAGGTCATCGCCCAGGATTCCCTGGGCGAGAGGGCCGGGGCCGTGGTGGCCATCTCCCCCCGGACGGGCGAGATCCTCGCCCTGACCAGCGGCCCCCAGTTCGATCCCAACATGTTTTTGACCCCCATGGCCCCGGAGATGTGGCGGCAGGTCATCGAGGACCCCCTGCACCCCCTGGAGAACCGGGCGCTGAGGGGGCAGTATCCTCCGGGGTCGATCTTCAAGGTGGCGGTGGCCCTGGCGGGCCTGGGGGCGAATGTGATCACCCCCCAGAAGGCCTATTACTGTTCAGGGGCCTATACGCTCGGAACCAACACCTATCGTTGCTGGAAGCCCACCGGTCACGGGGAGGTATCCCTCAAGAAGGCCCTGGCCGAATCATGCGACAGCTATTTCTACCAACTCGGCGAGGAAGTGGGGATCGACACCATCACGCGCGTGGCATCCGAACTGGGTTTCGGACATCCCACCGGTATCGAGCTCGCCGATGAGGTCTCGGGGCTCATCCCCAGCCGCGAATGGAAGCTGCGGCGCTTCGGCAAGCCGTGGCATCCCGGTGAGACGATCATCACCGCCATCGGGCAGGGATTCACGCTTGTGACCCCGCTGCAGGTGGCCAAGGCCATGAGCAGCGTGGTGAACGGGGGGTATGTCTACACCCCGCGTCTGATCCTATCCTCTCCGTTGCGACTGGAGCGCAGGCTGGAGGTGGCCCCCGGGGACCTGGACGCCATCAAGGAGGCCCTGCGCGCCGTGGTGGAGGGTGAGTACGGCACCGGCCGGGGCATCCGCGACCCCATGTTCTCGGTGGGCGGCAAGACCGGGACGGCACAGGTGGCCCGGGGTTATTCCTCGAAGCTCATGGACGAGTCCGATTTGCCGTACAAGGTACGAGACCACGCCTGGTTTTTCGGTTTCTCGCCGGTGGAGAGCCCGGAGATCCTCGTGGTGGCGGTGGTGGAGCACGGCGGGCACGGCGGGTCCATCGCCGCGCCGATTGTCAGGGACGTGATCAAGGGGTATTATTTCCTGAAGGGGATCTCGGATGAGCAGATATTCGAAGGTAATCGATAACATCGACTGGGGACTGATCACCACGGTCATGAGTATCGTCGCCATCGGTCTGTTGTGTCTCTACAGCTCCACCCGGGTCACCGACAGTGCGATCTTTTTCAAGCAACTCCTTTGGGTAGGCCTGGGCCTTCTCGTGATGTTCGTGAGTTTCGTGATCGACTATCGCCTGCTCACCCGATTCGCCTGGCCGCTTTATGTCTTGGCCGTGGTGCTGCTCGTGGTCGTGCTGGGTATGGGGCGCGAGATCTCGGGCGCACGGCGCTGGCTTTCCCTCGGCCCGCTGGGGATCCAGCCCTCGGAACTCACCAAGGTCATCATCATTGTCTGGCTGGCCCACTGGGGGGCGCGTTACAAACATATCCAGGAGCACGGCCTGCGGGAGCTGATCCGTCCCATGGCGGCCGTCGCCGTCCCGGTTCTGCTGATCCTGTCCGAGCCGGACCTCGGCACGGCCGGCATCATCCTGATCATTGCCATGAGCATGCTGCTGCTGCTGGGGATCAAGAAGTCGACGCTGGTCACCTCCGCCATCCTCGTTCTGGCCCTGCTGCCGTTCGGCTGGCTCTCGCTCAAGGACTACCAGCGCATGCGCATCCTCTCCTTTCTGAACCCGTCCCAGGACCCGCTGGGCAGCGGCTACCATGCGATTCAGTCCAAGATCGCCGTGGGCTCCGGCGGCCTGATCGGCAAGGGTTTCCTGCACGGAACCCAGACCCAGCTCAAGTTCCTGCCTGAACACCACACCGATTTCATCTTCTCCGTGGTGGCCGAGGAATGGGGCTTTGTGGGTTCCTTCGTCCTGATCGTGCTCTACCTGATCATGATCACCCAGATCATCTCTGTCGGGAACAAGGCCAAGGACCGCTTCGGGGCCATGATCTGTTTCGGCATCGCCTTGTACTTCACCCTGCATGTCTTCATCAACATCGCCATGGCCATCGGCGTCTTCCCGGTGGTGGGTGTGCCCCTGCCGTTCATCAGTTACGGCGGCTCCTTCATGCTGGTGAACATGGCCTGCATCGGTATCGTGTTGAGCGTCTCCTGGAGGCGCTTCATCTTCTAGGTCAGGGCCGATCCGGCTTGTTGCACCCCGAAGGGTGTCCTAGGCCGGGGTCGGGATGAGGTAGTAGTTGCACCGCGCTTTTGAGACCGTAACACCCGAGGTATCCGTGACCGCCATATCCAGGATCCAGTCACCCCGGCCGCGCTGTTCGACCGGGGCCATCATGGCGCGGGCCGTCTCCTCATCCAGACTCAGCTCGCAGCTGATGTCGCCGAAGGCGGGTTTGAGGTAGCTGATCTCCATGTGCTTGTTCACAGGGACAAGGTTGTTCAGGCCGTAGGTGGCGAAGTACAGGGCCGCCCCCGCGACCTCCATGAGCATGAAGTGGGTCCCGGCATAGACGATGCCCACGTGGTTGAGGTGCTTTTCAGGCGGAACGGTGAGACGGATGTGGTTTTTGGCCATGAGATCTACCCGCAGTCCGCTGTCCTTGACCCAGGGTATGGTGTCCGTGATGAGTCGTTCAAGTTCGGAGTATTCCATTGCATGCCTCCTTTTGATTGCTATGGGTCATCTTCCCCGCCGCTCAAGGCTGAATGGGGAGGCCAGGGTGCGTGCCGCCGGGGGTTCAACCCCATGCTAGAGGATTTCCGTGTGTTAGTCTGACAGAAGTTGACCCGCAGATCAACCGGTTTGAGTCCCCTTAGGGGCAGTTCCCTTTCGCGTGAGGCTTTCAAGGGGTGCCCCGCAGTGGTGCCCCGAGTTAGTGTCCCTGAGCGGCTGATTGCAGGGGAGCATCTGCGGCGGATTCTTTTCCGGGTGACGTTCGCGGCAGACAGGGGCTAGCGGCGGCGATAGCCGCCATCTAGGTGCACCAGCTCTCCCGCAAGCACGAGTTCGTCCAGGTGTTTGCGCACCATCTGGGTCTCGTTGTAGAACAGCAGGGTCTTGGAGTCGGGGTGATGCACGTCGTAGATGGGGGAAAGGTGCGCGATGTCCTCCGGGCCCTTCCAGGCGTTGACGGGCACGAGGGCCCTGATGCGTTCGCGCCGGACGTCGAAGATGGACCGGTAGGCCTTGAGGCGCCGGTCGATATGCGCCCCCCTGACCGGACGGGCGTGCGACGAGAGATAGACCTCGGCCGGCAGGGAGAGCAGCCGGTCCACGGAGGCCCTGAAGCGTCCCAGGTCGGACTCCGCATTGCCATACCATCCGCCGAAGGGGCTCAGGTCGATATCGAAGCCGAAGACAATCCTTTCCTCCGGCTCCCACAGACAGTAGTGGTCGGCCAGGTGTCCCGGGGTATGCAGGGCCACCAGGCGTGTTCTCCCCAGGCGGAACTCGTGGCCTTCACTGAAATGCGATGAGAGGGTGAAGTCCCTGAACCCGGTGACGGACAGGGACGTCTCCAGCCAGCAGGATGCCAACTCCGCACCGGCGAGCCTGGGTGCGAGTTTGTCGGCGCTCCCGATGCTGGAGGCGGCCTCGATTGGCACGGCGATCTCGGGGGAGCAGATTCCCTGTACCAGCCAGTTGCCGGCCGTGTGATCGGGATGCGAATGGGAATTGATGACGAGTTCTATGGGCTGGAGATCCAGGAGTTTCGTGAGGATATCCAGGCCGCAGCCCGTATCGATCAGGGCGCAGACGCGGTCGGTTACGAGGAAGGCGTTGGCGAAGGGGGAACGGCTGCGGCCGGTGCCGTGAATGATGTGGAGGCGTTCGTTGATGCTGGTGAATCTGATGCCTCGCTTGCGTATCTGCTCCATATCCATCTTGGACCCCGACTATAGGAGGATCGGCGCTCAAGGTCAAGCCGGTCCTTGAGCGCGAAGGGCAGCGTTTGTGTTTGACGGCTGTTCGTCGTATAGGGGGGGATATGCAAAGACTGCCGCCACTTACCCGCGGCGACGTGGTCCTGATCATCGCGCTCCTGATGGTGGGCGGGGCATGGTTCGCCATAGACACCTGGAGGGCGCCACCGGGATGTGAGGTAGAGATCCGTTCGCAGGAGGGCCTCGTGGCCGTCCTCCCCCTTGATCGGGACGTCACCGTACGCCTCGAGGGGCCCCTGGGGGAGAGTGTGGTGGTCATCGAAGGCGGGGAGGTGAGCATGCTCTCCTCCCCCTGTCCGCATCAGCTGTGCCTGCGCAGAGGCCGTATCCATAAAGCGGGAAGCTCGATCGTGTGCATTCCCAACCGGGTGTATGTGCTCATCCGGGGAGAAACGGCCAGCGTCGATGGCGTGAGCTACTGAGGGGCAGGGTAACGTGTGCGCAGCCGATGCTGCGTGTGGCCGTGGATGAGCGCCTCCAGGCGGGGACGTTGGCGTTCCAGATCCGTGTGCCCTTTGAGGTATTCGTCGAGGAACAGCGCTCGCATCTCCCCTGGCAGGGTGGTGGCGAAGGAGGCGTTCAGGTAACTCAGGTTCTTGGCACGCGCCTTCAGCCCCAAATGGCGCACCCGCCGCAGGCGATCGAGATCGATGAGGTGGATGGTGTGCTTATCGTCGATGAGCAGATTTTCTCCCTTGAGGTCCACGTGCAGGATGCCCATCTCATGCAGGCGTCGCATGCAGCGGGCAAGCCTGCGGATATCGTCATCCGTGAAGCCGTGCCGCGCCTGATGGCGCACCAGGTCCAGGGCGTCGATCCCCTCGGTGGCGATATAGGATACCACGAGCACCCCCAGGATCCGCCTTTCACAGGCGAAGACCACCGCCGGGGTGGGGACCCCCAGGTTCTCGAGCAGGAGGGCCGACTCGAAGGCCCTGAGCGCGCGGCTTTTGCGGAAAAGGTTCTTGCAGGCATCACGCCAGCCCTTGAAGTTGTAGCGCTTGATGAAGATCGTCTTTCCGTCCAACTGTCCCGATTTCACACAGGCCGTGCGCGAGAGATTGAGGACGCACCTTAAGCCCTCCATGAAGGCCTGCGGATCACGCGTCGGAGAGGGAAGGTCTTTCCCGGGTTTGAGAAACCAGGTGTAGCCGTGAGCCCTGCTCTTCTCGTAGAGCGGGTGGGTGCGCTCCAGTCCCCAGCCCTCGGGGCGGCCGCTCAGGTACCAGAGGAGCAGGCTCGTGACCGTGATGAGGCGCTGTCTTCCGCGTTCTGTGACGACCAGCGGGAGGGCGCCTGCGAGTTCGATGAGCGACTTCAGGACGCTGAGGGCGACGAGCAGCGCGGTCCGCAACGGACCCCTGTGGCGCCGGAAGAAGGTGATCACCGAGCGGCGGAACTCGATTTTGCGCCTGATATCGCTCCGGCGGGCTGTGCCTCCCTGGTAGTGGACGAGGCGCAGCTGCGGCAGGTGCCAGACCTCATACCCATGGTCCCAGGCCCGCCGGCAGAGGTCGGTCTCCTCGAGATAGAAGAAGTACCCCTCGTCCAGGTCCCCGATTGTATCGAGGAGTGCGCGTCTGATCATCATGCAGGCACCGATCACCGAGGGCACCCTGACCGGGGCCGTGAACCCCGAGCGTTTGCTCGGGTAGCTTCGGCGGAAGATGAGCTTCAGGAGGGACTTGTTGAGGAACTCGGTGGCCAGGTTGGGGAAGATGTCCAAGGAGTTCTGCAGCGCGCCGTCCCCGAAGACCAGCTGTAACCCGCAGATGCCGGCCCGCGCGTGGGTGTGCATGAAGGCGACCATGGGCGCGATGATGTCCTCGGTAAGGTACGTGTCCGAGTTGAGCAGGCACACGAGAGGGGAGGCGGCCATCTCCAGGCCGCGGTTCACGGCGCGGGCAAAGCCCATATTGGTGCCGTTTTCGATGATTGTGAGCGCGGGGGCGTCCTCCAAATCCAGGGGGGTGGCCGCGTTGTTGACGATGATGATCTCGAGGGGTAGGTCTACCCGGGCCTGAATCGAGTGGATGCAGGCCTTGAGCATCGCGTCTGCGCCCATGGTCACGATGATGATGCTGACCTGGGAAGGGTGCTCGGCGAAAGGGGAGGATTCATCGGGGGTCTGTTGGAAATCATGGACGATTTGCTTGCCTGCCGCCATGCGCAAGACCTTACACACGCCCCGGGCGGCTGTCAACCGCGTGCACCAGGGGAAGGGATCTTTCGTTTGTTTTCATCCTCCCTGCGGATGTGGTAAGGAGGGCAGCATGGAGGTCAAGTACGCACATGTTTCCAGAGGGGAATCCCTCGGGCGGCTGCAGGGATCACTTTCACAATGCTGCCCTGGCTGTACGTGGGAACTGGTGCAGGCCAAGTCCGAGCGCAGCGTGTACCGGCTCTCACAAGACGGCCGGGATCTCTACTATGTGAAGGTCTGCGATCCCCGGGGGCCTTTCGCACGCCTGAGAAACCGCCTGCGGCCCAAGACCGGCTACGAGGCCCGCATGCTCGCTCGGCTGGCGGACAAGGGGGTGCGGGTGCCCGAGGTGGTGGACCACGTCAGATTGGGGGCGCTTTCGGCGCTCGTCACCCGGGCCATCCCCCAGGGGAGAGACATGCATGTGCTGCCCCCCTCGGAACAGGCCGCCATCCTGCTGGAGCTGGCCCTCGAACTTCTGAGCGGCAACTTCTCCTTTACCGATATGCATCCGGGGAACGTCATCCTCGACGAAGATGGGCGCCCCTGGTTTCTGGATGCCTACGAGATCCGGGAACACGCTTTTCTCAGGCGTCGTGACGCGGTGCGTCTCTTTGCGCAGGTGCTCAGCCGTTACGAGGTGCCTGACTCGCAGCTCATGGGCTACCTGGAGCGTCTCGGGCACCTGCCCGACCTTGAGGCGTGTGCGCGGCAGATCGTCCGGCGCTCCCGGCGTGTGCGCCGGCAGGTGGTGACCCGCTGGGTCAGGGGGTTGCTGCGCGACCGTGACCTCATGCAGCAGTTTGAGGGACCCGGATACAGGGCCTATGTCATGGCGGGCATCGAGCTGGATGTGGACGCGGTGCTCGCGCGCCACACCGCGAACATTGAGAGCGGCACCCAGGTTCTCAAACAGCAGCACAAGACCCAGATCACGCTGGTGGAAAGGCTCTGTGTGAAATCCTATTGTCGCACCCGTCCCGCACAGCAACCCTATGCGCTGAGGTCCTGGCAAGGGCTTCTGACCCTCAACATGCACGGGTTCGCCACGGCGCCCCCTGTGGCGCTGGTCCTCATGACTGATCGCAGCAGCGCGCTCATCACCGGGGCCTTGGCAGAGCCCGATCTCGACCAGTTTCTATGCTGCCGGTATGAGACGCTGGCCCCCCGCAAGCGCTACGCCCTGGCCCGGGAGCTCGGCCGCATCATCGGCAAGCTGCATGCGGCAGCCATCTACCACGCCGATCTCAAGGGCTGCAACCTCAAGATCGACCCGGAACTTCCGCGGTTCTTTCTGCTCGACACCGACCGGGTGCTCCAGGCGCGCTCCCTTTCCCGCTCACGCCGGCTCAAGAATCTCGTCCAGCTCAACACGAGCATCCCCCTCAAGGTGGGTCGGCCCGTGCGCCTGGCCTTCCTGAAAGCCTATGCCGGGGTCACCGGCGACGACCCGCGCGCGCTTCTGGCTGCGGTGTGGCGGCGCTCGGTCTCCGAGCAGGTCCTCTACTGCACCGGGGAAGGCGACCGCCGCGAGTGCTGGGGGGAGGCGGCGCACTGAGCGCCATGGTCGTGTTTCTTTGTCAGGAAGGAGAATTTGCACCCGAAGAGGGAGGAACGCGGACCTGCCTTATTTATGTGGGGGGAACTTCTTATAAGAAGTTCCCCCCACGCCCCCTTCAAGAATTTTTAGTTTTAATGATGAGGGGCTCGAGCCGTGCGATGATCTCCTGCGGCGTGATGCGCTGCATGCAGATGTTGTCCGGGCACTCGCGCCGGTTGCAGGGGACGCAGGCAAGCTCCTTCTGGATCACCACCCCCCGGTAGGGTCCGGTGCGGCGCGGATCGGCCGGGCCGAAGAGGGCGACCACGGGGCGCCCCAGGGCCACCGCCAGGTGCAGCGGCCCGGTATCGCAGCTCACCACGGCCAGGGCCCCGGCCAGGACCGCGGTGAGCTCGCCCAGCGTGGTCCGGCCCGTGAGATCGATGGTGCCGGGGTGGGCCCGGTCCATGACCTCGCGGGCCATCGGTTTCTCGGACGGACCTCCGGTGATTACGGCCGGCAGGCCGAAGCTTTTCTGGAGCGCCTGCGTCAGCGCGGCGAAACTGGCGGCTGGCCAGCGGTTGGCAGGCTTGGTGGCGCCGATGTTCAGGACGACGTACCTCGCGGGGAGACTGATGGGAGGCACCGCACTCACCGGGATCTCCCAACGCGGGGTACCAGGTGGCAGTCCCAGGTAGGTCGCGAACTCCAGGTATTGCAAAGCCATGTGCGTGACCCCCGGGCAGGGCGGGATGCGCTCGAAGGGCAAAAGCCAGGTCATCTCCTTGCACCTGGCCCTGTCGAAGCCGAGGGTGCGCTCACCGTTGGCATACAGGGCCAGGAGGGCGGACTTGGCGATGCGCTGGAGGTCCAGCACCAACTCGAAGTGTTGCCCCCGGATAAGACGCAGCACGCGGGGCAGGCTTGTCTGCCAGCGGTGCCTGTCGAAGAGGATGGGGCAATCGACATACGGGTGCTCGACCAACAGGGGTAGGCTCAAGGGCTCGCAGAGCCAGTGGATACGCGCCTGGAGCTGCTCGTGCAGATGGATGGCCAGCGGCAAGGTGTTGATCACGTCGCCCAGGGCCCCCAGCTTGACGATCAGGATATCCATATCTATCTGCTATGGCATATCGGGCGATCTCGTACAACCGGGGAATGTGTGCCTTCTTTCTTGACTCGGAGCGGGATCTGTCCTAGAGCATGATTTTCAGGGAGGGTGCTATGGCCGACAACGCAAAACAGAACCCGGACGCCCCGGCTGCCGGGGGTGCAAAGAAGGGCAACCGCTGGCGGGCCCCGCTGATCGGTATCCTGATCATCTTCATCCTGGGGCTCGGGCTGGGATATTATATCTGGGAATACCGGGGGAACGGGCCCCGGGATTATAAACAGGTGCTGACCGAGGTCATCGATTACATCGCCACACTCGAGCACAAGAACCGCGGCCTGACGCAGCGCATGACCGAGCTGGGCGCCGAGCTTGCCACCGTCAAGGCCGAACTTGCCAAGACCCCCCAGGAGAAGGCGGTCGAGCTCAAGTCCCTGGACGAGAGAATCCTGGAACTTGAAGGCGAGCGTTCCGAGCTCCAGGATGAGGTCCGGCAGCTCAGGCAGCGCCTGAAGATGCTGCAGGCGGAACTAGAGGCCTCACGCGTGCAGGACGTCCGGGATTCGGCCGTCTTGCGCACGACCACCGAGTAAGGGTAAGCTAGTCTTCGCCGAGCGTTTCGATGAAGATGCCGGCGATGACGGGGTCGAACTGGGTTCCCCTGCAGCGCGTGATCTCGGCCAGGGCCGCCTCTTTTGCCAGGCCCTTGCGGTAGGGGCGGTCCGACGTCATGGCGTCGTACGCATCGGCCAGGGTGATAATCCGTGAGAGCAGGGGGATGTCCTCCCCTGCCAGACCGAGAGGGTAGCCCTTGCCATCGTAGCGCTCATGGTGATGTCGGATGATCTGGGATTCCTTGCGCATGGGGATGATGGGATTGAGGATGTCCGCACCGATGTCGGCATGTCGTTTGATGACCGTGAATTCCTCATCGGTAAGCCGGTCCGGTTTGAGCAGGATGTGATCGGGTATGCCCACCTTGCCGATGTCATGCAATGAAGCGGCGATGGACAGGATATCCAGGTCATCCACCGAGATCTTCAGGGCCCGGGCCAGGGAAGTGGCGAGCATGGTGACCCGGGTGGAGTGCTGGGAGGTGTACGGGTCGCGGGCGTCGATGATCTTGGCCATACTGTTCAGGGTGGAGAGGATGTTTTCGTAGAGCCCCTCGTAGAGCGCCACATTTTCCATCCTTTCCGCCGCCCGCTGCAGGAAATAGGCGATCTTGCGTTCCTCGTCGGTGGTGAGCATCTTGGAGGAGACGATGCTCAGTGCGGCGAAGAGCTGGTCCTCGATCATCAGCGGGAAGACCGTCTCGTAGTTCCCGCAGTCGAGCACTCCGGGGACCTCTTTCCTGGCGATACACCCGTGTTCGAGTTCGTCGTCCGGGGTGCGTTCGGTGCCCGCCACCGGGTCGATAAGCTTCCAGGACTTGCGGTTGAGCGGGTAGAAACACACCTGGGCATCGGTGATCATGTCGCCGGCCACGTCCTCGATGGCACCTACCAGGTCGCGGATGCCTTTTAAGGAGGTGATACGTTCCGACATGTCCTGCAGGGAGGAGATCTCCTGCGCCTTGTCCTCCAGCTGCCCGACGAGGGTGTCGATGAGCCGGCGGAGCTGGAGCTCGTCGGAATAGCGCTTGTTTTCCTCCAGAAGCTGTTTTTCGCGCTGCATCTTGCTGAGCAGAAGCTCGATCTGCTTGACCGTGAAGGGTTTGGGAAGGAAGTCCGAGGCCCCGTTCTTCATGGCATCGACCGCGATCTTGAGCGAGGCATACCCGGTGATGACGATGATCGGAAGCGAGATATCCCGGGACTTGATCTTCTGGATGAGCTCGATGCCGCTCATGTTCGGCATCATAATGTCGGTGAAGACGCATAGGAAAGGGCCGGCATTCAGCAGGCTTATGGCTGCCAGCCCATCTTGGGCGGTACAGGTCTGATAGCCGAGCTCCTGGATCAGGTCCGACAGGGTGTCACGTATTCCCGGATCATCGTCGACGATGAGGATCTTGTCAGGCATTATACTATCCTTTTGAGTATTTTCCCTTTGAAATCAACATACTCTTCGTCCGAGATGAGCCCGCTGGTCTTCAGTCGACCGATGTGATCGATGGCGGAGAGGACCCTGTTCAGGTCGAAGGGGGCGAAATGCGTGGCCATAAGCGGAACGGGGGCTTCCTCTTCCTGCCTTTTGCCTGCCTGGGAGAGCTGTTGTTTGAGGGCGATGATTTCCTGCAGCAGGTCCTGCCGCTGGCGCACCCGGCTGATGGCAAAGCGGATCTCCTCGATGGTGAAGGGCTTCTTGATGTAGTAGGAGGCCCCCTTGTTCACGGCCTCGATCGCCGAATCCAGGGAGGCATACCCGGTGATGAGCACAAAGGGGGTATCCAGCCCCATTTCCCTCAGCGTACGGAGCAGGTCCAGCCCGGATGCCCCGGGTAGCATCAGATCGGAGAAGATGAGATCGAACGATCGCTGCGGCAGGCGGGGGAGGAGTTCCTCCACGCTATGGAACCGTTGCGCCTTGAACCCCTCTTCCTTGAGGATCTGTTCAATGAGATCAAGGGTTTCGTCGTCATCGTCGACAATGGCTACCACCAGGCTATTCATCCCCTATCCTATCGAATAACGGGTAATTAATCTTTAGGGGTGGCGGGCCTTATTTTTGCGCAGACGGGAGACGGCCTGGTTGTGTTGCCTAAGCGTTGTCGAGAAGGTATGCCGGCCGTTGCCCTGGGACACGAAATAGAGATACGGGGTCTGAGCCGGATTGAGGCAGGCTTCTATGGCCCCCCTCCCGGGGCAGCAGATGGGTCCCGGGGGGAGTCCGACATGCAGGTAGGTGTTATAGGGACTGTTGCGTCTGAGATCGCGGGGCGAGATCGCGCGGTGGAAGCCCTCGATCCCATAGATGGCGGTGGGGTCGGACTGCAGGCGCATGCCCCGCCTGAGACGGTTGTGAAAGACCGAGGCGATGATGGCGCGTTCCTCGGGGAGCACGGCCTCCTTCTCCACGATCGAGGCCAGGGTGATGACCTCCAGACGGCCAAGGCCCCGCAGCAAGGCCTGCTGCTGTAACTCGGGGGTATAGATTTGATGGAAACGGTCCACCATCCGGGCGATGATCTCCAACGGGGTCATATGGGGGGCGAGAAAGTAGGTGTCGGGGTAGAGAAAGCCCTCCATGCTCGGTGCCTCGAGTTCGAAAAAGGCCACGGTCGCGGGGGAACGAGCCGTGGTGAGGAACGCCGCGGGGTTGACCTCCCCGGTGGCCGCGATGATCGTGGCGATATCGAAGAGGTCGGCCCCTTCGGGGATGGTCACACGGAAGCGCAGGGTGCGGCCTTTGAAGAGGATCTCGGCGATATCCTGGGGGAAGTGGCTGCCCTCGAAGACATAGGTCCCGGCTTGCAGGTGGGAGGCCTTGCCGGTGAGCACCACCAGGGCCAGGAAGGTGGGGGCATGAGTGATGATGTCTAACGATTCCAGATCCTTGCATATTTCCCAGGCCCCCTTGCCGGGCGTGATATCGAGTTGCAGGGGGGAGGCCGGGGACGTCGCCGTGCGCAGGAACACGGAGGTATGCACCACGGCCAGCACCAGGAAACTCACCACGATGATGAAGGCGAGATGACCCTTAAGCTTCATAGGCGTTCAGCGTCGAGATAATCCTTCAGGATGAGGCTGGCCGCTATCTTGTCCACGACCTGCCGGCGCCTTCTGCCCCGCACGGCATGGCTCAGGAGGAAATCATGCGCCTGTGAGGTGGTCAGGCGCTCGTCCCAGAAGACCACCTCGAGTCCGGTGCAGAGCGTGAGATCCTCTGCCCAGGCCATCACCTCCTCGGCCATGGGCGAGAGGGTGCCATCCATGTTGTAGGGCAAACCCACCACGATACGGGAGATTTCGTATTCGTCTATGATCTCACGGATGCGGTCCATATGGGATTTATCGGCTCTGACCGCAATGGTCTCAAGGGGCAGGGACATATTTTCCCAGGGATCGCTGATGGCCACCCCGATACGTTTCGTCCCGTAATCAAGCCCCATGATGCTCATGCCTTCTCCCCACCGGCGAGCCGTTTGAGGGCGAGCAGGGCCTCCTGATCTCCGATGCAGATGAGCACGGCCCCGGGCGTGATCAGGAAGTCGGCGGGTGGATTGAAACACATGCGACCCTCGAGATCCTTGATCGCCACCACAATCAGACCGAGCCCCTTGCGGATGGGCGATTCCCTGAGGGTCGTCCCGATCAGGGAGGACGTGGGTTTGACCTTGAAGCCCTCCATCTGGATGTGGATGTCTTCCTGCTCGCCGGTGGCGAGTTCGATGAAGTCCACCACCGAGGGCTTAAGGATGATGTTGGCCATGTGGCGCCCGCCGATGAGGTAGGGTGAGATCACCTTGTCCGCCCCCGCCCGCTTGATATTCTTGATCGATTCTTCGGTGGCAGCCCGGGCGAGGATGAAGATGTCCGGATTGAGTTCCTTGGCGATCAGGGTGATGTAGACATTGGTGACATCCGACGAGGCGGTGGCGATGAGTCCTTTGGCGCGCAGGATGCCGGCCCGCATCAGGGTCTCCTCCTTGGTGGCATCCCCCAGGATGTGGGGGATGCTCTCCCGCTCCATTTCCAGTGCGGTCTCCTGATCGGACTCGATGACCAGGAAGGGCTTGCCAGCGGCATGCAGTTCCTTCCAGATGAGCGATCCGATACGGCCATTGCCGCAGATAATGTAGTGCCTCTGCAGTCTTGTGATCGTCTTGTCCAATCTTCTCCTCCCCAGAATCCTCTGAACCTCGCCCTCGACGATGAATCGGGCGATGGATGCGAATCCATAGGTGGCGCTCCCGACCCCCAGAATAATGATGAAGATGTCGAATATCTTGCCAGTGTCCGACAACGGACGGATCTCGCGATACCCGATGGTGGTGATGGTGATGAGTGTCATGAAGAATGCATCGAGGAAACTCCAGTCCTCGATTATGTGGAATCCGAACGTGCCGGTAATGAAGATGATGATGATGAGCGCCGTGACGTATCTGAGCTTGGTGAGGGCGGCGCTCTCTTTTACTGCCAATGAAATTCTTTCACCTCGACCTGGAAGGATTGCCCCTCCCGGGCTGGCCGCCCGAAGAAGGCGACCACGAAGGGTATGTCCTGGGAGGTAGCCAGGATGCCCAGGGTGCGGGGCTCGGCCGCCAGGAGGGTATCCATGTCGCCGCTATCCTGGCGCGTGAATTCAGAGGCATCGGGGATGATGCCGGCATAGGCATTGCGGGTTGCCAGCAGGCGCTGGGTCTCATCGTAGACCCGGGCCTGCACCATGACGGATTTGACCGGACGCTGGGAGAGTTTTTTCACGACCCCCTTGATTACCAGGACAGGACCTTCCTTGGGGTTGTTCAGGAGCTCATAGGTGATGCTGTCGTGCGGGAGATCAAAGTAGGGCCCCCGTTCCAGGCGCGCATCCGGAGAGGATTCCTCGATCTGCCGGGGCCAGAAGGGAAGCTGCTCGCGCATGAACCACAGACCCCCGCCGAGGATCAGGAGCAGGGTCACGACCGTGATCATGATCCTACGGGATCGACCACCGCTGGCTTGCATATGGTTGCGGGGCTCTTCGACGGTGCCGATTTCCTCACCGGAGCCCAGGATGGAGTCGATCTCCTTGATGACGGATTCGGGCTGGGTTTCCTCCCACTCCACCGGGGCGACATTCACCGCGTCTTCTTGCGCGCCTTCCTCGGGCCAGGCGATGTCCTCAGGCCTTTCCCCGGTATCCTCTCGGGTGAGGAGACTCTCGAATTCCTGCTCGAGAGAGGGGGAGGGCTGCTTTTTTGGGGTGAAGACATGAGCGCAGACACTGCACCTCAGCTTGACCCGATCCTTGCGGAGGGCCTCCCCGTTCACATTGAAGGTGCTGCGGCAGTTCGGACATTCGACGATGCTCACGCAGGTTCCCCCCCCTCAAGGGAGTTCAGGACATGGATCTCCGGCAGCCCCCGGTACTGCTCGCCGTAATCGAGGCCGTAACCCACGATGAATCCGTTCTTGATGCGGAAGCCATAGAAATCGGGCTGGATGTTCACACTGCGCCGATAGGTTTTGTCGATGAGGGTGCAGATCTTGACCGAGACCGGACCGCGCTGCTCAAGGGTGCGCTTGTAGGCGAAGAGGCTGTGCCCCGTATCCAGGATATCGTCGACGAGGAGCACATGTTTGCCGCGGATGTCCATGTGGATGTCCGAGACGATGGTGACCTCGCCCTCAGGGCTTGTGGAGTGCCCATAACTGGACAGGCGCGCAAAGTCGATCATCAACGGAATCTCGATTGACCGCACGAGGTCGGACATGAATATGAACCCGCCCTTGAGCACCCCGATTACGACGAGTCCCTGTCCGCGGTAGATATCGGAGATCTCCCGCCCGAGTTCCTGGATACGGGAGGATATCTGACCGGCATTGAAGAGCACTTCCATGAAGTCTGATATATCGTATTGATCAGGGGGTGTCAACGTGGTGTTCTCGTAGGGTTTTATAAGAAATGGATTGCGGGGCAGGGGGCGATGGGGCCGGGAATGGCGGATCGGGTAAGGCGTTGAAGGCGCACGGCTTCGGACCTCCCCCTGCATCATATATCTGTACCCATGTGCGTCGAGATCATGACGATGTCCGTCGATCAAGTCACGGGCGCGTTGCCGGAGCGTCCGGCTTGTTGAGATAGTCACGGTAGCGTGCCATGTGGGCGATGATGGTGACCGCCTCCTCCGGGGAGGTGAGCACCATGGCCTGGCCGTGTTCGGTCTCGATGATGGAACGCGGTTCGCCTTCGCCCAGCGAGACGGCGATGATGGGTTTGCCGGTGAGTTGCTGCAGGCGGGCGATCTCCGTATAGATGCGGTTTTCCACCTTGAGCTGGTTTTTCAGCACGCTCATCTTCAGCTCTTTGCTGAAGAGGGTCCCGTCCACCTTTTCGTGGCACGAGATGAACTCCTCCACATAGGCGATCCGCCCCACCACCCCGAGTGCGATGATGGAATCCACTGCATCCCACTCGGCGAGCAGTTGCATGATATGCAGCTGTAACTCGGTATTTTCCTCCCCCACCATATCGACGGGGTTGGAACGGTTCCAGTAGGCGGGCAGTCGCTTGTCGATGTCCCGGATGATCTCCGCCGACAGGGGCGGCAGACTGAGGCCGGAGTCCTCGCATTCGTCGGCCGTGATGATGCCCCACCCGCCGCCCAGGGTCATGACCCCCACACGGTTGGACCGGGGGACCGGCAGGTGGGCCATGGCCCCGGCCACATTGATGAGCTCCGAGGGGCTTCTGACCTGGATGATGCCGGTCTGTCGGAACATGGCACTGTAGGTGGCATAGGCGCCGGCCATGGAGCCGGAATGGGATTGGGCGGCCTTCGAGCCGGTCTGCGACCGGCCGGTTTTGAGTGCCACCACGGGTTTCTGGCGGGTCACCTCGCGGGCGGCGGCCATGAATTCGCGGCCGTCGGCGATCCCCTCGATATAGAGCGCCACGGATTTCACCTCGTCGCGCTGACCGAAGTATCTGAGCAGATCGCTGGTCCTGAGCATGGCCTCGTTTCCGGTGCCGGCATAGAATCCCAGGCCGAGCCCCCGATGGTTGCTCCACTGCATGATCTGCAGCCCCAGGTTCCCGCTCTGGGAGATGATGCTCAAGCCGCCCGGCAGGGGCTCGATCGGGGCCCCGGCCGAGATCAGTCGGTGGTGGGTGGATACCGTGCCCATGGTGTTGGGTCCGATGAAGAGCAGGCTGCCTCTGCGGGCTATGGCCACGATTTCATCCTCGAGCAGCTTTCCCTCGGGGCCGGTTTCCTTGAAACCCGAGGAGATGATCATGGCCGTATGGATACCCTTGGCGATGCAGTCTTCAAGCGCTTCAGGCACCCCACGGGCCGGGATGGTAAGGATGGCGAGATCGACCTCGCCGGGAACCTCCCGCACATTTGAATAGGCCGTAAGTCCCAGGATACTGGCCCGTCCGGGATTGATGGGATAGATCTGACCCCTGTACCCTCCCCCGAGGATGTCGACGACCAGCATGAAGCCCCACTTGCCCGGTGTCTCGGAGGCCCCGATGACCGCCACGGAGCGTGGAAAGAACAGGGCGTCCAGGCGCTGTTGCATTTGAAGATCGAGCATTGTGTACCTCCCCAGGGCCTTGGTGTACGGCCTGATCACCAGAATAAGATGAATGGGGGGGCAGGTCAAGGAAGTCGTTTACTTAGGCAAACATGCGCGGTGAAGGGGCGAAAACTGCCGGGTGCGACGCGGGAGAAGCCCTGTTGCCTGCGGCAGGGTATTCCCTCGCGTGCCTGGCGCCGTCCTTTTATGATCATAGCGCGTCAAGGGGGGCATATGCGCGCTGCGGGCACGTGAGGGCACGAAAACCTTGACGAAAGTGTGTATGAGGGGCATAATATCTCTCCTGTGCGTTCAAGGTGGTGGCAATGGAGGAGAACAGACGGTTTACACGAACCCGGGTTGATATGCGCGTGGCCTACCGCGGGCGGGGGCTCGGATACGAGAAGGGCCGGGTCCTCAACATCAGCCGCGGCGGCATGTACGTCCTGACGGACCATCCGGCGGAGATCGACGACTACATCATTGCGAGTGTGGACGCCGAAGAGCTGGGCAAGATCGTGTGGGTACAGGGCCGGGTGGTGTGGAGCCTCCCTGAGGCCCCCGGGAGTGAAGGGGGCATGGCGGTGCGATTCATGCGCAGTGACCAGAAAGGGATCAACGCCCTCATGAATTACCGGGGCATCCCTTTCTGATCACCGCTGACGTCACGGTTGCCCCGTGATCGTGAAACCCTTTTCGATGGGCCCTTTGGAATCCAGGATCAGTGCCATGGAACTCTCTTCGAGCGACTGCAGCACGAGTGCCAGTCCCTGATAATCACTGGTCTTGATCTCCTGAGCGACAACCTTGAACTCCTTATGGATATCCAGAAGCGCGCCCTTGCCCACACCCTGGCGGGTGCCCATGTCGATGAACACGAGGTCAAAGGCGCTGGCACCGTAGATGCCCCCGAAAAGATCGATGATCTGACCGCGGCCCTCGAGGGAGGGTTCGGTGATGGTCAGGGTGACCGGCCTGATCGAGGCGGGATCCTCGAAGATTATGTCGCCGGTTTGCACCTCCCGGTTGGCGTAGGTGATCCGGGCCTTGGAGGACTGATCGTCGGTCTGGGTGACATCGGCGAGCGCCACCACCTTGTAGAGGTGGCCCGCCACTGCGGAGCCCTTTTTGACCGCATGGACCTGTGAGGCAATGGCTATGCGCTGGCCAGAGACAAGGCCCCCCTTGAGGATGACTTCATCCAGGGTAGTGGCAAAGAGCCCCTCGCCCTGGATTCCGAGCACCTTCCCGTCGCCCGTAAGCGGTGCGGCGGTGTAGATCAGGCTCGAGTATTCCGGGGACACGACAATGCTGTGCTCCTTCTCCCGACGGACCTCCGCCGGTGAATAGAGCACCTCTTCTTGGTCCGGCGCCTGTGCGGTGGGGGGTTCCTGGGCCGGGACGATAGTGATCGTGGTCTTGCCTCCCTCCCTGCGGATTACCACCTTGTCCCCCGGATAGATCAGGTGCGGATTGGTGATGTCCTGATTTCTGGACCAGATCAGAGGCCAGCTCCAGGGCGTCTTCAGATACGTGGACGAGATATCCCACAGCGTGTCGCCCGGCTGAACCGTGTGGGTGGTCTCCTGAGCCGGTGACGGGGAAACAGCCGCCAATAGTGCGATCAGTCCGATCAGCAGGGAGATAGTTTTCTTCAAGGCCCATCCTCCTTCTTGTCTTTACCTTAATCATGAGCAACTGCAGACACAAGACATTAATATCGCATCCATGATCCCCTGCAGTTCCTCAGTGTACCTTGCGCCGCAGGGATTCGGCTTCCCTGTGGCCAGTGTGATCGCATCTCCATCCTGCCCTGACGAGTCCCCGGAGCGGTTGGGTGTGGGCGATCGCATGCTAACCCTGTGAGGATATATCGGCGATGTCAAGGATATTCTTGAATCTCTATTCTTGCATACCCTCGGGCTTTGGTATAGAGTTTCCGGCATGGCCGCGCGCGTAATGTATGATCAGGCGCATCTGTTTGTGGCGGGAATCCGCATATACGAGCATCTGAATGCCTGTCCGCCCGCCTTGGAGCACCTGGAAGGCATGCTGCGCATCTCCAGGGAGGAACTGGCCCTGGTATCACGCCGCCTCAAGGAGCTCGGCATCATCAAGGGGGTCATGAGCGGCAGTGAGGAGCATTTCTTTGTCGGCGACCACACGCAGATCGAGGCCTTGCCCCGCGAACCCGAAAGGATCAAGATGGCCGAGGAGATAACCCTCTTCCGGCAGCAGCAGGGTGAGCGCCTGGATTCCATCGAACGCTCCCTGAAGTCCAAGGAAACCAAGAGCAGCATCTTCGAAGAGCTGGAGCGGGCCCTCAAGGATCCCTCCACGGTCAGGAAAAAGAAGAATCCGTTGGATTAGTGGTTTCCCGCGTGTATTTCTCCTTCGCACAGGCGGAAATCGTCCTGTGAGGTACGGTTTTATTGAATATTTGGCCCTGTCAGGGAAAGATCGATTATGGTCTTGTATTTTGCTATTCTATATTGTATAGGATGCCAACTTAAAAAGGAACGACGGATTGGGGGTATGTAGGATGGTTAGTGTCGAAGAAATCAAGACAGACGAACAGCAGACAGGTGTGATCGATCAGGAGGAAAGCACAGAAGAAAAGGATCTGGGAGCTCTCATCGAGGAAACCCTGGACAGACGGGTTTCTACGGGGTCGGTGGTGACCGGTACGGTGGTCCAGGTGAGTGCGGATTCCATCATGATCGATATTGGAAGGAAGACCGACGGACAGGCCCCGATAAGTGAGTTTGTGGATGCGAATGGAGAAATCAGCGTAGCCGTCGGCGATGAGGTCGAGGTGCTCGTTGAAAGCATAAATTCTGTCAAGGGCATCATCCGTCTCAGCAAGGAAAAGGCCCGGCGAGTTAAGGTGTGGGAGGACATTGTCACGGCGTATCAGGATCACACCTCCATGAAGGGCGTGGTGACCGGGCGCATCAAGGGGGGACTCACTGTGGACATCGGAACGCCGGCATTTTTGCCCGGTTCCCAGGCCTCCCTGATTCCGTCCTCCGAGGCCGAGCTCGAGGCCATGATCGGCAGCGAGATCGAGGTTGCCATCATCAAGTTCAACCGCAAGAAGAACAACGTGGTGGTCAGTCATCGCGAGCTGCTCGAGAAGGAGCGGGGGGTCAAGAAGACCAAGCTCCTGGAGACCCTGAAGAAGGGAGATGTGCTGCCGGGAACCGTGAAGAACATCATGGCCTACGGCGCCTTTGTGGATATCGGTGGCATCGACGGCTTGCTCCACATCACGGACATGTCCTGGGGCAAGCTGAAGGATCCCAAGGACAAGGTCGCCCCGGGCCAGGTGATCGAGGTCAAGGTTCTTGAATTCGATCCGGAGACGGAGAAGATATCGCTGGGCCTCAAGCAACTCCAGCCCGATCCCTGGGAGGGGATCGAGTACCGTTACCCCATCGGGGTCAGGATCACGGGCAAGGTGACCTCCATCACCAACTACGGCGCCTTTGTCGAGCTCGAGGAAGGGGTTGAAGGCCTCGTCCATATCTCCGAGATGTTCTGGACCAAGAGGGTCAGGCATCCATCCTCCCTTCTGGAGGACGGACAGGAGGTGGAGGTCATGGTGCTCGGGGTGGACCAGGGCAACCGGAGAATCTCTCTGGGGCTCAAGCAGACCTTCCCCAACCCTTGGGAGGTACTGGAAGATTCCTATCCCGAGGGGACCGTGGTCAATGCGACAGTCAAGAACGTCACGGACTTCGGCGTGTTCGTTAGTGTGGATGATCAGATCGACATCGATGGCCTGATTCACGTTTCCGATATCTCCTGGGATCCCAAGGTGAAGAATCCGCGGGACCTCTTCAAGAAGGGGGATGTGCTCGAGGCCAAGGTCCTGACCATCGACGCGGACAACGAAAAGTTCTCGCTGGGGCTCAAACAGCTTGGGCCCGACCCCTGGACGCAGGTGGCCAACGAGCATCCCGTGGGAACCCTGGTAAAGGGTCGGGTCACCAGCATCACCGATTTCGGCGCCTTTGTGGAACTCCGGGAGGGGGTCGAGGGGATGATCCATATCTCGGAAGTGAGCCGGGATAAGATCGACAACCTCGCCGATGCCCTGCAGGTCGGCCAGGAGGTGGAGGCTGTGGTGCTGAGGGTCAGCCCGGAAAACAAGAAGATCGGGTTGTCCATCAAGGCCCTTGACGAGGGCAGCCATCATGCCCCCGGTCGTGGGGGGATGGAAGAAAAGCCCTCCGACAAGGTGGGAACCAATCTCGGAGCACTGCTCAAGGATCTGCAGGACAACAAGGGCAAAGAGTAATTTGCCAGTATGATGTGGGTCTGGTTTTTTCTGGCCGCCGCAGTCATCTTCTTTGCCGGAAGATACCTCAGTGACCTGGCGGAAGAGACTGCGGTCCTGACCGGTCTGAGCCGGGGTTTTATCGGGGCACTGCTGCTGGGGATCATCACATCGCTGCCGGAGCTGATCGGCACGCTCACGGCAGCGGTGTTCAAGGCCAATGCCGACCTGGGGGTCGGCAACATCTTCGGCTCCAACCTCTTCAACATTGCCATCCTTTCCCTGTGCACCATGCTCTACGGTGCGCATATCGCCCGGCATACCTGGAGCTGGAAGTCCAACTACTCCGCCTATATGGCGATCAGCCTGAGCGCCTTCATGGTCATGCTGATCGGCATGTATCTCATGGGGGTCGCTTCACACCCCACGGCCTCCAACCTGATCATTCTGGCCTTCTATCTCCTCGGCATGTGGGTGTATGCCCGGCAGGGGGGGGACGGAGAGGATGCGGACAATCCGCCGGAAAGCGGCCCCCGGCGCTCCTTGAAGGCCAATCTCGTTCTGGTAGCGCTTTTCGGGGGGCTCGTGGTGCTGGCCGGGGTGATGTTGGCGCATGCCTGCGACCAGATCGCCCGCAGCACGGAGATGACCTCTACCTTCGTGGGGTCTCTCTTCATGGCGGCGGCCACCTCGCTGCCGGAGCTGGTGGTGACCATGCGGCTGCTCCGACTCGGCCGCATCGGCATGGCGACCGGCAACATCTTCGGCTCCAATGCTATGAACCTCACCATCATAGCGATCGTGGACCTCTGCTACCGGGGCACCCTGTACGCCACCATCACCACCTCCCAGCTCGTGACCCTGGGAGGTGGGATCCTCATGTCCGGACTCTTCCTCTCCGGGGCCCTGATCAAGTCCGGGGGGATGCGCATACGGCTGCATCTGGACAACGTGACGATTATTGTACTATACGTATGGGTATATTACTGGCTGTATCACCATTGATCCTGAAAGCACGCATATTTCCATACCAGGCTGAGGGTATATGAAGAAAAAATCCAAAAGGGTGCTCCTGATCGTCTTTGTCATCGCCCTCGTCTGGGTCGGTTACCACACCCGGGAGACGATGACCCCGGCCGTGGGCCTGCTGGAACTGGAGGGTGCCATCACCTACGCCATGCCCTCGCTTGAGACCATCCGCGATTACGAGGAGGACGATCACATCCGGGCGGTCCTCGTGCGACTCGATAGTCCCGGGGGGGTGGTAGGCCCCTCGCAGGAGATCTATCAGGCCCTCTTGAGGCTGAAGGAAAAGAAGCCGGTGGTGGCCTCGCTCGCCTCGGTGGGCGCCTCGGGGGCCTACTATATCGCCTGTGCCAGCGACAGCATCTATGCCCTCCCCGGAACCATGACCGGCAGTATCGGGGTGATCATGGAATTCATGGATGTAAGCGAGGGGCTCGCCAAACTGGGTATTACGGGACGTACCATAACCGCCGGCGAGATGAAGGATGCAGGCAGCCCCTTAAGACACATGAGTGACAAGGAACGGGCCTACTTCGAGGCGCTGACGGCGGATGTTCACGAGCAGTTTATGCAGGCAGTGACCCTGGGCCGCAACCTTCCCCTGGAACAGGTCCGAGAGATCTCCGACGGACGGGTCTTCACCGGGCGGCAGGCCCTGGAAATGGGTCTGGTGGACCAATTGGGCGGATTCTACGAGGCCCTTGACGAGGCCAAGACCAGGGCCGGGATCGAGGGTGAGGTGCGTATCGTCAGGCGCGAAGAGGAGCAATCCCTGTGGCAGGCCGCCCGCCGTCTGATGGGCGCCGTGCTGCCGTTCGGGGCCTCCTCATCAGACGGCCTGGTCCCGAAGGGCCATATCCGCCTTGAATACAGCATGTACTAAGGAGAAGAGTCGTATGGAAAAGGTGATGGGGGATGCCCTGACATTTGACGATGTGCTGTTGCTGCCGGCCCGCAGTGACGTGATCCCGAGCGAGGTGGACCTCGCGACCCAGCTGACCCGGGATATCCGTATCAATATCCCGCTGCTGAGTGCGGCCATGGACACGGTGACCGAGGCCCCGACCGCGATCGCCATGGCACGGGAAGGCGGTATCGGAATCATCCACAAGAACATGACCCCCGAGGCACAGGCCATCGAGGTGGACAAGGTCAAGAAGTCCGAGAGCGGCATGATCGTGGATCCCATCACCATGGAGCCCTCCCAGAGGATCGGCGAGGCCCTCAAACTCATGATGCACTACCGCATCTCCGGGGTGCCGATCACCGTCGACGGCAAGCTGGTGGGGATCCTGACCAACCGCGATCTGCGCTTCGAGAACGATATGAACAAGCTCATCCAGGATGCCATGACCAAGGAGAATCTTATCACCGTGCAGGGGGAGATCTCCCTCGAGGAGGCCAAATCCCTGCTCCACCGCTACAAGATCGAGAAGCTGCCGGTGGTGGATGAGGGGGGGCATCTCAAGGGGCTCATCACCATCAAGGATATCGAGAAGGCCCAGCGCTACCCGTTTGCGGCCAAGGACTCGCGGGGCCGGCTGCTGGTGGGGGCGGCGGTGGGGATCTTGCCGCAGAACGAGGCCCGGGTGCACTGCCTGATGAAGGCCGGGGTGGACGTGCTGGTGGTGGATACCGCCCACGCGCACTCGCGCTACGTGATCGAGACCGTACGGGCCATCAAGGGGCTTTACCCGAACGCCCAGGTGATTGCAGGCAATGTGGTGACCGGCGAGGCCACCGAGGACCTGATTCAGGCCGGGGCGGACGGCATCAAGGTGGGTATCGGTCCGGGGTCCATCTGCACCACGCGCGTGGTGGCGGGTGTCGGCATGCCGCAGGTCTCGGCCATCATGCACTGTGCCGAGGCCGCCAACCGACACGGGGTGCCGCTGATCGCTGACGGCGGGGTGAAGTTCTCGGGCGACATCGCCAAGGCCATCGCCGCCGGCGCCGCGAGTGTCATGCTGGGCTCCCTGTTCGCCGGGACCGAGGAGGCCCCGGGCGAGATGATCATCTACCAGGGGCGCACCTACAAGTCTTACCGGGGCATGGGCTCGCTGGAGGCCATGCAGTCGGGCTCGAAGGACCGCTATTTCCAGGAGGACATCACCGAGAGCGAGAAGCTGGTGCCCGAGGGCATCGTGGGGCGGGTCCCCTACCGCGGGAGGCTCTCCGAGAACATCTACCAGCTCCTGGGGGGGGTGCGCTCCGGTATGGGCTATACCGGCTGCCGAAACATCGCCGAGCTGCAGACCAAGGCCAGGATGGTGAAGATTACCCCGGCGGGGCTCAAGGAGTCCCATGTGCATGACGTGATCATCGTCAAAGAGGCGCCCAACTACAAGCTGGAGTACTAGGGGGACAGCATGGGCTTCGTCCACCTCCACTGTCACACCCAGTACAGCCTGCTGGACGGTGCCATCCGCATCGGCGATCTGATCAAGCATACCCAGAGCTTCGGCCAGGAGGCCGTGGCCATCACCGACCACGGGGTCATGTACGGGGCGCTGGAATTCTACGATAAGGCCCGTGAGGCGGGGCTGCGGCCGGTGATCGGCTGCGAGGTCTATGTGGCGCCCCGGGATATGTGCTTCAAACAGCCTATCCCGGGCGAGCCGAGGTACTATCACCTGGTGCTGCTGGCCAGGGACAACCAGGGCTACCACAACCTGCTCAAGCTCGTTTCCCTCTCCAACATCAAGGGGTTCTACCACAAGCCGCGGGTCGACAAGAAGGTGCTTGCGGAGCTCAACGGCGGCCTGATCGCCATGAGTGCTTGCCTGCAGGGCGAGATCCCCTACTGGCTCCTCAGGGGCAACGAGGAGCGCGCCCAGGCGAGCCTCGATTTCTACCGCTCTACCTTTGACGGAAGATTCTATCTCGAGATCCAGGACAACGGGCTCGAGGATCAGGAAAAGGTCAATCCCCGTCTGGTGGAACTGGGGCGACTCAGGGACGTGCCTGTAGTGGCCACCAACGACTGCCATTACCTTCACCGCGAGGATGCCCGGGCACACGAGGCGCTGCTGTGCATCCAGACCCAGAAGACCATCCACGACCCCGATCGCATGACCTTCGAGACCGATCAGCTTTACCTCAAGAGCCCGCAGGAGATGAAAGAGGGTTTCGCCTGGATACCCGAGGCCGTGGAACGCACCGGGGAGGTGGCGCTTTCCTGCGAGGTCGATATCCCCAAGGGGAAATATTTCTTTCCGGTGCTGCCCACCCCGGAGGGGACCTCGCTGGACGATCTCATCGCCGACAAGGCCCGCCAGGGCCTCGGGGAGCGCCTCATCGGCGAAATACCACCGGAATATACCCGCCGTCTGGAGGAAGAGCTCGCGATCATCATCTCCATGGGTTTCCCCGGTTACTTCCTGATCGTGGCCGACTATATTCGCTACGCCAAGGATAACGGCATCCCGGTGGGCCCGGGCCGGGGTTCGGCCGCCGGGTCGTTGGTGGCCTATGCCCTGAGGATCACCGACATCGATCCCATCCGCTGGAACCTGCTCTTCGAACGCTTCCTGAATCCCGAGCGCCGGAGCATGCCCGATATCGACGTGGATTTCTGCCAGAGCCGGCGGGACGAGGTCATCGAGTACGTCAAGAACCGCTATGGTTCCGAGTATGTCTCGCAGATCACCACCTTCGGGAACATGAAGGCCAAGGCCGTGATCAGGGATGTGGGCCGTGTGCTCGGCCTGAGCTTTGCCGAGGTGGACAAGATCGCCAAGCTCATCCCCAACGACCTCAAGATGACCCTGGATCTGGCCGTGAGCGAGGAACCGCGTCTCAGAGAGCTCATGCAGAACGACCCCATGGTCTCCAGGCTCATGGAGATCGCCCGGGCCCTGGAGGGGCTGAGCCGGCACGCCTCGGTGCACGCCGGCGGGGTGGTGATCTCGGACAGCCGGCCGCTCACCCACCATGTCCCGGTCTATGTGGACAAGAAGGGCATGCTTATCAGCCAGTACGACATGAAGCGTCTGGAGCGCGCCGGGCTGATCAAGTTCGACATGCTGGGACTGAAGACGCTCACGGTGATCCAGAAGGCCCTCGACATCCTGCGCGCCAAGGACGTCGCGCTGGACATCGCCCAGATAGCCTTGGACGATGAGACCACCTACCGCCTCATCGGCGACGGGGATACCTCGTGTGTCTTCCAGCTGGAGAGTTCCGGCATGCGGCAGATGCTCCGGCAGCTCAAGCCTCAGAAGTTCGAGGACATCATCGCCGCCGTGGCGCTGTACCGCCCCGGACCCATGGACCTCATCCCCTCCTACGTGGAGCGGCGGCACGGCCGGGAGCGCATCGATTACCCCCACCCCCTGCTGGAGGCAATCCTGGAGGAAACCTACGGGATCATCGTCTACCAGGAACAGGTGATGCAGATCGCGCAGCTGATGGGCGGCTATTCCCTGGGCAAGGCGGACCTTCTCAGACGTGCCATGGGCAAGAAGATCGCCGAGGAGATGGCCCAGCACCGCGCGATCTTTGTGGAAGGGTCCGTGGCCAAGGGCGTACCCCAGGAGAAGGCCTCGGAGATCTTTTCCCTGATGGAAAAGTTCGCCTCCTATGGCTTCAACAAGTCGCATGCCGCGGCCTATGCCCTGGTGGCCTACCAGACCGCCTTCCTGAAGGCCCACCACTTCTCCGAGTTCATGGCCGCCAACCTCACCCTGGACCTGAACAACACCGAGAAGGTGGTCAAGCACATCGCCGAATGCAAGGACAAGGGCGTGCCCATCCTCTCGCCGGACATCAACGAGAGCGCCTGGGAGTTCGTCACCACGGAAGCCGGCATCCGCTTCGGGTTGGGGGGCATCAAGAACGTTGGGCGGGGCGCAGTGGAGCTGATGATCGAGGAGCGTCAGCGTGGCGGAAGGTATACGGGCCTGCAGGATTTCATCCGCCGCCTCAACCTCGCGCGCGTGAACCGACGCGTGATCGAGTCGCTCATCCGCTGCGGGGCCTTCGATGGCCTGCACGCCAATCGCCGCGCCCTGATGGAGGTGCTCGACCCCATGATGGAGGACGCCCAGCGCGAGGCCCGTGACCGCCTCAGCGGGCAGGAGACCCTCTTCAGTCTGGAGGAGTTCGCCGGCGACGACCCGCGCGAGATCGAGATCCCCGAGATCCCCGACTGGCCTGTGGGCGAGAAGCTCAAGATGGAGCGCGCCGGCATGGGCTTCTATATCTCCGGACACCCCCTCGACGGCTACACGGACGTGATTGAGCGCTTCGCCACGGCCACGAGCGCGAGCGTGGGCGTGGACGTCGGCAATGTGATCCTGGCCGGGGTGCTCAACGAGCTGAAGGTGACCCGCACCAAGAAGGGCGAGAGTATGGCCCGGGCCATGCTCGAGGACCTGGAGGGCTTTGTGCCGATCGTCTTCTTTCCCAAGGTCTACAGTCAGTATCAGGATCTGATCGCGGCCGAGATACCGGTGATGGTCAAGGCCGAGGTGAAGCAGACCGAAGGCGAGGAGATGGGCGAGGGGGGCGAGAACCACCACGCCGAGCTCATGGCCCTGGAGGTGCACCCCCTGGAGGGCGCCGAGACCATGCTCGCGACGAGGGTGCTCGTGCGTCTGGACCGCGAGGCCTCGAACGCCAAGCTTGCGGCCCTGAAGGAGACCGTCTCCGGGTTCTCGGGGCCGTGCCCCCTGAGCTTTGTGGTGGAGACCGAGGGCGCCGTGGTGAATATAGATGCCGGGAACAGGTATATGGTGAATCCCTCACGGGATTTCCTCGATCGGGTCAGGACCCTGCTCGGGAGTGCCTGCGTGGAGGTACAGTGACGTCCAGGGACAAGTTCGTCGATATCGATGCCGTGCTCAAGGATCTGGAGGAGAGTATCAGCCGACTCACCGAGGTGGATACCACGGAGATCGCCAGCAAGGTGGCCTCGCTGCGCAAGGAGCTCTACCAGGGCATGGACCGGTGGTCGAGCGTGGAGGTTTCCCGGCACCCCGAGCGGCCGGGCGCCGATGCCTATATCGGTGCCATCTTCTCCGGGTTCATGGAGCTGCACGGTGACCGCCTCTACGGGGACGATCCCGCCGTGATCGGCGGGCCGGCGCTGCTGGATGGCGTACCGGTCATGGTGATCGCCCACCGCAAACGCTCGGTCCACAAACGGGATTATCTCAACCACCATTACGGCATGGCCTCGCCCGCGGGGCATCACAAGGCCATCAGGCTGCTGAAACTCGCCGAGAAGACCGCGCGCCCGGTAGTGACCTTCGTGGACACCCCCGGGGCCTATCCTGTGCCCGAGGCCGAATACCAGGGGCAGGCCTTCAGCATCGCCCAGTGTCTGGCGGTGATCGCTTCCGTCAGTACCCCGGTGGTGGCGTGCATCATCGGCGAGGCGGCCTCCGGCGGGGCGCTGGCTTTCGGTTTCGGCGACCGCATCATCATGCTGGAGAATGCCTTTTACAGCGCGATTTCTCCCGAGGGTTTTTCCTCCATCAAGTACGGGGATGCCACCCTGAAGGAGGATGCGGCCGAGGTGCTCAGGGGGACCGGCCGGGATCTCTATGAGGCCGGACTGGTGGACCATCTGGTCAGCGAACCCATGGGGGGGGCCCACAACGACCCCGCGGCGGTGATCAGCGAAACCGGGCGTCTGATCCGGGAATGTCTGAGGGAGCTCGGGCAGCTGGATATCCGCGAAATGCTCCGGATGCGGTCGCGCCGGATCGAGGGTCTGGTGCCGCTGCCGCGCTGAGGGAACCTCGGCACGGCTTTAGAGTGGGGAGGACGTTTTTACCGCTGTCCCGTCCAAGGGGGCAGATTGTGCCCACTCAAGTTCTGAGGGGTATCCTGCCGATGGGGTGTGCGGCGGGTGGCACAATGCTTGCTTTGTGGAGCCCGGGAGGAAAGCATGAAGATAGATGCTGACAAGACCATCGGCACGATTGCCGGCAACAAGGCCGCCCAGGCCCCGACGGCGACGGGCAGGGCCTTTGAGGAAATGCTCTCAGGCATCGAAAAACGCGCTGTGGAGCAGACCCCTGCGTCACTGACGATCCCGCCCGTGGACCTCATCAGTCCGCTGGCGCTGACCGCGGTCACCGTAAGCGACGAGGCCCTCGATATGCTCGGGGATTATGCCAACGCCCTGGCCGATCCGAGCCTGTCGCTCAAGGGGATCGCGCTCAAGGTGCACGAACTTGCCACCATGCGCGAGCGGCTCACCGAGGCCCGGGGCGCCATTCCGCAGGGCGATTCGCTGCGGGATCTCATGGACGAGATGGAAGGCCTCATCGGGGCCGAGATTGTGCGCTTCCAGCGGGGAGACCTGCTCGGGTGATCCTGCCTGTCGGGGCCTTCATCCTGGGGCTCTTCCTCGGGAGTTTCCTGAACGTCTGCATCCACCGGATTCCTGCCAGCGAATCCGTGGTATGGCCGGGTTCGCACTGCCCGGCGTGCCGTACTCCCATCCGCGCCTGGGACAACATCCCGCTCTTAAGCTATCTGGTGCTCAGGGGCCGCTGTCGGCAGTGTCAGGCGCGCATCTCGCCGCGCTACCCCCTGGTGGAACTGATCAGCGGCCTGCTGGCCGTGGGCCTGCTGTACCGTTTCGGGCCCACTTGGGGTTATCTCATCTATTACGCCTGGTCCCTGGCCCTGGTCGTGATTACCTTCATCGATCTGGACCACCAGATCATCCCGGACCGACTCTCCCTGGGCGGTATCGTGGTCGGGCTGGTGCTGTTGCCCTGGCTGCCCGTGACCTATCAGGAGGCGCTTATCGGCCTGGCCCTGGGCGCCGGCGGACTGATTGCCATCATCTACGGTTACAAGGTCCTGACCGGCAAGGAGGGCATGGGCGGCGGCGATGTGAAGCTGCTCGGCATGATCGGGGTGTTCCTCGGTTGGCAGGGGGTGGTTTTCACCATCTTCGTGGCCTCCCTGGTAGGGTCGGTGGTCGGCGTGACCTGGTTGGCGGCTCAAAAGAAGGACATGCAGAACCCCATTCCCTTCGGGCCCTTCCTCTCGCTGGGGGCTTTAGTTTACCTCTACTGGGGCCAGGATATCATCGACTGGTACTTCGGCTTCATGGCCTGGGGCTAGATCCCTTCATCCCATTGATTGGCCGTATAGGTCGCATTTCATCGTCAAGGACCACATTGTTCCCCGTCTGCAGCGTCAAGGGGGGCAAGGTCTGCCCTGGGGCGCGTATCCGTGATTTCCTGTGAGTTGAGGAAGAAAACGATACCTTCATCGCTACAGCCCTAATTCCCCGCCGCTTGCAGCGCCAAGGAGGGGCAAGGATTTACCCTGTGGTCCATAACCATGATTCGCTATGGGTTGAATTCCCAGAGGCTTACAGGGGCATAGAGGGCCTTGGGGGTTTCCATACCGATGATCGAAATGCGGAGGCACCGGTGGTCCTCATCTATCGGGTACCACGAGGGCCCAAGCATCGAAGAGCGCGCTGCGGCGCAGGAGAAAGGTCTCCCCGCCCTTGGTGAGCACCCGGAAATAGGTGATCTCCGGGCGTCCCGCTTGGAGATCGCCCTCGTCCCAGCGGTCCGTGATTTCTCTGATGACGTACCTTCGTCCGCCATACTGAAATGCCACCGGTGCGAGTCTCCCCTGAGGTCTCACTTCGGTCTCGACCGGAAGGTGCAGGAGACGCATGTCCACCTCCGACCTGACCCATCGGGGCGTTCAGACCAGAAGACGGGTCAGGAACGACCATCCTAGAGCAATTCACAGGAAGGGACAAGGGCGCTTCGGGGCAGGCCCCGGAGATGATCACGCTGCAGGCGCACCACGATCATCTTGATCGCAGGACTCTCAAGTGCTACATGCAGAATTGGGCGCAAATCCGAACCATTAACTTCAACGTATGGAGACGACACCCATGATCATCAACGACTTCAACAAGACGGCCCTCATAGACGGCGAGATCGAGATCACCTACGCTGAGCTCATCGAACATGTGCGCGAATATGCCGCCCTGATCGATATCGAGCCGGGCGAGCGGGTGGTCATCCTGGCCGAAAACCGCCTGGAGTGGATCTATGCCCTGTATGCCATCTGGAACCATGGCGGCATTGCCGTGCCCCTGGATTTCGCCATGCGCGAGGAAACCCTGCGCACGGTCCTGGCAGACTGCCGCCCGAGCGTGATCTGCACCTCGGCTCTCGGCGCCGCGAAGCTCGACCGGGCCAGCAGTCGCCGGGGGCAGGACCGCCCCGGGGCGAAGCTGATCGACTTTGATGCCCTCGAGCGGCCCGCTGGCGCTTTGCCGCCACTTCGCACGCAATTGAACCCGGACGATACGGCCCTGATCGTTTACACCTCGGGCACCACCGGGCCGCCCAAGGGGGTCATGCTTTCCTATACCAACCTGATGGCCACCATCAACGGACTGATCGATTTCGACATCATGCGGCGTGAAGACCGTGTGATCGGCCTGCTGCCCTTTCACCACATCTACCCGCTGCAGGGCACGATCATCCTGCCGCTTTACGTGGGTGCCACGGTCGTCTATGTGCACGAACTCAACTCGGCCGAGATCCTGCGAGTCCTCAAACAACACAGGATCACCTTTTTCATCGGGGTTCCCCGGCTCTACGAGCTCTTTCACCGCAATATCTTCGCGCGCATCAACGCTAGTGCCGCGGCCCGCACCCTGTTGCGTCTGGCCCGCAGGGTGGATAATCTCACCTTCAGCCGTGTGTTATTCGGCCGCATTCACACCATGTTCGGCGGGCAGGTGCGTCTGTATGCCTCAGGCGGCTCCAAGCTGGATGCTGCGCTCGCACGCGACATGCGCGACTTGGGCTTCGTGCTGGACGAGGGCTACGGCGTGAGTGAGACCGCGCCGATCATCGCCTTCAATCCCTTCGACCGCATCCGGCTGGGTTCCGTGGGCCTGCCGCTGCCCGGCACGCAGGTCACCATCCATGACGGCGAGATCCTGACCCGGGGGCCGCATGTGATGCAGGGCTATTTCAACAAGCCCCAAGAGACGGAGAGCAAGATCCACGACGGATGGTACCACACCGGCGATGCCGGCTACCTCGACGAGGACGGCTATCTGTATGTCACCGGCCGCAAGGACGACATGATCGTGCTGCCGAGCGGCAAGAACATCAATCCCGAGGATATCGAGCGGGATATCCTGGCCATCTCGCCCCTGATCGAAGACATTGGCGTGATGCAGCGGGACGGCAAGCTCGCCGCGCTGATCTACCCCAATTATGCCCTGTTCAAGAAGGAAAAGATCGCCAACATCGTCGATGCCATCCGGCGCACCGTCATCGACCGCTACAACAGCGGCGTGGAGGGCTACCGCAAGATCCTCGAGATCGCCATCCTGCGCGAGCCCCTGCCCAAGACCAACCTGGGCAAGCTGCAGCGCTTTCTCATGGACTCGGTGCTGACCTACGGTGAACGTCGTCCGCGCGACATCCCCGAGCCTGAGATACGTGAATACGCCCTGCTGAAGGATTTCCTGGAACAACAAACCGGCCGGCCGATCCTTCCCGACGACCATTTCGACCTGGATGTCGGACTGGATTCACTGGCCAGGGTCGAGCTGCAGGTCTATGTCGAGAGCACCTTCGGCCTCGAACTGGCAGACGAGGACCTGGCACACCACCCCACCGTGCAGTCTCTGGCCGAATTCGTTCGTGCCGGCCAGACCCGCGCCGAGGACAGCCAGGTGGACTGGAAGGAGATCTTCAGCCGTGACGTGGCCTGCGCGTTGCCCCCGATGAACAGCCTCACCCTGAGAATCATGCGTGCCGTGCTGCGTCCTCTGGGCCGGGCCTGGTTTCAGGTCCGCACCAGCGGCATGCATAAACTGCCGAGCGCCCCTTTCATTCTGGCACCCAACCACCAGAGCTATCTCGACGCCGTGTTGCTGATCGCCTTCCTCCCGTGGGAGGTGATAGCTCAGACCTGCATTGTGGCAAAACAACAGCCGTTCTACACCACCACCCTCGGACGCTGGCTCATCGAGCGTATGCATGTGATCGTCCTCGATGGCGACAAGGACCTCAAAGCATCCCTGCAGGCCATCGCCACGGTGCTCCAACAGGGCCGCAACGTGGCCATCTTCCCCGAGGGCACCCGCAGCCGCGACGGATCTCTGGCTCCCTTCAAAAAACTTTTCGCCATCCTGAGCACCGAGCTGGATCTTATGGTCGTTCCCCTGGCCATCCAGGGTGCCTTCGAGGCCCTGCCGCGCGGTTCCCTCTGCCCCCGCCATGCCCCCATCGCGCTGGCCGTGTGCGACCCGATCAGGCCCGACGGGAAAGATTACGACCAACTGCGCATCCGCGTTCAATGCGCCATTGAGGACCACCTGCAGGAGAGGTCTTAAGTCTCTCCGAATAATCACGCCACAGTGCTCAAGGAGCAGCATGAGGACGTCGGCGTCCTGCGGGGTACGTGCGTTTTAATGGCTTGATGGTCGAATTTTCTGCCACTGGCGGCGGCAAACAGGGTCCTTATGCTGGCCCTGAAGGCTCATACCAATGATGCAACAGGACAATAACCGGGAGCGCATTGATGCTCAGCCCGGGATAGAATGCACGCATGCCAGGGCGATAAAACCGCGATTTGCAACCACGAGTCGATGGCCGCTTGTGTGGTGCCGGGGAATTGACGTATAGTTTCCTTGACGCAGGCTGTGCATATCTCTTACGGGAGGTGCGACTATGGATCAGGACGAAGGCATCCGAAGTCTTTTCGAGCCCCTCACGATCAGGGGCATGTCTCTGGCCAACCGCGCCGTGATGCCCGCCATGGGGACCTTTCTGGGCAACCGGGACTCGACGGTCAGCGAGGCGGTGATCGCCTACCTCGAGCGCCGGGCCCGGGGGCGTCCGGGTCTCATCGTCACCGAGATCGTGGGCGTAGACCCGGAGGGCCTGTGCCTCGACAGCCAGCTGGGGGCCTTCGACGACCGCTTCATCCCGGGGCTCAGACGCCTGGCCGCCGCATCTCATACACACGGCTGCAAGATCGCCCTGCAGCTCCACCATGCCGGGCGGGAGAGCCTCTACCTGCTCCTCAGGGGGCAGGCCCGGGGGCCTTCGGCCCTGCCCAGCCTGGTCTACGGCCTGCCGCCCAAGGCGATGACACGGGAGGATATCGACGAGGTTACGATCGCCTTTGCGCGGGCGGCCCTCAGGGCCCGTGAGGCGGGCTTCGACGCCGTGGAGATCCATGCCGCCCACGGCTATCTCCTGACCCAGTTCCTCTCCCCCATCGCCAACCGGCGTACGGACGACTACGGCGGCTCGGCCATCAACCGCGCGCGTTTTCCCCTGGAGGTGGTGCGCGCCGTGCGGGCGGCCGTGGGGGAAGACTTTCCCATCTCGCTGCGCCTGTCCATGGACGAGTGCCTCAAGGGCGGCTACGGGAAAGGCGACATGCAGGCCCTGCTGCCGCACTTTGCCGAGGCCGGGGCCGACATCATCCACGCCTCCTTCGGCACGCACGGGAGCCCGGGCGGGATCACGTGCGCCCCCCCGGAGTACGCGCCGGGCTTTCAGGCCCACCTCGCACGGGCGGCCAAGGACGCGGTGGATCTCCCGGTGATCGCCGTGGGGCGCTTCACCGACCCTGAGGCGGCCGGGGCCGTCATCGCCCGGGGCGATGCCGACCTGGTGGCCTTCGGACGGCAGTTCCTGGCCGACCCGGATTTCCTGCTCAAGACTCGATCGGGGCGTGCGCACGAGATCCGCACCTGCATCGCCTGCAACCAGGGCTGTATCGAGCGCCTTGTGCTGGGCGAGGGGTCGGTGCGCTGTGCCATCAACCCGGAGACCGGGCAGGAGCTCCTCTACCCCTCCTCTCCGGCGGCCTCCCCCAAAGAGGTCTGGATTGCCGGGGCCGGCCCGGCCGGGCTTAGCGCGGCCTATGAGGCCTGCCGGCTCGGGCACAAGGTGACGGTCTTCGAGCGTGAAACGCAGCTCGGGGGTCAGGTGCGCTTCGGCGGCCGACCGCCCTTCAAGGAGGCCTATGCGCGGTGGATCGAGTGGCTCTCGGACCAGGTGCGCGCCCTCGGGGGGCGCATCGTCACCGGCACGTCCCTGGGGGCGGACCTCGAGCATCCCCCGCCGGCCGTTATCGTGGCCACGGGTGGAGTCATGATCGTGCCCGCCATCGTGGGCCTCGACCTGCCGCATGTCAGCGATGCCTGGCAGGTGCTCGCGGGGGAGGTGGCCCCGGGGCACGCGGTCGTGGTGATCGGGGGGGGGATGGTGGGCATGGAGACCGCGGACTTTCTGTGTGCCCGGGGGGCGCAGGTGACCGTGGTGGAGATGCTGCCCTCTTCGCCGGTGCAGCCGGTCACGTCCCACGGCTATATGCTGCACCGACGGCTCCGAGAGGCCGGCGCCGTGCTGCGTTTCGGCACCTGTGTGCGAGCGATCACGCCCGAGGGGGTACGGGTGGAGACCGATGGTGCCGAAGACCTGCTGGCACCTGTGGACCAGGTGGTCCTCGCCGTGGGGTTGCGGGCCGACCCCTGTCTGGCCGAGGCCCTGCATGAGCGGGGGGTCGCCTGCACCCTGGTCGGCGACGCCCGTGAGCCGCGCCGCATCATCGAGGCCACCGACGAGGGGGCCAAGGCGGTCTGGGCCCTGTAAGCCCGTATCAGCGATGGGGCGTATATTCGTCACTTTATCCCCGGGCGATCTTCTGTTATAGGGATAGTTGGGGTTTTTAATGGCCTGAGGGTCGAATATCCCGCTGCTTGCAGCGGAGAGCAGGGGCAAGAGCTTGCCCTGGGGTTCATACCCATGATCGGTTGCATGAGGCATCAGGGAGGGTCTGAAGATGCATTCCGCCTTCATTTACTCGCCACAGTTTGATACTTTTGAATATGGCCAGCATCACCCCTTCAAGCCCTACCGGGCGAAGCTGGTTTATGAGCTCTGTTACCGCTATGGCCTGCTCGATCCCGAGTGGGTTCAGGTCGTCGAGCCCGAGCCCGCTCCGGAAGAGGCCCTGAGCGTCTTCCATACGCCCGCCTATATCGATGCCTTAAAGAGCGCTAACAACGCCTATTTCGACATCACCATGCTCGAGCATGGTCTGGGAACCTCGGACAATCCTGTCTTCAAGGGGGTCTTCGATTACTCGCTGCTTTCGCTGGGCGCGACCCTTGCCGGGGCCAACCTCATCGCCCAGGGCAAGATCGATGTGGCCTTCAATCCGGTCGGCGGCCTGCACCATGCCGGCCCCAATTTCGCTGAGGGCTTCTGCTATGTCAACGATATCGTCATCGCCATCAAGGACCTGCTCAGGCAGGGCTACGAGCGTGTCCTCTATGTGGATATCGACGCGCACCACGGCAACGGCGTGCAGAATGCCTTCTATGACGACCCGCGGGTGCTGACCTACTCCCAGCACCAGAGCGGGGAGACCATCTATCCGGGCAGCGGTTTCGAGAACGAGATGGGAACAGGGGCAGGGCGGGGATATACCGTGAACGTCCCCCTGCCCGAATATACGGATGACGAGAGCTATGTCCGTGTATTCAAGGAGATATTCTGCCCCGTCGCCCAGGCCTTCCACCCCCAGTTCGTGGTGACCCAGATCGGGCTGGACACGCTCAAGAAGGATCCGCTGACCAACCTGCGCTGCACCAACCACGGCTATCGACAGGTGATCGAGCTGATCGGCGCGAGCTGCGACAAGGTCCTGGCCCTGGGCGGCGGCGGCTACAGCATCAACGACGTGGCCCGCGGCTGGACGGTCGCCTGGGCCACGCTCAACCACCTCACCCCCGAGGATCCCTATGCCGGACTCATCGGCGGGGCCATGTACGGCCACGAGCAGACCGGGGACGACCTCTTCGACTCGCCCCACAGCATCTCTCCCCAGCTCAAGAAGGGGGTCGATGCCTACCTCGACCGCAAGATCGCCTACCTGAAGGAAAACCTCTTTCCCCTCCTGGGTATCGGCTGAGCCCGTCTCCTGGAGCCTCGCCTTTTTTGCGGGGGCCTGCCTGGCGACCATGGAGCGAACGCTGCAGGAACCGGCCAGGCTCTACCTCTCGCTCAGGGACAGGGCACCGGAGAATCCCCCAGGGTTTCGGACTGGGGCGGACGCCCCGACACGGCCCGGTCATTATGTAATAATGACATACAAAAATATATTCAGACATTGACAGCCGGGTGTGTCCTTCCTATAGTGAAATAAACACGCACAAGGTGCACCTCCACCCTGAGAGCCAAACGCTTTATCCGGCATGACGCGCAGACCTGCTGAAGGATCCCGGACAACGGCACCCGCAACGACACATCACGGAAGATGTGCCCACCCTCTGGGTGGGGGACTTCTTCCCCGCGGGGAGCCGAGGTCCTCAGGTAAGGTGAGCATGGCACAGGCCCGCGACACCCCGTAAGCGCCGCAGGCGGAAGGGAGATGCGCCCCCGGGCGAATCAGGGGCATGGACCCGGGGCAAGCTTGTGCCCCCTGCTTTTCGCTGCAATTAGCGGGGAATTCGACCCTCAGGCGATTAAAATGAAGTTAAAGAAGGAGGTAATCGATGGGCAATGATCTGATGAGGTGGCAGGAGGAGTGGCCCACAACCCTGCGGTATCCCGATGTGCCGGTGTATGCCCTGCTGGATCAGACGGCCCGGCGCTGTCCGCACCGCATCGCGATCGTCTTTCGCGGCATGGAGCTGACCTATGGCGAGCTGAAGGAGCTCAGTGAGCGTTTTGCCACCGCGCTGCAGACCATGGGGGTCACCCAGGGCGACCGCGTGGCGCTGCACCTGCCCAACTGTCCGCAGTTCGCCGTTGCCTATTACGGCCTGCTGAGGGCCGGGGCGGTCTTCACCCCCCTGAGCCCGCTGCTGCCACCCCCGGAGTTCGCCGCGCAGCTCACCGATTCCGGGGCCACGACCCTGCTCTCGCTCGACCTCATCTACCCCGGGGTCCAGGAGGCCGTGGGGCAGACCCCGGTCAGGAACATCCTGACCACGAGCATGGCCGACTGCATCAGTGCCGTGCGCGCCCCCTTCATGCTCTTCGGCAAGACCGAGATCAAAGAGACCATCGACCTGGCCACGCTCGTGCGGGAGACGGCCCCGGCGGTGGAGCCGGTGGCCATCGACCCCGCGGGCGACCTGGCCCATATCGCCTATACCGGAGGCACCACCGGCGTCTCCAAGGGGGTGATGCTGACCCACCACAATGTGGTGGCCAATGCGATGCAGTTCGGCTCCTGGGTTTCCGGGGCCGATATCCGCCTCGCGGACGGGACGCTGGAGTTCCGCTACCCCCCCGGGGTGGATCCCGTGAGGGACCGCAATCTGACCCTCGACCATGAGACCTCCCTGGTCGTGGCGCCCTGGTTCCATGCCATGGGCACGATCGCCTTCCTGAACACCCTGGTCATGGCCGGGGCCACCATGGTGGTTTTCCCCAGCTTCAACGCCCAGGAATACCTCGATGCGGCCGCCACCTATCGCGCCACGGTGATGGGGGGGGCCCCGCAGACCTATGTGCCCCTGATCAACCTGCCGGATTTCGACCGCTATGACCTGAGCGGGGTCCGGCTGGCCGGCTCCGGCTCGGCCCCGCTGTCGCACGCGGTGCTCGACCGCATGCTGGAGGCCTTCTCCGGGGTGGTATGCGAGGCCTACGGGCTCTCCGAGTGCACCATGGTGGCCACCTGCAACCCGCCCCTGCGTAAGGCCATCCGCTATGGGTCCGTGGGGCTGCCGGTGGCCGACACCGAGCTCAGGGTGGTGGATGTGGCCAGCGGCGCCGAGCTGCCCGCGGGCGAGGAGGGCGAGATCCTCATCCGCGGGCCGCAGGTGATGCAGGGTTACTGGGGCAGGCCCGATGAGACGGCCGGGGTTCTCAGCGACGGGTGGCTGCATACCGGGGACATCGGCCGCCGGGATGCCGAGGGCTACCTCTTTATCACGGACCGCATCAAGGACCTGATCATCTACAAGGGCTACAATATCTACCCTCGCGAGCTCGAGGAGGTGCTGCACCGGCATCCCGTCGTGGAGAAGTGCGCCGTGGTGGGCCGTCCCGACGAGCAGGGGGGGGAGGTCCCGGTGGCCTTTGTCCAGCTCAAGGCCGCGGCGGCGGCCGACCAGACGGAGATCATGGAGTTCGTCAACCGCGAGGTGGCCCCCTACAAGAAGGTGCGCGAGCTTATCCTGATCGATGCCATCCCGGTCAGCGAGGTGGGCAAGGTCCTCAAACGCGAGTTGCGCGCCAGGCTCCTCGATCCGTAGGGCGAGGTCTGTGCGCCGCGGGCGTTTTTAATGACCATAGTTCCCCGACGCTGGCAGAGAGGATAGTCAATTTCAAGGAATTGCTCTATTGGACTGAGGGGCGGATTTTCTGGGCTTCATACCCATGAATTCCTTTGTCCAGCCAGGGGGCCGTGCCCGTCGCGCCAGCGCGACGGGCACGGCCCCCTGGATCACAAGCCCCGGCCTTGCAGGAGGGGGATGGGGGAGGTCGAGCTTTTAATGGCCTGATGGTCTAATAACCCGCTGCTTGCAGCGGCAGAGTGGGGCAAAAGCTTGCCCTGGGGTTCATAGCCATGATTGACTCAGGGTCGCAATCCCCGCCGCCTGCATCGAGGGTTAACTTTGATGTTTGTTTTTTTTGGCAATTCCGGTGGCGAAGCCATAAAATTGGCTGAATACCCCGCCGCTTGCGGCGGAGAGCAGGGGCAGCCCGGGGCCCTCCATGGGGTCTCACCCGTACTCGAGGGCAGATCAGTCCCTGTCGGCGCCCGCCCGGGAAGGACCGCGGCGTGAGCCTCAGCCGGTGCCCGGGGGGGTCTCGGGGGCCAGGAGGGCCGCCCCCAGGGCACCGATGATCTGGGGGTCGGTTGCGGGGATGGCGACCTCGAGTCCGAGCGTGTGCTGGAGGGCCGCGGCCATGCCCGGGTTCCGGGCCACCCCGCCGGTGAAGACGAGGTCCCGGGCGGGGACGATGCTGCGGGCCAGGGCGGCGATCCGGTGGGCCATGGCCTGGATGAGCCCCTTGAGGATGCTGTCGGCGGGCAGGCCCTGATTGAGGAGCGAGACGATCTCGGTCTCGGCGAAGATCACGCACTGGGTGGATATCTTCACGCCCTCGGTGGCCCTCAAGCTGGCCTCCCCCATATCCTCGAGGCGGATTCCCAGCGGCTTCGACATGATCTCGAGGAAACGGCCGGTGCCCGCGGCGCACTTGTCGTTATAGGCATAACGCTCCACCCTGCCTGAGGCGTCGATGCGGATGGCCTTGGCGTCCTGCCCGCCGACGTCGATCACCATGCGGGCCGCAGGCCGGCACCAGTGGGCCCCCCGGCCGTGACAGACGATCTCGGACAGGCGAGCCCCCGCAAAGGGGATGTGCCTGCGGCCGTAGCCGGTCCCGACACAGCACCCTACCTCAGCGAGCGTGAGCCCCGCCTTCTCCAGGGCACCCTCCATGACCTGGCGGGCGGATCTCTCCGGATCGGGGGTGCCCGGGATGACGTGCGTGGCGAGGATCTCCCCGTCCTCCATGATCACGGCCTTGGCCGTGCGTGAGCCGACATCGCATCCGGCATGGATCATGTCTCACCCCCTTGGGCGTATTCGCGGGCCATGAGCGCCGCGCCGAGGGCGCCGGTGATCTGCGGATCGATGGTCAGGCGCCGGATCTTGACCCCGAGCATCTGTTCCAGCCCCTTGACCACCCCGCTGTTCTTGGCCACCCCGCCGGTCAGGCACACGTCGGTGGCCAGGCCGACGGTATTGGCCAGGATGGCGACGCGGTTGGCCATGGCCTGGTTGATGCCCGCGGCGATATCCTCGACGGGCGCCCGGGCATTGAGGTGGCAGATGACCTCGGCCTGGGCCCACACGGCGCAGGCATTGGCGAGGGTCAGGGCCCGGCGGGAGCGGGAGGAGAGCTCTCCCAGGTCCGACAGCGCAACCCCCAGCAGATCGGCCATGACCTCCAGGAAGCGGCCGGTGCCGGCGGCGCATTTGTCGTTGGTGCTGAACCTGGCGATGGCGCCGCTCTCATCCAGGCGGATGGCCTTGCAGTCCTGGCCGCCGATGTCGATGACGGTCCTGACCGAGGGCAGGCTCCACTGGGCCCCCCTGGCGTGACAGGCGATCTCCGAGGCCGTCTTCTGCGCGAAGGGGATGTGCTCCCGTCCGTAGCCCGTGCCCACACACCAGGCGAGTGCCTGCCGGTCCACGCCGGCCTTCTGGAGCGCGCGGTCCATGACCTGCATGGCCGAGGAGGCCGGGCTTGTCTGCACCCCGCTCACCGCACTGGCGAGGATCCTGTGCCGGTTGAGGATCACCGCCTTGGCGGTCAGTGATCCCACGTCACATCCTGCGACGATCATACGATCAACCCCCGTATCCTGAGGAATTCTTCCAGGCGGCCCTGGAGCGTGTCCCAGGATTCCACCCGGTTGTCGAAGGCGTCCCCGTAGGAGATGAAGGTGGGAAAACCCGCCTTTTCCATATCGCGGCTGATGAGCCTGACCGACCCCCAGGTGTTGCGGCAGCCCATCGTGCCGATATAGGCCAGGAAATCCGGCTGCATGATGCGGGCCACCGCCAGGGTGTCGTCCAGCCACATGTGGGGGGCGTCATAGGGGCCGCGGATCTGCTTGACCATGGGCATGCGCGAGGTCTGGGCCGCCAGCGAGTCGATCATGCTGTCGTAGTCCGTCAGGTCGAGGCGGTAGGTCTCCTCCTCGCGGCCGGTGCTGTAATAGACCCCCGCCTGCCAGAAGGCGGTGATCATGGAGCCGAGGTGCGAGATGCCCCGGGCCTTGAGGTACTGCCAGTAGCGGAAGGTGGGGGCGAAGTGGTCGATGTAGAAGAAGTGTCCGCGCAGGGTCTCGCTCCCGTTGCCGGCGATGCCCCGCTCGGCGTTCTCCCGGGCGGCTTTCAGCATGGATTCGTAGATCAGGGTACATTCCCGGGTGCCGCTGATCAGCATCTTGAGCACATAGATCATGGCGTTGTAGAAGGAGGGCAGAGGGCAGGGGGCGAGGCGCTGGAGATCCTGCAGTTCGTTGAGGAGCTCGTCCTGCCGCTGGGCCTCCTGCATGACCTCGCGCAGCCGGTCGATGTCGAGCCGCTTTCCCGATTGTTCCTCCAAGAAGCCGATGAGGGCCTTGAAGTCCTCGCGCTGATACATGACGGCGTCCGCGTCCGTCAGGGTGGCGGGGTAGTCGGTCTGGAAGAAGGGCAGATCGAGATAGGTCGAGGCAAAGGCGAACGAGTTGGCGTTGGAGTCGCATACCCCCGGGGTGCAGCACATGACCAGGTCGGGTCTGACGCCCAGCCCGGCCAGCACCGGGCCGAGCCCCACTCGCTGTCCCGTGCAGGAGGTTTCGGTGAAGCCCGCCTCGCAGCAGAAGTCGAGCGCCTCATGGATGCCCAGGCGCCACACGCCCACCTCCAGGGCGGTCAGGGCCTCCAGGGTGCAGGGCATGATGTCGAGGGCGTACAGCACGGTGGGGTTGAAGTTGTAGGTGACCAGCGCCACCTTGCGGCCCTGGGCATGGGCGTCGAGCAGATTCCTGAGGTAGGCGCCGATGACCTTCAGCATGAGCACCCCGGGCTCCCCCATGGAGACGATCATGTCCAGGGCGTCGCGGAAGTTCGGAGCAAAGCGCAGGGCATGGTGGTATTCCTCCTGCGACCCGTCGGTGATGCGGGCGGCATAGTGGAGGATGCTCCAGAGCCTCCAGTCGAAATTGTATTCCTTGAGAACACTCCGCATGGCCGTTTCCCTCCTTGCCAGCAGGACCTGAACGTGGGAGGCCCCGGTCCCCGGGCTGCCCCCTGTTTTAATGGCCTGAGGGTCAAATTCCCCGCCGCTGGCGACGGCCAGGAGGGGCAAAAGCATGCCCGGGGGTTCATACCCCTGATTCGCTAAGGGTCAAATCTCCCGCTGCTGGCAGCGGCAGAGTGGGGGCAAAAGCTTGCCCGGGGGTTCATCCCCATGCTCGGCTGTCTGTCCGGCATCCGGGCGCTCCTCTCAGCGCAGGCGGTGCAGGAAGGCATCGACGCGCATGCGGATGCGCCCGTCTTCCACCAGCGTGCCGTATTCGCGTTCGAGCTTCAGGCAGGGCAGGCCTCTGGCCTCCAGGTCGCGCTCGAAGAGCCCGTTTTCGGACCCGTGCAGGTCGCAGAAGCGGATGTTCTGGAGGATCACCCCGTCCACGCGGGCCTGAAGGGCGCGCTGCAGGAGGAAGTCAAGGCGCTGGCGGTAGTAGCCGAACATGCGGGGGCAGAAGCTGTGGGTGAGGTATCTGAGGGTGAGGGCCTCGAGCGGGTCGCCCTCCTCACTGGTCAGGTCCACATAGGCGCGCGACCCGAAGCACAGCGTGTCGCTGACCACCCACGCCCCGGCCTCCTCGATGATGCGCACCAGCTCGGCGTCATCGCTGACGCTGCCGGCCAGCAGCAGCCGTTTGCCCGCAGGCATCTCTCCCCGCCCGGGGACCTCCTCCAGGATCTCCTCCAGGAGGAGGTTGAACTCCTCCCGGGGGATGGCCGTAGCGGCGATCGTGATGGCGGTGGCCTCGGTGCCCGAGACCAGGCCTGCCTGGCGGTAGGCGTCCAGGCGCATCAGGAGTCGCCGTCCCTTGTTGTAGAGACGCACGGCCTCCTTCAGGGACTCAAGGGTGAGCGTGACCCCGAAGTGCTCCTCGAGGCTGGCGACGAAGCGCCGGTTTTCCTTGAGCAGCCAGTCTACGGCATAGGGCGAAACCTTGTGGGGCACGCCGTAGTAGTAAAAATACCCCGGAAGGGTGCCCGCGATATCCTCGTCCGCCTTGCGCCAGCAGTCGTGCAGGCGGCGCAGGGAGTCGCATCCGTTGACCACCAGCGCCCCGTCGAGGAAGGCATAGGCGCCTTCACCGGCGAGCTGCAGGATGCATTTGGGAAAGCTGCAGATCACCGGGCCGTAGTAGGCGTCGGCAATGGAGGTGGAGTCTGCCCCCACCCCCCTCAGCCGCACCGGGAGCAGCCCGGCGGCGGAGAGGACCTCTTCGGGCACGAAGGTGCAGGGGTAGCCCACCACCCGTTTGCCGCGGGCCTTCCAGGCCTGCACATAGCGGTTACAGGGCGTGGCGAGGGCGTCTTCGATCTCCGCTCTCATGCGGGACCTCCTGGCGGGGCCAGGAGGTCCCGCAGCCGTGCCAGGGCCTCGCCCAGCGCATCCGCATCCTCGTCCGCGGGATCTCCCTCCGGGGCCATGAGCTCACAGAAGCCCTGGATGAGAGGCGGCAGGATCGCCCCGGCCACCGGTTTGAGCGCGCGGGCCAGATCGGGCACGAGCCAGGCGGCGGTCTGCTTGAGCTCGCCGGCATCGAGGCTGGCGACGACGCCGCCGGCCAGGTGCATCCCCAGCTGCGGGTCCTCGGCCTGCAAAGCGTTCAGCATCCCGAGCGCCACCGTGATGGTCGCGCCGATCTCCTGGGTGTCCAGGTCCCTGAGCGTGCCGCAGACGGCCTGGGTGAACCTTTCAGGAGGCAGATCGGCGAAGAGTTCGAGGCGCCTGCGGCGTACGCGGAGGGCGGCATTCTTGACGGCACTCAAGGCGGCGATCCTTTCCAGGAGAAGCTCGGGATGTGCTCCCTGGGCCTCGGCCGCAGCCCGGTGGAGGGCCTCCTTCTCCTCGGCGATGGCGCTATGCGCCTTGCGTATGAGGACCGGGTCGAGGACCTGGAAGAAGGCGTGCAGCACCGGGGCCAGGTCCGCCTGGGTCCGGGATCGGCCCCCCTCGGACCAGAAGAGGCTGCCGGTATGGACCTGGCGCAGGCATTCGGCGAGGTTGTTGGTGATCTGCCCCAGGGCCGTGCCGTCGATGGTCTGGGCCACGGGCAGGAAGAGCTCGGTCAAGAGGTCAGGGGCGATCTTGCCGATCTCCAGCAGGAATTCCCTCAGGGCGCGCACGGCGGTGTTGCTGAGCGACACGAGGGTGGCCACCAGCAGCAGCACCTTGCCCGGATAGAGCCACAGGGTGTCGCTGAGCATGCGGGCGCAGGCCACGACGGCTTCCCCCGAGGACTCGGCCATGTCCTGCAGCTCTGCGAAGTCGATGTTCTTGTAGAGGTCGTGGAAGGGTCCCCGCAACAGCTCGGCCAGAAAGGCGGGGTCTTCCCGGGTCAGGTCGGTGACCTGCCGCAAGAGGCTGGTGACGAGGCTGCCCAGGCGGGCGCTGTCGATCTTCGCCAGCAGACCCTCCAGGAGCGCGGCCTGTTCCGGCACGGGCAGACCCGCCAGAGAAGCCTGCAGGCGGGAGGCGATCTTAAGGGCGGCATTGGTGAGGATCGGCAGGGCGGCGGCCAGTCCCGGCCAGGTCTGCGGGTCCGACCAGAGCGGCGATGCGGCCAGGGGACGCCCCGCCTGCGGGTCGAGCACCCGCGCGAGGAGGCCCTGGGCCCCGGCGGCCAGCCGGCCCTTGAGCCGGCCCTGGCCGGCCCAGGACCGCAGCAGGTCGTTCGTCAGGATGGATGCCACCTGGCGCCCGCCGCGCGAGCGCGCGAGTGCGGATGCCAGCACCCCCATGAAATCGAGGTCCTGCATCGCGTCCCCGTCGCTGCCCCGAGAGGCTTCAGGGGTGATTGTCTCAGGGGAGGCGCCTGTTATCCGGTTTCCGCAGGTTTCGGCCCTCATGGATTCCTCCTCGTGAGGCGGGTGTGTGACACCAGTGCCCCCTTTATCCTGGCCCCCAGGAGGCGCAGGATAAAGGGGGTAAGGCGCGGCCTCTGGTCGAGGACGGCCAGGCTGCAGGACAGCATGACCCGGGAGAGGGCCTGCCGGTCGATCTGGGCCGTCACCCGGGTGACGATTTCGGAGATGAGGGCCGGGTTACGCCGCTGGGCCTCGTCGATGACCTTCACCAGGGTGTTGAGCCCCCGGCCCGCACAGACGGCCCCCGGACCGCTGAGGGTGGCGCGAGCCGCAACCCGCAGTTCCGGGGCCTTGTCCCAGAAGGACCTCAGGGCCTGGGCGAGGTCCCTGAGGCGCTGCATATCGATTTCGGTGGCGATCCTGTCCGCCAAGCGGGCCAGGAGCGGGGGTGGAAAGGCCCCCAGCGCCTGGCGGGCCAGTTCCGCCAGGGCACCTGTTATGTTGTTGATGAGTGCGGGCAGGGCATCCGCGAGGGTCAGGGCCAGCCCCACATCCTCCCAGAGCAGGTCCCTGACCCGGCGCGCGCCGCTGTCGGGGTCGATCGCACTCAGGGAGTCACGGAGCATCTCCATGAAAAGCGGGGTGTGGATGATCTCGCGCAGCACCCCGCCCTCTGCGCCGTTATCCCAGGGACCGGCATCCGCCGGAAAGGGGGGGCGCTCTCCCGGGAAGCCCCTGTCCCTGGCGGTGCCGGTCAACCGTGAGTGAGCAAAAGTATTGATTCAGATAATCAAACATCCCCCTACATCAGAAGGGGGATGTTTGCGCATATATTAAGCTTATTGATCTGTTAGAAAATTAACAGTAACACTCATTCC
>CAZUDI010000003.1:5848-25300 GCA_964618975.1 uncultured Bacteriovoracaceae bacterium | reverse complement strand
TTCGCCGTTTTTTTATTCGTTGGTGATTTTGTTGATCCAAATCAAGGCGGAGCGGCGAGGAAGCGGGTATGCGGGTGAATTCCGGGGCCAGCATCTGCCCGAGGTCCGCGAGGTCCTGCAGGGCCTGGTGGAGACCCTGCCGGTCGATTTCGCTTGCCAGGGCCCCGGCGAAGCGCTGCAGCAGGGCGGGGGGGAATCGGCCGATCTGGTCGAGGAGTTCCCGAAGCGTCCAGATGCCGGCATTGACCAGGGAGGGGAGGGCATCGGCTACCTCGAGCACCAGCCCCACGTCCTCCCACAGGAGTGTCCTGACCAGCGCGGGGGCCGCCTGGGGATCGATGCCCCTGAGCAGGGAGCCACAGGTCTTCCTGAAGGCGGGCTTGCGGATCAGGGCGGCCGAGATGCGGGCCAGGGCATCGAGGAGGCCGAGGTCGCTTTGGACGGGTTCGGTCGGCATGGTCATCCCCTACAGGGTCCGGCAGTCGAAGAAGGGGCGCATGCCGTCGATCTGTGAGAGTTGCTTGCCGCCTTCCCACAGCTGGATCATCTTGATATCGCGCCAGTGCTTCTCGATGTCCCACTCGCGGTCCGCGCCATAGTTTCCGAGGATATCCATGGCACGCTGACAGTCGGCCAGGGTGCGGTCGGCCACGAAGAACTTGACCAGCCGGGCCTTGGCGATGACCTCCGGGGACCAGCGCGGGCCATAGAGGTCGGGGCGGTCGAGGATGGCGGCCAGGCGGTAGACCGCCATGCGACAGACCTCGATCCCGGCCAGGATCTCGGCCAGCTCGGCGGCGATGGCGTCGTGTTCCTTGAGCGGCCGGCCGTTGAGGGTCTTGCGTGCGCAGAAGTCAGCGAGGGTCTCATACACATCCAGCACGGCCCCGATATTGAAGGCCGCGGTCAGCATGCCCATCACCATGACCTCCTTGAAGCACACGGCGTCCCGGCCCGGACCCCAGGCGCGGTACCAGGACGGCACGCGCACGTTGTCGTACCAGACATCGCTGTTCTTGTCCGCGCACATGCCGGCCATCTCGTATGGGTTGCCCTGGGTGACGCCGGGGGTGTCGTCCGGTACATAGATGAGCGCGATGTCGTCTTCGTCCGTGGAGCCGGGCCGTGTGGTGCAGACGACACAGTGGAGGTCGGCCACCCCGCCGGAGTTGCTGGGCCAGAGCTTGTGGCCGTTGATGACCCAGTCGTCGCCGTCGCGCACGGCGGTGGTCCTGATGGTTCGGCCGTGCAGCAGCTCGAGGTTTTCGATGTCGGAGCCGCCCTGGGGCTCGGTCATGAAGAATCCCCCGAAAAAGGGAGAGTCCTTCGCGGTGAACCAGGGGGCGAACTCCCGGCACAGGCGCCGGTTGACGTGGGGGCGGTAGGCGATGGGCATCAGACACCAGAAGCCGGCGCCGAAGGCGATGGCGATGCCGGGATCACCGCGGGCGATCTCCTCGAAGATGCACACGGCATAGGTGCCGAGATTCCCCAGATTGCCCACCGACCAGCCGCCGAACTCGGCCGGGATAAAGACCTTCTGCAGCCCATAGTCCACCATGAGCACCTTGAGTGCCTCCTCGATGTGCCCGGCGGCATGCCCGGGATCGTCGTAGAGCCGGCGGTAGGGCATGACACAGGTGCTCACCCACTCGCGGATGACGGTGCGGACAAGGTGCGCAGGATAGGCCCGGTGGTCGGCGAAGATATCGGATTTCCTCATCGTATCTCCTCTTCTGTCGGCAGGCTATGTCGGCAACTGTCTGCCGGTCAGAGGCCCTCGGAGCCGTAAAAGGCCCGCGCCACGTCCATCTCCAGGGGCACCCGCCCCCCGAGCGTGACCATCAGGGTCCGGATGTCCCGCCAGTGTTTCTCCACGTTCCACTCCTTGGCATAGCCGGCCGACCCCATCAGCTCCATGGTCCGGTCGACGGCATGCATGCACTGCTGCGCAACCTGGAAGACGATGGATTCCGACAGGATGAAGAGCAGGTGCGCATCTTCAAGGCCGAACTCCTCCGGATGGGCCACAGCCCGGGCCAGGCTGTGCACCAGGAGGCGCGTGTTCATGATGTCCATGGCCACCTGGGCCAGCACGGCGGCATCCATGGGGTTGTCCTTCAGGAGACCCCCGGTCTTGATGATGCGATTCTCGGCCCAGTTGCCCACAATGCGGAAGACATCCATGGCCGAGCCCACGGCGATGGCGCCGATAAACAGGTCGATCCAGGTCAGAAGGCGCCCATGGGCCTGAGGGTCGAGGGGGATGACCTGCGCGTCGGGGAGGGAAACATCGACCAGATCGATGTCCGCATTGCGGCTTGCATGCAGCCCCGTGGTCTTGAGAGCGGCGCCTCTCTTCAGGCCCGGGCTTGTGGCCGGGACCAGCGCCAGGCACAGGCCTTCCTCAAGCGTGGCCACGATGGCATAGAGGCCCGCGTTGTAACCCGAGTTCAGGGGGCGCACACCCCGGGCGTTCAGGACCCAGGTCTCGCCCTGGCGAAGCACCCCGGCGCACAACTCGCGGCCCCAAACCAGCGTGCCGGGATGGCGACCCGTATCGCCCAGCCCGGGCAGCACGAGCGCGATGAGCCCCGGGGGGGTCTGCTCGAAGACGGGCTGCAGCACACTCCGGACTGCCGCTCCCAGGAGCCCCTCCTGGGTAAGCGCGGCGATGAGCGCCGTCTTCATGGCCGAGATGAAGGCCACCCCGGGGTCGCCGCGGGCGACCTCCTCATAGACCCGCACCAGGGTGGAAGAGACCGCGGGAAAGACGAAGCCCTCCTCCGCTGGCGACCAGACAAAGGTGTCCAGGCCGAGCGTGCGACAGAGGACCGTCAGGGCCTGCATCTGGTGCTCGAGGTCCTCCCGGTGCTCGAGGCGGTGGGCGATGAGTTCCTCGTCGGCCCAGCGGCCGATGCTGGCCGCAATCTCCTGGGCCCCGTCATTCAGCCAGGAAAGCGGATAGGGAAAGACCCCTCGGAATGGCCCTCGCATCGTTCAGCGACCTCCTTCATAGAGCATGATCACATATCAAAGGTGCCTCTTGCGGCACGACACTCAAGCCCTGTGCCGCCCCGTCAATCATCCGCCAAGTGGCAAGGGTGTCCTCGCAGGGGGGGGCGGATATGGTTGGTAATATGATAATATAGTATAGCAATAAAAATTGTCAATACGTAAAGCCATCAGTTAATAATATATGATAAACATACAAACATATTTAAACAATAACGAGGCCGGCCTCTATCCAGCTCTGCCCGCGTCGATGGTTTTTCTCAGGCCGGGATGTCCCGCGTCTTTCCGACGGGATTCCGGAGAGGGTACGGGGAGGTCCTCCCCGCTTGTGCCAGGGAGAATCCCCAACGGGGCCGGGCGAACGCCGGCAGGCGTGATCGCTACCCTGAAATCGCCACAAAAACCTGCGACATAAGACATAAGCAGGTATAAATGTAATACAAACATACATAAAAATGTTGACAGGCAGCCCTGGGGGAGCGTATGCTTATTTCAAGAAGATAACGTGGGTTGTCTTTTTTTAATGCAATGGATCAACTGAGAAAGGAGGTCGTATGGCGTTGCTCGATGCGTATTATACCGAAGAGCACCAGCTCTTCCGCGAGTCGCTGAGGCGCTATTTCGAGAAGGAGGTCACCCCCTTCGGCGACCAGTGGGAGCTCGACGGCATTGTGCCCCGGGAGGCCTGGAAGAGGTTCGGCGACCAGGGCTTCCTGTGCCCGTGGCTGCCCGAGGAGTACGGCGGGGTGGGGGCGGATTTTCTCTACTCCCTGATCATCTGCGAGGAACTGGCCAAGACCGGGATCGGTGGGTTCTTCATCCCGCTGCACGCCGATGTGGTGGTGCCCTATCTGGCCACCTTCGGCAATGCGGAGCAGAAGCGGCGCTGGCTGCCCGGTTGTGTTTCCGGTGACATCATCACGGCCGTGGCCATGACCGAGCCGGGCACCGGCTCCGACCTGGCGGCCATGCGCACCACCGCGGTGCCAGAAGGCGATGACTACATCCTCAACGGGCAGAAGACCTTCATCTCCAACGGGCTGCTGTGTGACCTGGTGGTGGTGGCCTGTGTCACCAATCCGCAGGCGGATTCGCCCTACAACGGCATCTCGCTGATCGTGGTGGAGGACGGCACGCCCGGGTTCGAAAAGGGCCGCAAGCTCGATAAGATCGGCCTGCACTCGCAGGACACGGCCGAGATGGCCTTTGTGGACTGCCGGGTCCCGGCCGCCAACCTCCTGGGCGAGGAAGGCCGCGGGTTTTACTACCTGATGGAGAAGCTCCAGCAGGAGCGCATCGTGTGCGCCATGGGCTCCCAGGCGGGCGTGGAAGTGGCCCTGCGTATGACGATCGAGTACACCAAGACGCGCGAGGCCTTCGGACGCTCCATCAGCCGCTTCCAGTACATTGCCTTCGAACTGGCCAAGATGGCCACCGAGGTGGAGATCGGCCGCACCTTTCTGGACAAGCTGATCATCGATCACATGCAGGGACGCGAGGTCGTCAAGCAGGCCTCCATGGCCAAATACTGGATCTGCGAGATGCTCAACCGTGTGGTGGGCCAGTGTGTGCAGTTCCACGGGGGCTATGGCTACATGGAGGAGTACCCCATCGCGCGAGCCTTCCGGGACGCCAGGGTGCAGACCATCTATGCCGGCACCTCCGAGATCATGCTGCTCATCATTTCCCGGCACCTGGGGCTGTAGCCATGGCCGCGCTGCTGGCAGGACTCAAGGTTCTGGATTTCACCTCCCTGCTGCCCGGGCCGGTGGCGACCCTCATGTTGGCCGACCTGGGCGCCGAGGTGCTCAAGGTCGAGTCGCCCACGCGCATGGACCTGGCGCGTATGATGCCCCCCTATGTGGATGCTGCGGGCCAGGTCTCCTGCCTGCACGCCTACCTGGGCCGCAACAAGCGCTGTCTGGTCCTCGATCTGAAAAGGGAGCAGGGCCGCCTGCTCATCGAGCGGCTCATGCGGGAGCAGGGCTTTGATGTGGTGGTCGAGCAGTTCCGGCCGGGGGTCATGGAGAGACTGGGGCTGTCCTACGAGCGTCTCTCCGGGATCGCGCCGGGGCTGATCTACTGTTCGCTGACGGGTTACGGACAGAGCGGACCCTACCGCGAGCGGGCCGGACACGACATCAACTACCTGGCGCTCGCGGGGGTCATGAGCTACTCCGGGACCCGCGAGGGCGGACCTGTGGCCATGGGCATCCAGGTGGCGGACATGGCCTCCGGTTCCAACAATGCTGTGATCGGGATCCTGGCGGCGCTCATCCACCGCCTGCAGACCGGGGAAGGCCAGCACATCGACGTGTCCATGACCGACGGGATGCTGCCGTATCATGCGGTAGGTGCCATCAAGACCCTGGCGGGCGAGGATGAGCCGGGTTTCGAGACCGAGGTGCTCAATGGCGGATCCCTCTACGGGTTCTACCGCACGGCCGACGGCAAATACCTTGCCTTCGGCGGTCTCGAGCCCCAGTTTTTTGCCGCCTTCTGTGAGACCCTGGGGCTTGAGGATCTGATCGAGGGCAGCGTCATGCAGCCGGATCGTCTCGATCGGGCGCGCGAGCGCGTGGCGGAGGTGATTGCGGGCAGGACCCGGGACGAGTGGATGGAGCTCTTCGCGCAGGTGGACGCCTGCGTGGAGCCGGTGCTCTCCTTTAACGACGCCGTCTCCAGCGAGCTGGTCAAGGCGCGGGAGATGTTGGTGGATGTGCCCGGGCCCAACGGGGGCACCCTCCCCCAGATCGCCCAGCCTATCAAGTTTTCGGGCTTCAGGCCCCAATATCGGCACACGGGCACCGAGCTGGGGTGCCACACGCGGGAGATCCTGATCTCGCTCGGATATGGGGAGCAGGAGATAGATTCATTGAAGGCCCAGGGGATCTTTGGAGAGATTGATATCTGAGCTTAAAGGAGGTGAATCAGCAATGGCAGGAATCGTATCGTATGGGGGCTACATCCCCCGCTATCGGCTGAACCGTATGACGGTGGTCCAGAATATGGCCTGGTATTTCCCCGTGATTATGGCCGTGGCGCAGGGGGAGAAGGCCGTGGCCAACTGGGACGAGGACGCCATCAGCATGGCGGTGGCCGCGTCCCAGGATTGTCTGATCGGTCAGGAGCGTGCGGACGTGGACGGGGTCTATCTGTCCTCCACCACGCTGCCGTACGACGACCGACTCAACGCCGGCATCCTTTCCACGGCGCTGAATCTGAACGAAAAGGGCTTTGCGGGCATCGACTTCAGTTCGAGCCTGAAGTCCGGGACCACGGCCATGATCGCGGCCTTAGAGGCGGTCCAGTCCGGCAGCAAGCGCAACGTCCTGGTGGCGGCCTCCGACCAGCGCGGGACCAAAATGGCCACCATGCTGGAGATGTTCTACGGCGACGGGGCGGCGGCCGTGCTCATCGGGCAGGAGGGAGTCATCGCCGAGTTCACAGGGGCCTTTTCCATGAGCTGTGATTTTGTGGACCACTACCGCGGTTCGGGCAAGGAATTCGACTATGGCTGGGAGGAGCGCTGGGTGCGTGACGAGGGCTACGGAAAGATCATTCCCGAGGCCATCAGGGGCTTCCTGGCCAAGAGCGGCATGGCGATCGGGGACTTCGACAAGGTGATCTACCCGTGCTACTTCACCGGTACGCATCGCGCCATCGCCAAAAGTCTGGGGATCGACCCCTCCAGGGTACAGGACAACCTGCATGCCCTCTGCGGCGACACCGGCACCGCGCACCCACTGGTCATGCTGGCGGCTTCTCTGGAGACGGCCGCCCCGGGCGACCGGATCCTGATGGCGAGCTTCGGTCAGGGATGCGACGTGCTGGCCTTCACGGTGACGCCCAAGATCAAGGAGCTCTCTCCCCGGCAGGGCATCGCCGGGTCGCTGGCCAACCGCACCGAGATGATCAGCTATCAGAAGTTTTCCAAGTTCAGGGACCTGATCACGGCCGACTTGGGCATCCGGGGCGAGGCCAATCCGAACACCTCGCTGACGGTCCTGTGGCGCAATCGCCGAATGATCATGGGCCTGGTGGGAGCGCAGTGCAACCGCTGCGGCACCCCGCAATACCCGCCCACCTCCATGTGTGTGAATCCGGAGTGCCATGCCACGCACGACTTCTCGGAATACGAGTTCGCCGGTCTCAAGGGCGAGATCCTCATGTTCACCGGTGACATGCTGGCAGCCTCCGTCGATCCGCCGGCGGTCTACGGAATGGTGGGCTTTGACGGCGGCGGACGCATCCTGCTGGATTTCACCGACTGCGACCTGAGTCAGGTGCAGGTGGGGCAGAAGGTGAAGCTGTCCTTCAGGAAGCGACACTATGACGAGCAGCGGGGATTCACGGGCTATTTCTGGAAGGCCGTCCCCGTGCTGGGAGGAGGTGCTTAAATGGCCAGCGGGATCAGAGACAAGGTGGCGATCATCGGTATGGGCTGCACTCGTTTCGGGGAGCGCTGGGATGCCGGGGCGGACGAATTGATGGTGGAGGCCTTCCAGGAGGCCATCGCGGATGCGGGCATCGAAAAGGGGCGCATCGAGGCGGCCTGGCTCGGTACCTGTTTCGACGAGATCAGTGTGGGCAAGAGCGCCCTGCCGGCATCGCTCTCGTTGCGGCTGCCGAACATCTCGGTCACGCGCGTGGAGAATTTCTGCGCCAGCGGCACCGAGGCCTTCCGGGGCGCGGTCTATGGCGTGGCCTCGGGGGCCTATGATATCGCCCTGGCCATCGGGGTGGAGAAACTCAAGGACATTGGCTACGGGGGGCTGCCCGAGTTCAGCTCGGCTATGGGGACGCTGACCGCGCTGTTCTTCCCCAATATGACCGCGCCGGGCGGCTTCGCCATGCTGGCCAGCGGCTATGCGGCCAGGTACGGGTTCGACATGGCCGAGGTCAAGCGCGCCATGGCACACGTCTCGGTGAAGAGCCATGCCAACGGTTCCCGCAACCCCAAGGCGCATCTGCGCAAGCCCGTGACCGAGGATCAGGTGCTCAATGCCCCCGTCATCGCCCACCCCCTGGGGCTGTTCGACTGTTGCGGGGTGAGCGACGGATCGGCCTGCGCCATCGTGACCACCCCCGAGATCGCCAAGAGCTTGGGCAAAAAGGACTATGTCACGGTCAAGGCCCTGCAGCTTTCGCTGAGCAACGGGGAGGAGTTTCAGTTCAACAACTGGGACCGCGCCCACTTCGTCACGGCCTCCCGGGCCAGCACGGCGGCCTACAAGGAGGCCGGCATCAGGGATCCGCGCAGCGAGATCAGCATGATGGAGGTGCACGACTGCTTTTCCATCACCGAGCTCGTGACCATGGAGGACCTGCACATCTCCGAGCGGGGCCAGGCGCCCCGGGATATAATGGACGGTTTCTACGACATCGATGGCGGCGGGGTGCCCTGCCAGGTGGACGGGGGTCTGAAGTGTTTCGGGCACCCCATCGGGGCCTCGGGCCTGCGCATGCTCTACGAGATGTACCTGCAGCTCCTGGGGCGCGCTGGGGAGCGGCAGCTCAAGGACCCCAAGATCGGGCTTACCCACAATCTGGGCGGCTTTCCCATGATGAACGTCTGCTCGGTGGCCATCATCGGCCGGCATGACGTCTAGGAGGTGCTCCATGGCGGACAAGCTAAAGGTCGGAAAGCAGTATCCTGCCATGCACTGGCAGGTCGAAAGGGGCAAGATCCGCGAGCTCGCCGGGGCCATCGGGGATACCAATGCGATCTATGTCGATCCACAGGCCGCCAGGGCGGCGGGCTACGACGACTGTCCGGTGCCGCCCACGTTTCTGACCGTGCCCGTGATGTGGTGCGGCTCCATGGCGGGGGCCATCGGGGACTTGGGGATCAACTTCGCCATGGTGCTGCATGGTGAGGAGGAATACGAGTACTACCGGCCGATTTGTGCCGGGGATGAGCTCACCGGGATTCCCAGGGTCACCGCCATCGAGGAGAAGACCAGCAAGTCGGGCCGCAAGATGGATATCGTCACGATCGAGATCCTTTACACCAACCAGAAGGGCGAGAAGGCGGCCCGGCAGAGGATCGGGATCGTGGAGCGCAAATAGGGGGGGCATACATGGAGATCTATTACGAGGATATCAAGGTGGGCGACGAGATGCCCCCACTGGTCAAGGGACCGGTGCAGAAGCTGCAGCACGTGATGTATGCCGGGGCCTCGGGTGACTTCAACCCCCTGCATACGGACGACGACTTCGCCAAGGCCGTAGGCATGGACGGGGTCATCGCGCACGGCATGCTCATCATGGGTTTCATGGGGCAGGCCATAACGGACTGGCTGCCGCGCAAGTACCTGAAGAAGTTCGGCGTGCGTTTCTCCGGCATGACCAGACCGGGCAACACCATCACCATCACCGGCAAGGTGGTGGAAAAGCAGAACTCGGGCGACGAGCACCTTGTGGCCTGCGAACTGGTGGCCCTCGACGAGAACGGCGATATCAAGGTGACCGGACATGTCTTGGCCAACCTGCCGACCAGGATCTGAAAGACCCGCAAATCTTGATGCCCGAGGGGAAGTGGGGCGGGTTCGCGCCCAGTGAGATGTGCGCCGCCGGATCCCCAATGGTGGCACATAAATGTCATAAAATATATAACAATAAGGAGGTTATAACCCATGTCAAACATTAATTTTGCAGGCAGAGTGGCCATCATTACGGGTGCCGGTGCCGGCCTGGGCCGGCAGCACGCCCTGGAGTTCGCCCGCCGGGGCGCCAAGGTCGTGGTGAACGATCTGGGCGGAACGCGCGACGGGGTGGGGCACGACGACGCGGCCGCCAACAAGGTGGTGGCCGAGATCAAGGCCCTGGGCGGCGAGGCCGTGCCCAACTATGACAACGTGGCCACGGTCGAGGGCGGGGAAAATATCGTCCGGGCCGCCGTGGAGGCCTTCGGCAAGGTGGATATCCTCGTGAACAACGCCGGGATCCTACGTGACAAGAGTTTCGTCAAGATGGACGAGGAGAACTGGGACGCGGTCATGGCGGTGCATCTGCGCGGGGCCTTCTGCGTCAGTCGGCCAGCCTTCGCCAACATGCGCGAAAACGGCTATGGCCGCATCGTCATGACCACCTCGCACGCCGGGCTGCTGGGCAACTTCGGCCAGAGCAACTACGGGGCGGCCAAGATGGGGCTGATCGGTCTCATGAATGTGCTCAAGCTCGAAGGCGCCAAGTACAACATCACCATCAACGCCGTGGCGCCCATCGCCGGGTCGCGGCTCACCGAGGACGTACTGCCGCCCGAGTTCTTCGCGAAGATGAAGCCCGATTTCGTGACCCCGGCCGTACTCTATCTCTGTTCCGAGGAGTGCCGGGATTCAGGCGCAATCATCAATGCCACCCTGGGTTACTACAGCCGGGCGGCCCTGGTAGTGGGCCCGGGCGCCATCCTCTCCAACGGTACGGGCGTGCCCAGCCCGGAGGACGTGCGTGACAACTGGGGGCGCATCATGAGTCTGGAGGGCGCCAAGGCCATGGGTCAGCTCAATGAGATCTTCGGGGAGTTTGCCAGCCTGGTTTCCTGACGATTCGTTTAGGGGGCAGGAACCAGAGGCGACCCCGGAGAGGGCCGGGGGGCGTCTCTTGAGGCAAGACAGGACCTGACCTCTTGATCGCTGTGGGTCGAGTCCCCTTGCCGCTGGCGGCATCAAGGCGGGGCCAGGGCTTGCCCTGGGGTTCATTCCCCTGACTTGCTAGGGGGCGGATTCGCGGAGGCCTGCGGCGTCGAAGGGAGTCCCGTACCTGACTGGGGGATCTAACCCCTGATTTTGAGGAGGATGGAGCGTGATTGACGAGCGCTACGCCGAACTTGTGCCCCTGATGGAGAACACGATCCCCGTCATCGCCAGGATGGGCATCCGCATCGTGGCGCTGCGTGAGCGTTACGCGCGCCTGCGGCTGCCGCTGGGCCAGAACACCAACCATATCGGCACGGTCTATGCCGGCTCGCTCTTCACCCTGGCGGAGTTCTCGGGAGGGGTCATCTTCGGGGCCTCGTTTGATTACACCCGCTTCATCCCCATCGTGAAGGAGGTTCATATCCGCTATCTGAGACCGGCCCGCAGTGACGTGACCCTGGAGGTGGAGCTGGGCGCCGATCAGGTGCGGTCCCTGGCCCGGGAAGCCGAGGCCCACGGCAAGGCGGACTGGGACATGGACCTCGAGCTCAGGGACGCCTCCGGCCAGGTGTGCTGCCTGGTTCAGGGAACCTGGCAGCTCAGGCGGGCATCAGCATAAGTAAGATTGAGGGAGGAAGGGTATGGCCAGTGTCATTCTGGATGAGAGGGATCAGCAGTTTGTGCTCCACGAGCTGCTGGGGGTGGAAAGCCTGTGCGAGGCAGAGCCCTTTGCGGACTTTTCGCGGGATGTCTTCGACATGATCCTGAGTGAGGCGCAGAAGTTCGCCACGGAGGAGATCCTGCCCGTGCTCCAGACGGGCGACCGCGAAGGCTGCCGGTTGGAGGACGGGCAGGTGAAGGTGCCGGCGAGTTTCCACCGGGCCTACCGGCTCTACTGCGAGGGCGGCTGGAATGCCATGTGCTTTGCGCCGGAGATCGGTGGTCAGGGACTGCCGGCCTGTATCAGGACCGCCGCCCACGACTGGTTCTCGCACAATGCCGCCTTTTCCATCTATCCCGGGCTGGGCGAGGGCGCGGCGCATCTGGTGGAGGTCTACGGGACCCCGCAGCAGAAGGAGCGCTACCTGGACAAGATGCTCTCCGGGCAGTGGGGCGGGGCCATGGCGCTCACCGAGCCCGGCGCGGGCACGGATGTGGGCAATCTGAGCACCCGCGCCCGGCGCATGCCCGACGGCAGCTTCCGCATCCAGGGGACCAAACAGTTCAACACCAGCGCCGACCAGGATCTGACCGAGAATGTCATCAATCCGGTGCTGGCCCGCATCGAAGGCGACCCCGCCGGTACGGGGGGCATCTCCATCTTCCTGGTGCCCAAGTATGTGCCCAACGGCGACGGAGGACCGGGAAGGCTCAACGACCTCAAGGTCACGAAGATCGAGGAGAAGCTCGGGATCCATGGCAGCGCCACCTGTCTGGTGAACTTCGGTGACAACGGCGAGTGCTATGCCGAGCTGCTGGGAGAGGAGCGCCAGGGCATGCGGGTCATGTTCCAGCTCATGAACGAGGCCCGCATCGGCACGGCCATGCAGGGGCTCGGCTACGGCTCCATCGCCTACCTGCATGCCCTGGGCTATGCCAAGGAGCGTCTCCAGGGTTCGTCACTGATGGATCTCAAGGACCCGGAGGCCCCGAGGGTGCCCATCATCGAACACCCCGACGTCCGGCGCATGCTTATGTGGATGAAGGCGCACGTGGAGGCCATGCGGGCGCTTCTGTACTACGCCTCCTGGTGCGTGGACCGGCAGCGCATCAGCCCGGACGAGGACGGGAAGGTCAAGTGGGGAGGTTTGCTGGAGGTGCTGACCCCGGTATGCAAGGCCTACTGCTCGGATATGGGCTTTCGGGTCTGCGAGACGGCCATGCAGGTCTACGGGGGTTACGGCTACTGCGCCGAATACCCCGTGGAGCAGTTCCTGCGCGACGTGAAGATCGCCTCCATCTACGAGGGGGCCAACGGCATCCAGGCCCTCGATCTCGTCGGAAGGAAGCTGGGCATGCAGAAGGGGGCCTATTTCATGAATCTTCTGGGGGAGATGCAGGCCGTCATCGAGCGCTACAAGGGTGCCCCGGGGCTCGCGGACCTGGCTTCCGACGTGCAGCAGGGGGTCGGTGCCCTGGGCGAGATGGCACTCTTCTTCGGCCAGTGCGGCCGGGAGGGCCGTTTCCTCGTCCCGGTCAGCCAGGCCTACCCCTTCCTGATGTTGATGGGCAAGGTGCTCGCGGCCTGGTTGCTGCTCTGGGAGGCGGGCGTGGCCCGCGAGCGCCTGGAGGCCCTGAGTCGCCACAGGGGGGTGGACGCCTCCGACATAAAGGCCCGGGATGCCTTTGTGGCAGAAAACCGGGATGCGGCCTTTTACGCGGGCAAGATCCTGACGGGTCGCTATTTCATCAAGAATGTTCTGCCCGAGATCTACGGGACGGTCGCTGCCATCCGCAGCGAGGACCTCTCGGTGGTGGAGATGCCCGTGCGGGGATTTGCCACCTGAAGGGAGAAGATCCTCTCGTGCGGGACCTTCCGGGCAAGGAAGGCCGTGCTAGAGAGGACAATGATTTTGGGACACATTTCATCTTTAGGGGTGTTGCCGCTTAAAGGCATAAACATGCTCTCCGTTTAATGGCAATACCCCTATTTTTTATCATTTCCCCTAAGCGCAGCGATGCCCGGGACGGTCCATAAGCGCAGGTTCGGCCAATTCCACCGTCCATGACCCTCTCCGGGGACGCCGGGGATGCCGCTGTCGCGGGGGGCGACCTGCCAGGGCGCGGGCAGGAGTCTGATCCCTGGCTGTCCCCGCACGAAGGGTGGGCAGGAAGCGCCTTAAGGTCATCAGGCGCCGATTCCCCGCCGGACGAAGTCGAGGAACTGCGCGGTCATGGCCTCGATGTCGGGGGTGTCTTTCTTGAAAAGGAAATAGTAGTAATCGAGCCTGAGGAACCCGCCCACCAGGAGGTTGGCCACCAGTTCACTGTCGAAGTCCTGCCGGAAGAAGCCCGAACACATGCCAAGCCTCAGGGCATCCGTGACGTACGCGACCATGCGCGTCTCGAAGCGAGCGATCAGCGGCTCGAAGGCCGCGCTGATACCGGGGCCGATACGCAGGTAGATATTACAGAGGTCCTCGTTGTCACGGAAGAATATCAGCGAGCGTCTGATGAAGCCCCGGTAGTAGGCCTCCAGGTCGTCGTTGATCCCAGCCGGTGAAGCGGCGAGGACTGCCGCCTCCCACTCGTCCAGAAAGGCGCTCAGCAGGGCCACGAACAGGTCTTCCTTGTTGCGGAAGTACTGGTAGAAGGTTCCCTTGCCGATCCCGGCCTCACGCAGGATGCTTTCCACATGGGTCTCGTAATAGCCCTTCCGGGAAAATAGTCTGCGGGCACATTCGAGGATCTGTTGTTTGCGTAATGTCGCCTTCATGTCACGACCACCTGAAGTACAAGATGAAGGTATCCTATCATGCCGGAATGCATCAAGAAAGGGTATTTATCGACCCCACGCATTCGCCGCCGCGTGCGGACGGGAGTAATTCCCTGGCGTGACCCGGGGCTTATATCCATGCCTTGGGTCGCGTGAGGGGGTGGCCCGGGTGATATTGGGGTTGACAGGCCGCACGGGACTGCTATATTCAGTCAGTTACAACAGACCTGACGCGTCAGGTCTGTTGTAACGATGCCATGCTTTGAATTTTCAGATCAAAAGGAGGCCAGGTAAATAAAAGAATCGACCTGGATTGTGATGAAGAATCATGGTTGGCGGCTCGATCGGTCTCTCCACAACGACATCTTTTTCTTTCCTACATCGACGAGGCCGAATCGCTGCTGCTGGATATCGACTTGGTCAGATGGCCGTTCGCGTATTGACAGCCCCGCGTCGTGCGATGGCTTAGGTAGTATCAATATAAAATCAAGATGCCAGGAGGTCTTGGAATGCAGAAGGAATATGATGTCATCGTCGCTGGTTCCGGGCCGGGTGGAGCCACGGTGGCCCGTGAGATGAGCCGCAAGGGCAAAAAGGTCCTGTTGCTGGAGCGCGGCTGGAACTGGAAGGCCCTGGGGAATACGGCTTCACTTGCGATGCTGATGCAGTGGGATCCATTGATCATGAGCAAGCAGGTCAATGTCGTCATGGCGGCTTCCTGCTACGGTGGGGCCTCGGTCATTTCCTGTGGCGCGGCCGTGCGTCCGCCCAAGAAGATTTTCGACAAGGTCGGCATTGACCTTTCTTCTGAGGCCGATGAGGCCAAGGGCGAGATGTGGATCGATGTCCTCCCGGATGTCCTGGTCGGCAAGACCAACCTGCGACTGCTCGAGGCCGCGAACGATATCGGTTATAACTGGACCAGGGTCGAACGCTTTGTGGATGCCAGCCGCTGCGTACCGAACTGCGCCGACTGTATGCTCGGCTGCCCGCGCAATGCCAAATGGTCGGCGCGTATCTTTGCTGACGATGCCATGCGCCACGGTGCCGATGTGATCTGCAACACCAAGGTCACCAACGTCATCAAGTCCGACGACAAGGCCGTGGGGGTGGAGGGCTTCCACCTGGGCAGGAAGGTACAGTACTTCGGTAAAAAGATCGTCCTCTCCACCGGTATGTCTAATGTGGGAATTCTCCGCCGTGCCGGACTATCGGAAGCGGGGCGGACCTTCGCCTGCGACTGGCTTCAGTTCATCGGTGGCGTCATCCCCGGCATGGATACTGTGCATGAGCAGCCCATGGCCGTCGGCACGCTGGAGCACTATGATTCCGACGGCCTTATCTTACTGCCCGTCTTTCCGAACTGGTCCATGCTGGGAGCCATGCTCGCCTTCAAGGGGCCCATGGCCCTGCCTTGGATAAGAAACGCCTTCAAGTGCACGGGCATCATGGTCAAGGTTCAGGACGAGCTCCAGGGGGAGATCTTCCCGGATAACCATCTCTACACCTGTTCCAAGGTTCCCACCGCGCAGGACAGGAAACGGCTGAAGAAGGGTGCGGACATCGTCCGCAAGGTCTTCAAGCGCGCTGGAGCCAGGGATGATTCCATCATGGAACTGGCACCCTCCGGGGCCCATCCCTCGGCCTGCTGCCGTATCGGCGAGGTGGTGGACACCAATCTAAAAACCCGCCTGGATAACCTCTACTGCTGTGATGCCAGCGTCGTGCCCGAATCCCTGGGCCTTCCGGTGGTCTGGACCGCCGTCTCGCTGGGCAAGCGTTTATCCAGGCATTTGGACCAGCAATTGAATAATTGATTCGGGCCAGGAGCCGCAAAGGGTGGCCGCCAGGCCATCCTTTGCGGCTGTCCGCTTTTGGGTAGAGGAAATTCAAAAATAAAGGATAGGCGATGAAACATATCTTGAAGTTGCGCTACGTTATTGTTACGGCTTTGCTGGGACTGCTCATGTGGATCGAGCGCGGGCATATCCTACTGCCCTCGACACTGCCGGCCCTGCGCTGGGTCGGGATCAAACGCCTGCTCAAGGGCGAGGGTTTCAACGGGATCTTTTACGGCCGCTGGATCCCGCAGTACATCAAGTTCATCAGCCTTATGGCCCGGTATGCCGGACCGGGGTTCAAGGACTGGCTCATGAACACGTATCACGGCAAGGTCCTGCCGCACGAGCTGGCCCGGGCCATTATCGAGATAGACCGGGACATCCCGCTGACCGATCTGGGGAAGAAGATCATTCCCTATACCCGGGCCCGGGAAATCATGATCAACGCCGAGAACCTCGATTTCGTCCTGACCCGCTGCGGCTGCAAGACCAGGAAGGCAGAGCCCTGCAAGTTGGCCAAACCTCCCTATCATACCTGTATCCTGATCGGTGAACCGGTGCTGACGAACTTCCTCATGCAGCACCAGCCGGAGGAAAGCCGCCGGGTGAGTCGGGCTGAGGCCCTCGAGCTCCTGGAGGAATTCCATGCGCAGGGTCTGGTGCACAATGCCTGGTTCAAGGACTGCATCAAGGACCGGTTCTATGTCATCTGCAACTGCTGCCCCTGTTGCTGCCTGGGCTTCGAGATGATGAATATGGGCATCGATCAGCTGGCCCCCTCCGGATATATGGCCAGGGTGGATGCCGCTGCCTGCCAGGGCTGCCAGACGGCCATACAATGGTGTCCCTTTGATGCCATCGAGATGCACGATGGTAAGTCCGGCGTTATCCGGGACAGGTGTATGGGCTGTGGTATCTGTGTGTCCAAATGTCCTCATGGGGCCAGGAGCCTGCACCTGGATGAGGGCAAAGGCCTGCCACTGGATGTGCGCAAACTCACGGCGGGGGCGTGTTGATGCGCATACCGTTGATAGGGATGTTACAAAAGGGTTATAACGGGAATAACGAGCGCAGACGGGTCTGGAGGCGTGAGTGACGCGCGGCGTGCGGGGGTAAAGCCTGGACGGCATGGGGCAAGAAAGTGCTCCGCAACGAGTCCAACGGGGATTTCCTCGGTGCGTCGGTGCACATGGATGCGATAGATGACGATAGACTGCATGGGCGGTGCCATCATCCAGGGACATGAATCCCAGGGCTGGTCCTGGCACCCCTTAAGCCGCACATATCGGGGGGGCGAGCAGGAGCGACTAAAGCAATCAATCATAAAAGTGCAGTTGCATGCGAGTCTTATGGGGGAGTCTGACGTTCACTGGATTGTGAATCGGCATGTCGCAAGAATCGGCTATATTTAAGCCTCGATTTGTTCATCGAGGTATTGAGGGAGGAGGGGAATATGCGGAAGTCGACCAGGGCCCTGATGGGCAAGCACGGGTGGCGGATAGACCGGGCGATCCATAACTATATCTATTTCGCCTTCTACTATCCATATGTTAAGGTTGTCTACCTGCTCTTCAGTTTTCTGTCGAACTACCTCTCCTGGTTCAAGCCCTTCTCCCCGGTGCTGAAGACCGCCTTTGACCGCTACCATGCCAAGATCCTCTCCTCTGAAGACACCGAGAAGATCTTCAGCCTGGATGAGGACGTGATGGCCGTCTCCGAAAGGAACAAGCGTATCGTACCCTTTAGATACGCCTATAAGATCCTCTTCGAAGAGCCCGACTACATCGCCGTGATGGACTGTCCCTGCAAGCTCGCCCTGGGGGCGCCGGAGTGGTCCGTCAATTCCTGCATCAGCGTGGGCCGGAAGACCTCAAAGTTCTGGCTGGACCGCTGCGGGTCCAAGTACCACGCCCGCCGCATCAGCCAGGCCGAGGCCCTGGAGTTGATCAGGGCCTTCAGGGAGAAGGGCTACCTTACGCAGGCCTTCTTCAAGGTGGCCACGGGCGGTTCCTCGGGGGTGATCTGCAACTGCCACATCGACAGCTGTGTGAGCCTGAAGGCCACGCAGCTCGCCCGGCGTTTCAAGGGCAGCCTCTCCATGACCGCCGCTTCCGGGTATTCGGTACGGCGGGAAGCGGCCTTGTGCCAGAACTGCGGCACCTGCGCTTCTTACTGTCAGTTCCAGGCGATGAGGCTGGTCGGCGGCGCCTGGGTCTACGACAGGGATGTCTGCATGGGCTGCGAACTGTGCGTGGAACACTGCCCCCAGCAGGCCTTGAGCCTCTACCGAGACGGGGACAAGTGCGAGCCACTCGACATGGATCTGGTCCGGGCGGACTATGTCTGAGGGCAGGCAAGCTGAATCTGTCGTTTAATGGCCTGGGGGTCGAATTTCCTTCCTCCTTGTGGCATCAAGGCGGTGTGGATGACATGGTCACTTAAGGCTTCCGGAGGAGGAATCCTCCCCGACCTCCTTGTCTGAGGGGACGAAAATCGCAGGCGATTCCTCAAGCTAATTGGGCAAGGGGTTACGGGCCCCGGGAGATATGTGATGTGCCCCTAGCGCACGTCGATGAGTTGCAGCTCGCATCTTCGGGTATCGAAGAGGGCGCAGAGGCCGTCTTCCACGGCACCCACGGTGACAATATAGTGTGCGTGTGGATCCAGGGCGACAGGCGCAGGTGCGCTGATGGTCCACTCCATTGCACTGCCGCCCGCGATTCGGATCAGGGATGCGCTGTGGGAGTGTCCCCGGAAGAGGACGCGAAAGGGTGTCTGTTCCTGCCGGGCAAGGTATCCCAGATACTCTGAGATCGGTCGGCGTGTGGCGGCCGGCCAGGCGAAGGGGATCGAGTGGGTGAACCACAGCTCCCCGTGGCGCCGGGTATAGGGCAGGCTTCTCAGATAGCCCAGGGCTGCAGGACTGAGGCTGCCTGCCTGCGAGTCGTTCAGCAGGCTGTATTCATTGTTCCCCAGTACGGCCTGAACCTCGTGGGCCCTTAGCAGCTGCATGGATTCCTCGAATGCGGCGGGGGTAAGCGAGTCGCAGATGTCCCCGAGGTGCACCAGACATCCGGCCCCGGCCTCTTCCAGGGTGCTGAGAGCACAGGCCAGCCGGCGGTTGTCGCCGTGGCTGTCGGCCAGCAGCCCGATGAGATGTGCACCGTTGTCTGGCATGTTTTCGGCATAGCCCATTAAGGCGGCGATTTCAAGCCGCCCTTGGTGGTTGCGTTGGTTATCAATCAGGTGCATCTGTCTGAAAAATATGCGGGTGAGGCGATTTGCCAGGAGCGGGGGAGCCTGTGCCGCGGCAGGGGCACGTCACGGTACCCCTGCGGAGGCGGGAGACAAGCTGGCGGGCCTCTGGTTTCGTTGAATATCCGACCGTCGATGGTCCCAAGAGCTCTTTTTGACTCGAGGCTGCAGGAAAAGGGTCGTGATGTCGGGCTGCCGGATGGATGAAGAAATAAAATGTGAAAACTATCGGTTGATCTGTGAAGGAACCACAATATTACTATGC
>CAZUDI010000003.1:0-5748 GCA_964618975.1 uncultured Bacteriovoracaceae bacterium | reverse complement strand
GGAGCGGGGGTTCAATTCCTTGATTTGTTGATATTAATAGAGTATGACCCTTCATAATTCGATGGAGGGTCCATGCAGGTATGGGGAGGATAATAACCCATCATTCTGACACCTTGCCTGGCGGAGCCTTGTTCGTGAGACCTAAAATACACACAGGGAGAATGGGAAACTAAATGAAGATTCCTTTTATCGATCTTGAGCGGCAGCAGCAGCGTATCTATGCGACCCTGATGGAAAGGATCCAGAAGGTGCTTGCGCATGGCCAGTACATCATGGGCCCCGAGATCCGGGAGCTCGAGGAGCGTCTGGGGGATTACGCCGGCGTCCGGCACGCCGTGGCCTGTTCCTCCGGCACGGATGCCCTCTTGATGGCGCTCATGGCCTACGGCGTGGGCCCGGGGGATGCGATCTTCACGACGCCCTTCACCTTCGTGGCCACGGCCGAGGTCATTGCGCTCCTGGGGGCGACCCCGGTTTTCGTGGACATCGATCCTGTGACCTTCAATCTGGATCCCAGGCAGCTGGAGAGGGCCATCCACGCCCTCAGAGATGGGGACAGCTCCGCATATCCCCTGCCTGAAGGTGCGGAGCGGCTCACCCCGCGCGGGGTGATCGCCGTGGATCTGTTCGGGCAGACGGCCGATTACGGGGCCATCATGGCCCTGGCTAAGGCCGAGGGCCTGTCCGTGATTGAGGATGCGGCCCAGTCCTTCGGGGCGCTGCATCATGGGAAGCGGGCCTGCGCCCTGGCCGACATGGCGGCCACCTCGTTCTTCCCCGCCAAGCCGCTGGGCTGCTACGGCGATGCCGGCATGATCTTCACCGCCAGCGATGAGCTGGCGGACAGGCTCAATTCCATCCGGGTGCACGGAAAGGGTTCGGACAAGTACGACAATATCCGCATCGGCCTCAACGGTCGTTGCGACACTTTGCAGGCGGCCATCCTGCTGGCCAAGTTCGAGATCTTCCCCGAGGAGGTCGAGCTGCGGGACGAGGTGGCGCGGCGCTATACAGAGAGGTTCTCCCGCGCGCAGGGCTTCACCGCTCCACAGGTCCTGCCGGGCCTGCGTTCGGTATGGGCCCAGTATTCGGTCCTGAGTCAGGACCGGGGTGCCGCCATGCAGCGGCTCAAGGAGGCGGGCGTACCCACGGCCGTCTATTATCCCCTGCCACTGCATCTGCAGCAGGGGTATGCCTATCTCGGCTATCACCAGGGGGATTTCCCGGTCTCCGAGCAGGTGGCCTTAAAAATCTTCAGCCTTCCCATGCACCCCTATCTCAGCGAGGAGGAGCAGGACTATATCGTCACGGCCGCCGGGAAGTGACGGTGTCACGTCGCCGGGCCTTGGTCTCTTCTGAGGTGCTTGCCCGTCTGGTCCATGTATGGTACACGTATGATACGTGGATACATTGATGGAGGAAGGCCATGAAACAGAACATTACCTTGAGCCTGGACAAGGATTTAATCCGAAAGGCAAAAATTATTTCTGCAACGAGGCATTCCTCTGTCAGTCATATGCTCAGCCAGGAATTGATAAAGATTGTTGAATCCACAGAACAGTATGCAGTTGCCAAGAAAAGGGCGATTTCCGATTTAAGAAGCGGATACCATCTCGGAGGGACGATAACCGCTTCAAGAGAAGATCTGCATGAAAGATAAAATTTTTGTCGATACAAATATTTTGATATATGCTCATGATTTAGATGCAGGTTCCCGGCATGATATTGCCGCCGTTCTCATTGAAGATTTATGGGAAAATGAAAACGGCGTTATCAGCACGCAAGTATTGCAGGAGTTCTATGTTAATGTTACCAGAAAAATAAAGAAGCCCCTCCCTCAGGCCCGTGCCAGGGGAATCATTGAGAATTATTTGGCATGGCATGTTGAGGTGAATGAACCTGATATTGTGATCAGGGCCTCCGAGATTGAAGAAAGGCATCTCTTATCTTTTTGGGATGCAATGATTGTTGCTTCTGCTTGCCGGGCAAAGGTCGACAAGATTCTCACTGAGGATTTGAATCATGGCCAAAGGATCGAAGGTGTTCTTGTTGAAAATCCTTTTGTCAGACAAAGGTGATGCGTAATCTTTTAGTACCAATACCTGGGAATCTGAAACGACTTGAGCCGCACGGTACCGTTGTCTTTATGCGCCATGGATGGGTTCGCATTCCCTTATTTCCGTTAAGGCGGGAAATTGACCAGGCTTGCCCCGGGGTTCATACCCATGATCTGGCAGGCAACAGGTGCATATTTCAGGTGGGAAAAAGGGTTCGTTGCCACACTTGATCAATGATGCTATCGCTCAGCTTGGAAGGGACACCATCGGGTAACTCAAACGGTTTTTCCTGACAACGGGAGAGAGTGAGGGAAATCAAATTGAATGAAGACATGCATGATATCGGCATCGCCGTGGCCGGTGCCGGTTATTGGGGGCGCAACCTGATCCGTAACTATGCCGAGGCCGGAGCACTGCGGATGGTCTGTGATGCGAGCGAGTCCGTGCTGGCACCCTTTCGCGAGCAGTATCCCGAGGTGTGCTGCACGACCAGCTTCGAGAAGGTACTGGATGCGGACATCCGGGGGGTGGTGATCGCGGCCCCGGCCGCCATGCACTTCAGCCTGGCGCGCGAGGCGCTCCTGAGCGGCAAGGACGTGTTCGTGGAGAAGCCGCTGGCGCTGGATGTGGACGAGGCCTGTCAGCTGCGGGACATCGCCCGTGAAGGGGGGCGCATCCTCATGGTGGGCCACCTCCTGCAGTACCACCCCGTCTTCCTCAAGCTCAAAACGCTGATCGGCGAGGGGTCCTTGGGCCGCATCCACTACATCTATTCCAACCGGCTCAGCTTCGGCAAGATCCGGCGTGAGGAGGACATCCTGTGGAGCTTCGCCCCGCATGACATCTCCATGATCCTGGCCCTGGCCGGGGAGGAGCCCGAGACGGTCATGGCTACCGGCGGCAACTACCTGCACAAGAAGATCGCCGATGTCACCACCACGCACCTGGAGTTTGCCAGCGGGCTAAAGGCCCATGTCTTTGTCTCGTGGCTGCATCCCTTCAAGGAGCAGATGCTGGTGGTGGTGGGCGACCGCAATATGGCGGTATTCAAGGACAGTGCCCCCTGGGAGAAGAAGCTTCTGCTCTATCCGCACAACATCCAGTGGAAAGATGGCATCCCGGTGCCGGAGAAGAAGGACGCCGTGGCCGTGGAAGTGGATTCCCGCGAACCCCTGCGCTCGGAATGTGAGCACTTCCTGGAGAGCATCCGCACGCGCGAGTGTCCTAGAACGGACGCGCAAGAGGGCATCCGGGTGCTCAGGGTGCTCAAGGCGAGCCAGGACTCCCTCAACGCCAGCGGCCGCAAGATCGCCCTGGCCGGGGAGGCCGCATCCGGGAAGCAGTATTTTGCGCATCCCTCCAGTGTCGTGGACGAGGGTGTCACCATCGGCGCAGGCACGAAGATCTGGCACTTCAGCCACATCCTGGCGGGTTCACGCATCGGGCGCAACTGCAACATCGGGCAGAACGTGGTGATCGGTCCCGAGGCCGTGGTGGGCGACGGGTGCAAGATCCAGAACAACGTCTCGGTCTACAGGGGCATCACCCTGGAGGACAACGTCTTCTGCGGGCCCTCGATGGTGTTCACCAACGTGTTCAATCCCCGGGCCGCCATCTCCCGCATGGACGAGCTCCGACCGACACTGGTCAGGGAGGGCGCCACGATCGGCGCCAACGCCACCATCGTCTGCGGGTACACCATCGGCGCCAACGCCTTTATCGGCGCCGGGGCCGTGCTCACCCGGGGCGCCCCGGATCACGCCCTCATGGTGGGCAATCCGGCCCGCCAGATCGGCTGGATGTGCGCCTGCGGCAACCGGCTGGACGAAAACCTGGTCTGCTCGCACTGCTCAAAGCACTACTGTGAGGCAGACCGGGGACTGAAACTCTCAGAGTGAATAAGCGAGGGGGCATTATCTTTAGAGGATAAGGCACCTTTCGTTTGTGGTCGAGGGCATGTATTCTGATCGGCCAACAATAATGCGGGGGATGTGATGGAGATGCAGGCGGAGCGCGGCACGGACTATTACGAGGACGAGATCGACCTGGGGGAACTGCTGGCGGTGCTGTGGCGGCGCAAGGGGCTGATGGCCCTGATCGTCGTGATCGGCCTTTTGTTGGGGGCCTTCTACAGCCTGTCGGATTCCAGGAATGTGACGACCTCTCAGATCAAGGCGGATTTCGACGGGATCGACAAACACCTCTACCCGGACGGCAGCCGCTTCGACATGTACGATCTCGTCGCGCCGGACATCCTCTCCCGGGCCGCCCTGGCCATCGAGGATGAAGACCGGCGCCAGGCCTTTCTGCAGAAACCCCGGGGCTATGTCACCATCGACGCCTTCATCCCCGGTGAGGTGAAGTCCGAGATGGAGGCCCGCCGGAAGAAGGGCGAGACCTACATCTACCTGCCCAACCAGTTCACCCTCAGGCTCTCCGAGCCGGGTGGGGGCATGTTCGACAGCGAGGAGAAAAAGGGCATCCTCAACGGCATCGTGAGCGCCTATGAATACAAATTCTCGCGCGACTTCGTGCAGAAACCCCTGCTGGCGGTGAATTTTCCTGACGATCTGTTGAGCCGCAACGACTACGGGGATGTGGTCAGCATCCTGGGCTCCCAGGTGCAGAGCTACACCGGCTTTCTGGAGGAGCGCATCAAGGAGGCGGGATATTACCGCTCCCCCCGGACAGGGCAGTCTTTTGTGGACATCAAGAGCGAGCTCGAAAAGATCCGCGATATCGATCTGCAGGAGCTCACCTCCGTCATCGTGACCCTGTCCATGACCAAACAGACCGACATGCTCCAGAAAAAGTACCAGTACCGCATCCGGGAGATGGAGATGCAGCGCCAGAAGAAGGAGGGCGAGGCCGCCATCGCCCGCGAGCTGCTGGAGGATGTCTGGGGAAAGGACCGCTCGCGGATGTACAGCCGCTCCGACGGGGAGGCCGAGGCCCCGTCCATGGTGGTCATGGATGCCACGGTGATGGAAAAACTCTCCCAGAAGGAATACATCTCGTTCCTGGTCAAAACCGCCCTGGAGGCCAGCGTGCAGGCCAATGACCTGGGGGTGGACAAGGCGATGATCGAACAGCAGCTCGCCTCCCTGAGAGACCGCACCTCGGATGGGTCAGGCGTCGTCTCGCATGAGTACATGGAGGGCCAGCTCCAAAGGATCAAGGAGAGGGTCACGGCGCTTGGACATGAGGCCAACCGCCTCAACGGCGAATACCTCGCCAGCCGGTATGCGGATGTGATCCAGACCCTCACGCAGCCGGTCTCCCATGTTATCTACCGTATGAACCTCACTAAAGCGTTGGTGTTAAGCCTGGTGGCGGGCCTCGTCCTGGCGGTGTTCCTGGCCTTCGTGGTGGAATATCTCGCGGGCGTTCGCCGGCGTCGGGTGCAGCCGGATGCCTGAGGCGCCGGACGTTGCTGGCGTGGTGGAAAGCGATCAAGATAAAGAATCGATCACGGGTGGAGATTCCCTGTACTGTCAGGTAAGGTGAGCATTGAAATTTCATCTGATTCTGGTGGCATGATACGGGATGTCTGATAGATGGTGAAGGTCATTCCATTCTTCTGGAAGGAGGTTGCATGAACTTTTCTGTAAGTCCGGACGGCGTTTCCTATCCCCTGCCGCAGGAGGATGATTACCAGGCGGAATTCACGCGCCTGGAGGAGCTCGTGGCG
>CAZUDI010000002.1:179329-193240 GCA_964618975.1 uncultured Bacteriovoracaceae bacterium | reverse complement strand
ACCGGTCTGATCGAGCACCAGAAACAGCGCATGTACAGCGAGATCAGGAACACGGCCATCCTTGTGGTTGCCGGCGCCACGACCGTGATGGTCATCGGCATGCTGATGGCCATTCTCATCACGCGCGGGATCACCTGCAGCATGGGCAAGGGCGTGGATTTTGCCTCGAAGGTGGCCGAAGGCGACCTGGATGTGGATCTCGATATCGATCAGAGGGATGAGATTGGCATTCTGGCCGATTCCATGCGCATCATGGTGTTGAACCTGAACCGGATCATCGCCGAGGTGCGGGCCGCCGCCGGGAATGTGTCTGCCGGAAGCCTCGAGATGAACGCCATGTCGGACGAGGTCTCCCGCGGGGCCGCCCGTCAGGCTGCTCTGCTGGGCGACATCACCGCCACCATCGGGCAGATGACCTCTTCCATCAAGCACAATGCCTCCCATGCCGAGACCGGCATGCTCAAGGCCCGCGAAACGGTTGGTGCCCTCGAGACCAATGCCGGAGTCTCCCGCGAGCTCGCCCGGGCCATGGAGGGGATCTCGGCGGCCTCGAGCAAGATCGGCAACATAACCGTGACGGTCAACGAGGTCGCCTTCCAGACCAACCTGCTGGCGCTCAACGCCGCCGTGGAGGCGGCCCGCGCCGGTGAACACGGCCAGGGCTTTGCCGTGGTGGCCGCCGAGGTCCGGGCCCTGGCCCGGCGTTCGTCCGAAGCCGCCGCACAGATCAGGGACCTGATCGAGGATACGGTCAGCCGCATCCGGGCCGGGGATGAGATGGTAAAGAAGTCCGAGGATTCACTGGGACAGATCATCTGTCTCATGCAGGGGCTTTCCCATATGATCGAAGAGATGGCCGCCGCTTCGACGCAGCAGGCCGCCGGGGTCGACGAGCTGAATCTGGCCGTCTCGCAGATCGATGCGCAGACCCGGCACAACCGCGACACGGTCGAAAGGCTCACCGACACGGCCCAGGGAATGAGCAATGAAACCAGCCACTTGGCTGAATCTGTGGAGCGTTTCAGGACCCGCACCTGAATTCTCTCGCAACCCTATCGACGACATTGCGGGCCTGGTGAGCCATCCGGGCAGCGGCCCGGGGATAGTATCCAGAGGGACAAGGCCCAGAACGGGGAGTCTTCCGAGGGGGACGCCGCGCGACCAAAGGGCCCGCCTGGCGTTCAGAAGCGCAGGACGAGTCCGGCCTGCCCGTTGAACTGGATGAATAGATCGCCCCTGAAGGTGATCCGGACCTGGCCGGGGAGGTGGCCGAAGACACGCGAATCCCCGTCCATGAAGGTGCCCAGGCCGCGTCCCTCCAGGACCAGCCCGACCCTCTGCGTCAGGTAGTATTTCATGCCCAGCCCGATCCCCACAGACGGGCGCAGGTCGTCCCCGGAGCAGGTCTTGAGGTAGGTCGCACCTATGCTGGCGATCACGTAGGGCCGGTATCGGGGGCCGTCGCGCCAGCTGTAGGTGCTGCCGAAGTGGAGATAATCGATGTTCATATCGATATCGGGAGCCAGGGCCTCAGGCAGGTCGATGGTGCCGCGCTGGCGGCTCCAGAGGAGCTGCAGCCAGGAGCGGGAATTGTAGTCCACCGCGATTGCCAGACCCAGACAGGCGGATTCATCGACCCTCGGCGATCGGCCGAAGGCAGAGTCTTCGAAGGTGTCGCCTATCCATACGCCGATCAGGGGCGTGATCTCGAGTGCACGCTCAAAGGCCTGGCCTCTGCCAGGGCCCAGCAGGACCAGCAACGCCAGCCCCAGGGCGCATACCCTCGGGGCCGTTGGTGGGGAACGATATGGCAGGGGGCCTCCCTTCAGGTTCGCCGCCCGGTCGAGGTCTCGATCGCTTTGCACAGCCATAACCGCCGTCGTTGGCTTCATCCGGGACCCGGGATGTTTCCCCGCGCTGCCTGCCCATGAATACTCAAGAAGGCGGACCTCCGGGAGGGACAGTGGGGACGCAGGTGTGGCCCCGGGCAGCACCCTAGATCGCCTTTGCACGCATTCCCTTACCGCTGGCGGCGTCGAAGGGGGGGCGGCGCCTGCCCTGGGATTCATACCCATGATTCATATTATTATGCAGCACCCCCTCGAGATCAAGGTGCGGCGCTGGTTGATTGTTTGCGGCAAGGGAGCCCCTTGACCCGGCAGATCCGGGGGCGCTAACATGCAGGGGGGCGTGAGCCCCGGCCGCGGTCCGCCTGAACGAATTTAATGGCCCGAGGGTCAGATTCCCCGCCGTTTGCGGCGGAAAGCAGGGTCCCTACGCTTGCCCTGAGGTTCATGCCCACGATTGATAAACGGTCAGAAATCAAAGTGTCATGGATATCCTCCCCGTCAGATCCTGGTCTGGAGGGCGTCTGCGACCGGAAGGGACACCAAGGAGGCTGATCTTCGAGATGGCGGGTTGACGACCGGGCCGTGAGATTACAGATAGTTGATAAGCCTGCCGATATATCTGAAGAGACACAGACAACTCGGAGTGCATTCACCATGAGGCAGCACAGAATGAAAAGACACCGACGAGAGGGGATGTTAATCCTGCTGATGGGGTTGTGGCTGGGCATCCACCCGGGGACACCCTGCCTGTATGCCGCCCGAGTCTTCATTCTGCACAGTTACGAGCCGGACCACGTCTGCGGCCAGCCCCAGCACGACGGGGTGCTCGCGGCGCTCAGGCAGGCCGGATACTCCGAACAGGAAAACCTCGTGATCGAAACCTATTACATGGACACCAAGCAGCGCAACTACACCCCCGAGCTGATCGAGCACCAGGCCCAGCTGGCCCGCAAACGCATCCAGGCCTTCTCGCCCCAGGTGCTGGTGACACTGGACGACAACGCCTTCTCTGCGGTGGGGCTCGGCTTTTTTAAGGCCCCCTTTGCGGTGGTCTTCTGCGGGGTGAACGGGAGTCTTCAGCAGTACCACGCCCGCGCTCCCTTCATGGATGCCCGTACCTGCCCCGGGCACAACATCACGGGTGTCTTCGAGAAGCTGCACGTGAGTGATGCCCTCAGGGTCCACAGCCGGCTCTTTTCCGGGGTGCACACGGTGCTGTTCCTGCTCGACCGCTCCGTGACCGGGCAGGCGCTTAAGGCGCAGATCACGGACGAACTGGCCCTCGATCCGCCGCCGTGTGCCTGGCGCCTGGAGGTCGTGGAGGGCTGGGAGGACTACCAGGAACAGGTCCGCCGGGCCAACCACGACGAGCAGGTCAGCGCCATCTATCCGGCGGCCCTGCAGCTCAAGGATGCTCGGGGGAAGGTTCGTTCGGCCCAGGAGATCCTGCCCTGGACCTCGCGGGTCTCCACCAAGCCCGAGCTGGCCCTCAACAGCACCTTCACCCGCCTGGGGCTTTTCGGCGGGGCCGCGGTCGATTTCTATGCCATGGGTCAGCAGGCGGGCCGGATGGTCGTGCGCATCCTCCGCGGCGAAGACCCGGCCAGAATCGCCATCGAGGACGCCAGCCGCTATGCCCTGGCCTTCAACCTGAAACGCGCCCGGGGGCTGGGGCTGCCTCTCCCCCAGGACGTGATCCTCTCCGCCGACGAGATCGTCAGGGACTGAGATGATCATGACGCCTCTGATCCAGATACGTTTTTCGCGGTCCCTGTTCATTTCCATGCTCGCCTTCATGGGGATTTCCCTGGCGTTGGTCATGGGGAGCCTCTACTGGATGCTCAGCCGCTCCATGGACCAGGAGTTCAGCAACGAGGTCCGGGCGCGCCAGGTCGAGGTCGGCATGCTCCTCAACGAGCGTTTCATGGGCATCGGCTCGAAGCTGGGCGCGCTCGCGCTCGACAATGCCCTGCGGGTGAACCTCATGCTGGGGATGGATCAGATGCTGGAGGAACAGCTCGCCATCCAGTACGCCTTTCCCGAAGGGACCAGGACCCTGCTTTTCGATCACCGGACACAGCAGCTCTATCCCCGCGCGCGCTCGGGCGACAAAAGACTGGCCGCCCGGTTGCAGTCCCTGGCCTTGGCGGACAGCGCTCAATGTCAGCGATTCGTGGCCCTGGGCGATTCCGAGCGCGTGAGCATCCTGAGTGTGCCGGTGATGCGCCGGGACGAACGCCTCGGGACCCTGTTTGCACTCTATGACCTTGCCCGGGATGCATCCTTCTGGGAGCACACCGCCGGGCTGGAGGCCGAGGGCATCTATCTCTGGGACGGCACGGGGTTTCTCAATCTGCGGACGGGACAGCTCCGACAGGTCCCCATAGATTGTGCCCCATCCTCCGGGACCATCCCCGCGGCCTTCCCGGGGATGGTCGTGACAGACCTCAAGGGTTTTCCGGGGCTCTCGTACGTTGTGTCATCCAAGCCGCTCAGCGCGCGCAAGCGGGCCCTGATCTGGATGCTCGGTGGCCTGCTGGTCTTCGTGACCATCCTCACACTCCTCATGTCCACCCTGCTGGCGCGGCGCGTGGCCAACCCGCTCGATACCATGGTGGCGCAGATGGCCTCCATCGCCGAGGAGCCCTTCAGCCGGTTGCTGAAGACCGAGCGGATCCCCTACACCGAGTTTCGCAGCCTGGGGCAGGCCTTCAATCAGGTGCTGACCCGCCTGGCGGAGGTCAAGGGGCAGGAGGACCGCGCCAGAAACTTTCTGGATACCATCCTCAATACGGCCGCCGACCCCATCTTCGTCAAGAACGAGCGTTCGGAGCTGATCATCATCAACGATGCCTTCTGTGACCTGCTGGAGCTTCCGCGCGACAAGCTGATCGGCCAGAGCGATGAGAGCTTCCGTGATGCGCTGTTGGCCCATAAGTTCCTCGAGGTCGACGCCCGGGTGCTCTCCGGCGGGGGACCGTGTGTGAGCGAGGTGGATATCGTCAGCCGCACGGGTAAAGAGCGCCTGATTTCCACCAAGAAGACCCTGCTGGTCAACCCGGTCACGGGCGAGCGCTTCATCGTCGGGGTGGTGCGGGACATCACCGCCTCCAAGCGGCTCGAGGAGGAGCTCGCACACCATCGGGACCATCTGGCCGAGCTGGTCGCCGAACGCACCGCGGCCCTGAGCGAGTCGAACCGCGAGCTTACGCACCAGATCGAGGAGCGTCGGCGGGCCGAGGAGGAGCGCCGGGCCATGGAGGCCCGCCTGCAGCGCGCGCAGAAGATGGAACTGATCGGAACCCTGGCAGGCGGCGTGGCCCATGACCTGAACAACATCCTCTCGGGGATTGTGAGCTACCCGGAGCTGCTGCTGATGGAGCTCGACCAGGACAGCCCCCTGCGCAAAAAGGTGGACATCATCCACAAGGCCGGCCTGAGGGCGGCCGACCTCGTGCAGGACCTCCTGACCCTGACGCGCCGCGGCGTGACCGTGACCACGCCGGTCAACCTCACGACCCTCATCGGTGACTTTTTCGAGAGTCCGGAGCTTGCTTGGGTGCGCTCTCAGCATCCCGGCCTCACCATCCGGACCTCCCTGGAGCCGGGGCTGCTCAACATCCAGGGGTCTGACGTCCATCTGACCAAGACCGTCCTGAATCTGGTCATCAATGCCGCCGAGGCCATGCCGGACGGCGGCCAGATCGAGATCACGGTCGAAAATCGCTTCCTCGACCGCCCGGTGCGGGGCTATGACACGGTCGAGCCCGGCGATTACGTGGTCCTCAGCGTGCGTGACTCGGGGGTGGGCATTGCGGCCGAGGACCTGGAGCGGATCTTCGAGCCCTTCTACACCAAGAAGGTCATGGGGCGCAGCGGCACCGGGCTCGGCATGGCGGTGGTTTGGGGCACGGTCAAGGATCACCGCGGGTATATTGATGTCCTGAGCGAAAAGGGGTGCGGCAGCACCTTCACCCTCTACTTCCCGGCCAGCGCTGAACTGATCGAACAGGCGAGTGTGCCGCATCTGGACGAGCTCAAGGGCGCGGGCGAGGCCATCGTGGTGGTGGACGATGTGGCCCAGCAGCGCACGATTGCCAGCGATATCCTCACCGCCCTGAATTATTCCGTGGTGGCCCTCCCCAGCGGAGAAGCGGCCGTGAAGTACCTCAGGGAACACCTCGCCGAGCTGGTGGTACTCGACATGATCATGGATCCGGGGATGGACGGTCTGGAGACCTACCGCCAGATCCTCGCCTGCCGGCCGGGGCAGAAGGCCATCATCGCCAGCGGCTATGCCGAGACCGAACGCGTGCGCCTGGCCCAGCAGCTCGGCGCCGGCGCTTATGTCAAGAAACCCTACCGTCTGGAGCTCCTGGGCCAGGCGGTCCGGGAAGAACTGCGGCGTCCCCGGCCCTCATGAGCCCCATGCTCCTGCGCCTGGGAGGTTGGCCTGGCGCATGTCGGCCTCGACCAGCCAGGCCTCCCGGAAATGCGCATGGCTGATGTCGGCCCCGGCCCAGAGGGTGCGGCTGAGATCGGCCTGCTGGAAGCCGGCGCGCTGGGCCCGTGCCCGGCTGAAGTTGGCATGTATGAGCCGGGCGGGGGAGGCCTTGTCGATTAGGGGCGGGGTCACCTTCTAGGTGGGGCCGGCGGCCAGGGCCCAGGGGCCGGTCAGGACCATCAGCAGCAGGGCCGTCCACAGGATTCTCACACAAGAAAAGCAGGATTTCATTGGGTTCCTCCTCATGCAATCGCTTGTTGTCGCACTGAGCGCCGCATGCATTTTCGTCAGGGCATGTTCACCCGTCCGGCAGGCCCCGGCTGCTGCCGGCCAGGTCCTCGAGGGCGTATCTATCCCTGAGGACGATGTGCGGGCCGTCCACCTCGATCAGCCCCCGGTCCCTGAGGGCCCCCAGGGCGCGCGAGAGCGACTCGGGGCGTGTGCCCAGAATGCTGGAGAGCAGGGTCTTGGAGATGTCCAGGGTTATGCTCTCGCCGCCCCCCCGGGCCTGCGAGAGGTGCAGCAGGTAGGCCGCCAGGCGTCCCGGCAGCTCCCTGAGCGTGAGGTTTTCGATCTGCACGGTGAACTCGCGCAGCCTCTGCGCGAGGACCGCCAGGAGGTTCATGGTCAAAGACGGGTTGCCGGCGATGAGGCCCACGAAGTCCTCGCGGGGGAAGAAGAGCAGGCGGCCCGGGGTGAGGGCCTCGGCGCTGGCGGGGAAGGTGGCGCCCGAGAACACCGGCACGGCGCCGATGGCCTCGCCGGCCCGGGCGATATGGAGGATCTGCTCGCGACCCTCCGGGGAGAGCTTGGAGACCTTGACGACCCCCTCGACGACCAGGTAGAAGCCGCTGCCCTTATCGCCGTCGAGAAAGAGCAGCTCGCCCTTTTCCACGCGCCGCTCGCGCGCTGCGCCCCGGATCTTCTCGAGGTGGGCATCCGGAAGCCCCCCGAAGAGCTGGCTGGTGCTCAGGACATCGAGAATTCCGGTCATGGCGGTGCCTCCCCTTTGCCGCGAAGATATCACCCGATTATTAACATAGGTCAAGGAAAGGCGCCACGCCTTCGGGTAGGTCTCCTGTGCAGGGGGCTCTGCGGGACGACCCCCAATATAACGGGGAGAGGAGAAACGATATGTTCTGTTTTCAATGCCAGGAAGCGGCGAAGAACACCGGCTGCAGCGTGAAAGGGGTCTGCGGCAAGACCGGGGAGACGGCCGGGCTCCAGGATCTGCTGATCCATGTCCTGAAGGGGATCTCGATCTGGGGGACCATGTCAGAGGCAAAGGGTGGCAGGGCTGGGAAGCCCGGGCGCTTCATCGCCCGGGCCCTCTTTGCGACCATTACGAACGTGAACTTCGACAACGACCGCCTGCTTGAACTCATCCGGGAGGGACTGCAGCTCCGGGAGGAACTCAAGGCCAGGTATGCCGGTTCCGGGGCGGAAGACCTGCACGACTCGGCCGTGTGGTTTTCTGATGAGGTGGCTGATTTTGAGACCAAGGCCGCGCAGGTGGGCGTGCTGGCGACCGGAAATGAAGACGTCCGCTCGCTGCAGCAGCTTCTCATCTACGGGCTTAAGGGCATCGCCGCCTATGCGGACCATGCCGCCATTCTGGGCTTCGAGGACGATGAGATTTACGGCTTCCTCATGGAGGGTCTGGTCTCCACGACAAAGGTTCTGAGTGTTGAGGAGATGGTGGCCATGGTCATGCGGGCCGGGGAGTGCGCCGTCAAGACCATGGCCCTGCTCGACCGGGCCAATACCGCGGCCTATGGAAACCCCGAAATATCGAAGATCTCCATCGGCGTGGGCCCCAACCCGGGGATCCTGATCTCGGGCCACGATCTCAGGGACCTGCAGGAACTCCTGGAGCAGACCGCGGGCACGGGCGTGGACGTCTACACCCACGGCGAAATGCTGCCGGCCAATGCCTACCCCGCCTTCAGAAGGTATGATCATTTCGTGGGCAACTACGGCAATGCCTGGTGGCAGCAGGCCGAGGAGTTCGCGTCCTTCAACGGCCCCATCCTCATGACGACCAACTGCATCGTCCCGGTGGCCGAGGTCTACAAAGACCGCATCTTCACCACCGGCATGGCCGGCTATCCCGGGGTGCGGCATATCCCGGACCGTGCGGACGGCGGATCCAAGGACTTTTCGGAGCTCGTCGCCCTCGCCCGGCAGTGTGCCCCGCCGGTTGCGATCGAGACCGGCGAGATCGTGGCCGGCTTTGCCCACAATCAGGTCCTGGCCCTGGCCGACAAGGTCGTGGCGGCGGTGAAGTCCGGCGCCATCCGGCGCTTCGTGGTCATGGCGGGCTGCGACGGCCGCCACAAGAGCCGGGAATACTACACGCAACTCGCCCGCGAGCTGCCCGCGGACACCCTCATCCTCACCGCCGGCTGCGCCAAATACCGCTATAACAAGCTCGACCTGGGCGAGATCGATGGTATTCCGCGCCTGCTGGACGCCGGCCAGTGCAACGACTGCTACTCCCTGGTCGTCATCGCCCAGAGGCTCCAGGAGGCCTTCGGACTGGACGACATCAACGACCTGCCCATCTCTTACGACATCGCCTGGTACGAACAGAAGGCCGTCACCGTCCTCTTGGCGCTGCTGTTTCTCGGGGTGCGGGGTATCCGCCTGGGCCCCACACTGCCGGCCTTCCTTTCGCCCGACGTCGTCAAGGTCCTGGTGGAGCGCTTCGATATCCGACCGATCGGCGAGGTCATAACCGACATCGAGGCCCTGTTGCAGGGGAGGTAACGCCTCGAATATGGCCTGCGAAATAGCGCGAATTCCAGGATCTCGGGGCAGGGCTTCCGCCATTGTATCTTCCAGGGGAGATACGCATGCGCGTACCCGAACTTCATGAGGGGGAGGTGAGAGGCCATGTCTGACGTCCATGCAGACATGGAAACACAACGCAGGACCATAGCGGCCATGATCCGGATCTTCTGTCGCCGAAGGCACGGATCCGGGACGGATCTCTGTCCCGCATGCTCTGAGCTTCTCGAATATGCCCTGGAGCGCCTGGAAAGATGTCCGTTTCAGGAAGGCAAGCCCTGGTGTTCCCGGTGCCCGGTCCACTGCTACCGGCCCGACATGCGTCGCCGGATAGGCGAGGTCATGCGCTATGCCGGGCCGCGCATGCTGTACCGGCGCCCCTTCCTGGCGCTGGCCCACTATCTCGCAGGAAGAAGAGGAGGATAGCCGATGGAAAGAGACAGCCCGCCTCTCAGGCCCACGGCCCTGACAGGTTTCAAGCAGATCGATGCAGAGCTTTCACAGATCGTCGCCCGTTTCTGGAAGCGCGTGTGGGGCACCCCGGGCCCGGCCTTCGAGCCCAGGATCAAATACCTGCTCTCGCTCGCCAACGCCGTGGGCGCCGGGCGTCTGCGGCAGGCCACCCGCGAGCTGATCAAGGCCCATGCCGCCGGGGTGAGCGTGGCCGAGCTCGATGAGCTTTTCACCCTCTTGGTCTGGAACCAGGGCGCCGGCCACTTCGCCTCAGAGATCGGTCCTTCGGCGCTCTTTGGCGCCTATCAGCTGATCAAGACCCGCACGCGGGAAGGCCTGGAGCGCGAGGCCATCACGGAGATGCTGCTGCGTCAGTTCGGGGAGGACAACCCGGAGGTCGGCACCCGCGGGAAGACCCCCTGAAGGGGGCGCGGTCTCCCTGGCCGGTGCTCCCGGCCCGCACGGGGGGGAACCTCAGCTCCGAGAGGTCGGGAACTCGAGGGCCCCGGGGGGCAGGGCTGGCCCGGGCTGCATCCCCCTGATCATCACCGGCGGCGTCAGCGGGGCGGGCGTTTTCCGGGGTACCTGCCTGCTGCGGATATCGCAGGGGCTTGCCTTCGGTGGCCCTGCCATGCGATAGTCCCCTCCAGGGAGGCAAGCATGGAGGAGTACCTGGCACCGACGGCCACCATTGACAGCGACCACCCCCGGATCGTGGCGCTTGCTCAAGAGCTGTGCTCTCCGAGCGCCACACCGGTCGAGCGGGCCCGGGGAATGTTCCTGCACGTGCGCGACGCTGTCCCCTACAGCCTCTACATGATCTCGGTCTTCAGGGAGGACTTCACCGCCTCGCGTGTGCTGGCCTGGGGCAAGGGCTACTGTGTGCAGAAGGCCGTGCTGCTGGCCGCCCTGGGGCGCGCATCGGGCATCCCCGCGCGCCTGGCCTTTGCCTCCATCCGCAACCACAAGGTGCCCGAAGCACTTATGCGGCAGCGGGGCTCGAATGTCTTCCCGCGCCACGGCTACACCCAGTTCCACCTGGACGGGCGCTGGGTGAGCGTGGCGGCGACCTTCGACCGGGGGTTGTGCGCACGCCTCGGGGTGCCGGTGGTGGAGTGGACGGGGGAGGGCGACGCCGTGCTGCCGCCCTGTGACCTGAAGGGCGCACCCTACATCGAGTATGTCGAAAAGTTCGGGGCCTACGCCGACCTGCCCTTCGAGTGGATCGTGCGCGAGACCTCCAAATATCTCGGACCGGACAAGCGGCCCTGGCTCAGCCGTAAAGACGCCCCCGGCGGGGGCTGAACCGGAGGCGTATCGTCAATTCATTGTCAACCTGATACAATTAATTATTGTCAACCACATGCCGGATCATCTGCTGGAGGACCGGCTTCAGATTCTCAGGCATGATCCGGATTTCAGGGTGCTCTTTCTGGAAGACCCTGAATATCTCGTCTGCAAATCCCTGGCCGATGGAGGAGACCCTGGTGAAATCAAGGACAATGTCTTTGAATTTTTCCAGACCGGAGAGCAGGCGTCTGGCCTCCGAGCGCGAGACATAGTCTCCCGCCAGGAGCCTTACCATGACCCGGGTCCTTTCGAAGCGGTAGTCATATTCTTCCGGGGAGTATTCCGAGAAGATTTTCGACAGGTCACGTCGGGAGTTTCGGCTGATGCTGAAGCGCACCTCGGTCCCTCTCATAAACCTCTTCTGCTCGACAAGCACATCCTTTTTGAGATTATCAAAAACCAGGCTGATGGTATGAGATCGAAAGGCCGCCGTGTCGGCGGATTTGGATGAGAAGAAGACGCCCTCTCCCGAGTGGCGCTCGCTCATGGTGGTCTTCTTGCCCTTGAGGAGTTCCCCCAGGGCCTCGTGTTCATCCCTGAGAGAGAACCGCGAACTGATCGAATGAAAGATGCCGATGCCATGATCCCTGATGACGAACCTGACATCGTACGGGTCGACAGTGAACTCGAGTGCGCAGGCCCTGGAGCAGGAATGCTCGATGGCGTTGTTCAGCATTTCGGTAAAGGCATAGCGGAGGATGCGCAAGGCCTGTTCGGTCACCAGGGTTTTGAGGTTGGTGCGCAGGGCGATGTCGCTGAACACCGCGTGCTCTTCCAGGCCCTCGAGCATGAGGGTCTCGCTGACCGCCGGCAGGACGGGCGCAGACAACGTTGCGCCTGCGGGGAGGTAGGTGGCCCCCCTGGTAACACCGCGCTTGACGATCTTCTGTTCCTGGACCAGGGCCTTGATGTGTTTGTTGACGGCCTGTTTCGTGATCCCGAAATATTCCGCCAGTTCGCGGCCGCTGGCAGACTTGTTTTTGACGATATACTGGTGGATGCTGTCTTTTGTGACCATGAGGATATGATAGTTATCGTCAACCTATTGTCAACTATAAATATAAAATATTGTCAACCTCAGGGGGGGATCCCGTGTCGGTTGCATGGGTCAGGGGTTGCTGCTATGATTTCAGACGCCGGGGTGAAGCCAATGCTGCGTGTCGGCGCTACGCCGCGGCAGGCCGGGCGTATCTTGCCGGCATCTTAATGGGGGGGTGAATGCATGAGCAGTTACGTGGTCGTCTCACGGGCGGAAGCGATGGACTTCCAGAAAGAGTATGTCTGTCTGCCTTCATCCTACGGCACCCCGGCCTACGCGGCCCGCGCGGATGTGCAGGAGATTCGGCGGGTCGTCTTTCAGAACCTGAGCGAGCTCGATCGTCACACCGGGTTTCTGGACCGGCTGCGGGGCAGAAAGGTGATCATCAAGCCCAACCTGGTCATGGTGGAGCACAAGGTGGGCTTCATCCGCGACCAGTACCCCAACAACACGGACCCGCGCGTGCTGGACGCCATCGTGGAGTTCCTCCAGCCCCATGCCGGGCCGATCGTCATTGCGGAGTCCTCGGGCAGGGGCATGCCCACGCGGGCGAGCTTCAAGATCGCGGGCCTGGACCGCCTGGCGCGACACCGGGGCCTCGAGCTCGTGCCGCTCGAAGAGCAGCCCGTTGAGCGCTACATCCTGCCGAAGGCGCGCGTGATGCAGGAGATCTATATCCCCCGGCTCTATACGGAGATCGTAGAGGGCCAGGCCTTCTACATTTCGGTGCCCAAGCTCAAGACCAACCCCTTTACCGTGGTCACCCTGGGGTTCAAGAACGCCATGGGCACCATCCCCTACAACCTGCGTCAGCGCAACCACAACTACCTGATCGACGAGAAGCTGGTAGACATGCTCTACCTCTTCCGGCCCGATCTGGTGATCATCGACGGCATCGTAGGCGGCGAGGGCAATACCCCCGGACCCATCGACCCGGTGGACTCCCGGGTGATCGTCAGCGGGGACAACAGCGTGGAGACCGACCGCGTGGCCACGCGCATCATGGGCCACGACCCGGACGAGGTCAAGCTGATCCGCCACGCCACGTCTCTGGGCTTCGGCGACCCGCAGGTGCGGGTGATCGGTCAGGAGCCCCGTATCCCTTTCCGGCCGGCCGACCGCTCGCTTTTCACCGCGCGTTTCCGGGAGCGCTTCCCGCAGGTGCGGGTGCTCGTGGGGCACATGAAGAATCAGGCTCCAAAGGTGGCCGAGCCCGGCCCCATCGCGCCGGAGACGGTGCGCGAGATGGAGCGGGCCTGCTTGGGCGGGTGCGTGCCCTCGGTCAACGTGATCTTCGAGACCATCGCCCACCTGGGCCAGCCCACGGATTTCGAGGCCGTACTGGTCATCGGGGCCGGGGTGGAGATCGGGGGCGGGCGCTTTTATTATGACGCCGACGGCATCCCCTACGACGCCGCGGCCATCGCGGCGCTTCCCGGCTACAAACTCGCCATGGGGAGTTGTTCCCAGTGGCTCAGGTCTTACGTGGATGATCACATCCCGGGCTGCATGCCCAGCCCCCAGGACTCGCCCATGATCATCATCCGCGGACTCGGGCTCCGCAATTCCCTGCTTTCGCCCCTGAAGAACCGGCAGCTTCTGCGCATGCTCATCGGCACGCTCCAGCAGGTGCACGCGCGCAAGCGCCTGATCCGGAAGGGGGTCTGGATCGACTGCCCCCTGGACGAGCGCGACAGGTTCTTCGAGACCCGCCCGCTCACCCCCGAGGAGCGCGCGCAGGACTACATACCCTGGCCGCTGCCGCCCATGACCCGCGCGCAGCAGAAGGCCTTCCTCAAACAGGAGCGGCTCGCGGCCTTCTGAAGCGCGGCGCGAAAAATCAAGCTTGAAAACTGAGATAACTGACGGCTTGAAATAGCTTGATATGTTCAAAACATTTTTGAAGGGCATTGGTAGAGCTGAGC
>CAZUDI010000002.1:164790-179319 GCA_964618975.1 uncultured Bacteriovoracaceae bacterium | reverse complement strand
CCGGGGGAGAATGCTCGGGACATGCGGTGCTCTCTGACTTGATGTCCGAAGGGTGCGGTCGATGCGGAGGAGGCGTTAGGTGTTACTGCCTGATGCCCCGTCATACGCACCTGATCGGTGTTCCCGGCAATGCGCGAACAGTGCGCACTGCTATGGGAGAAGCGCATCGCCGATATGCGCGAATGATGAATCTCGGGTAAGGTGGGCGAGGCTGTCTCTGACTGGGGCGTTTCTCATCCTGGGCTGGCTTTGGGGTTCATCCCCCTGATTAAGACGCGATGTTCTTGAAAGGGGGCTGGGGGAAACTTCTTGCAAGAAGTTTCCCCCAGTCAAACAAAGCTGAAGCGTTTTTTCATCCCAATCTGTTTCCCATCATGCACCCGTAATTGTCCATGAGTGCAGTCACAGCGGTTCCACGCGGCAGGGCACATAGCGGTGCAGGGGCGTGGCGGCGAAGCGGTCGCGGTGCGTGTTCTTCGTGAGCCGGTTGACGTTGACCCCGGAGGTTTCCCCCTGGTACACCAGGCCGAAGCCGTGCGGGATGAGCACCTGGCCCGCGCGCGCCGCCGCGCTGATTTCCAGCTCGATCCGGGCCTGCCCGGCGGCGGTGACGACCCTGACCGTCTGGCCGTCCACAAGGCCCAGGTCCTCGGCGTCGTCCGGGTGCATGGCCAGGGTGCAGGCCCGCAGCCCCTCGTTCCAGGCCGGGTCGCGCATGAGGGTGTTGGCGTTCATCTGCATGTGGCGCCCGGCATTGAGGATCAGCGGGAAGTCTTTGTCCGGCTTGAGGGCCTCTTCCTCGGAGGCCGCATCGATGCTTTGAATCCACGCCTCCATCTCGGGCACGTGGATGTTCAGCTTCCCGTCTTCCGTGCGGAGCTTCCCGAAGTTGTTGTCCTTATCGCTCAGCCCCAGGACGAGCCCCTCGGGGTGGTCGAGCACGGCCTGGAAGAGCTCCTCGCCCAGGGTGGGGCCGCCTGTGAACCCGGCGCGCTCGGCCTCGCTGCGGAAGTCTGGGGGCAACACCTGCAGCATGCCCCAGAGCGCGGCCAGGTTGGCCGACCCCAGCTCTTCCCCCAGGGTCCGGGCCAGGACGAAGGGCAGGTTGGCCAGGGCCTGAGGCGTCTTCCCGGCGAAGTTCATCAGCTCTGCCCCGAAGGTCAGGCGGTCCTGCCCGGCGGCCCGGGAGAGCGCCTCCGGGATGGGCGGGATGAGCCCCAGCTTGGCGGCGATCCCCGTGATGATCTGAGAGACCTCGAGCGGCTCGCCAGAAGGCTCCACGATGGGGCGGCGCATCTGGAAGTAGACCTCCGGGAAGGTGAAGGCAAAGAAGGTGCCGTCCCACGACTCGTACCCGGAGCGCGCCGGCAGCACGTAGTGCGAGAGGGCGGCCGTCTCGGTGAAGGCCAGCTCGCAGGTCACCAGCAACTCGAGCCTGCCGCAGGCCTCCTCATAGGCCGCGGTGTCGGCGTACGAGCGCAGGGGGTTCGACCCGCAGCACAGCACCGCCCGCAGCCGTTCGGGGTGGTCGCTCAGGATCTCCTCGGGCATCACGTTGGGCGGGAACACGCCCATCAGGGCCGGGAAGCCGGTGGTCACCGTGCGCCAGGTCTTGGGGTCGCGCTCGTCGGTGTGGGCCCCGATGGGCATGAGGTGGCCGGGGATGACGTTGCCGCCCGGCACTAAGAGACGCCCGCAGATGGCCAGGAGGACCACGTACAGGTAGGTCGTTGCCGTGGAGTGGCGGTTCATGTACACGCCCAGGTCGGTATGCAGGCACCAGCGGCGCTGGCCCAGCTCGCGGCAGAGGCGTCTTACCTCCTCGTAGTCCAGGCCGCAGACCCGGATCGCCTCGCGGGCGTCGAAGCCCCTGAACCAGGGCGCGATCTCGGCAAAGCCGCTTACGTGCGCCGCGATGTACTCCCGGTCGTGCCAGCCCTCCTGCAGGATGATGGCGATCATGGCGCGGGCGAGCAGGGCATCGGTGCCGGGCCTGAGCGGCAGGTGGATGTCGGCGATGGCCGCGGTCTCCGACTTGCGCGGGTCGATGACCACCAGGAGCTTTTCGGGGTCTTGGGCGATCCCCTTGAGCACCAGCGGGGCCCGCGGCATCTGGTGCGACTGCATGCCGTTCCAGCCCACGGCCAGCAGCATGTCGGTGTTATTCTCGTCCGGGATGGTGTAGAGGTACTGCCGGCCCGTGGCGCGGCCGTGGGCCCAGAAGATGCCCGTCAGCTCCTGGCCCAGCGCGCTGTAGTGGTAGCGCGAGCCCAGCGCGCGCATCAGGCGCACGCCGAAGGCGGCCTCGAAGTGGCAGCCCTGGCCGCCCCCGCCCATGTAGGCGAACGAACGGGGGCCGTGCGTAGCCGTGATTGACCGCAGCCGCTCGGCGATCTCGCTCAGGGCCTGCTCCCAGGAGATCCGCTCGAAGCGTCCGTCAATGCGCTTGAGCGGGTGGGTCAGGCGCTGCGCGTGGTGCTGGTGCCAGGCGACGTGCATCCCCTTGCGGCAGACATAGCCCCGGCTGCGGGGGTTGTCTCTATCGCCTTTGACCTTTGTGATGCGGTTGTCCTCCACCAGGACCTCGAGCCCGCAGTTCTGCGCGCAGAGCACGCAGCCGGTCTTGTGCCACACTCCCATGGTAAGCCTCCCTCTTTCAAGGCGCCGGGGGATCAATCCCGGCGCTGTCATTCAGTATAGTCAGTGCCGTGCTTTCCCAATCAGGCATCCGGGCCGTTCAGCACGCTGCCGAAGAGAATCTTCCTGAACGTGGCAAGCGGCTCTGCGCTGCGGGCTAGTTTCATGTGCATGACGGCCCCCTCCCAGCCGTCGAAGATGAACTCGGCGGTCTCGCGGGCGTCGAGGCCGCCCGGGATCTCGCCTTCCGTCTGCGCCTCGATAAGGCAGCGCTCCAGCAGGCCGCAGATCGCGTCATGGAGGGATGCGAGCTTGAGGCGGAAGGCCTCGTTTTGATCGCTCATCTCCTGCACGAGGTTGCCGATGGGGCAGCCGCAGCGCAGACCCTGGCGCTCGAAGTGCTGCTGGAAGAAGTCGAAGAAGCGCTCCAGCCGGGTGAGCGGGGGCACGCCCTCTGCGCCGAGCATCGCGCTGGCCGTGTGCAGGATGAAGCCGGCATAGGCCTCGATCACCTGGAGACCGAAATCCTCTTTGCTCTTGAAGTAGAAGTAGAAGGATCCCTTGGGCACGCCCGCCTCCCGCAGGATCTCCTGCAGCCCGGTGTGGTGGTAGCCCTTCTCGTGAATGAGCCGGCTCCCGGCCAGGATGATGGCCTTCCGCGTATCACGGCTTCCCATAGGCCCCATAATAGACCAGTCGTCTACAATGACGCAACCCCCCAGTGGCCCCTTCGAACCTGCGACCGGCCTTTATGTCCGTCAGAGATCCTAAAGGCCTGGGGGACCCGGGCAGGGTGCCCCCCGGGCACTCCTCCGGGTGCCAAGAGAAGTGTGGATTCCTACCGGTTTTTTATAGTAATATGCTCCATGTCCAGGAGGGGTGTGAATGCCCGAAGACAGGAAGTCCGAAGAGACCAGGAAGGATTACTGCCATGACCCGGGTCACGATCTGTATAGCGCACACCGGGATCCCGTTGTGCGATCCCTGCACAGTATCATCAGGCTTTCCCTGAGATTTCTGGCCATCCTCATGGTGCTGGTGATCATCTGGGGGATCGGCGACGTCATCTATGTCCTGTACCAGCGCCTGCTGGCCCCCCCCTTCATGCTGCTGAGCATCAATGATATTCTGGCCACCTTCGGGGCCTTCCTGGCCGTGCTGATCGCCATCGAGATATTCGTGAATATCACGATGTATCTGTCCGAGAAGGCCTTTCCGGTGCAACTGGTCATCGCGACCGCGCTGATGGCCATTGCCCGGAAGGTGATTATCCTCGATTTCTCCGTGCTCACCGCGGATTACATCTTCGCCACAGCGGCGGTGGTGATGAGCCTGGGGGTTACCTACTGGCTGATCTCGCGCAGGAGGCCCTGAACCCGGAACCCGGGTTTTCCGCTTCTCTGACGGGACGCGCCGCGGTCGTCCCGCCGGCTTGCAGCGGGCCTTGTGCCGCCTTCACGCGAATGTCCGGCCCCGCAGGCCTGCCCTTTGGCCGGGAGGGCGAAAGCGGCATGTCCCCCGTGCGGTCATCCTCGGAGAAGCCCTGCCAGAAACCCGCTCAGAGGCAGTGCCCCCGCCGGGTGGGGCAGGGCTGCCGTGAGGGCGTCGCCGGTATGGATAGCAATGACAAGAAGTTGTTGATTTTTCCTGGAAATTGACGATAATGGGATCGCCAGGAGGACAACCCATGTCGAACATCGGCGGTCTGAGCGATCTGCTCTCCAGCCTGCTTTCGAGCACGAAAGCCTCGTCTGCGAGCGATACGCTGGAGGCCCTCAAACAGGCCCTGAATGAGACCACGGACACGGGCATCGTGGATGCGGTGAGCCTCTCGCGCCGGTCCCTGGATCTGTCCCGGACCCTGCTCGATTACCTCGACAGCGACTCGGACAGCGGGGACGATTCCCTCTTTGACCTCCTGCTGACCAACCAGACCCGCAAGCTCGTCCTGAGCAACCCCGACCTGGTGGAGAAGATCACCGCCACCGGTGACTCGGAATCAGACGGCACCGAGGCCCTGGACCTGCTTTCGATGAGTGCCGAGGACCTCATGGCGCTCGTCAAGGGCTACGCCCGGCTCGCGGACGCAAGCACCACGACCCGGATCGACGAGAGCGTCTGACAGCTCCGGTCCTGCGGCCCTTTCCGCTTTAGACACAGGTCCGGAAGGCATCACCCTGCCCCCGGCACCAGCGCAAACGAGGGTTATACATATTGCGGGAGACGGCCGGGTTCCCTGATACAGGGTCAACCCCCTGAGTCTTATGGATTTCTGATAATTAAGTATCGTGTCCCCGGAGTGCGGGATTTCTGATAATTAAGTATCGTGTCCCCGGAGTGTGCAGCGGGGAGCCGGGGATAAAATAAGCTTGCGTGCGCACGCAATTAATAGTAGGGTGTCGCCTCAGGAGGCCGGAATGTCGACCCAGGACGATCTGTTCGCCTTTCTGCACAGCATCATGCAGAAGCGGCGCCGCATCATGGAGCGCGCGCTGGTGCCTTTGGGGATGGGCCACGCCGAGATGCGCCTGCTGGTGAGGCTCTACCGCGCGGACGGCTGCAGCCAGGAGGAGCTGGTCGCCGCGCTCGAGATCGACCGCAGCAACGTGGGCCGGGCGCTCAAGAAGCTGGAGGGCCTGGGCTATGTCACGCGCGAGCGCGACCGCCGCGACGGGCGGGCGTGGCGTGTCTTCCTCACCGCACGCGGCCGGGGTCTCGAGGAGCGGCTTTCCGAGATCCGGGAGGCCCTGAGGCGGGCCTTCACGGCCGGGATCAGCGAAGACGAGCTCGCCGCCCTGGCGGCGCTGCTCAGGAAGGTGGACGAGGGCCTCAGTGCCGCGGCGGCCCCGGGCCCTGGTGGGATCGGTGAGGATGGTCCCGGGGGGGCAGGGGAGGTGCGGGGGTGAAGAGCCGCACCGAACGCCTGGGGACCGAGAAGGTCGGCGTGCTGCTGTTGCACCTTTCGACCCCGGCCATCGTCGGGATGCTGGTGAACGCCCTGTACAACGTCGCGGATGCCATCTTCATCGGCCGGGGTGTGGGCACCGACGGCCTGGCCGGGGTCTCGATCGCCCTGCCTTTCCAGACGCTGCTGATGGCCCTGGCCGGGATGGTGGGCATGGGGGGCTCCTCCATCATCTCCCGGCGCCTGGGGGCCGGGAGGGGGGAGGAGGCCAGCCGGGTCCTGGGCAACGTGATCTCCCTTGTCGTGCTCATCGGGGCCCTGGTGGCCTTGACGGGCCTGCTGCTGGCCGTTCCCCTGCTGCGTTCCATCGGGGCCACCGAGGCCATCCTGCCCTACGCCAGCGACTACCTGAGGATCGTGCTGGGCGGGTCGGTCTTCCTGGTCTTCGCCATGGCGGTCGCAAGCATCGTGCGGGCCGAGGGCAATGCGCGCCTGGCCATGACGAGCATGATCCTGGCAGGGCTGATCAACCTGGTCCTCGACCCGCTCTTCATCTTCACCTTCAAGTGGGGGGTCAGGGGGGCGGCCCTGGCGACCGTGATAGCCCAGGCCGTGTCTGCGGCCCTGCTCGGCGGGTATTTCTTGAGCGGCCACAGCGCCTTGAGGCCCAAGCTGCGCCACCTGCTGCCGACAATCGTCGTTGTACGTGAGATCGTCATTGTCGGCCTGCCGGCCTTTGTGCGGCATGCCGCGGGCTACGTCATGTATCTCGTGATCAACGCTCAGCTGGTGGCGTACGGCAGCGCGGTGGCGCTGGCGGCCTTCGGCGTGAGCAACAGAATCCTCATGATGTTCCTCATGCCGGCCATGGGCATCATCCAGGGCATGCAGCCGATTGTGGGCTTCAACTACGGCGCGCGCCAGCTCGGGCGCGTGCGGCAGGCCGTGGCCCTGGCGGTCACCAGCGCCAGCATTGTGACGACGTTTGCCTTCGTGGTCATGATGATCTTCCCCGCCTGGCTGATCCGGCTCTTTTCGGCCGACCCTTCCCTGATCGCGAGTGGAAAGGTGGCGCTGCGTTTCATCTTCGCCGCCGCCTTCCTGATCGGGGCCCAGATGGTGGCCGGGGGGTTCTACCAGGCCCTGGGACGGACAGGCCCGGCCCTGATCCTGAGCATAGCGCGCCAGGTGATCTTCCTCATCCCCCTGGTGCTGATCCTGCCTGGCATCTGGGGGCTCACAGGCATCTGGGCCGCCTTCCCCCTGGCGGATGTCTGCGCCTTCCTGGTCACCGCTGCGGTGGTCATGCGGGACGTGCGCCGCGGGCTCTTCCGCCCGGGGCACGCCGCCGGCGGCAGAGCCCAGGCTGGCCCCGCCGCCGGCGCCGGGGCGGCCCCGGAGGTGTAGGGCTGCGGAGGCTTCAGGGCTCTATCGGCACGGGGCAGGTGATCTGGTATTCCCAGGCCGTCCCCGAGGTGTACCCCTCGCAGTTGGGCAGGACGTGCACCGTGACCTTGTGGGAGTTGCCCGCATAGCGGATGGTGGTCGACCGGTAGCCCTGGGTGCCGACACACCCGGTGTCGAAGAGGGTGCTGCCCTCATAGAGCACCACCATGTGGTCCTTGACGGTGTAGGTCTCGTAGGCAAAGACGAATTCGCCCCGGGTGAGCCCCAGCTCGTGCTCGTGGCTTTCGGGGGTGTCCCCGCCGGCCTCGGTGACATCGCCGCAGCACAGCTCGGCGAAGCTGACCTGCTCGATCTTTTCATCCTCCAGGGGATAGAAGTCGATCGTCTTGATGACATCGCTGTATTTCATCTGGATCTTCTGCGGCTGGAAGATATCGTTCCTGAGGAGATCGAACTGCTGCCGCGAACAGGGGTCGCCGGAGGTCATCATGCAGTCGGCCACCTCCACGACCGTGCCCGGCAGACCGTTCAGGCTGAGCTGTTCGCCCGTGGCCGTGAGCACGGCCTCCACCTCCGCCGTCTCCGTGGCCCCCATGAGGTCCGTGAGGATGCCTTCCGCGAGGTTGCACAGGGTGTGCCCGATATTGAAGAGCGGGAAGACGGTATCCCCGGCCAGCAGGGCGCAGGTGACGTTCTTCATGCACAGACAGTAGCTCTCCCACAAGGCGTAGTCGTCGACCCAGGCCACCTGGTAGGTATAGGCGTAGTAGCCGGGCAGGGACTCGTCCAGCTCTCTGACCTGCGCCATATGCCCCACATCTCCGGGATAGAGAGGGCCGATGATCACCTGGGGCACCGGACCCACCGCGCAGGCCTCGATGAGCCCGATCCAGGTGTGGACGTCGTCCGCCGGGAACCCGGCCCAATCCCTGCAGAAGGCCTCCTGCAGCGCGGTGGCGCGCGCGAGCGTGAAGACGGAATCGGCGGTGTAGGGGTTGGGCACGCTGAGGGTCTCGCTCAGGCCGGTGGGGGTTGTGACGCGCACGACCACCTCCGAGGCCGAGGCGTAGTCCAGGCCGAGCGAGCCCTGCAGGTCCGGCAGGGTGACGCCTGTGACGCGCTGCTGCTCGTCGAAGGTGATGTCGATCAGTTCCGCGATGCCGGTGGCTTCCAGTCTGGTCAGGATGAACTCGCTGATGTAATCCGGCTCGCCCTCAGCGTTCCGGACGGCATAGAACCAGTAGCTGACGCCGCTCTCATCCGTGGCCACCGCGGCCAGGGACGAGGCGTTGTCGGTGATGACCGCCACCTCCCAGGGCTCAGAGGTGGCCTCCGCGGCCGCGAGATAGGAGAACTTGTCGCTCTCGTCTTCCGGCTGCGAGCAGGCTGCGGCGAGCCCGGCCAGCAGGCCGGCTGCCAGCAGGGCTAGAAGTATCCGATAGCTTTCCTTCATGGCCGTAACTCCTGATTTTTCCAGACACCCGCCGCCGTGCCGGTGCCTTGAGGGCGGCGATCCGGGGGGGGTCGCCCGTGCCTGGGGCCAGGGCGGCAGGCCACCAGGGGGTGATGGGCAAACCGTCAGGCATTCACATCCCGCTCCAGGAAGCCGCCAGGAACACGTGCAGGCGGGGCAATCCAAGGCAAAGACACGATTGCAACGATTGCAGCAGTGCACTGGAGCAGAGGGTAATGGGGCGCAGGGGAAAGTCAAGCCCGGGATTGTGATGGCCTGAGGGGCGCATTCCCCGCCGCTTGCAGCGGCAGGCAGGGGCACAGGCGTGCCCCGGGGTTCGTCCCCCTGATCGGGGGGGCGCCCCTGTCTTCGGCCTTGAAATGCGGCAGAAAGGCAGGGGGTGTTCCCCCTGGATGGTTCCCGGCCATCGCGGCGGATTGCACGGCCCCGGGGGCCTAGGGCGCCTGCTGGTACAAGTCCTCGATCCGGCCCTCGTATTTTTTGAGGATGTTGCGCCGTTTGAGCTTCATCGTCTGGGTCAGCATCCCGTTTTCCAGGGTGAAGGGCTCGGAGATGAAGAGGAACCTTTTCGGGATCTCGTAGCCGCCGTACTTGCCCTTGAGCGCCTCGATGATCTCCCTGATAATCATGCCCTGGATCTTGGGCGTTGCGGTGAGGGCCTTGTAGTCGCCGGGCAGGTCGTGCTTGCGGGCGTAGTCCTCGAGGGCCTCGGGCTCCGGGACGATCAGGCCGATGTTGTAGGCCCGGTTGGCGCCCGTGACCACGGCGTTCTGCACATAGTGGTTGAGGCAGATGTCCTCCTCCAGCGCGGCCGGGAAGACATACTTGCCGTTTTCGAGCTTGTACTGTTCCTTGATGCGGCCGGTGATCCACAGGAAGCCGTCGGCGTCGAAGCGGCCCCGGTCGCCGGTGCGCACCCCGCCGTCGGGGGTCATGACCTCCCGGGTGGCCGCGGGCTTGTTGTGATAGCCCTTCATGACATTGGGGCCGTAGCAGATGATCTCCCCGTCATCGGCCCCGGGCTCGGTGACCGAGGTGTCGATGACCACCCGGACCTTGTCCATGACCGGGCCCACGCTTCCGATGCGGAACCTGGTGGGGCCGTTCATGGTGATGCCGGGGGTGGTCTCGGTCATGCCGTAGGCGTCGTAGAGGGGGATGCCGATGTCGTGGAAGAAGTGTGAGATCTCGGGGGTCATGGCGGCGCTGCCGGTCATGGCGCCGCACAGCCGGCCGCCGAAGAGGTCGCGGATCTTCTGGAACACGATTTTATCGATGACCTTGAACGTGAGGTCCACCCTGAGGCTCGCTTTCCCCTGCTCCGCCAGGAGCCGCCGCCTTTTGGCGGTCGCGACCCCGGCCTCGAAGAGCCGCTCTTTCAGGCCGCCCTCGTCGCTGACCCGGGTTATGATCGTGTCGTAGACCTTGTTGAAGATGCGCGGCACCGCGATCAGGAAGGTGGGGCGCACCTTCGCCATGTCGCTGACAATGGTCGCCGTGCTCTCCATGAAGCCCGTCGAGGCGCCCAGGGCCGTCATGGTGTGCAGCTCTCCCAGGCCGAAGCAGTGCGCCCAGGGCAGCAGCGAGAGCGAGCGGTCGTCCTGGTTGAAGTCGGGATAGCCCTTGGCCCGGGCATGGTGGTTGCTCGTCCAGTTCATGTGCATGAGCAGCACCCCCTTGGGGTCGCCCGTGGTCCCCGAGGTGTAGACCAGGACGGCCACCTCCTCGGGGTCGGGGCGGATCGAGGCCACCGGGTGCCGGCGCCCGAGCTCCTCCAGGGCGGACATCGTGCCCTCGCCCTCACCCGGGATGAGGACGATCCGCTCCAGGGTGGGGATGCGCTCCGGGAAGTCCCTGATCTTGTCGAAGATCGCGGAAGAGGCGACCAAGAGCACCTTCAGGCCGCTGTCTTTGACGATGTACTCCCAGACCTGCACCAGCTCGGCCTCGTACATGGGGACATAGAAGGCCCCCAGGCCCGCGGTGGCATAGTGCCCCACCGCCCATTCCGTGCTGTTGTTGGAGATGATGCCCACGGCGTCGCCGCGCTTGATGCCGATGGCGGCCAGCCCCGCCCGCAGGTTGTCCACGCGTTGCCCCACCTCGCGGTAGGTCACCCACTCGTACGCGCCCGCCCGGTTCTTGGTGCCCAGGAAGGGCCGCTCGGGAAAGCGCGTGACGCTGCTCTCGAACAGCTCGACGAGATTGTCCGGTTTGTCCAGCTGGAACTTTTCCATGATGAGCCTCCTGAAAGTGATTGCCATCGCAAGCGGGCTCGCCCCCCTGCTGCCCGGTGGCAGGGGGCGAGCCCGCCGAGGAATTTATACCCAGGATCGCGGGTCCGCACAAGCCCCAATTGACCGGCATTTCTTGAAAAGTGAATTATTAGAAGTTGCCATAATATTTTATCTTTTTTATGCTATCTGTCGAAGATGGATTTGTATGCTTGAATAAAGGAGGGGGATGGTATGGATTTGTCGCAGGCAAGCCTGGATCTGCATGCCGGTTTTTCCGGCCTCGACGATTTCGAGGCCTGGCCGGATGCCTTGCGGGACATGCTGGGACGCTATGTCCATCACGACTGGTCGGTGCTGTTTCTTGTCAACAAGAGGCAGCTCGAAGGTCCCCTCCTCACCAACAGCGGCCTGGGCTTCGACTATGAAACGATCTTTCATGAGATCGCCGCGTATGACATGTATGCCCAGACCATCTATTCCCAGGTGCAAAGCGGTTTCGAACAGAGCCTGTACCAGACCTATCTCACCCAGGACATCGTGGATCTGGCCGACGAGCGCCAACTCTATGTGGAAGAATATCTGGAACGCACCACCGGGGCGATGTACACCCTGACCACACCGCTGGCGGCCGGCAGAGAAAACTTTGTCTGCCTGGGCTTGTACCGGAATGACCGGCGCTGTCCTTTTTCCGGGAGCGACGAGCAGGCCCTCAGGCACCTCGCCCCGGTGCTCCATCTGCATGCACGCACCCAGCTTCTCTATTATGAGGCGTTTTTGAAACAGGCGCTCCTCGATCATCTGATCGAGGCCCACGAGCCCAACGCCATCCTGCTCGACAGCAGGCTGCAGGTGGTCCATATCACGAACGGGGCCCGCGCGCTGCTGGCGGAGGCCTTCGGCCTCGAGGGCAAGGGCCTGTTGCCGGCCGCTTTAAGGGAGCGGATCCAGAGAATCGATTTTGGCGGCGACACGATCGCCGCCCCGCGCGGACCGTGGTCCCTGGGCACGGGGACCCACCGGGCCGAGATCACCTTCACGGCCTACCCCCTGCGGGACCACAAGGGCCGCATCCTGCTCTTTGTCAAGGCCGAGCGCGAAGATGCCGTGCATGACTTCTCCATTCTGAGGCGCCTGGGGCTTACGCCTCAGGAGGTCAATGTCCTGGCCTATCTCCCCCTGGGGTACCGCAACGAGGATATCGCCCGGGCCCTGGGCATCAAGGTCGTGACGGTCAAGAAGCATCTCCACGGTGCGGCCGAAAAGCTGGACGCCAGGGGCCGCACGGAAACCCTGGCGCGGGCGATCACCTTGCGGGATGACTTGCTGAAAAGGGAATTACGGGGACACCTCATTTGATGGCCTGAGGGTCAAATTCCCCGCTGCCTGCGGCGGAAAGCAGGGGCAGGGGCCTGCCCTGGGGTCCATCCCCATGCTTTTGCCAGGGGTCGAATTCTCATGCTTCTTGCGGCGCCCGACAGGGGCGAAAGCCTGTCCCCGGGATTGTCTTGATTTCAGTTTCACGGCCCTTACTTATTCTCTGCGGTGATGCATAGTCCTTGATCATCCAAGCGCTGATCTCTTTGAAATTGAACCTTTTATTGGAAATCTGAGAACCGCGATAAAAGGAGGCCGTCATTACGATCAGGAACCGCACCGGTCGTCTTGTATGCCGTGTCCTGTGCCTGGGGATCATGTTTGCGGGAGCGGCGGCCGCCTCTGCGGACGAGATCGTGCTCTCCAACGGTGACCGTTTCACGGGCACGCTGGTGGGCATGGTAAGAGGTAATCTGACGTTCAAAACCGGCTATTCCAGTCCCGTGGAGATCAGGCTCTGTGCCGTCCGCAAGCTCGTCACCGACAGAGCGGTGGCGGTGCACCTGTCAGGCGGCGAGGTCCTGAAGGGCACCATCGGCTCCCGGCCGGATGGACGCATCACCATCACCCCATCTGATCCCCGGGCGGCCGTCACGGTCGATCTCCCAGACATCGTCGCGATCAATCCCCCCCGGATCCGGTGGGAAGGCGGGATCACCCTGGCCGGGAACCTGCAGACAGGCAATACGGACAGGACCGGGGCCTCGGCCGTGATTGAAGGGGTCCGGCGCCGCGCAAAAGACCGTATCAGCCTCAGCTATCTCTTCACCTACGGCGAGGAAGACCGGCGGGTGACCACCCGCAACCACTTCGGGGTAGTGAAATACGACCGCTTTCTCGTGAAGGGACTGTACGGATACCTGAACCTGGATTTCCTCAACGACCGTTTCCGGGACATCAAGCTGACCACCACCGTCGGACCGGGCCTGGGCTACCAGATCTGGGAGGATCCCCGAAGAGAGCTTAGAGTGGAGGCCGGCATCGCCTATCTCTTCGAAAACTACGTCACCGCAAACAACCGGGATTCCTGGTCGGCGCGGCTGGCGGCCAACATCCGCTACAGGTTCGGCACACACCTGGTCTTTACGGACAACGTCGCCTTCTACCCGCGTGTCGAGCGTGGCGACCGGAACCGCCTGCGCAACGAGGCCGTCATCGGTGCCCCTTTGACAACAAGGTGGACCATGCGGCTTTCCTCTATCCTGGATTACACGAGCGACCCCCCGGACCCGGTCAAGAAGACGGACAGGTCCACGACCCTGGGGCTCCAGTACGTCTTCTGAGATAGGGGTGTGTTCGGGTCCTGAGGTCGCAACATTGGCAGGGCAGGCACGCCTCGGGCCTCTTGCGTCCTGGGCAGACAGGCTTCAGGCGTGAGCTCGAAAAGGAAAGGGACGGTGAGGCTCAGAAGGCTTACATATGAGGTGCATGATAGAAAAGGCATCTTGCGTATCTGGAATCACCTTGGCCAGGGCGTGAATCTTATACAACAATACAATATAAATAAAGCAATTCCTCAAAATTGACGATCCTCGCCACAAGCAGCGAGGTATTCCGCCAATTTTATGGTTTCGCCACCGGAATTGCCAAAAAACAAACAACAAAGCCAACCCTTAAAGCCAGCGTCGGGGAATTATGGTCATTAAAAATTCTTGAAAGGGGTCGGGGGAAAACCTCTTTTCAGGAAGTTTTCCCCCGTCGATTGAGACCAGCCGATGCCCTCATCGAGGGAAATCTGCCCGGGAAACACGCTTCCCCGTTCCTTTTCGCCGCATAAGGGGTTAGTATTCCCCCATAAAGATCCCACTCGTGAAAGGAGGAGGTAGCATGGTTCTCAATCATCCGGAGGCAACCCAGCAGGCCCTCGGTATCCTGAGGTCGGGCGATCCGTTTCAGTGGTACGTCATCCCACTGTTGGTGATCGTCCTGTACATCTACGCCACCGAGTACGAGCGCGGCAACTACCGCACCATCGCGGCCGGGCTGGGCCTCTACATGGTGCACTGGTTCGTGGAGATCATCAACGCCCTCATCCAGCACTTCACCGGGCACGCCCTGTGGACCGTGCCGGAGGGCACCGCGTTCGCCATCATGGTGGGGGTGGGCGTGGAGATCAGCCTCATGTTCTCCATCGCCGGCATGGTGGCGGTCAAGCTCCTGCCCAAAGACCCTGCGGCCAGGATGCTGGGGATCAACAGCCGGGTCTTCGTGGCCGTGGCCTCGGCGGCCGGGGCCGCCATCCTCGAGATCTTCCTGGTGCGCACGCCGACCTTCGTGTGGGTCTATCCCTTCTGGGGCGCCTTCTTGGTGTTCGTGACCGTCTACATCCCCTTCTTCGCCGCCGCGGTCTGGTGTCACGAGGTGGAGCTGAAGAAGGGCTTCAGCTTCATCGGCATCCTGGGGGCCCTCAACCTGGCAGGCCTGATCGTCTTCGGCGCCCTGGGCTGGATCTAGGGGTTGGAGGGCCGGGCCGCCGCCGGGATCATTTTTCATCT
>CAZUDI010000002.1:0-164780 GCA_964618975.1 uncultured Bacteriovoracaceae bacterium | reverse complement strand
CGATCGACTACTCCATGGCCATGGAGGGTGGCGGGAAGCCGTCCGCGGGCCTGGCGCTCAAGCAGAAGCTGTTCTCCAAGCTGGTCTACTCGAAGCTCCACGACGCCCTGGGCGGCGAGTGCAACCGCATCATCTCCGGCGGCGGCCCGGCCCTGAGGATCGATTTCTCCGGCGGGCCGGCATTCCTTCCCGGCCCATTCCCGCCGGAACCCGATTTCCGGCGGTCCGGGCGGCAGGTCGGGTTGCCTGGCTGGCGGGGGACTTGAAAGGGGCGTGCCGAAAGGTGGTGATCCCTTCCGTTGAGCTATCAGAAAAATGACATGAACTCCCGTCTGCCGGGTTAATATATCCGGGGAAAGAGATCCCTGAGCGGTGGAGATGGATCGATCCTGGGGGGCTGAGCGATCGACATCCCTGGTGATTACGACCCGAAGGAACAGGCTTCACCACATATCCGGCAAACCGGCGCTCAGGTGGGCAAGCACCGGAGGCCTGTGTTTGACGCTTTAGTATCCCTTGACAATACTAACGCGTAAGGTTATTAGCAAATCGTGATCAGATCCTTTCGATGCAAGGAGACCGCAAGGATATTCTCCGGGAATCATTCGAAAAAATTCCCGAAGGATATTCAGAGGGCCGCGCTGAGAAAGCTCACCATGATACACGGAGCTACGGACCTGGGGTTTCTTCGCATACCCCCCGCCAACCGGCTGGAAAAACTGTCGGGGGACAGGGAAGGTGAATACAGCATCCGCATCAACGAGAGGTGGAGGGTCTGTTTCATCTGGGAAGCAGGGGATGCGTACGAAGTCGAGATCACCGATTATCACTGAGAAAGGGGGAAAGCGATGAAGCGAGATATGCCGCCGGTGCATCCCGGCGAGATCCTCTTTGAGGATTTTCTGAAGCCCCTGGGGGTCACGCAGTACCGGCTGGCCAAGACGATCGGTGTCCCTCAGCGCCGGATCGGCGAGATCATCGCCGGCAGGCGCTCCATCACCGCGGATACGGCCCTCAGACTGGCGCGTTTTTTCGGGACGGACGCCCAGTCCTGGATGAACCTCCAGACGCACTACGACCTCGAGATGACCGCTGCAAAGATATCGGACAAGCTCGACGCCATCCCCGCCATCGCATGAAAAACCTTGGAGCGGACGGAAAGGCAGCGGGATATCGATTCGCGGATGTGACTCTCAGGTGAGGGGACCTCTCCCGCCTTTTGCCGTATTCCCCACCGGGGCAAGCAAGGCGTAAATCAGGGGTTGAACCCCAGGGCAAGCCCTGGCCCACCATGCCGCTGCAACTAGCGGGGAATTCGACCCATAGCCGTTAGATGCCAGACGCAGGCGAGGTTTTCTTCCCGTGTGCACCCAGTAAGATCAGGCGCGCTTTCCTTTGCAGATGACGAAGCGCTGGATATTCCTCAGCAAATATGCCATAATTAACCGGATGTTTTTCGGTGAATTTGCCCTTATTCAAGGCGGGTAGTGAAGGGGAGCGTGAAGCTGCATGCAGCGCGATGCCATACAGGAGCGATTCCGAAATCTCACCCAGTGGCGGCGCGGCGCCCACCGGGCGCCCCACAAACCGCTCATGGCCCTCTATGCCCTGGGCCGCCTCCAGCGGGGAGACCCCCGGCTCATCCCCTATGCCGTGCTCGACTCCGCCCTGAAGGAGCTCCTGGCGGAGTTCGGGCCCCGCAACGCGCCCCACGGCACCCACTATCCCTTCTGGCGCATGCAGCGCGACCAGGTCTGGGAGGTGCTTTCTAACACCCCGCTCAGCGTCAGGGCCCGCGGCGATGTCAGCAAGGGCGACCTGCTGGACAGCCATGCCACCGGCGGCTTCCCCGAAGCGGTCTACCGGGTCCTCCGGCGTGACCCCGCCCTGGTGCTCGCGATCACGCAGGACCTCCTGCAGGCCAACTTCCCCGACACCCTGCACGACGATATTCTGCAGGCCGTGGGAATCAGCGACCAGGGCCGCGCCCGGCGCGACCCCCAGTTCCGCGAGCGGATCTTACGCGCCTATGAATACCGCTGCGCCGTGTGCGGGTTCGACGTGCGCCTCAAGCATGTGCCCGTCGCGCTGGAGGCGGCCCACATCAAGTGGCACCAGGCTGGCGGGCCCGACAGCGAGGTTAACGGCCTAGCCCTGTGCGCCCTGCACCACAAGCTCTTCGACTGCGGGGCCTTCACCCTCTCGGCCAACCACGAGATCCTGGTCTCCGACCGGGCCCACGGCGGCACCGGCTTTGCCGATTGGCTGCTGCGTTTCCACGGCCGGAAGATCCAGCCGCCCCAGCGGCGTATCTACCTGCCCGACGAGGACTTCCGCACCTGGCACGTCAGCGAGGTCTTCAAGGGCTATTCGCGGGAAATATAGAGGTAAGTGAATGTAATATCGATTAAGTTTATGATTGGGGTAATCTGTGAACATAATTATTCCGAACACGAGCAATGTCTTTCACATGACCTCCTCACTATTTTGATGGGATTAAGGGTTGGTATTTTAGGGATAGTTGTTTGTTGATAACATTTTGATATTCTGATAGAAATATAATTGATTATATTTTATTATTGATGGTGCTTCATGAAACGATTGGGTTTCCCAAAATATGTCATTCGATCATGAAATTCGTCTCAGTGCCTTTGAGTGGCTTAAAGAGCAGAGCTGCTTTCATGGGGATGTAATCTCCTGGAGCGTGCTTGCGCGTGGATTTGATTACAATGAAGAAAGTGTTCCATTTGTATCACCCAAGGGGATTTTTACGCCGCGTATGTGTGCGTATCCCTTAACCATCCGAACTGCGGTTAATGGACCCTATGATGATGACCTAAGCCATGAGGGCCAGCTTCTTTATCGATACCGCGGAACTGACTATCAACACCCCGATAATGTTGGATTGCGGGAGGCCATGAAGAATAGCATCCCGCTCATCTACCTTTTTGGCCTCGTGCCGGGAAAATATCTGGCGGTGTGGCCGGTGTTCATTGTTGGCGATGACCCCGGCAAGCTCACATTTACGGTGGCTGTGGACGATGTGACTTCCATTCAACCCAACGAAACAATGGTGCAAGAAGCAGATCCATTGAGAAGAGCCTATGTGACTTCACAGGTCAAGGTTCGCCTTCACCAGCGCAGCTTTCGGGAGAGGGTCATTAATGCATATCGCACGCAGTGTGCCTTCTGCAAATTGAGGCATGCGGAATTGTTGGATGCCGCCCACATTATTCCTGATAACGAACCGCAAAGTCGGGCCACGGTGGATAATGGGCTGGCGCTTTGCAAGTTGCACCATGCAGCCTTTGACAGTTTGATGCTTGGGGTTAGCCCTGATTATATTATCGAGGTTAGAGAAGATATCTTAAAAGAGCACGACGGCCCCATGCTGCAACATGGGATCAAAGAACTTCATGGGCAACGTATTATTTTGCCAGGGAAACCAGCTTTATGGCCCAATCGAGAGTTTGTTGACTGGAGATATCAGAAGTTCAAGACGGCTAGGGCTTGACGTGTAGTTATAGGAGTAACCCAGTATGGGGGGGAGTTGTCTTGAGGGAGATAATGGGATGAATGTTCAGCAAGCCGTGATGGAGGTGCTTGGCAGGGCAAATAAACCAATGCCGGTCAAAGAGATCGCTGCTCAAATTATTGCAGACGGTCTGTGGAAAACCGAAGGTAAGTCGCCCGCAGCCACGGTCAGTGCCCGGATCTATGCCGATATCAGGGCCAGGGGTGACCAATCGCCCTTCATTAAGGTGGCGCCCGGGACCTTTGGCCTGCGTTTTGCCTCGCAAGGGTGTGCCGAGCCCCTGCACCAATATAACGGGCAGGTAGTCAAGTCGGAAGAAATTCCGGGGTATGGCGCGCCTTCAGATGGAAAGCCGATGACCTTTACCGATGCGGCCGTCTCGGTGCTCACGCACTATACGGATCGCGAGCCGACCCACTATCGCGAGATCACCGAGACGGCCATGCGGCACGGCTGGCTGGCAACCACCGGCAAGACCCCTGCGGCCACCATGTATGCCCAGATCATCACCGATATAAAGCGCCGGCAAAAACGCGGAGAGCCGCCGCGTTTTGTGCAGCACGGGCGTGGTTATGTGGGCCTGAGTCAGTGGATGGGCCGCGGTCTCAACTTTCTGATCGCGCAGCATAATCAGCAGGTACGCAAATTACTCAAAAAGCGCCTCCTGTCCATGAGCCCTGCGGCCTTTGAGGAACTTGTGTCCCAACTTCTGGCCGAGATGGGATTTGAAAGCGTCGAGGTCACAAAGATATCAGGTGACGGCGGGATTGACGTGCGCGGCACCTTGGTGGTGGGCGATGTGATTAGCATCCAGATGGCCGTGCAGGTCAAGAAGTGGAAGCGCAACATTCAGGCCCCGGTGGTGCAGCAGGTACGCGGCAGCCTGGGGGCGCACGAGCAGGGCCTGATTATCACTACCAGCGATTTCAGCCCCGGGGCGGTCAAGGAGGCGGCTCAGCCAGACAAGACCCCGATTGCCCTGATGAATGGCACGCAGTTGGTGTTGCTCCTCATGGAAAATGGCCTCGGTGTCAGACGAACCATTCCCGATCTTTTTGAGATTGACGAGGAGCTGATTTAAGGAACCGGTATGGAATTAGAAGAAGGGGCTCAATTGACCGAACACGCTGATACCATTCAAGCGATAGGTGAGTTTATTCTAAACGGGCAGTCAGCATTGGCCCGTGACCTGGCCCGGACGGAATATCCCTTTGTACCCCAACAACCCAAGAAGGCTCGACAATACAGTGAATATCAATCCATGTTGGTATTTGTCAGGGATGGCTTTACCGATCGCTATACGGGAAAGCGGCTGGTGTTTCCGGGCCTGCTGAGGCTGTTGTCGCATTGTCTCCCGGCCGAGTTTCCCTACCATCCCCATTGGAAAGTAAGTCAAACCCATCACTGTTACTGGGAACTTTTTCCAACCATCGATCATGTGATCCCGTTAGCGCGCGGCGGGTCTGATGATGATACCAACCGGGTGACCACCTCAATGATGATGAATACCTCCAAAGCACATTGGACGCTGGAAGAACTTGGAGGGAAGTTACACCCGCCCGGTCACTCTGATGATTGGAATGGGCTTGCGGACTTGTTTCTGAAATTGGTTGATCAGAATCGGGATGTACTCAATAATGATTATATTCAGCGATGGTATCTGGCTGCGATAAGGGCGATCAAGGCTGGTTGATATTTTTAAGGAGATGTTGTTGAGATGAATTTCTATCTGGGCGTAACCGATTACCAGTGGTTTTCCTTTCTCTCCCACATCGAAGGGATCGATGAGGTCAATTTTTGGCAGCCGGGAGGAAATAGAAAATTCGGCGTCCTCGCTCCCGGGGAGCCATTTCTCTTCAAGTTGCATGCGCCCTACAACGCCATCGCTGGTGGCGGATTTTTCGCCCATAGCAGCCTTTTGCCTGTCAGCCTGGCCTGGGAGGCCTTCGAACAGAAGAATGGGGCTGCTTCATTTAGCGATATGCGCAAGGCCATCGCGAAGTATCGCAAGACATCTGATTTCCCCTATGAAGATTATCAGATTGGATGCATCCTTCTGGAACAGCCCTTTTTCTTCTCGCGTGAACAATGGATTCCCGTGCCGCCGGACTGGAGCCCTAATATCGTCCAGGGAAAACGCTATTTGCTTGATAAAAAACCGGGCAGATCCATCTGGCAACAGGTGCAGGCACAGCTACAATCGAGACCCTTTATTGCATCGGAATACGGTGTGCATGAAGAAACCGGTCGTTTTGGGCAGCCCCTGTTGATTACACCCCGGCTGGGTCAGGGGAGTTTCCGTGTTATGGTGACTGATGCCTACCGGCGGCGCTGTGCTGTTACGCGCGAGAAAACCCTGCCCGCCCTGGAGGCGGCCCACATCAGATCCTACAAAACCGATGGCCCGCATATGATCCAGAATGGCATTCTGCTGCGCTCCGACATTCACAAACTCTTCGATGCAGGCTACGTCACCATCGGTGCGGATTATCATTTCGTGGTCAGTCGGCGTATTCGCGAGGAGTTCGAAAACGGCCGCGACTACTATGCCCTTCACGGCAATCCGATCGAACTTCCCCCTGAAACACACCAACGGCCGAATCAAGAATTTATTGTTTGGCACAATGAAAATGTATTTCGAGGGTAAGTATTGTATTGACAGGTAAAAAGCACTTGAGTTTTATGGGTGTTTCCTCATCAGTGTGGGAATTTTGTGATCACGATATCGAATATCATTGGAGGCGCCATTAAGACAATAATTTGAGATTACAAGTTGCAATCAATGGTCATATCAATATGGTGTGTTGCCCCTTTTGATATTAGTATGGTCATACTTTCAGCTGGAGGCAGTGACACATCGAAAAATCATCTCTGTAGCGGAGGTTCTCTGCTAAATTGCAAAGTCGCTTATTTTTATGTGCGAAGGGATACAGCTGATATGCAGCAAAAAGGGGTTGTATCAATGAGCGGGTGTATATTTTGCAATCGCGAGGACGCCGTCATCGAAAACGATCTGGCGCAGGTTATCCATGACGGCTACCCGGTAAGCCAAGGCCACCTGCTGGTGATCCCCAGGCGGCATGTGGCCTCGTGGTTCGAGGCCACCCCGGACGAGCGCGCGGCCCTGTTCGACCTGGTGGACCGGGCGCGGGAATACCTGGAGCAGAGGTATCAACCCGACGGCTTCAACATCGGGATCAATGTGGGGGAGGCCGCCGGACAGTCGGTCTTCCACCTGCACATCCACCTGATACCGCGCTACACGGGCGACCTGGAAAACCCCAAGGGCGGGGTGCGCGGCGTGATCCCGCACAAGCGCATCTACTGAAAAGGCCCCCGGTCTCCGCCGGCGGCATGGCCGTCGCGGCTGTAAGATTATGGCCAGGGGTCAGGGAAAAGCCGCCCCACTTTTATCATCCCCGCCATTCAATGAGTTCCCGATGATGCCTTCGGAGCCAGGTTTGAAGAAGGGCAATGTCAAACTATGGGGTAGTAGGAGCATCTTCCATCAGGATCTTGTCAAGATAACTTTTTGGGCCACTTCATAGAGGTATGCATCACTCGTAAAATGATCACGGCTCCTTTATTTTCGATATATGGCATAATGTACGGAAGGCCCGGAATAACAAGTTCTCGTGTTCCTGAAACCTTTCCAGGTCGACCTACTCCCGGTTGACGGGCCAGCATTTGTGCTGCGTCCCAAATTCGTTGCGCCACTTCTGCCGATGCCTTGAGATTGTCTGCGGCAATATATTCAACAGCATCATTCAGATTTTCAAGCGCATTGAGCGTCCATCTAACCTGCATCTACGCCCCATTTGCGGAAACTTGCGGCCACCTTATCGTGCGTTGCGATCTCACCTCGCTCCACCTCTTCGAGGCCATCTTTTACTTCTTTAACAAACCATTCTTCGTAGTCCAGAAACCTGTCAATAGCCTGATTGATCACCCAAGACCTTGATCGACTTAAGGTTTTTGCCAGACCGTCAATACGGTCCAGCATACCGTCTTCAATACGAACGGTTGTTGCTTTCATAGAACACCCCCTGCTGGTATTCTATACGAATACATTTGGATACAATAAAAATCAACTCAAATAGTAATCAGGGACCGGATGCATGTTCTCATTTAAGGTTCTGCACAAAAGATCATCTATACCTGATGTTACGCCTGCCATCTTGTTGTGAATAAACCCTTGTCTGGTGGGACTCCAGCCAGCCGTTATCGAGCCAGCTTCTCAAGCGCATGCTCGTCTCCGACAAGGAATATCTTGGGCCTGTTCATGAGGGAAACAAGAAAGTGATGGTGTGAAGCCCGCTTGGTCCGGAATTCCTCCGGGGGGAATACGGTGGGATTGATTTCCCGGCCGAGATCCTGCTGGGCAGGGCTCAGGGCCGCTACAACCTCCGTGAACGTTGCCGGACCCACGATACAGACATCCACATCGGTGCCCCTGTGCTCCTGATCGCTGGCAAGAGATCCGTAGATGAATGCGGCCTGAATGCGATCCGAAAGGGTCGCAAGGGCGGCCTTCAGGGTATCGCCGATGCCGGCAGTCTTGACGATCAGGCCTTTGAGCTCGGCATAGACCGGGCAAAGGGAGTCAGCCTGATAGTAAACCAGATGCCCATTGGCACGTGCCCGGATGATCCCGGCCCGGGCCCGGGCTTTGAGCTCGCGCTGGACGGAACCCACGCCGACCCCAGCCACACGGGCAATCTGACGCAGGTAGTAGCTCTCGTCCGGGTGGGTATACAGGAGCGACAGGACCGCGCGGCGGGTTTTGCCGAACAGGACGGAGGATATGGCGTCGGTGTCATGTCTGTACCCATTACAGGTACGAATGTACCCTCCTTGGGTACAGGAGGAAAGCGTCTTTTCGCGGGGGGCGCGGCGTGATCCCGCACCAGCGCATCTTCTTGCAGGCGCCCGGCCCCCGCTGGCGGCATGGCCGTCGCTGCCTGACAATCATGATCTGGGCGGAGGGCAGAGCCGCAACGTCGAGCGGCCTCTCTTGAAAGTGTGCAAGGGTACCCATATGATTATATTCAAGGAGGCAGGCCATGAAGAAAAAATACAAGCCCGGTACCTTTTGTATGGACATCCAGTGCCCCCGGCACCAGGAGCTGGAGGCCCTGGAAGGTGAGGCCTATCTGGCGAAGAAGAGGGTCCACTGCAAGGAGTGCCTCGCATGGAAGTTCTTTTTGTGGCTGGAGGAGAAGGACTATAGGATCCTCAGCTCCCTGGATGAAATCTCCGCCAAGGAGCTGGCCGCCCGCATCAAGGGCATCGACCCCGTGACCGTGGAGCATCTCACGGAAGACGAGATCCTGTGCCTGTAGCAGGCCCTCAAGGGGTATGCGACCAGGGGCGAGCCAGCAAGCCCCTGCCTGCCGTTGCAACGGGTCAGGGCATATGACCTTCGGGCCAATCAGGGGGACGACCCCCCGGGCAAGCCCAAAGCCCCTGCTTCCCGCGGCAAGCGGCGGGGAATGTGACCACCGGGCCATCAAAATTTTCCGGGTAATGCCTTGCCGCCTGCGGTAAACGGCCTTCTCCAGGGTCGAGAGGCCTTTCGATACCCCGTCTTTTCCCTAAAGGCTCGGGTCCTTCGAGACTCCGGGGCCGCCTGAGACCTGCCTTTCAAGCTACTCGACCGCGACGGCCCTCAGGCGCTCTTCGCCGCGCGTATGTCGGCCTCGTGCGCGGCCCGGTACCTTCTGATCAGGGCCCTGACCGCGGCGGCGATCAGGCGGCGGCTGAGGCGGTTCTGCACCAGGGGGCCGTGGAAGATCTTTCCGAGGAGCCGGATGCGCCGCGCATCGCCCGGGCGGGCCTGGGGGAGCGGGGCCTCGATGTCGACGGGCCGGGGGGTGAAGCGTTTGGGGGCCAGGGGCCAGCGCAGCATGAGGTTGGCGGTCACGGCCAGGATGTCCCAGGCGCGCCAGGCGTGGTTGTGCACGGGGGTCTCGCCGTAGGCGAGCTGGGCCAGCTCGAGCGGGAGGTAGATCTCCAGAGGCGAGCCGGTCAGCTCCTTGATGAGCGCCAGGAAAGCGCAGCAGCCCGGGCAGGGCACCACCAGGGCCTCGGCGCCGGTGGCCTCGGCCTCCTGCAGCCTCAGCTGCAGGCTCTGCAGGAGGTTGAGCAGGGTGTGAAAGGGGTTGGTGGACGTCGGGCCCAGCAGAGTGGGCACGGTGCTGGCCCAGCCGCAGCACAGGGCGTTTTCGCGGTTGTGCGGCATCTCGACCAGCGTGCAGCCGGTATGCTCGGCGATCGCGCGCGTTATGTCCTGCAGTGCCCCGTCCAGGTACCTCCCGCAGCAGTTGTCGTGGACGGTGACGCGCAGGTTGAGCCTTTCCTTGACCGGGATGCGGCCGCTTTTGAGCCGCTCCAGGATCCAGCCGTCCAGCAGCTCCACCTCGAAGTTGCAATCGATGCCGAACTTTTTCGGCAGGACATCGGTGAACATCGAGGCCTCCACCACCATGAAGCAGTAGAGCTTCTTGACGCCCAGGGCCTCGAACTTCTCGACGGCGAGCCGCCCCAGGCGCGCGGCCTCGTCCAGGAAGCCGATGCGGTAGGCGTCCTCGCCGATCCCGAACATGCTGTCGCTGCCCGCGATCGCGGGCCGGAGCTCGTCGAGCAGGGCGGTCTGCGTGACATAGGGCATGAGGTTGTTGTAGAAGCCCGTCAGCAGGAGCTCCTCTCGGGGTCGCTCGAGGTTGTCCTCCCAGGCCTTGAGGTCTGCGAGCTCGCCTGCGTCCATGAGCACGCGGGTGGTGGTCCACATGTTCTCGGGCTCGTTGGGGAAGATGAAGCGGGCGATGTACGGCAGGCCCTGCGCGCGGCCCGTGGCCGCATGGCGCTCCAGGATCAGCCCGTAGGGGTTGGCCTGAGTAGGGCAGACGAAGTCGCAGGCGTTGCAGGTGACGCAGTGCCGCAGCACCAGGGAATCGGCCGCGTCGCCTTCGATCAGCGTCTCCATCTCCCGCCGGGCCGCCTCCGGCCCGAGCTCCAGCACCGGACAGCGCTCCAGGCAGACCCCGCAGCGGTCGCACAGATCTTCCCGGAAGAAACGCAGAGTGGATGGTGATCCCGGCATAAAATAACCTCCTTCAATCAATGATCATGGCCGGCTGCAAACAGGCCGTCCGCGCCAAGCCTTCGAAGCCTTGCCGCCCTCTCCCTCAAAGTCCAGCCTATCTGCCCTTATCCGGAATATCAGTCAGGCCGAACCGGAAAGGGGCATTCCCGGCCGGCCTTCCGCCTACTTGCGCGGCAGGACGTGCTGTCTGTCGAGGCGCTGCCGGACGGGAGAGATGCCCTGGGGAACCCCCGCGGGCGTTGGGGCCTGGAGGGCGGCGCGCTTGAGGGCGCTGATCTCCTGGGCTGAAAGCGCCCTTTTCCACAGGGTCACGTCGTCGATGCAGGCCTTGAGCAGGATGTTGGAGTGGTCCCCCACCCAGATGCTGCCGCCGCTGTTGACGTCGCCCGCCACGCCGGGGCGGCTGCCGACGCGCTGGTGGTCCACGTAGAGGCTGAGGGTGCCGCCGGCGGCGTCGCGCACCCCGATGACATGGTACCAGCGGCCGGGCTCGAGGCGGCAGGTGATGCCGCCGGACTGTCTTTCCTTGTCGCGGATATGGAAGTGCAGCTGGCCGGCGCTACAGGTGAAGGCCCAGACCGGGCTGGTGTTGCGCGAGTTGGTCACCAGGGCCGGTGAGCCGGGGGTGTTGGCGTTGATCTTCACCCAGAACCCCACCGCGAAGGAACCCGTCGAGAAGGTGTTCTGCGGCACGAGCGGGATCTCGATGCGGTTGCCGCGCTCGGAGAAGCAGTAGGCGCCGTCGGCCCGCCCGTGGCGGTCGGCGGCCGGATGGGCGCCCGTGACCGTGGCGTGGTTGCCCAGGGCCGAGGTGTCCTGCGCGCCCCCGTTGAAGCTGTAGATCCCCACCGGATCGGGGAGCGTGTCGTCGGGTACGGCGGAGGTGGTATAGGCGGCGGTCAGCGCATGCAGTTCGGCCAGCTTGGCGGGGCTGAAGGCGCGGTCCCACAGCTCCACGTCGTCGATGCGGCCGACGAACAGGCGGTTCCTGTGGTCGCCGATGTGGATGTCGCCCAGGCTGTTGACGCTGCCGCCCACGGCCGGCCGGGTGCCCACCAGGGTGTCGTCCACATGGAGGCTCATGGTGCCGGCCCCGGCGTCGCGCGTGCCCGTGACGTGGTGCCAGCGGCCGTCGCTCACCGGGTGCGCCAGAAGGGATGACTGGCCTTCCTGGTTCTTCAGCAGGAAGACCACCTTGCCGGCGGAGTGGTGGAAGCCCCAGGAGGGGGTGGCGCCCGTGGCGTTGGTGACGATCCCCTTGAGAACATCGTTGTCGTCGAAGGTCCGGATCCAGAACGAGACCGTGAAGCTGCCCGTACCGAAGGTGTTCTGCGCGGTCAGCGGGACCTTGATGCGGTGCGGGCGTTCGTAGAAGAGGTAGGCGCTTCCAGGCCTTCCCGTGCGGTCCTCCACGGGCTCGGCGCCCGTGACGAGGCCGTGGTTGTTATTGCCCGAAGAGTCGTTGGCGCTGCCGTCGAAGGTGTAGCGGGCCACCGGCGCCGGGATCCCCGGCGTCTCGGCGGCGGCGGGGGAGGCGGTCTGTGCGGGGGCTTCCCCGCGGGCATGCAGCAGGGCCAGGTCGTCCTCGCCCAGGGCCGTGTCCCACAGGCGGATGTCGTCGATGCGGCCCACGAACAGGCGGTTCATATGGTCGCCCACCCAGATATCGGCGCCGCTGTCGAGGTTGCCGGCCACGCCGGGCCGGGTCTGGATCAGGTGCCCGTCCACATAGAGGCTCATGGTGTTGGCGGCCGCATCCCTGATCCCGGTCACCTGGTGCCAGGCGCCGTCGCCGATGGGGTGGATGATGAAGGCGGACTGGTCCTCCTGGTTTTTGAGCTGGAAGTGGATCTTGCCGCCGGAGGCGAGGTTGAAGCCCCACAGGGGCCCGGAGCTGTCCCTGTTGGTGATGATCCCCTTGAGGACCTCGCCCGTGTCCCGGGTCTCGACCCAGAACGAGACCGTGAAGCTGCCACCGGTGAAGGTGTTCGCGGTAGAGCGCGGGACCCTGATGCGGTGGGCGCGCTCATAGAAGATGTAGGCGCTGTTTTCATTGCCGTTACGGTCCTCGGTGGGCAGGGCCCCCGTGACCACGGCGTGGTTGGCGTTCGCGGAGGTGTCGCTCGCGGTGCCGTTGAAGAGGTACTCGGCGACCGGCTCCGGCAGCGAGTGCGCGGGGGCGGGGATCCTGCGGAGCGGTACCCCGGGCTTTTTCAGGGTGGGGCGCCCCGGGGATACCGGGGACCAGTTCTGCACGAGGAGCCCGACCCCCGGGGCGCCCGGGGACATCGAGGCCGTCGGCCTGGGGCCCTCTGCCCTCCCGAAGGACAGGCCGCCCAGGGTTATCACCATCACCGTCACCAGAACCGTCAGTGCTCGCTGCATGGGCCTCTCCTCGGAGCCTTGATTGCCGGGCGGCGCATGTTCGGGCCGCCCGCGGGGCCGGGAAAGGCCCGGCCGAAAAGATTATGGGGGTTTTTGCCTGGATAAGCAAGCCATATCGAAGGGTTCCATGAGAACCGGCCGGGCACCCCTCTGCAGGGGGCACCGGGGGCGGGCTTCACTGCGGGGGAGACTTTTCCCTGGCATTCAGCCCGGGGTAGAGCTTCTCCTTGCAGTTCGGGCAGATGCTGTGGGAGAAATCCGCGGAGGAATGATCGCGGATATAGCCCTCCATCTGAATCCATTCGCCATTGTCATCCCGGATCTTCTTGCAGGACGAACAGATGATCAGAAACCCTCGCAGGTGATAGTGCAGGAGATTCGAGGTGAGAATGACGGTCAGGAGCCCGATGATGATGACGAGCAGGGTTTCGAACAGGCTTTCCGCCAGGTTTATCGGTGTTGGCTGCGCCTGGAACAGATAGCGGGGAAGATCAAGGATTTCATCCACCCAGAGCATGAGGAGGATGAGCCCGAAGCCGAGGATCTCGTAGCGGAGGATATGTCTGATAAGATGCGTGGTGGTCCTTCTCTGTTCCATGGCGACTTGCCCCCGGATACCACGGTGTCAGAGGATTGAAGGTGTGGCCAGACGGTACGCATGCCCATACAGGCTGACACGGCATCTGTGAGAGTGTGTCTGAAAAAATAGCCGGCCTTGTCTGATTGTCAAGGCAGGGTAGGCCTGCCATGCGTCGGGGACACAGCACAGGGAGGGGGGCAGCCCGCCGGACCCCGGGCTGAGCCCCGGCCTTGTCAAGCCTGTCGAAAATGGGGTATGATAACACCCGTCTAAGCGGCATGTTTGTATGACGGACCTTGAGTGGCCTGAGGATCGGATTCCCCGCCGCTGGCAGCGTAAGGCAGGGGCTTCAGGCGGGCCCTGGGGTTCATACCCCTGATGGAGGATGCGATGCAGTTCACACGATGCGGCATTTCAGGGCTGATGCTGAGCGCGGCCCTCGTCCTGGTGCTGGCCCCCGGCCCGGCACCCGCTTACCAGATCCCGGGACAGACCGCCACGCAGAGAGAGCTTCCCACGCAGGGCGCCCCCCAGAGCACCCCGCTGCCTGCGGCCACCCCTGCGAGGGAATACCAGAGCGTGGACAAGCCCCCGGTGAAGACCCTCGACATCCCGGACTGCGACCTGGTGGGCGAGATCAGGAACGTCAACTTCTTCAGGGACAGATCCGCGGACGGGAGGGAGACCAACCGGGTCGGCTTCCACCTGGCGCTGAAGAACGAGGGCAAGGCCCAGGTCAAAGGCGACGTCCCCCTGAAGGTCAGGCTGGTCAACAACGCCACGGATACCCAGTTCCGGGAGGAGGACCTGGTCCTGCGGAACCAGGACATCAAGAACGATTACTGGATCGTCAACTGGATCGAGGTCCGCTTCATCCGGGGTTCCCAGGGCGCGCCGTACCGGTTCGAGGACGTGAAGCTGATCGTGGATATCGACCCGGGCAGCACCCTGGAGGATGACCGCCGCTGCCGGGCCAACAACCACTGCGAATACGTGCGCGCGCCGTAGGCCCTCTTTCCGCCCTCAGTCGGGACCCCGGCGCTCGCCGCCGGCATGCCGTCAGAGGGTAATAAAATCCCCCTGCCGCGGACAGGTCCCTGCAGGGGGATCAGGTGAAGGCCATGCCGGAAGGATCAGGTGTCGGATCGCATGCTGCTGAGCCTGCCCGCTCCGGAGAAGTTCTGCTGCCGATCCTGGATGAATATTTCCGCTGTATCCGGCATGTCTGTCTGAAGATCTCAACGATAGGGTGCTGTCTCGTGTATGGCCTCGATAAAGCCATCCAGGGCACACCGGCGTACCCAGTCCCATCCGAAGTGCACGTCGAACCATTGCCGCAACCTGTACCGGCGGGCCTCCCAGGGTTTCGTGTCAAGCCCTGTGAGGTGCCGTGCCTGAACCGCATCGACTCGAACCATCATAGCCGTGCCCTCCTTCATGTGGGGGCCGTCGCATGCGCGTCCCCCCTTGCACACCCGCACGCCGCCTGTGCCTGTGCTCAGGCGGCGTGCGCGACCGACTTCTTTCCGGCCGGGGCCTCCACCGCATCATAGGCGCCCCAGGGATTGATTTCCGGATCCTCCTTGCAGGCCGGGCAGAGATACTTCACGCTCAGGTCCTCCGCCCCGGCACCCCAGATCTCCAGGGTGCGGCAGTCGCGGCACATCGCCTTGCCGCAGCCGGCACAGATCTCGATCGCCTCGTTACTGCCACAGATCTCACATCGCGTCGCTCGGATCATCGCTCCTGCCTCCTTGGCTGTGTCCTGACCTTCCTCTAGCGAAAGGCGTGCCAGGACCGATCCGCCGGGGAGGTGATAAGGTAACTAACCTAATTAACTTATGATTACTTCCATAGCAAGGCGGCCTCCCCCCGCGCCGATGGACGCGGAGGCCCTATCCCCTATGGTGCTGGCACCATACACAGTACCCTATGCTGCCATAACGTGGGGCGGAGAAGGGGGGGCAGTGCCAGCTTTGTGCTGCGATGAGGCCGGAAGCCGGGACTGACCCCCCGCATGGCCCCTCAGGCGATGCGTTCCAGACAGGTGTCACGGCCCCCGGCCCTGTCGGCTTTGGCCCTGCTTCTTCGGCGCCGAGCTGACCGGCGGGCTGGATGACCGTCATGCCGATACCGGCAGAGGCCCTGGAGGCGCAACAAATAGATTGATTGCGGCCTGCCCGGTCGATATACTTGTTCTCAGGGCCGGAGGTCGAACCGGAAGGGACCCGTCATGAAGACGCCGGGCTGATTTCGCACCGGCTTAAAAGACCGCACGCCCCGGAAAGGGGGCCCCGCCCCTGGCGGCCGGACGCTGCGGCCGGGGATACGACCCGGAGCCAATCAGGGGCAGGAACCGGGAAAACCCAGGGACCCTGCTTTCCCCTGCGAGCAGTGGGGGATCTGAACCCTGGCCAATCACGGGCATGACCCGCCGGGAAAGCTTTTGCCCCGGCTTGACGCCGCAAGCGGCCAGGGAATTTGCCCCTGAGTCATGAAAACTTTTTGGAGGTGTGACATGCCGACGCTCCTGATCACCAACGCCCTGATCATCGACGGTACCGGACAGGCGCCCTATGCCGGCCACGTGCTGACCGAAGGCGAGCGCATCGCGGCCGTGGTGCGCGCAGACTCGCCCGAGGCCGCAGATCTCCAGCGCCGGGGGGCCGAGCGCGTCGTGGACGCCGGTGGCCTGGCGCTCTCGCCCGGGTTCATCGACGCCCACAGCCACTTCGACTGGGTGTTGCCGCTTGGCGACCACGCCGAGATCCTGGCGCCCCTGGTGGAGCAGGGCGTGACCACCGTGGTCAGCGGCAACTGCGGCTACTCCCCGGCGCCCGTCCCCCCGGGCGCCGCCGGGCGGCTCAACGCCTACGGCGAGTTCGTCCTCGAGCGGCCGCTGGAGGTCACCTGGGAGGGCCTGGGTTCCTTCCTCGAGACGCTGGAGGGCCAGGGCGGGCTGCTCTTCAACAACGCCCAGCTGGCCGGCCACGGTACCTGCCACCTGGGCGCGGTGCGCGACCTGGAGCGCCCTCCGGGCGAGGCGGAGCTGGAGGCTGTCTGCGACCTCCTGCGCCAGGCCCTCGATGAGGGCGCCTTCGGGCTCTCGCTGGGGCTCATGTACCCGCCGGGCATGTTCTATGACCGCCGCGCGCTCGAGCAGGTGGCGCGCGTGGCGGCCGAGGGCGGGCGCGTTTTGACCGTGCACATGCGGGCCCTGTCCCGCTACTCCGGGGCCTGGCCCGTCGTGCCCTTCTTCGGCCAGCCCCACAACCTGCGCGCGCTCGAGGAGATGCTCGCCATCGGGCTCGAGACCGGGGTGAGGTTGGAGCTCTCGCACCTGATCTTCGTGGGCAGGCGCAGCTGGCCCACCGCCGGGCGGGCCATCGCCATGATCGAAGAGGCGGCCTCCCGGGGGCTGGAGGTGGGTTGGGACATCTACCCGCATTTCTGCGGCAACAGCTACCTCAACGTTTTTTTGCCCGCCTGGTTCATGCAGGACTTCGAGCGCAACCTCAGGAGCCGCCGGGCCCTGGCCCGCCTGACATTCGAGCTCACCCTGGCGCAGCACCTGCTGGGCTTCCGGCTCAGCGACATCCAGATCATGGAGGCCGGTATCGAAGGCGGCGAGCGCTACAACGGGCTGAACCTGGAGGAGATCGGCCGGATGGAGGGCCTGTCCGCCATGGGGGCCTTCCTCAAGCTCATCCGGGAAAGCTCCGGCAAGGCCCTGCAGCTGACCTACGGCTACAGCGGCGACGAGGAGCACGAGGGCCTCATCGAGCGCCTGATGGCCCACGAGCGCTGCCTCTTCATGACCGACACCATCCTCAAGTCCAAGGGCTTTGCCAACCCGGCCTCCTACGGGGCCTTTCCGCGCATCCTGGGCCGCTATGTGCGCGAGCGCCGGGTGCTGTCCCTGAGCGAGGCCGTAGGCCGCATGACCTCCCGCACCGCGCGCTGGTTCGGTATCCCCGAACGCGGCGAGCTCCGCGAGGGGTACTTCGCCGACCTGGCGCTCTGGGACCCTGAGACCATCGCCGACACCACCACCCGCGCCGATACGGCGCGCCGCCCGCTGGGGATCGCGAGCGTCTTCATCAACGGCGAGCAGGTCGTGGAGCAGGGGGTCTGGCTGGAGGGGAGCAGGCGCGGCCGGGCGCTTAGGGCCGGCTGAGCCCGGGGGCACCCGATTCACCTGGACCCCTGACCCTGTCAGTCCAGGTCCTACGCGAGAATCAGCCCCCGTCCGATAGTGCCCGCTGCGCCTTCATGCGATAAGAAAGACAAAGAGGGTGATAGCTTAAACAGGACTCAAGAGACTATCACCAGGAAACGGCAGCGTCCACACCCCACGAATCACCCTCTTTTTTCACCCCCCCTTCCTTGCACTAAAGCCCCTTTAATGACTCAGGGTCGAATTTCCCGCCGCTTGCGGCGGCCTTTCTCGCACGCGCCTTGCCCTAAGGCTCAGGACGGGCGCGGGATCTGCCCCGGGGGCCTGGTCGCCCCCGAAGCCGCGTTAGTCTGCCTGGGGCAATCCCCCCCTGCCGCCGGTGGTCGGGGGCCCCTTGCCCGGGGCGGGCAGCGACCCCTGCTTTTAAGCGGGCGCATGCGAACAGGGCGCGATTGGGGCAGGTGCGCGGGGCGGGTGTCGGAGACGCGAGGCGGCAGGCTTATGCAGGCCTGCCGCCTCGCAGATTAAGGATCAGCGCAACGATGTGATCAGGGCCTTCAGAAGGGTCCGGATGTCGTGCTGGTGGGGGGTTACGGGGCAGACCTTCTTGTTGAGCCCCATCAGGGTGTAGACGGCGATGCGGGCAGCGCGCACCGAGTACTCCTCGGTGAAGACCATGTCTTCGGGGATCTCGACATACTGGCTGATGAGGCCCAGGTTGGTGGAACCTTCCGGGACCACCGCGGGGCGGTCGGCCATGGCCCGGGGCTGGAAGTGCGCGTCACAGTAGGGCATGATGCAGGGGATGACATTGATGACATCCTCCATGATCTCATCGATCTCGTCCTCGAAGTGCAGGTGGTGAAGCACCTCGGTGAGGATCTCTTTGCCCGTGCAATCCCGCATGGGCTTCTTCACGTAGTCGCCCGGGGTGTCGGTGTACAGGCTGTAGCCCCAGAAGATGGTCTGGTCTTCCGGCTGGTCCTTGAAATGGGGCTGGGCGGCCACCACGATGGAGGTGAGCCAGCTGGAGTCCTTGAAGGTCATCAGCGCCCCGCTACCGGGGACGTTGCGGCTGAGTTTCTCGATCTTTTTGAGGAGCTTGTTGCCCTTGAGCGTCACCGTGTAGGACTGCCAGACGGTCTCCTCGGGGTTGCCGAAGAAGGGGGTAGGGTTGCCCAGTCCCGGCTTCTTGGCCGCGATCCTGGTCCACAGCTCACCGGAGATGGGCTTCCCGGGCTTCCAGGCCGCCGGGGTGTCGAAGTCGCCCAGGGTGGCGCAGTCGGTCATGCAGCCGTTGATCACCAGACACAGGTCGCCTTCCTGGAGCTGGATGACATCCGCTTGACCCTTGGCATTTTTACAATGAATGCCCGTGACCGTGATCCCGTCGCCCTTTTTGAAATCCAGGTCTGTAACCGTGCACTTGAGGCTGAAGTCCACGCCCTTTTCGGCGAGATAGGCCCTGATGGGCAGGATGACGGATTCGTACTGGTTGTATCTTGTGCGGGTGACGCCCTCCAGGGTCTGGATGCGCGAGAACTCGAAGATCATGCGGTTCATGTAGCGCTTGAACTCGAACAGGCTGGACCATTTCTGGAAGGCGAAGGTCGTCTGCCACATGTACCAGAAATTGGTCTCGAAAAAGTTCGGACAGTTGGCGAACCAGTCGCTGATCTTGAGGTTGTCCAGCTTCTCCTCCGGCGTGAGCAGCAGCATCATCATCGCCTTGCGGTCCTCCATGTCCCAGCCCATGGACATGACGTCGAGGACCTGGCCGTCCCTGTCGACGAGTCGGGCATTGGCATGCGTGGGGTGGGCGTGGTCGAAGGCCAGGATCTCATCGGTCACGGACAGCCCCTCCTCTTCCAGGGACGGGATGGAAGAGAACAGCTCCCAGAAGTTCTCGTAGGTCTCTTCATTCAGCATGCGGCCACCGCGGCAGATGAAGCCCTTTCGACGGTCACCGCCGCCGTCATTGCTGCCGCCCAGGACGGGCAGGGCTTCCAGGACATGGATGTTCTTGCCGGTGAAGCCACAGTCACGGATCAGGTACGCTGCGCCTGCCAGGGACGCCAGTCCGCCACCAACGAAATAGGCCTGTCTGTTGCCATGATCTTTCTGCATGTAACGTTCCTCCTTTGTCGGTTCGGTTGGTCGTGCAGTGACAGGATAGCCGGGCCCACCCGGGCTTCCCATAGACAATCCCCGTCCCCTGTCGCGATATTGGACAGACGGCGGAGAATGTCTAAGAAACGGCGCAGACGGAGAGTCTCCGGGGCGCCTGCCACAGACGGCCGGGCAGGCCGAAAAGGGGGCGACTATGGGTCGAAGTCCCTGCTGCTGGCGGCGGCAAGCAGGGCAGAATCCCGCAGCAGGGGTTCATCCCCCCCTGATTTGCAGCAGGTCGGTTCTCACCCCTGGCGGCCTCATGGAGGGGGCCAGCCCGGGGTGTCATGCCCACCCTGGGCTGGTTGCCTGAGGCCGCGGGGGTGGAGGCAGACAGGGGCACCTTCCTTTGCTCTTGAAAAATAACCCCCTTTTGGATTATTATCGGCATGGAGTATCAGGGACCACGCCCTGGTGCCCCGGGACAGGGAGCGGCCTTTTATGCAGACGGCCGGCCCTGAGCCGCCGGACGCAACGATCCGTCTCCGACACGAGCTGAACACAGCAAGAGGTGATCGATATGTCACAGGCTCACAGAACCAGGCAGGCCCTGGCCGAGGCCCTCAAGCGACTCATGCAGACAACCCCCCTCGATAAGATCACCGTCGTGACCCTCGTTCAGGAATGCGGCATCAACCGCCAGACCTTCTATTATCATTTCCAGAACATCTACGACCTGCTGGGCTGGATCTATCAGGACGAGGCCCTCCGGCTGATCAGTGACTGCCGCACCTACGAAACCTGGCAGGAGGCCTTTTTGAGGATCCTGAGGTACATCCGGAAGAACGCCTCCTTCTGCCGCAATGTCCTGCGGTATGTGACGCGCGACGAGATCGACCGCTTCCTCTACCGCATGACCATCAAGGGCCTGATCGATGTCGTCAACGAGATCGCCGGGGAGTCTCCCCTCAGCGAGAAGCGCCGGCGCTTCATCGCCAACTTCTACTGCTATGCCTTCATCGGCATCGTGAATCACTGGGTCGTCGAAGGCATGCACGAGGAGCCCGAAAGCATCATCCACGACATCAAGGGCCTCATCGAAGGCGATGTCCGGCGCATCATGGCCAGGTGCGCCTGAGCTGCATTGCCGGGTGAAGGGCCCCGGCGGTTATCTATGGTGTCCTCTCTCTGCCTGACCGGAAAGGGTGGGCATCCGGTCGATCTTATTGCCCCGCGGCTCAATCCTCAAGGAGATTGCCGATTCCCCCCAGCATGAACGCAACGGTCTTGTGGGCGATAGTCTCCATATCCGGTGCACCGTCCTGCCAGAGAAAGTAATGGCAGGCAATGCGCTCGTAGATCCCGACGATGCATACGGCGATGATCTCGGGGGTGAAATCCGAATCAAAGGTCTTCCCCTGTTGCCTGCATACCGTGACCAGGGCCTCTTTGATGTCGTGGGTCAGCTTCAGGAACAACTGCTTGCGCTGTTCTTCGACCGCTGCACTCTGACCGACGGATTCCCTGAAGAAAATGGCGATCTTGGCGGGATAGCGCACGCAGAAATTTCGGAAGAAGGTAAAGGCTATCTGTTCGAATACAGCCAGGGATAGTACGGTCTGCGTGAGCTCTTCCCCCAGCAATTTCCGCAAATAGACGCCGATCGCATGCATCAGCTTGATAAGTAGATCGTCCTTGTTCTTGAAATAAAAATATACGGCCCCAGTCGATACTTCTGCCAGGTCCGCGATTTCCTCGATGCTCGTCTGATGAAAGCCCTTGCGGGCAAAGAGTTCCTCGGCCGCCTTCAGGATGGTATTGTACCGGTTTTCCTTTTCTCTCATTCGCCGCATCGATCGCCGCGGAACGCTGTCGTTTGTCGTTTTCTCTCTGCTCATCTTACCAACCCCGAACATCCCCTATCATATGCGGCACACAACTTCAACAATATTGGGAGGATATATAGTAGAGTTTCCGCCGGGAAGTTAAAGAATCATAACCACTAGTTCCCGGATCTTCAGCGGGGTTAAGCCGTTCATGGTACGCCCCGGGCCGGCTACCCCGCCCTTGAGATCAAGGAGGGTCAACCTTTTTCCATGGTCCTGACGCGCGACAGGATGGCATGCGCCCCGGTGACGATCTCGTCCACAAGCTCGGCGATCGGCCGGATATCGTGGATGAGTGACGCGCCCAGGCCGCAGGCGATGGGCACGCCCTCCGGGTCGCCCCGGGCATACATCTCGCGTCCGATCTTGCCGCTTACCACCGTCAGGAGCTCGGCCAGCCCCGCCCCGCGGGCCTCCATCTCCAGGGCCCTGCCGGTGGCCCGATTCTGCATGCAGCGCATGGGGTTGTTCAGGCTGCGCATGATGAGGGTGGTGTCCCTCTCCGTCACCTCGACATAGCGCTGCTTGATATCCGCATGCATGGGGCATTCCCGCGATGCCACGAAGCGCGATCCCATGACCACCCCGGCGGCCCCGTAGCACAGGGCGGCGACAAAGCCCCGCGCATCGGCTATCCCGCCCGCTGCAATGACGGGCACCCCAAGCTCGTCCACGGCCCGCGGCAGCATGATCGCGAGCGGGATATCGTCCATCCCGGGGTGTCCGCCGCATTCGAAGCCCACAATGATGATTCCGTCCACACCGCTGGCCACGGCCCTTTTCGCAAAGCGCAGGGTGGGGGCCTTATGGAAAACCTTTATCCCCGCCGCCTTCAGCACGCCGACCAGGAAGGCCGGATCGTTGCCGGCCGTCTCCGCCGCCACAACCCCCTCCTCGGCGGCCACGCGTGCGAATCCCAGCGAGCGCTCGCCTTTCCCCAGTTCCGGCAGCATACTGATGTTGACCCCAAAGGGCCTGTCCGTCAGGGCGCGGGTTTTACGGATCTCCTCCCGCAGGGCCTCCGCGGTCGGCTGGGTCTCGGCCGTCAGAAAGGCCATCACGCCCGCGTTCGCCGCCGCCGCTACGAATTCGGCCGTCGAGAGCCATTGCATCCCGCCCATCATGAGGGGGTGAGGTATGCCCAACATTTCCGTTAGTTGCGTCTGAAACATCGGTGATATCCTTTCTCCTATTGAGGATGTCGCAAAACCCTGGGAAAACCTTTACCAAGAACTTTCAATTCTTGGGGCAGGCGCCCTGCCCCGGACCAATGAAAGTCTTTGGGAGGGGACTGGGGGATCCCTTTTTCAGAAAGGCTCCCCCGGGGTCTTGTGCGACAGTCTTAAGGATTAGAAACCCGACGTGCGGGCGATGATCTCACACATCACCTCGTCCGCACCGGCCCCGATCGACATGATGCGCGAGTCCCTGAAATAACGCGATATCAGGGTCTCATTGATGAAGCCCATGCCCCCGAACATCTGCAGGCACCCGCTGGCCACCTCGGCGATCAACTGCCCGGCCAGCAGTTTGCCCATGGAGATCTCACGCGTGACATCCAGCCCCGCCATCTTCATGCGCACGATATGATAGGTCAGCTGCTTGAGGGATTCGTTCTTCACCAGCCAGCCGGCCAGGCGATGCCGCAACACCTGCTTGCTTATGAGCGGTTTGCCGAAGACCACCCGCTCTCTGAGGTGCGCGACCGTCATATCGATCATGTCCTGGACGCAGACATGCACCCCGGGCAGGATGGAAAAGCGTTCGTGCTGGAACTGCTGCATCTGGTAGATGAAGCCTTCCCCCTCCTCCCCGATCAGGTTCTCCACCGGCACCTCCACGTTGTCGAAGAAGAGCTCGGCCGTATCGCTGCTGCGCAGACCGATCTTGTCGAGCTTCTTGCTGACCTCGAAGCCGGGCAGGTTGGTCGGCACGACGAACAGGCCGAAGGCATGGTAGCCGTCGTTTCCCGTTTTGGCCAGAAGGGTCAGAAAGTCCGCCTGGGTGCCGTTCGTGATATAGGTCTTGGAACCGTTGAGCACATACCGGTCCCCGCGTCTGACGGCGCGCGTCTTGATGGCGGCCACATCCGATCCCGCATCGGGTTCCGTCACCGCGATCGCCGCGACCATGTCGCCGGCGATGGCCGGCTTGAGATAGGTCTCTTTCAGGTACGGGCCGCCAAAGGCGGCGATCGCCGGGGTCGCCATATTGGTCTGCACGGCGATCGCCGTGGCCACCCCCATGCCGTGGATGTGGCCGAGCTCCTCCAGCAGGATGGTTTCGTACCAGTAATCCAGACCCTGCCCCCCGTACTGGGGGTCGTAGCGGACGCCGAGAAAGCCGAGGTCCCCCATCTTCTTGAAGAGCGTTCTCAGGGGCACTCCCTCTTCCTCCCAGGCATCCATGTGGGGATTGATCTCTCTGTCAACGAATTTTTTTACCGATTGTCTGAAGGCCTCGTGTGTTTCATTGAAATACATGGCAACCTCCTTTGTTATTGAAATTGTAAGTGAAATGCGCCCATCGGCGGCAGGCTAGCGCAGCGCCTTCTTGTCCACCTTGCCCACGGCCGTGAGCGGTATGGCATCCACGATCTCGATTATCTTGGGAACCTTGTAGGGCGCCAGGCTTTCCTGGCAGTGTGCCAGGAGCTCCTTCTGCAGGGTTTCCTGATCGTATCCCTGTAAGGTTGCGGCTGGCTGGACGACGGCCTTCACGATCTGGCTGTCGGGCCGTTTGGGGTGGGGCAGCCCGATGATGGCGCACAACTGGACTGCCGGATGCTGGGAGAGGACCTCCTCGACCTCCCGGGAAAACACCTTGAATCCCCCGACGATGAGCATGTCCTTGATGCGATCGGCGAGGAAGAGATAGCCGTCCTGGTCCATCCAGGCCACGTCTCCGGTATAGAGCCATTGCTCATGATCGAATTCACGCAGGGTACGGGCGGTATCCTCCGGTTTGTTGTGATAGCCCTGCATGACCTGCGGTCCGCGCACGATGACTTCGCCGACCTCCCCTGGCGGCACCTCCTCCGTACCCGTGACCACGTCCACAATCTTGACACGGGTATTGGGGACCGGCAAACCCTGAGAGCTGAGCTTCTTGGGGCCCTTGAGCGGATTCATGGTGATAAGCGGGCTGGCCTCGGTCATGCCGAAGATCTCCACCACCTTTCCCGCCCCGATGATCGCTTCCAGGGCGATGATGGCCTCCTTCGTGAACGGTGCCGCGCCGGAGATACACACCTCGCAACCGGAGAAATCGATGCGCGCGAAGCGGGGGTCATCCACCAGCATCTGATAGAGGGAGGGCACATGCAGCATGACGCGCGGTTTATACCGGGCGATCTCCCGGCAGAGATGCGCGGTGTTGCGGGGATCGGGGATGATGCACTGGGTAAATCCCAGGCCCATGGACATCATGCCGAAATAGAGGCCGGCCTGATGAAAGAAGGGAAAACCCGAGCAGCCGACACTGCCGCCCGGCTCGAGATTCAACCACAGCTGCGCCTGGGCGATATTGGAAACCAGGTTCCGGTGGCTCAGGACGGCCCCCTTGGGCAACCCGGTCGTGCCGCCGGTGTACTGGATGAGACAGGTGTCGTCGGGTGTGATGTACACCTGCGGCCGGTGCGGCTTGTACCGGAGCATCAGGGTGCGCAAGGTGATGACCTCCTTGCCGGGAAGGGGCGTGACCGTGCCGGAAGGGATCTTCTTGAGCCATCTGCCGGCATAGCGTTTATAGAAGGGGAGGTGGTCGGCGATGTTGGTGACGACGCAGCCCCGGAGAGACGGCACCTGATCATGGATTCTCTGCACGCGCTGTTCGAAGATCGCATCCAGGGTGACAAGGACCTTCACGCCCGCGTCGTTGATCTGGTAGGCCATTTCCTTGGGTGTCATGAGCGGAGAGACGCCGGAGGCCACACACCCACAGCGCATGATGCCCGCCAGGGCGATCAGGTACTGCGGGGTGTTGGGGAGATTGATGCCCACCACGTCCCCCGGCCGGCACCCCAGGTGCACAAGATAGGCGGCAAAACGCAGGGAGAGTTCATCCAGCTCCTGGTAGGTCCCGGAAACTCCGAGGAAATGATATGCCGCCGTATCGGGAAAGTGGTGGATGGCCCTTTCCAGCAGATCTACATAGGTTTCCTCGGGCAATGTCATCTCCGGCACCACCCACGGATCATATGACCCCAGCCACGGTCTGTCCTCTCTCCCTTCCATCATAGGCCTCCTTTTCATCGCATGGGGCCGCCTTCCCCTGGCGGCCTCAGGGGTGCCAGCGGTCTGCCCCGGGGTTCGTCCCCCAGATGACAATGCCTGGTCCTGCGCGCTCTGCTGTCCCCGATCTAGACCGCACCGGGGAGAATGTCCTCCGGCATATCGATGACCCTGGCGCGCAGATACTCGCCCAGGGTCTTGGCCTGAGGGTCGCTCCTCAGGGAGGCCGCCACGCCGTCTCCGAGCACCCCCCTGATATAGAAATTGACGGCCAGGAGATTGGGAAAATCATGGCGCTCGATCTCGAAGCCGCGCAGATCGCTCAGCAGTTCCTGCAGACGCTCGGTCGACAGGAAGTCCCTGAGAAAGGCATAGGCCTCCGGGGTCCTGGCCCATACCCCGAGATTGGCGTTGCCGCCCTTGTCGCCGGAGCGTGTGGCAAAGACGCGGCCGAAGGGCATCCTCACTGTAGGCCCGAGCGTCCGGGAAGGGATCTCGACCTCCCGGGGCGATACGGGCAGGGAGGGTTCACCCGCAACTGGCGCGATCTCGAGGGTCTGCCCGTCGATGATCACCTGCTGCTGAACGTGGTGCAGGGAGATGAGGGCGGGCCAGTGCACGATTACGGGGGAGCCCTTGGTCGGCGGAGCCGTGGCGGTGAATCCGGGGATGTTGGCCAGCCCGAGTTCCACGATTTTGGCGGAAAGACTGGCGACTTTCTTGGCATCCGGATCCTTGACCGAAACCCGCAGATAGGCGAAGGCCTCGTCGTTGGAGGGCGGATCGGCCTTGTCCGCGCGCACGAGCTGCACCTCCTCCACAGCGAACGTTCCCCGGCCGCCCAGGCTCGCGAACAGGGCGTCTTCGAAGATGCGCGCCTTCTTCTCGATGTCCAGGCCGGTCAGAACGATCGTCATGGAATTCCGGTGCCCGCCCATGGTGTTGATGCAGACCTTGGTGGTCGCTGGCGGGGCCTCGCCGCGCACCCCGGTGATCCGGGTGCGGTCGGGGCCCTCCTGGAAGATCTCGATCGTATCGAAGCGTGCCGCCACATCCGGGGTCAGGTAGGTGGGTTCGCGCACCTCGTAGAGGAGCTGGGCCTTGACGGTATCGACGGAAACGAGCCCGCCGGTGCCGGGGTGTTTGGTGATGACGCAGGAGCCGTCTTCAAATATCTCCGCGATGGGGTATCCGACATTGAGGAACGAGGGCACTTCGTCGATGAACGCATAGTTGCCGCCGGTGGCCTGGGCGCCGCATTCCACGATGTGCCCGGCCACCGCCGCGCCGGCCAGCCTGTCCCAGTCGTTGCGTTCCCATCCGAACCACCAGGCCGCCGGCCCCACGACCAGGGCGGCGTCGGCCAGGCGGCCGCCGACCACGATATCGGCGTCCCTGGCCAGGGCCTCGGCCACCCCCCAGCCACCCAGATAGGCATTGGCCGTGATCGGCAGGGCATGGGCCTCTTTCAGGCTGATGCCCTTGTCCAGGTGCATGAAGTCCTCCCCCTGCTGCGTCTGCAGCTCGCTCAGGCGCCCCATGAGATCGTCGCCCTCGATATACGCGATGCGGGGGTGCAGTCCCAGGGTATCCGCCACGTTCTGCAGCTCCGCGGCCAGACCCCGCGGATTCAGTCCCCCGGCGTTGGCCACGACCCGAATCCCCCTGTCGAGGCATTCGCCCATGATCTCTTCCATTTGTTTGAGGAACGTCGGGACATACCCGGCCTCCGGTTTTTTCAGTTTCATGCGGAAGAGCAGGGCCATGGTCAGCTCCGCCAGGTAGTCTCCCGTCAGGATATCGATGGGTCCGCCGCGCACCATCTCCCGGGCGGCGGACAGACGGTCCCCGAAAAACCCGCTGCAGTTGGCGATGATGATGCGATCACGCTTGGTCGGATTCGGCGTGCTCATATTTTCCCCCTCTATAGTGAATTAACGGCCCTGAAAAACGGGCGGCCGCTTCTCGATGAAGGCCGTGATGCCCTCCAGGGCATCCTGGGTGCCCACGACTTCCTGCAGTCTTTGGGAGAGGAACTGCAGGGCCTCCTGCAGGGGCATCAGTTCCATGCCCTGGAAGGCCTGCTTGCCGAGGCGCATGCCGATGGGGCTCTTGACCGCCAGGCTCCTGAGGACCGCGTTCACCTCCCCGTCGAGCTCCGCCGCCGGCACGACCCGGGTAATCAGGCCCATGGACAGGGCCTCCCGGGCTCTCAGGCGTTCCCCGAGCAGGATCATCTCCATGGCCTTTTTTTGGGGCACGTTGCGGAAGATCAGGGCGCCGATCATCATCGGCCACAGACCGACATTGACCTCCGGGGTCCCGAACTGCGAGTCCTCGCTGGCGATCACGATATCGCAGGCCAGCATGAACCCCATGCCTCCCGCCAGGCAGTAGCCTTTGATCCGCGCCACGGTCGGCTTGGGAAAACTCGCCAGACGGTGCAGCAGTGCGGCGTAGTCCTTGAAGATCTCCTTTCCCTCGGTGGAGAGCCCATCGCCCAGCTGCGCACCCGTGCAGAAGGCCTTCTCCCCGCTGCCGGTAAGGAGGATCACCCGCACCGTCTCATCCGCCTGCGCCTGATCGAGGTATGCATGAAACAGGGCGATGGCCTCCGGTGTAATCGCGTTGCGCTGCGCCTCGCGATTGATCGTCAGGTAAGCGACATTGTCCTCGACCCGATACAGCATGTGCCGTTCTTCCATTCCGATGCCTCCTTGCGATAGTAAGTGCCCGGGAATCCCGTCAGCCGGCCTCGTCCGCGCCGGCGGCTTCCCTTGCGATGTCCACCAGGATCTGACCGGGCATGACCTTGTCCCCGACGGACACGTTGATTTTCGTCACCCGCCCGTTGAAGGGCGCCGTCAACGTGACCTCCATCTTCATGGCCGAGACCACGACCAGGCCAACGCCCGTGCGCACGAGGTCCCCCTCGGTGACCATCAGCCGCTCGACCACGGAGGGCATGGGCGGTGTGACCTCCCGGGCGGGGGCCCGGGGATCTTTGCGGCGTGTGGCGGTGCGCTCTGTCTGATCGGCATCCTGTACCTGATAGGATATGCCCCTGATAACCACCACCTTGTTACCGTCCTGACCGGTCACAAAGGCATTCACCTGCACGCCGTCCACCACGATGTGGAGTTGATGGTCGGAAATGCGGGCATACCTGACATCCCGGCGGTGCGTGCCGTCTGTAACCCGCAGCGCGCCGTTCTCGCCCGTTTCCACCGTCAGGGTGACCGCATCTTCCGCTGTCCTGAGTCGATACTGCATCGTATGCTCACTCCTCTCTGCTCACATCCGTATGGATGGCACTAGCGCCGCCAGTCTCCCAGGCTCTGCCAGGGCGTCGGGTATGCATCCGGCAGGGGGCCGCCTGCAGGCGCCTTCTGCCTGCGGGAGAGCTCGTCGACGATGTAGGCGATTCGGGCGAGGTCACCGTCCGTCCGCGCCTGTTCCCAGTCCGGGAAATGGGTCGCGATGAAATCGGTAAAGGTCTCCCCGGCGCCAAAGGCCTCCGAGCGCAGCACATCCCTCAGGAAGGGGATGGGGGTCTTCACGCCCAGGATGACATACTCCTGCAGGGCCCGGAGCATGCGCGCCACGGCCGCCTGCCGGTCGCCGGCCCAGACGACCAGCTTCGAGAGGATCGGATCGTACTCCACCGGCACCTGGAACCCGGCATAGATGCCGCAGTCATTACGGATTCCCGGCCCCACGGGCTCCTGCATATGCTGGATCCTGCCGGGCGAAGGCATGAAGCCATTCTCGGGGTCCTCGGCATAGATACGGCACTCGATGGCATGGCCGCGGCCCTGGATGTCCTTCTGGGAAAAGGGCAGGGGGTTGCCGGCGGCGATCTCCAGCTGGCATCTGACCATGTCGATGCCCGTGATCATCTCGGTGATGGGATGCTCGACCTGCAGGCGCGTGTTGACCTCCAGAAAGTAGAAGTTTCCGTCCTGATCGAGGAGGAATTCCACGGTCCCGGCATTGACGTACCCGGATGCACGGGCGGCCATGACGGCGGCCTGGCCCATCTGTTCCCGCAGGTCAGGGGTCATGGCCGGCGAGGGGGTCTCCTCGATGATCTTCTGATGGCGTCGCTGGATGGAGCATTCGCGCTCCAGGAGGTGGACGCAGTTTCCGAAGCGGTCGGCCAGGATCTGAAACTCGATGTGCCGCGGGCGCTCCAGATACCTTTCCAGGTAGATGGCCCCGTTGCCGAAGGCGCGCGCGGCTTCGCTGGCCGCCGATTCGCAGGCGGTGCGCAGTTCGTCTGAGGCCGTGACAATCCGCATGCCCTTGCCGCCGCCGCCTGCGGCCGCCTTGATCAGCACGGGGTACCCCAGGCGCTCGGCCTCGCGCGCCATGATGTGGGCATCAGTTTCCGGGACATGCATGCCCGGGATGACCGGTACGCCGCCCTTGATCATGGTCTGGCGGGCAACGGTCTTGTCTCCCAGGGTGCGGATGACCGCCGCGGATGGCCCGATGAAGATCAGGCCTTCCTCTGCGCAGCGCTGGGCGAAATCCGGGTTCTCCGCCAGGAAGCCATACCCGGGATGGATGGCGTCGGCCCCGGTTTCCCGGGCGGCACTGACGATCCTGTCGATATTCAGGTAGCTCTCGGCCGGATCGGCACCCCCCAGCCAGACGGCCTGATCGGCCTTCAGCACGTGCAGGGCCTGCCGGTCCGCATCGGAGTACACGGCCACGCTGGCAATGCCCATCTCTCTACAGGTGTGCATGACACGCAGGGCGATCTCCCCCCTGTTGGCTACCAGGACCTTCTTCACCATACGCTCTCTCCCTTGATCATGGCACCGTAGCGCCCGCGGGACGCCTTGAGGGCCGTTACATCCTGAAGATTCCATATCCCAGGACATCATCGCGGATGGGGGCGTTCAAAGCGGCCGAGATGGCCAGCCCCAGGACATCGCGCGTATCCGCCGGGTCGAGGATGCCGTCATCCCACAGGTTGGCCGTGCTGTAGTAGGCACTGCTTTCCATCCGGGCGGAGGCGATGACCGGCGCCTTGATCTCGTCCTCCTGTGCGCGCGTCAGGGGCGGTTCACCGGCCTTGGCCAGCTGGTCGTTGCGCAATGTGACCAGGACCCCGGCCGCCTGTTCACCGCCCATAACGGCGATCTCCGCATTGGGCCACATCCAGAGGAAGCGCGGCGAATACGCCCGCCCGCACATGGCATAATTGCCGGCCCCGAAGGAGGCCCCCACGATGACCGTGAATTTGGGGACGGTGGCCGTGGATACGGCATTGACCATCTTGTGCCCGTCCTTGGTGATGCCCAGGCGTTCATATTCCCGGCCGATGATGAACCCGTTGATATTCTGGAGAAAGACGAGCGGGATCTTGCGCCGATCACAGAGCTGGATGAATTGTGTCCCCTTCAGGGCGCTGTCGGAAAAGAGTACACCGTTGTTGCCGAGAATCCCGACAGGGTATCCGTGGAGATAGGCCCACCCGCACACCAGCGTGGGGCCGAAGAGCTCCTTGAATTCCAGAAATTCGCTGCGATCCACCATGCGGGCGATGATCTCGCGCACATCGTAGGGGACCTTGAGCTCGCGGCTGACGATGCCATAGATCTCCCTGGGGTCATATATAGGCGGGGCCGGCTCCCGCATGGACAGGCGGGTTTTGTCGTTCGCGGGCAGATTTCTGATGATGTTGCGGAGCACGGCGATGGCGTGGGCATCGTCCTCGGCATAGTAATCGGACACCCCGGACTCGCGACAGTGCAGCTCCGCGCCCCCCAGGTCTTCCACGCTGACCTCTTCGCCCGTGGCGGCCTTGACGAGGGGCGGACCCCCCAGAAAGATTGCCCCGGTGGAGCGTACGTGCACGGTTTCGTCGGACATGGCGGGGATATAGGCTCCGCCGGCGGTGCACAGGCCCATGACGGCCGTGATCTGTGGGATGCCCATCTTCGAGATGATGGCCTGGTTGTAGAACAGCCGCCCGCCGTCGTCGATATCCGGGAAGACCTCGGACTGCAGCTGCAGGTAGCCCCCGGCCGAATCCACCAGCGTCACCACGGGCAGGCGGTTCTCCATGGCGATGGTCTGGCAGCGCAGGCTCTTCTTCACGGTCAGCGGGTAGGTGGCCCCCCCCTTGATCATGGCGTCGTTGCCCGTGATCAGCACCTCCTTGCCGCCCACCACGCCGATGCCCGACACGAGACCGGCGCCGTGGATCCTGCCGTCATACATGCTGCGGGCCGCCAGGGGGGCGATCTCCAGAAATGGGGTGTTCTTGTCCAGCAGCAGCTCCAGCTTGCGACGCATGGTGAGCTTGCCCTGGGACCGGAGTCGTTCTCTGGCCTGGGGGGAGCGGTCTTCGCGCGCCTTGCGCAGTTCCTCCCTCAGATCCGTCACCAGGGTTTCCATTGCATCGAAATTTCTGCGATATTCATCTGATGCGGTATCGATTCTGCTTTCAATGACCTCCATGCAACCGGCCCTCCCGTCATTCGGCATAATGGGTGGCTGTTGGCGGGACCACCCAAAAAATAATCATATTCAATAAAATAATAACATTCAAAAACAATGTCAAGATATTATTAATATCATAATTCAGGTACAGAATCACGGAGGCTATCTCAGGGAAGGAATAGTCGCAGTGCTTCGACTTCCCTTGAATAAATCCAGAGCAAGGTGCGGTCGTCAGCCCGGGAGACGAGACCGGTCGTCGTCGAGCCTCGTGGCCGAAAGGGGCTGCTCGGAGAGGAATCCTCCCGTATGGTCAAGGACGGCACCTGGACGCAGCATGGACCTGGCTTCTGTCAGGAATGACGAGCAAAATCAAGATGTTTTAGCAGAAGACAGGCAGGAATTATGCTGAGTTGCGTTATCCCCAGGAGATGCCGCCTCTGAGGGCCAGGCCGCGGGAGGTGCCGGTTGAATCATCAGGGACCTTATTGCCTGCCCCGTGCGCGTCAAGGAAGGCCAAGGTCTGACCTGGGGTTCTCACCCCTGATTCTGATGGTGGCTTCCGGGTGGGGTTGCTTTCGCGTGCCGGCAGCGATATGCCATTAATAGCCTGAGGGTCGAATTCCCCGCCGCTTGCGGCGGCAGGGTGGGGTCAAAAGCTTGCCCCGGGGTTCATACCCATGATGAAAGGAGGGCTGTCATGGAGATGGTGGTGGCGTATCTCAAGGGGGTATCGTGGGGGGCGCTGAGCGTGGGTGTGCTGCGGGTGGCGGTGATCCTGCTGCTGGCCTGGGTGCTCGCCAAGCTGCTCGGTCGCCTGATCGGGAAGCTGAAGGAGCAGCTGCTGGAAAAGGGGGTCGCCTCCGGCGAGTCGAAGACGGAGGTCACCAAGCGCATCGAGACCATCACGCGCCTCATCCGGCAGGCGGTCATAATCGCGCTGTGGGTCATCGTGGCCCTGGTGCTCCTCAAGGAGCTGGGGGTGGAGATCGCCCCCATCCTGGCCGGGGCCGGGATCTTGGGCCTGGCGGTCGGGTTCGGCGCCCAGAACCTCGTGCGGGACGTCATATCCGGCTTCTTCTTCATCCTGGAGAACCAGGTGCGCGTGGGCGATGTGGCCATCGTCAACGGCACGGGCGGGCTGGTGGAGGAGCTCAACTTTCGCACGATCGTGCTGCGCGACCTGGCCGGCGTCGTGCACGTGTTCCCCAACGGCACGGTCAGCACCCTGAGCAACATGACCAAGGACTGGTCGGCCTATGTCTTCGACCTGGGGGTGGCCTACAAGGAGGACACGGACACCGTGGTGCGGCTCATCGAACAGGTGGGCGCCGAGATGCAGGCCGACCCCGTCTTCGGGCCCCAGATCTTCGAGCCCCTCGAGATCTTCGGGGTGGACAAGTTCGACGACTCGGCCGTGGTCATCAAGGGGCGCATCAAGACCCTCCCCATCCAGCAGTGGTCCGTGGGGCGGGAGTTCCTGCGCCGCATCAAGTACGCCTTCGACGCCCACCGCATCGAGATCCCCTTCCCCCACTGCTCGGTCTACTTCGGCGAGAAAAGCAAACCCTTCGCGCTCGAGATGCTCGAGGCGGCCCGGGGCGGGGGGGGCTGATTTTCACCGGGCAGGGTTCCCCACCGCCGTCACTCAGACGGACAGGTGTTATCGTCGGAGCTCCCCGGCCCCTGGTCCCCGGGATATATGGCCGCGCGGTACTGCATGCGGCGGTAGGAGGGGCTCATCAGGCCCGAGAGGAGGACCGTGACCGCCAGGAGCAGCCCACCGCCGCCCACCGTCAGGGGGGCCCCCAGGCTGTCGGCAAAGGCGCTCATGAGCATGTTCCCCAGGGGCAGGGCCGCGAAGGTCAGCATGTAGACGCTCATGACCCGGCCGTGGAAGCGGCTCTCGGCCGCATCCATGATGAGGGTGGCGTTGAGCGCCAGGTAGGCGGAGGACACCAGGCCCACGAACACCATCAGGGCCAGGCCCGGGCGGTAGGCCTGCCCGAAGGCGAAGAGCGCCAGGCCCAGGCCGAAGAGCACCCCCAGGACGAGCTGTACCCGGCCGGGGTGCCGCAGCCGGCGCAGCATGGCGATGGCCAGCGACCCGACCAGGGCCCCGCCCCCGCTGGCCATCATCAGCAACCCCAGGCCCTGGGGCCCGACCGCAAAAATCTCCTTGGCGAAGACCGGCATCAGGGCCTGATAGGGCAGACCCAGGACGATGGGCGCGAGGCTCAGGATCAGCAGCACGCGCAGCACCGGGGAGCCCGCGATGTAGGCCAGGCCCTCGCGCATGGCCGCCAGCTGCGAGGTGTCCCTGGCCCCGGCATGCGCCCCGCGGTCTTTGATGGGCAGCAGGCCCGGCAGCACCGCCGCGGACATGAGGGCCATGATCACGTATACCCCGCCGATTTTTATCCCGGGCATGCCGATCATCCACCCCGCCAGGGGCGGGCCGATGACCCGGCAGGCGTTCAGGCCCGCGCCGTTGAGGGCGATGGCGTTCATCAGCCTCTCCGGGCTGGTCACCTCGGCGATGAAGGCCTGCCGCGCCGGGATGTGGAAGGTGAAGGCGCTGCCCATCACGACCGAGACCACTACCATGTGCCAGAGGCGGATGGCCCCCGAGATGACCAGGGCCGCCAGGAGGACGGCCATCAAGGCGGTGATGACCTGGCTGAGCATGAGGATTAAGCGTTTGGAGTAGCGGTCGGCCGCCATGCCCCCGATCAGCGAGAGGCACAGCATGGGGATGCCGAAGCCCAGGGAGACGTATCCGATGGCCTTGGCCGAGCCCGTGAGCTCGAAGGCCAGGTAGCCGTTGGTGAAGAAATACATCTGCATGGCCAGGATGCCCGGCAGCATCCCCAGCCACAGGGTGCGAAAGTCCGGCTCGCTAAGGGCCGGGAAGATACCACGCCACCGCTCCCCCTGTCTCACCTTTTCCACCGGGGGTGACAGGCGGCCGCGTGCCCCGCAGCGCTATGTGCTGGGTGCCGCTGGACCTGTCTGGGATCGTGTTCGCTGTCGCGCGCGCCGGTTGCAGCGCCCAGGGTGATGCGCCGTGTGCATCGGTGTGCGGCCGCAGACTCAGGCATGCCTCCCAGCTCCTTGGGCCCCCGCTCAGAAGCCGCCTGTGGCGTTGAGGGCCTCTTGCGTGAAGACAGCCTGCCGGGCGGGTCGCCTCCGATCTGAAAACAGCGCCCCCTTTCCAGGGGCGCTGTGGTTGATATGAAGGTGGCGGGAGCGACGAGATTTGAACTCGCGACCTCCGGCGTGACAGGCCGGCGTTATAACCTAGCTTAACTACACCCCCGCAGTCCGCCATGCCACTATCCCATCCCGGTGCGCTTGTCCAGCGAAAAATGGGGGGGCGGTCAGGCGCTGTGCCCGGGTGTGGCCGGCCGGCCTTGCCGGCGGGCGGGCCGGCTGATATAATGTCTATTATATAGGATAGAATGTTTTTATGGATTGAGGATGAGTACCTTGAGGAGGTCGCACAATGCTAAGAGCGAACCTGTCGGTGGTGCTGGTGGCCCTGGTGCTGCTGCCGGGCACAGGGGTACCACTGTGGGCGGACGCGGGGGTAGTGACGCGGGGGATCCTGGACGGGGAACTGCCGGAGGGCGTGGAGGTCTTCGACAACCTGAGGGTGGAGATTCCGGCGCGCGAGCGGGTAGGTTCCCCGCAGGCGGGCATCCCCCTGGGGACGACGATTGAGGGCGTGGTGAGCTATGCCACGCTGCTCAGGCCCGCAGGGCTCGCCTGGGATGAGCCCCTGCCCACCATCTTCATCTCCACGGCCTACCGCCGTGAGTTATGCGCCGCCATGGGGGGCTCTCTCGTGGCGCACGGCTACAACGTGGTGGCAGTAGACGCACGCGGAACCGGGTCTTCCCAGGGGGCCTGGCAGGCCTTCGACCCGCCCGAGCACTATGACGCCGCCTATGTCATCGACCGCTGGATTCCTTCTCAGCCCTGGTCGGACGGAAGGGTGGGCATGTACGGGTCCTCCTACATGGGCATCATCCAGCTCATCGCCTCCGGCCTGGTGGAGCGCGACGCGGCCGGCCGGCCCACCCATCTGAAGGCCGTCTTCCCGGTCATCGCCATGAGCGACCCCTACCGGCAGATCGTGGCGCACGGCGGGATGTTCGAGGAGGAGTTCATGCTGACCTGGCTGCTGCTGACCGACCTCCTCTCCGTCCTGCCGCCCGCGGTCGCCGAAGTTTCCGGCCCGGACGAGCGGGTCGAGGCCGCGGGCATCTGGATCGAGCACCTGCTCAACATCCCGGTGTCTATCGGCTGGATCATGGACCCGGAGCACATCCTCTACGGGGACTTCTACCGGCACAAGGCCGCCATGCTCTACTGGCCAGCAAAGCCCGCGCAGGGCTTTCACTACGAGAGCGGCCTGCCCATCCCCGAGGGTGGCATGACCATCCCGGAGGGTCTGCCGGCCTTCATGGTGGGCGGCTGGTTCGATCTCTTCACCGCCGGCACGCTGGAGTGCTACCAGTACGGCCTCGCGCGGCAGGCCCCGGGGGACAAGGCCCTGATCATGGGGCCCTGGTGCCATGTCACTGCCGGCATGGGCTGCGGGCTGGAGGCCCTCGCGGGCCAGGAGCTCGTGGCCCGCTGGTTCGACTGGAAGATCAAGGGCCAGAAAGACAGCTTCATGCGCGAGTTCCCCGTGCTACTCTATGTCATGGGGGCCGAGCGTTGGCGGCGGGAGAAGGCGTGGCCGCTTGACGACACGCGCCTTGAGACGCGCCGGCTGTACCTGAGCGAGAGGCGCGCCTTCCCCAACGAGTACGACTGGTTCTCTAAGCTCAACGCCCTCGACAACTTCCAGCTGGCCTGGGACACGCCGCAGGTCTTTCTTTACGACGAGCTGGACGACCCGGTTGTGCTCAGGCACGACCCGCCCATCCTCCACGGCCTGGCCTCGCGCTCGGCCGACCGCTGGCTGGCGGGCGCCTTGTCGCTTGAGTCCCAGATCTCGAAGTACGAGGAAGGCCTGGTGATCGACGAGGACGAGCCCTGGGAGGACGAGCGCCTGGACGAGCTGGGTGTGTTGACTTTCACCACCGCGCCGCTGGAGGAGGATGTCGAGATCATCGGGGGCGCGACCCTCACCTTCTGGGCCCGCACGCGTTTCGGCCGGCCGCTGACGCGCGCGGCCCTGGATCAGGCCCGCTCCGTCATCGAGGAGGTCTACCGCTTTGCGGACGGCAACCTGATCCTGGAGCAGCTCACCAAGGAGGACGTGCAGTGGGTGGTGGAGCTCAACGACGTCTTTCCCGACGGGCGCGCCCGCAACATCACCTCCGGCTGGCTCTCGGCCTGGCACCGGCCCTATGACCCGGTCGACCCCACGCAGGTCGACCCGGCCTACACCCCCTTCGACCCCTTCTACGCCGTCGAGAACTACGACGCCGAAGACCACCCCGACTTTAACCCCATCGAGGAGGGCCTTGTCTACCCCTACACGGTGGAGCTCTGGCCCACGGCCAATGTCTTCCGGGCCGGGCATGCCATCCGCATCAGCCTCTCGGCCTCCGACTTCCCCCACCTGCTGCCGCTCCTGAGCCCCTCGGAGAACACGCTCGTTCTCGACCGTGAGCACCCCGCCCACCTCGAGTTCACCACCACCACCCCCCAGGGCGAGGGCGAGACCTGGTCCTGGGTGCGGGAGACCCCCGGTACCATCCTGGAGGAGTTCTCTTCCGCCAGCGAATACCTCCTGACCCACCAGGACCCGGAGGGGGAAGCCTACCCCGAAGAACAGGCGCTAGGCCGCGCGCAGTCCGCTGCCGCGGGTGCCCTGGCAGACTCTTCCGGGAATGGCGGGCTGTGTTTCATCGCGCAGGCGCGGCCGTGACCGTAAGGGCAAAGGGGGCTTGATCACGGGCCCCCTGCCGGTTACTATGCCACCGACAGACGAGGAGGTGCGTTATGGTCAGAGAGATGGTCCTCATCATGGGGTGTGCCGGCCTGCTGGCCCTCGGCGGGGGGTGTGCGCGCGGCGGGGACGAGACGCCGCTGCTGCCCGGGCAGCTCCGGCAGGAGCAGGACAGCCAGACACAGGATTTGGAGGTGAATACGCAGGCGGCCCAGATCATCTTCCTGCACCACAGTACGGGGGGGGTGATCTACAACGCCGGGCTACCGCAGTGGTTCGAAGACTACAACCGGGAGCACGGTACCTCCCACCGCCTCTTCGAGCGCGCCTTCCCCCAGGCCGCACCCTACGGGTGGAACAACTACCCTTTCGACTACTGGAACATCTGGGTGGCACACGCCGGGGGTGAGGCCTATCTCGGCGAGCCCACCCTCGAGATGCTCGGCCCCCTCTACGACGTGGTGGTCTTCAAGCACTGCTTCCCGGTGAGCTCCATCCTGCCCGATACCGGCGCAGCCAGTGTGGACGCGAGCGCCAGGCGCGCCGAGAACTACAAGCTGCAGTATGCCGCGCTCAGGGAGAAGCTGCGCGCCTTCCCGGGCACGCGCTTCATCGTCTGGACCGGGGCGGCCCTGGTGGAGAAAGGCACGACCCCGGAGCAGGCAGAGCGCGCCCGTGATTTCTTCGACTGGGTCAAACAGGAGTGGGACGAAGAGGGCGACAACATCTTTGTCTGGGACTTTTATGAGCTGGAGACCGAAGGCGGCCTGTACCTCCGGGAGGACTATGCCGCAGGGAGTACCGACTCGCACCCCGCCTCTGACTTCGCCCGGCGCGTGGCGCCGCTTTTGGGGCAGCGCATCGTGGACGTGATCGGGGGCCAGGGCGACAGCGGCAGTCTCACCGGCGAATAGGCCCCGGCGCCCGCGCCCGCGCTAGCTGTGCTCGCGGGTTTTCAGGAAGGTGATGTCGGGCCACTCCTCCTGGACCTTTTTCATCCGCCAGTCGTTGGGCGCCAGGTAGGTGAGGCAGTCCTCGGCGTCATGGGCCAGGGAGGCCTTGTAGCGCTGTTCGAAGGCCTGGAGGATCTTTTTGTCGGCGCACTGCACCCAGCGGGCGGCGACATAGTCCAGGGGCTCGTAGACGGCCTCGGCGCCGTACTCGCTCAGCAGCCGCCCCATGACCACATCGAACTGCAGCACGCCCACCGCCCCCAGGATGTAGTGGTTACCGATCAGGGGCTTGAAGACCTGCACGGCACCTTCCTCGCTTAGCTGGTGCAGACCCTTCTGCATCTGTTTGAACTTGATGGGGTTCTTGAGGATCACGCGCCGGAAGTGCTCCGGGGCGAAGTGGGGGATGCCGAGGAACTTGAGGGGTTCCCGGTCGCTGAAGGTGTCGCCGATGCGGATGGTGCCGTGGTTGTGCAGGCCGATGATGTCCCCCGGGAAGGCCTCCTCCACGTTGGTGCGGTCCTGCGCCATGAAGATGGTGGCCCCGGAGAGCGTCACCTCCTTGCCGAGGCGGTGGTGCATGACCTTCATGCCGCGCGTGAAACGGCCCGAGCAGATGCGTACATAGGCGATGCGGTCGCGGTGGGCCGGGTCCATGTTGGCCTGAATCTTGAAGGCGAAGCCGGAAAAGGACGGCTCCAAAGGGGATACCTCGCGGCTTTCGGCCGGCCGCAGGCCGGGGCCGGGCGCCATCTCCACGAAGGCGTCCAGCATCTCCTGCACCCCGAAGTTGTTGATGGCGCTGCCGAAGAAGATGGGGGTCTGGTTGCCGGCCAGGAAATCCTCCCGGTCGAAGCGCGGCAGGAGTCCCTCGATGAGTTCCACGTCCTCGCGCAGCTCAGCGGCGCGTCCCCCCAGCAGTTCGTCCAGCCTGGGATCGCCAAGGTCGGAGATCACGATGCCGTTTCTCTCCCTGGTGGCGCTCCCGGGGGTGAAGAGGTGGATCTCGCGGCGGTGGAGGTTGTAGACCCCCTTGAAGCCGCTGCCCATGCCGATGGGCCAGCTCAGGGGCACGCACTCGATCTGCAGCTTGTCCTCGATGTCGCTCAGCAGCTCCAGGGGGGAAAGTCCCTCGCGGTCGAGCTTGTTGATGAAGGTCAGAACCGGGGTGTTGCGCATGCGGCACACCTCCATGAGCTTCTCGGTCTGGGGCTCGACCCCCTTGGCGCTGTCGATCACCATGAGGGCCGAGTCCACCGCGGTCAGCACGCGGTAGGTGTCCTCGGAAAAGTCCTGGTGTCCGGGGGTGTCGAGGAGGTTGATTTCAAAGCCCTGGTAGGTGAATTTCATGACCGAGGTGGTCACGGAGATGCCACGCTCCTGTTCGATCTTCATCCAGTCGCTGGTGGCGTAGCGGGCGGCCTTGCGGGCCTTGACCGTGCCGGCCAGCTGGATGGCACCGCCGAAGAGCAGCAGCTTCTCGGTCAGGGTGGTCTTGCCCGCATCGGGATGGCTGATGATGCCGAAGGTACGATGACGGGATACCTCTCGCGCGAGGTTTCTGTCGGGTGCTTCCATGATCATAATTCCTGTCATCCCTGCGGCAGGGGGTGTATTCCGCACGGCGCTGCGTCAAACCCGATGTCTTCCGGCAGACCCCTACAGGTCGGGTCTCCCGGATAATTAACCCTCACCGCGCACAGCACAACTGTGCCTGCAGGATAACAGGCGCTACCGTTCAGGCAATACGATCCGGCCGGTCCAGGAACGGGAGGTCCGGGGCCGGCCGGAGCCTGTGGCAGGATTAGTCCTTATAGACGTTCGATGCCTGGGGGCCCTTGGGGCCGTTGGTGATGTCGAAGGACACGCGCTGACCCTCTTCGAGGGTCTTGAAACCCTGACCGGAGATGGAGCTGTAATGCACGAAAACATCCTCGCCGCCATCAACGGTGATGAAACCGAAACCCTTCTGCTCGTTGAACCACTTCACTGTTCCTTTTGCCATGTTCTCCCTCTTGTTCCAGGACCCGCAGGCCTGTGTGTGATTTTCTGAAAAACAGGATTTATCTTCAATGAATTATTGGCTTGCTGAAGTGTTACCGTAGCTATTGTCCGTTAACGTTAAGCAAGATTCAACTCCGATAGTCGCTGTTTCAGATTAAATATGCCATAATGTGCAAATCGGTTTGTGTCAATCGGAAAATCACGCCTGAAGCGATTAATTGTGCATCAGAGCGGGCGGCGTAAGCGTACGCAACCCTGCGCCCGGGGCCTCAGGCCGCACCCACGCGGTTGCGGCCCAGGTCTTTGGCGCGATAGAGGGTGCTGTCGGCCCGGGCCAGCAGGGCGTCGCAGCTTTCGCCGCGCCAGGGCTGCATGACCGCGACGCCGAAGCTCATGGTCACGCGGATCTCGCCGATATCCGTAAGTATCCGGGTGGCCGCGACCGCGGCCCGCAGACGCTCGGCGACGGTGAGTGCCTGCTTCTCGGCGCAGCCGGGAAGCACGATGATGAACTCCTCCCCACCGAAGCGGCCCAGGAAATCTTCTTCACGCAGGGAGGTGGACAGGGTCTCGGTCACGCATTTAAGCACCCGGTCCCCTTCCAGATGGCCATAGGTGTCATTGATGCGCTTGAAATGGTCGATGTCGCCAATGATCACGGAGAGCTGCGTCCCGCACGCTGTGGCCCGCGTGATCTCGGTGCCCAGGCTGTCGAGGATGGCCTTGCGGTTGAGGACCCCGGTGAGGATGTCATGATCGGCCTGATGCCTGAGCCTGGCCTCGCTGGTATCGACGATGCGGGCGAAATAGTAGACGCCGAAGCCGATGGCCAGAGCGTTGGTCGTGATGTTGGTGGTGTTCCAGAAGAGCAGCTGCGCCGGGGTCAGCTCTGTGAGAGGGGGGTGGAAGAGGGCGTAGCCCGTAATGCCGCCGGCCAGCCCCGTCAGGCCTATCCCCCACAGGACCTTGACCCGCAGTCTCCAGCCGCAGAAGAACACGAGGGCCAGGAAGGTGATGAAATACACCCCCAGTGAGGACGTGGCGCCGAAGACGACGATGCTCAGGGCGGTGTGGCAGCTGATGGTACCCAGAAACAGGACCAGCGAGGTGTTCACCCGGCCCCGGTACAGGAGCAGGAAACACACCAGGTCCATCACGAGACACACCACGGCAGTGTGGAAGGAGATCTGGTTGCCCAGAAACAGGTAGAGCGGGACCAGCAGGGTGGTATGTCCCCCCATGGCGAAGAGGTAGACGCACGTGAGGAACAGGAAGACCCGGTACGCACCCGTGTCTCTGGCTGGCAGGGCACGCTGCAACCAATTATCTCCATTTGCTTTTATCATAGCGCTCTTACTCAGACTCATCGGACAGCGGTCGCGAAAGCATGACCGGCACAAGGACTTCAGTGGTCGGAAAGGCGGCGCCGGTGCTTTCTTATCACTCAGGGGTGAATTCCCCGCCGCTTGCGGCGGCAAGCAGGGGCCTCGGGTTTGCCCTGGGAATCATACCCCTGATGGCTGCCGTGGGGTTCTTGACCCCGGGGGGACGAGGTCGATCACGGTGATCTCCGGGGGCGCCAGGAGGCGCAGCGGCGGGCCCCAGGTTCCGCTGCCGCGGCTGACATACAGCCGGGATCCCGCGGGCAGCTCGTAGAACCCGGCGTGGCGGGCGAAGAAGAGGCGCGTGACCAGGCCGAAGGGAAAGATCTGGCCGGCGTGGGTATGTCCCGAGAGCTGCAGGTCGAAGTCCCCCAGTGAGGCCTCCCTGAGGCGGGGCTGGTGTTTGAGGAGCACGGTGAAGGTCCCCTGCGGCAGTCCCGCGAGCAGCTCCCCCTCCGGGGTCCCTGTGGAAAGGCCGAAGGCGGCCGCGGTGGGGTCGTCGACCCCGGCGAGGGTGAGGATGCCGCCCGCGAGAGTCACGGCCCGGCCTCTGAGCACGATGAATCCCGTCTGGGAGGTGATCGCGAGCGCGGAAGGCAGTCCGGCGTAGAACTCGTGATTACCGGTCACGGCATACTTGCCGCAGGGCGGCTGGATCTCCTCGAAGATGCGGGCCAGCTCGTCGAGATGGTCGATCTGGCCGTCCACGAGGTCCCCCGTGGAGACGAGGAGATCGGGCCCGGCCGCCTGGATCGCCTCCACGATGCGCCGCAGCCGACCCTCGCGCACGAGGAGCCCCAGATGCACGTCGGAGATCTGCACGATCCGCAGGCGGCCAACTGAGGCAGGGATTTTCTCCGAGACGAGGGTCAGATGCTCGCTGATGATCTGCCGGGCCTCGACATAGCCGTACAGGCACAGGCCCAGACTGAGCCCCAGGGGCAGGAGCAGGGCCGTGCGCGGACCTGGCCACCCCGGGGCTAAGTCCCGCGAAAACAGGGCCCCGGCGGCGGAGTACCCCATGCGGAAGAGCTCGAGGCCCAGACAGATGCAGAAGAAGAGGAAGATCAGCCCCATCCAGGTATAGCCGATACCGGCCAGCATCCGTGCCATCCGGTCGTACCCCCCCTGTTCCAGGACCCTCACCAGGAGCGGGGCCAGGGTCAGGAAGGCCAGGCAGATCCCCAGCACGATGCTCACAGGCCCTCCCGGGGCAAAGGCCGCCCTTACCTTCAGGAAGGTGTAGACATGCACCGCGGCGTAGACGCCGAGGACGGTGATCAGAAAGAGGGCCATAACCCTCCTTTGTGAGGCTGTGAGTGTATGTGTATCACTTGCGCTGTTGTCATGCACAACGCATCCTCAAGCCTTCAGACCCGCGGACGGCGGCCGCTGACCAGGCCCATGGTGCCCAGCATGAGGCGCTGTCCGGCCAGGTCCTCGAAGCCCACCCGGCGCATGAGTTCCAGGAGTTCGGCGGGGGTCTTGAAGGCCCGCGTGGACTGTGGCAGGTAGCGGTAGGCCCCCCACTGGCCGGTGATCAGACCGCCTGAAAGCGGGATCACGAGGCCCAGGTGCACGAGGATCAGGGGCCTGAGCCAGGTCTGAGGCGGCGGGCAGGTGTCCAGGCACACCACGTACCCGCCCGGACGGACGACCCGCAGCATCTCCTGGAAGGCCCGGCGCACATCGGGTACGTTGCGCAGGAGGTAGCCCGCGGTGACGGCCCCGAAGGTGGCGTCGGCAAAGGGCAGCTCCAGCGCATCGGCGCCCGACCAGTGGATACCCGCGCTGCCACTCCGGGCGCGCCCGACCCGCATCATGGCGGGGGTGAGGTCGGCCGCCACCACCCGCCCGGCGGCCCCCTGGCGCAGGGCCTCGCGGGCGATATCACCGGTGCCGGCGCCCAGGTCGAGCAGCACATCCACCGGGCCGCCGGGCACGCAACGGCGCACTACCTCGCGGCGCCAGGCCCGGTGGCGGCCGAAGGTCATGAGCGTGTTCATGAGGTCGTAGCGTCCGGCGATAGAGCCAAACATGCGTTGTATGCGCCTGTCCCAGGCGGCGTGTGTGCTCGGTGGCATGGTTTCCTCTCCCCCGGCCGGCTTTCGGCCACGGTCCTCGATCCGCTCTGTGTGATAGGGGCTCTTCTAGCAGAATAAGGCCTTTGGTGCAAAGGCAGAAGCTGCGGGAAAGAGAACCGGTCCAGGGCCCTGAGGCGGTGTATGGGGGGTGGAGGGCTTGGGCCCGCAAGGCAGAAAGGGATACCGGGAGGGCTGCGCCAGGATCGGTAGCCTGGGTCCTAGAGGGTGTATCCGGCGGTGATTTGAGTCATGGGGGGGGCAGTCCCCCCCCGGGAGGAGATCTCTTGCCTTGACACCTTCCCGTCAAGCTCATAATATTCTGGCATGTCTGGAGAAGACCTGATCCTGGCAATCTTGTTCGCGGATATATCCGGCAGCACCAGGATGTACGAGAGCCTGGGGGACGAGCGCGCCCACGCGCTCATCAGCGCCTGTATCCAGACCATCAGCCACGTCGCCGTGATCAGGGGGGGCGAGATCGTCAAGACCATCGGCGACCAGGTTATGTGCATTTTCGAGGGGGTGGAACAGGCGGTACAGGCCGCCATCGAGATGCAGCGCTCCCTGGATACCCTGCCCGCACCCGGGGACCACCTCAGGCCGAACATCCATGTGGGGCTGCACGCCGGGCCGGTCATCCGGCAGGAGGGGGATGTCTTCGGCAATGCCGTCAACATGGCGGCGCGCATGGTCTACCTGGCCAAGCCGCGCCAGATCATCACCACCTATCCGACGATCGAGCGCCTGTTCCATGCCGGGAAGGTGAAGGCCCGCTGTGTCGACCGCACGACCATCAGGGGCAAGGGCGGGGAGTTCTGCATCTACGAGATCGTATGGGAGGAACATGATCAGACCGTCATCCTCAGGCCTGACCTCGAGCTACCGCCCCAGGGCGGCCGGCTGCAGCTGGCCCTGGGCGGGAAGGCGTTGCAGGTATCCAGCGCCAACCCGGTGGTGACCCTCGGCCGCCAGGACTGTAACGACCTGGTGCTCAGCGATGAGATCGCCTCGCGCTCGCATGCCCGTATCGAGTATCACCGCGGACGGTTCGTCCTGATCGACCAGAGTTCGAACGGGTCGTTCATCTATGTGGAGGGTCGGGAGCCCGTCATCGTCCACCACGATGCCTTCGAGCTGAGCGCGAGCGGCATTATCGGCCTGGGACGCGCGGTGGTGCCTTCCTCGCCGCAGGCGATCCATTTCACCTGCGAGCCCGTGGAGGGGGAGCCGTGAGCCCCCAGCGGGCGGAGCTCAATCTGATGAGCGCGCACGAGGCCGCCATCGGCCGTCTGTAGCGCGCCTTTGCCCAGCGCTTTCCCGAGCAGCGGGACTTCTGGGAGCACTGCGCCGCCCAGGAGTTCCGACATGCCGAGCTCCTGCAGTCCCTGGGGAATATGCTCGAAGAGGGCCGCATCGTTTTCACCGGCCGCTTCACCACGGCGGCCCTTCAGTCCTCCCTGGACTATATCAAAGGCCAGATCGGGAGGGTGGGTCAGATGCGGGCGGTAGAGTCCTTTTCGGTGGCCTTGAGCATCGAGAACTCCCTCCTTGAGAGCCGCTACCTCGAGACCCTGGCGGGAGATGCGGCCGAGTTCCTCAAGGTCCGCCGTCAGCTCATGGAGGATACCGCCCGGCACCGGGATGCGATCCGCACGCAGTGGGACAGGCATCGCAACGACCCCTCAGCCGTTTGAGGCCCGGACCACACTCCGCCGCAGAAGCGCTTGATGGCCTGAGGGTCTCACCCCATGCCGATCGCTGCGGCAGATCTGGTCCCAGGGCTTGTCGGGGGTTCAACTGATTCGCTCCGGGTCCCTGATGGTGTCTGTGGTCTCGCGGGGGCCTGCCTCGGAATGCATCCCCGTGAACAGGGTATATCTGCGGGAGTCGATCCCGGCCTCCTCGAAGAGGGCCCTGATGGCGGTGATGTGGTCCTCGTTGATAAGGATGAAACTGCCCCCGGGCACGCTACGGTCGACGAGCATGTGGTAGGCCTCGCGGGCCGGGTTGCCGATAACGGTCCAGACGGCAAACTGCTGGACGGCGAAGGGCTGCCGCGCAAAGCCCGCGCACATGATCAGACGGCTCAACTCCCCGTCGGCCATGACGATCTTCACGAGAGGCGCATCGGCACGGCTGGGCACCATGTCCAGGGTGGCCGCCATAAGTGGCACGACGCATAGCGAGCCTCCCCCTTCGTCGGGGGCCAGGTCGGCGGCGGCGTGTTCGAGGACCACGATCCGGCCGTGCCTGGAACCCGCGGGCTGGATGAGGGTGCCGGCCGGGATGACGATTGCGAGGGGGGACGGCGTGTTGTTCCTGAAGGTGGCTTCCAGCGCCGGCAGCGAGCCGGAAAGGACGGGGGCTCCGATCTCTCCGGCGCTGAAGGCCTCGCTCAACGTGCGGGAGACGACCTGTAGCCCGGATGTTTGCCGACTGGCTGTCTGGGCCGCGGTTTCGCCGACGGCATGACAGCCCGCGGCGAGGCACACCCCCACGAGGGCTGTGACCAGAAACCTGACCATCCTGGATCTCATTGGTATCATTTCAATAAACTCCCCATGTAAGCATACGTGTCGGTGCGAAACGGCGGGACTTGAGCCCCTTCCCGGGGGAAAGATAGTGAACGTGGGCAAGGGGGGCTCGCACCGGGAGAGGGAGGCGGTCGGCACTATGCACCACAGATACCTGCGGGCCCTGGAGCGCCAGGGAAGATCTTGTCGCTTCAGAGAAGGGGTCTTTAAGCGCCAGGGGGCGCCTGCCCTTACGGCTGGCTTCGTCAAGGGAAGGCAGGGCTGTCCCTGGGACATACCCATGATCGGTAGACCTTTCCGGCATCGCGGCGGGAGTGCCCCGCAAGGGGCTGATGCGATTCATCCGGGCCGTCCTCCCAAGGCCGGGCCCCAAAAGACGAAAACCCCGCCCCGGGCGGCAACGCCTGGGGCGGGGACTGACTGATACCCTGCTACATCCGGGGGGAAGGAGCTCGAGTATCGCTTATCTCAACCCGCGCACACGCGGCAGGCCACGCGTGCATTTCATATGCAAGCTAATACATAATTATAAGGGGGCCGGCTATCGGCCGTGGTCTGATTGTCATGTAGGACAACCTGAAGGGGAAGAAGGGTTTCCATCCCCAGGCGGATATGGTAGGGAAGGTCTGCCGAAGGGTGACGATCAGCGATCCATCGGCAGAAAGAGTCCCGGCGGACGGAGAGGAGGTGCGCTTGACCGGCTGCGGGTCTCTGGGGAGGATCTGAATGAGAACGACGCCGATGCTGCCGTTTCCGCAGCTTGCGAACATCCATGCCGTGCCGATCCCCATGCCCGGTTTTCCGGACCTGGGCACGGCCAACGTCTATGTGCTCGGCGCCCGGTCCCTGACACTGATCGATGCCGGGCCCAAGTACCCCGGCTCGCTGGACTTCCTTCAGGGGCGTCTTCAGGATGTGGGACGGGACCTGACGGACGTGGAGCGCATCATCATCACCCACGGGCATGTGGATCACTTCGGGCTGGCCGCCGCCATCCGCGGCGAGACCGGACGGCCGGTGGAGTGCTTCGTCCATCCCGAGGATGCCTGGAGGCTGAGCACGGCCAACCTGGAAGAGGATGTTCTAAGCGGTGAGGCCCTGGACTACATGGCCATGGTGGGCCTGCCCGCAGACGAGGTCCACCGGATCCGCCGGCGCTATGCCCTCATCCGGGAATTCTGCGATCCCCTGGAGGACTTCGAACTCATGGAGGACGGCGACGAGTTTATGGGGGAGGGCTATCACCTGCGGGTGATCCACACCCCGGGGCACTCGCCGGGTAACTGCTGCCTGTACGAGGGCACGCAGCAGATCCTCTTCAGCGGGGACCACCTCCTCAAGCACACCACGCCCAACCCGCTGATGGAGATCCGCCGCGAACGCCTGCGCGACCCGGACTACCAGAGCCTGCGCGTCTACCTGGACTCGCTGGAAAAGCTGACGGACCTTGAGGTACAGTATGTCTTCCCGGGCCACGGCGAGTACTTCGAGGACCTCCCGGGCATCATCGCCGCCTACAGCGCACACCACGCGGAGCGTATGGAGCGGGTCTGGCAGGCCCTCAAACGCCAGTCGCGCCCCATCTACGCCCTCATCGGGGAGGTCTTCCCGCATGTGCCCGAGGACGATACCCTGCTGGCCATCTCCGAGATCATGGTGCATCTGGAGCTGCTCGTCAATGCCGAGCGGGCCCGCCTGGTCGATCCCGGTCCCCCGGCCCTGTACCAGGCGCTCTAGGGGGCCTGGCTTTCCGCCGTCTCCCCTCCGGCGTCGCCCGAGTGCACGCGCCACATGTCGTCGTCGGTGAAGCAGCGCTCGCTCTCGTCGGGGTGCATGGCGTCCTTCTCCATGTGGCGGCGGTCATAGGGCTGATGCAGGACCTCGTCGTAGTACTCGTGCTGGATGAGGAGGTTCATGATCTGGCTGGTGCCGGTCCAGATCAGGGCCAGCCGGGTGTCGCGCAGGGCGCGCTCGATGGGGTAGACATCTGTATAGCCGATGCCACCCATGACCTGCATGGCATTGTTGACCACACTCCAGGCGCTCTCGGTCGCGAAGCGCTTGGCCTGACTGACGATACGGCGCTGGTTGGGATAGTCCGCATCCACGGCCCGCGCCGCCATGTAGGTCAGTGAACGCGCGGCGTCGAGTTGGGTGATGGAGTCGGCCACCAGGAAGTTGACCGCCTGGAAGGCGCGGATCAGCCGGCCGAAGGCCGCGCGCCGGGTGGAATAGCGCACGGCCAGGTCCAGGGCCCCCCAGACCCCCAGGCACCCCGCCGCCGAGGTCAGGCGTTCCGGGATCATCATCTGGTTGAAACACAGGGCCCCGCCGTTAAGTTCGCCCAGCAGGTTGGCTTTGGGCACCCGCACGTCCCGGAGCACCAGTCTTCCGGTGCCGCCACCGCGGCAGCCCATCAGCCCGTAGTGGTACTCGGTCTCCACCCCCGGACCCTTGTCGATGATCAGCAGGCTGATGCGTTCGTACTTGGAGGCTTCCTGCGCAAAGTTGGTGCGGCAGTACACCAGGAAGAAATCGGCCCCGTCGGCACCCACCACGAAGCGCTTCTGCCCGTTGACGACGAAATGGTCCCCCTCAAGGACGGCCCGGGTGGTGGCGCCGAAGAAGTCGGAGCCGCCTCTAGGCTCGGTCAGCGCCTCGGCCGCCACGAGCTTGCCCTCAAGGTAGGGCTTGAGGTAGCGCTCCTTCTGCTCCTGGCTGCCGAAGCGGTTAAGGGCCTCGCCCACGATGGAGGGCATGACGAAGGCGCAGCCCAGGGCCATGCCCAGGCAGCCGATCTCTTCCGTGGCCGCCACCTCGGCCACCCAGCTCAGGCCCCGCCCGCCCCACTCCTGCGGGAAACGGATCCCACGCAGGTTCAGGGCCGCCAGGCGCTCCACGAATTCCCGCGGGTAGACGATCTCGTCGCGGTCCATGCAGCGCAGGAATTCGCTGGAGATCTCCTCGCGCACGAAGGTGCGGACCTCGTCCCGGACGGCCCGCTCGGCGGGCGTCAGCAGAAAGTCATACATAGATACCTCCTTGGTAATCCCCGGACTTCGAGCGCCCGGGTTAAATTTGCAATGGAGCGTCTTCCCAACCGCTTTGGGTGTCAAGGGCGGCCGGGCTTGCCCTGGGCTTCATACCCATGATTTCCCCGTCAGCAGAGGGATTCCGGCATCCCCCCCGCTGATCGCGTAAGGCGCAGAGTCCGGGCATCACCGGGGGGTATCCTCAAAGATGGATATATTCCATTGGTTTGCCGGTGCACGGCAGGGTGGATCCTTGCCCCTGAGCGTACTGTCCCCGGGGCGGGATGTCAAGACCCGAAAGGCGGCGTCCCCCGGGGGCAGGCCCGCCCGGGGACGGGAGGGGCTACCCGGCGGCCTTCTTGCGCGCCACGCTCTGGGTGTGGCGTCGCTGCGTGGAGAGCTCGGCCTTGCGCAGGCGGATCGACTTGGGGGTCACCTCCACCATCTCGTCCTCGCGGATGAACTGCAGGGCCCGCTCCAGCGTCATGGGCGTGATGGGGGCCAGCAGGATGCTGTCGTCCTTGCCGGCCGCGCGCATGTTGGTAAGCTTCTTCACCTTGCAGGGGTTGACATCGATATCGTTCTCGCGGCAGTGCTCGCCGATGATCATGCCCTCGTAGACTGCATCGCCCGGAACGATGAAGAGCCTGCCTCTGGGCTCCAGCCCGGACAGGGCGTAGGGCACGGCGCTTCCGCGCCGGTCGGCGACGATCGAGCCGCTGAAGCGGCTCGCGAATTCGCCGCGGAAATCCTCGTAGCCCAGGAGATAGGAGTTCATGATGCCGGTGCCCTTGGTGTCGGTGAGGAATTCGTCGCGGTAACCGATCAGTCCCCGGGAGGGGATGTTGAATTCGAGCCGCACCCGCGCGCCAGCATGACCGCTCTGGTTGATCATGCGGCCCTTGCGCAGGGAGAGTTTCTGGGTGACGATCCCGATGAAGTCCGTCTCGCAGTCGATGAAGAGGTGCTCGATGGGTTCCTGCACCGTCCCTGCGCGCCGGGAGAGGATCACCTCGGGCCGGCTCACGCACAGCTCGAAGCCCTCGCGCCGCATGGTCTCGATCAGGATGGCCAGCTGGAACTCGCCCCGGCCCTTGACGATGAAGCAGTCCTTCTCCGGGGCCACCTCCATGCGCAGGGAGACATTGCGCAGGGTCTCCTTGCGCAGGCGCTCCTGGATGCGGGTGGACTGCACGTGCAGGCCCTCGGTGCCGGCCAGAGGCGAGTTGTTGGGCATGATGCGCATGGATACGGTGGGTTCGTCCACGGTGATGCGTTTGAGGGCCCGGGGGGCCTCCTGGGTACAGATGGTGTCGCCGATCGTGACGTTCTCGATGCCGGAGAGCACCACGATATCGCCGGGCTGGACTTGGTCGACCTCGCGGAAGGTGACGCCCTGGTAGCTCTGCAGCTTGGTGACCCGCAGCGGCCGGTGATGTCCCTGGGCGTCGATGCACAACAGGGCCTCGTGGGAGCCGGTCTTTCCGTGGAAGATGCGTCCGATGGCCAGTCGTCCCAGGTAGTCGGAGTAGTCCAGGTCGGCCACCAGCATCTGGAAGGGCTCGTGCGGGTCGTGGGCCGGGGCCGGGATCTCGCAGAGGATGGTGTCGAGCAGCGCATGCAGATTGTTGGACTCCTCGCCCAGGCGCCGCATGGCTATACCGTCGCGACCCACGGCATACAGGCAGGGGAAATCGATTTGCTCTTCGGTGGCGTCCAGGTCGATGAAGAGGTCGTAGATTTCGTTGAGTACCTCCTGGGGCCGGGCGTCCTTGCGGTCGATCTTGTTGATCACCACGATGACTTTCAGCCCCGCCTCCAGGGTTTTCTTGAGCACGAAACGCGTCTGGGGCAGGGGCCCCTCGGAGGCATCCACCAGCAGGATGGCGCCGTCGGCCATGCTCAGGGCCCGTTCCACCTCACCGCCGAAGTCGGCGTGGCCGGGGGTATCGATGATGTTTATCTTGACCCCCTGCCACAGGATGGCGCAGTTCTTGGCGGCGATGGTGATACCGCGTTCCCGTTCGAGTTCCATGGTGTCCATGACCCGGGAGGCGACCTCCTGGCCCGCGCGGAAGACCCCGCTCTGCGCGAACATGGCGTCGACCAGGGTGGTCTTGCCGTGGTCGACATGCGCGATGATGGCCACGTTGCGGATGGACGTATTGCGTGTGGATTGTTTCATCTCTTTCTTATCCTTATAAATGCATCATACCTTGAGGTGCCAAGACCCATATCCTACTTGTGGCCTGCTTGGCAATGCTTTCCTTATCTTTGCCTCAGGACCCGTTAACGGGCGGACTGAAGGTCCGCGGCGGGCAGCGTGGGCGCGGCAGGAGGCCCCCTTGGGGTTTGTGTTTGCTTTCCCGAGGGAAAGTGCTAGGACAATGGCGGCGGTGAAACGGCCCCGGGAATGACGCGGGAAGGGCCTGCGGGGGGCGGGTAAGAGGTCGGTCCATGGAGATGATGTCATTTCTCGATTCAGCGTTCTACACCTGGGTGGTCCTGCCGCTGCTCATCTTCCTGGCCCGGGTGATGGATGTCAGCCTCGGTACGGTGCGCATTATCTTCATCTCCCGCAACCTCAAGTATTTTGCCGCCGGCATCGGCTTCTTCGAGGTGCTGATCTGGCTGCTCACCATCCGGCAGATCATGCAGAATCTCAGCAGCCCCGAATGCTTCATCGCCTATGCGGCCGGCTTCGCCACGGGCACGTTCGTGGGTATCTCCATCGAAAACCGACTCTCCATCGGCCGGGTGATCATCCGCATCATCACCCGCAGGGAGGCCTCCGGCCTGGTGGACTTCCTCAGATCCAACGGCTACGGGCTCACCACCATCGAAGCCCAGGGTTCCACCGGCGAGGTCAAGATCATCTTCTCCATCATCGAGCGCCAGGATCTGCCGAACTTCGTGGAGATGGTCAAGACCTGCAACCCGCAGGCCTTCTACTCCATCGAGGATGTGCGCTTCGTAAGCGAGGCGGTGACCCCCTTCCGCTCGCCCGGGGCCTCCAGGCATCTCTTTGGCGGCCTGCGCATGCGCCGCAAGGCCAAATAGCACCTCAGGCGCTGCCCTTCGGGGGGAGAGCCCCGGTGCGGCCTCCGAGCACATCCGTGTTGTCCGGCCTGATCCGGGCCTTATACTCGTGACCAGGGGGGCGGAACAACGGGGGCATCCCCGGCGTGAAGAAGCCCGCCGGAGCGCGACAATAAATGCATGAAGTATTCACTGCAGGAGTTGATCGACATTCCGAGGCTGCAGGCCCTGTTGGACGGCCTCGGGAAGGTGCTCCCGGTGGCGACCGCCATCCTCGACAGCCCCGGCAATGTCCTGACCGCCTCGGGCTCATGGACAGCGCCGCGCCGCTGATCAACGACGGACGGCATCTCGGGAGCGTGTTCATCGGGCAGTACCTCCTGCGTCCACCGGACAGCGAACACTTCCGGGGGCAGGCCCGGTGGCGGGGCTTCGATGGGGAGGCCTATCAGGAGGCACTCGCGCGCGTGCCCGTGCTGCCTCCTGACCAGCTGGCCGACGCCCTGGCCTTTCTGCGCATGTTTGCCGGGATGCTCTGTGAGATGGGCTTGGCGCCCCTCTACCTGGATGAGCCGGCCCTGATGCAAGGCAATGCCACACAGCTGGAACAGGTTGTGCTGAACCTGTGCATCAACGCCGGCCACGCCATGACCATGATGCGCCCTGCCGCGCAGCAGCCGAGGCCGCGCCGGGCGACTACTGGCGGCCCTCGGTCAGCGATACCGGCGTGGGCATGGACGAGGCCACCTCTGCATGCATGTTCGATACCTTCTTCTCCACTTTCTCCACCACGGGCCAGGGCCCGGGGCTGGGCCTGGCCATGGTCATCCCGCGCAAGTCCGCCAAGGAGGCCTTCCACGGGATGTAGGGCCTCGATCCCGACCTGAGGGTGGTGCTGGCCTCGGGGTTCAGGCAGGATGAGCGTGTGACCTCCGTGCCGGAACTCGGGGTGGCAGGCTTCATCCAGACTTTTCCCTGGAGGACCTGGCCCAGGCCGTCGACCGCGTCATTCACCCTCTCACCCCGGCCCGTGAGGCCCTGCCAGGCCGCCGGGGGAGACCCTGCCATGCAGGGCACCTGTCCTCGGGGAGCGGACAAAAAAAATGCCAGAAGAGATTTAGGTGTAGGACATAGAATTTGGAAGGCTATGCCCTCTCTTCTGGCGAAAAAAGGAGGTCTCTCTGTAAAGAGATCTGATGGTGCTTAAACCATACCCGCCGGTTTAAGGCTATCGGGCAAAGTCTGAAACGCGTGTAGGATAATTACCCCCTGCACGCGAGGATTCCCCTGGCCGCCGGTTGCTTGGCAGGTAGAATCGGGTGTGGTATGGGCTCAGTACATGCAGATCGAGATCGAAGGGGCGGGTAGCGTCACCATCGAGCGCAGCGCCCGGACACGGCGAATGCGCCTTACGGTCGGTCTTTGTGGGGTGCGCGTGGCCGTGCCCCGGGGGGTGCCTCTGGAGCACGGTCGTGCCTTCGCTTTGGACCGGGCGGAGTGGATCCGTACCCACAGGGCGCGCCTGGAAAACCTGCGGCAGGACCACGCGCAACGCCGGAGCGGGGCGGCGGGGCCGATGGACGAGGCGCAGGCCGCTCGCCGCATCCGTGAGCGCGCTCTGGCCCTGGCGAATGAGCGGGGCTTCGCCTGCCGGCGGGTTACGATCCGGCGACAGAAGACCCGCTGGGGCAGCTGCAACCTGAAGAATGACCTCAGCCTGAACCTCAAGCTGGCGTGCCTGCCGCCGGAGCTCATGGACTACGTTATCCTGCACGAGCTCGTGCATACCCGCATCCGGGGGCATGGGCGGGATTTCTGGGAGGAGCTGGAACGCTGCTGCCCCGGTGCCCGGGGACTTCGCCGCCGGCTGCGGGACTACCTGCCGGAGCTTCTGTAGCTCACCAACGCATCCGCCCTCCATCCCCGCCCCATGGGGCGCAGCGGGCGGCATGTATTTAGGCCTATTGCGGATGTGATCACCTTAGTCCCCTGGGATTGAATTGCCTGCCGGATGCGGCTTCAACAGGGTGACCGGGACTGGCCCCGGGGATCACACCCATGTCTGGTGGTCCATGATAGGGGGGTGTCTGTAAGGAGGGAGATTCAGGTCGACAGACAACAGGAAGATCCCCGAAACCCGGGGGGATCCGCTGGCATGTGCCTGTTGCCCCTTTCATCCCATGGGGACTGGTCTTGTGTGTGCGGTGATTTCTGGTGACGGCTCTGCTATTCAGTCGGGGGCTCAGATTCGCAATAGGGGGCACCCTCCTGGCAGGCCCGGCAGCGCGTGCCGTGTTTGGCCGGATAGCCCTCCCCGCAGACGGGGCAGATCGTGATAGGGCCTTTGCCCTTATGGACGAGGATCTGGGGCTGAACCTTCACATACTTGAGACCGCAGATACTGCTGCCGGCGGCAATGATCTCCTGATGAAGCTTGAGCGAGTCCTGGGAACGCTTGGGACGTGTCTTGAAAAACCAGCAGTGGATTTCGGGCCAGGCCTCGAGCCGTTGGGGGTCCAGGAAGACACGCACACCCTGGCCTTCGTATTTTTCGTAGAGCGTCAGGGCGTAACGCCCGAAATCCAGGATCTTCAGCCAGCCGTTGCCGATGCTGCACGGGGTGAGCAGCTGCACGGCGTCCGGCAGACAGGCGCGGGTCTCGCAGAGGGCATCGAGAAGCTGCCCCGGGGGGAGGCTCTTCAGCGCCAGGTCCACCATGAAACCGCCGATGAGCAGTCCGGGGGAGGCGCCGCCGTGAAAAGAACGGATGAGGTCCTGATATTCGTCCAGGGTGTAGGCCCCGATGGACAAAGACGCGCCGTATTCAGCGCTGGGACGGTGTGATTCCTGAACCCCGGCAGGGGTGTTCTCGGGTGAGACGGACAGTATCTTCATGCGCCAGCCTTTCATCGCTTATGGATCGGATTGGTTCCCCCCGCGGGAAACTATGTTATTAATAACATACAAAAAAGCAAAGGTAAAGATGCGTCTGATAAGCCAGTCAGGGGCTGCCGGGTCCGGGTGGAAAAAAGGCGGGAGGCATGCAGCCTCCCGCTGGCAGCGCGGGCACGGCCGGAGGCAAGGAGGACCCGTTCAGGGACGCGCACGCTTGCAGCCTGAGCTGTATAGTAAGCCCTTAGGGGACCTCCGGTCCGGAGGTCCCCTAAGGCAGACTAGATCCTCTCGATCCTGACGGCGCAGGCCTTGTACTCGGCGGTCTGCGTGATCGGGTCATAGACCGGGTTGGTCAGCCAGTTGGCGCAGCCTTCCCGGAAGTGGAAGGCCATCCAGACCATGCCGGGCGGGACCTGATCGGTGATCTTGGCCTTCACCGTGACCTCGCCGCGCCGCGAGCTGACCTTGATCAGCTCGCCGTGGCGGATCCCCAGGGCCTCGGCGTCCGTCAGCGAGATGTCGGCGGTCTCCTCGGGCAGCAGGTAGTCGAGGCCCGCTCTGCCGGTCTGGGTGCGGGTGTGGTAGTGGAAGAGCCGGCGGCCGGTGGAGAGCACCAGGGGGTACTCGCTGTCGGGAACCTCGGCTGGCGGGGTCCATTCCACGGGGGTGAAATTGCCCAGGCCGCAGGTGAACTTGCCTTCCTTGTGCAGGAAGGTGGTGCCGGGATGGTTTTCGTCGGGCACCGGCCACTGCAGGCCGTCGTTCTCGATACGGGCGTACTTGACGCCCGTCAGCGAGGGGGCCAGGCAGGAGATCTCGTTGTCCCAGATCTCCTGCCCGCTGCTTGATGCCCAGTCATGACCCAGGCGCCGGGCGACCTCCTTGAAGATCCACCAGTTGGGGCGGGCCTCGCCGGGGGGTGTGCTCACTGTGCGCACGCGGCTGACGCGGCGCTCGCTGTTGGTGAAGGTGCCGTCGTCTTCGCTCCAGGCCGCCGAGGGGAAGATCACGTCGGCGAAGCGCGTGGTTTCGGTGGGGAAGATGTCCTGGCACACGAGGAACTCGGCCGAGGCGAGCTCGTGCTCCACCTTCTTGATGTCCGGCTCGCTGTTGGCCAGGTTCTCGCCGAAGATCCAGAAGGCCTTGACCTTGCCGTCCACCAGGCCCTCCATCATCTGGGGGATCATGAGCCCTGGCTTGGCGGGCAGGTTCTCGACCCCCCAGGCCTTCTCGAACTTGGCGCGGGCATCCGGGTTGTCCACCTTCTGGTAGCCCGGGAAGACGTTGGGCAGGGCGCCCATGTCACAGGCCCCCTGGACATTGTTCTGGCCCCTCAGGGGGTTGACCCCGCCACTCTCCACCCCCATGTTGCCCAGCAGCATCTGCAGGTTGGCGGTCGAGATGACGTTGTTGCGGCCGCAGGTATGCTCGGTGATGCCCAGGGTGTAGCAGAGCATGACCGGCTTGACCGAGGCCAGTCGCCGGGCCACGTCCCGGATCATCTCCGCGCTCACCCCGCAAATTTCGGCGGCCTTTTCCGGCGGGTACTCCATGACGGTGGTCTTGAGCTCTTCGAAGCCCATGGTGCACGAGGACACGAAGTCCTTGTCGTAGAGATCCTCGCTGATGAGCACGTGCATCACGGCATTGAGGAAGGCGATGTCGCTGCCGACCTTGATGGGGACATGCAGATCCGCAAAATCCGCCAGGGGCTGTCGTCTGGGGTCGACCAGGATCAGCCCGGCCCCGTTCATGACGGCGTTTTTCAGGAAGGTCGCCGCTACGGGATGGGCCTCGGTCATGTTCGAGCCGATCACCAGGAACATCTTGGCCTTGGGAAACTCGGCAAAGGAGTTGGTCATTGCCCCGGAACCGAAAGCAGTCGCCAGACCGGCGACGGTGGGGGCGTGTCAGGTTCGCGCGCAGTGATCGATGTTGTTGGTCTTGAACACGGCGCGGAAGAGTTTCTGCATCTGGTAGGAATCTTCGTTGAGGCTGCGGGCACAGCTCACGCCGGCCACGGCGTCCGGCCCGTGCTGGGCGATGATCTCCTTGAAGCGGGTGGCCACCAGGTCGAGGGCCTCGTCCCAGGAGGCCTCACGGAACTCGCCGTTCTCCTTGATCAGCGGGGTCTGGTTGCGTTCGGCCGAGTAGATGAAATCGTAGCCGAAGCGGCCCTTGACGCACAGCCGGCCCTGGTTGGGGGCGCCGTCTTCGACGGCGGTTACCTTGGTGATGACGCCGTCCTTGACATGCAGCCACAGCTGGCAGCCCACGCCGCAGTAGGGGCAGGTGGTGCGGACCTTCTCGAGGTCCTTGGCGCGCCCCTTGAAGCGGGCCTTTTTCTCGATCAGGGCCCCCACCGGACAGGCCTGGACGCACTGTCCGCAGAAGACGCAGTCGCTCTGGTCGTAGGGCAGGTCCAGCCCGGCGATGATCTTGGCGTCCGGGCCGCGGTAGCCGTAGCTGAGGACCTGGTTGACCTGCACGTCCTGGCAGGCCTGCACGCAGCGTCCGCAGAGGATGCAGCGCGAGAAGTCGCGGATGATGAAGGGGTTGACGTCTTCGGTCGCATGGGGCTGCGGGGTGACCGGGAAGCGCAGGTCCGCGATCCCGTGGCGGTAGGCGAGTTCCTGCAGGGTGCAGTCACCGGACATCTCGCAGGTGATGCAGTTGTGGTTGCCGCTGGCCATGAGCAGTTCGACGGTCAGGCGGCGCGACCTAAGCACCCGCTCGCTGTGGGTTTGAATCTCCATGCCGTTTTCGGCCGGGGTGGAACAGGACGCCACCAGCGACCGGGCCCCCTTGACCTCCACGACGCATACGCGGCAGGCCCCGGTGGGCTTGCACCCGTCGAGATAACACAGGGTGGGGATGTCGATCCCGTGTGCGCGGGCCACCTCGAGGATGGTCGCTCCGGGCTTGAAATCGAGCTCCCTGCCGTCCATGATAAGCCTCTTTGTCTCCATGCCCTCTCCTTTCTGTGGTTGCTTTTTCCTGGAGGTGGCCTTCTGGCCCCCGACAGTGAACAAAGCTCAAAACATGCAAGTCTTAATCGTTATGGGTCGAATTCCCCGCTGCTTGCAGCGGAAAGCAGGGTCCAGGGATCAAGCCCCTGGGGTTCATACCCATGATTATCCCTGTGAGTGTCCGGGATGAAACCCTATGCCGGGATGCGTACGAACAGGATCTCGTCGTGCGGCTGTACGCACGGCAGGTGGCTGAAGGCCCACGCCTCGGCCTCGGCCCGCGAGCCGAAGATCACGATGCTGTCCCTCAGGTCACGGGCCCACACGCAGACCTGCTGCCCTCCAGACTGGTAGGCAATGGCCCACCGTGAAGCTTGAGTTTGTTCTGACGGCATAATGGCACTCAGGCTATATGTTGCATAAAACATATGTATCATCAAGCATAAAATAGCGGTCAACCCCTGCCCGGGCGGGTGTCTGGGGGATGGTTCGGGGGCATCTGCCACGTATGCCGGAGATATCGTCTTCCCAGGCCACCGGGAAACGCTTCGGGGGGCGGCCCGCTGATGTGCGCCTCTATCCCCGGGCCGCCTCCAGGATGGCCACAAGCGTTTCGTCGGCAGGTCTGTTGCGGGGGTATCTGAGGTAGGGGATGACCTTGGTGTTCTTGGGGCTGAGCGTGCCGTCATAGGTGATGTTGACCACGGGCACGCCCGTGAGGCGTTCGATGTGGGGCGACATGGCCTCGGTCACCAGTGCCGGGCAGCAGAAGGCCGGGCTGGCCTGCACGAAAAGGGCGATGTCCGGGTAGTATTTCTTGAGGTAGTGCGTCTTGAGGATGTTGTCCATGGATTCGCCCGTATGCTCGGGGATCATGGCGTAACGCGCAAGGATGCTGGAGGCGTCGTCGTCGTAGGGGTGCGGGGGCTCGCCCAGCACGCGCAGGAAGGGCCTCAGATAGCGCCGCTCGAGTCGTTCGAGCACGGCGAGCATGGCGCGGGTGGACAGCGCGAAAGTATACTTGCCCTCCTTGATCCATTTGTGGAAGTAAGGCGGGGCGATCATTTTCATGTAGTCGGTATAGGGGGTGGTGACGACCTCGCCCCCCAAGTTCTCGATGTAGCGTACGAGGCCCTGGTTGACCATGTCGTTGTCGCGCACGTAGATGTCCCCGAAGATGGCCGCCTGGGGCCTTGATCCCGGCCTGACGGGGATGTCTTCGAAGAGTTTGGCCACCTCTTTGACCGCCCCGGCCCGGGAGCGGCGCCCCAGGAAGGCCTGCGTGAGGATCTCGAGGCTGTGTGCGAGGACCTCTTCGGTGCACCCCTCCTCGATCTCGTAGGGCCGGATGTGGCAGCCCAGACGACGCACCATGCCGCCGCAGAGGTGGGCCAAATAGCCGTTCAGACTCACCCGGGGCGAGATGTCCAGCATGGCGAAATCGCCATGATAGACGCCCGCTCGCTGCATGCCCCGGCCGTAGGCGTTGAGCACGCCCTTGATGTGGTGCGGGATGAGCTTCAGGTTACAGGCGATCTCGGCCCGGCCGATCCACAGGAGCGTGCTCGCCGGGTCGAGCGCGTGCCGCTCGATATGGTCGATGTACTCCTGGGCCAGGATGGACAGCGGGATGCACTGACCCGTGTTGTAGCGCAGGCTCTTGCGCATGCTCACAGGGTCCTCCTCCAGCAGCTGCACATCGAAGCCCTCGCGCTCGAGCACCGCCGTGACCAGCCGGCAGCAGGTGTGATCCCAATTGGGTAGCACAATGGTCTTGTCCCTGGTCGTGCGCGCCGGAATCACGTCCGGACAGGAGAGGGCCCCCGGGGTGCTCTTGGAGGCCTGGTGGTTCCGAAACGAGCGTACCGCGGCCTCGATGCGCGTGGCATAACCCACACTGGAGTCGTGTCCGTCAAGCTGCAGGATGAGATAGGGCTTTTTATATGATGCCATGATCTGCTTGAAGTAGTCCGCCACGAAGGCGTCCGGCGCGCAGCGGAAGGAGGTGACGAGTACCGGGTAGAGCCCCTCGCGCAAGGCGGCCACCTGGGCGGCTTCCAGGATCTTCACGGCGTGCTTCCAGTGCAGCTCGTCCAGGAGCGGCTGGATGGTGCGTACATCCCCCGGACCATAGGGGAGCATGTCCTGGAAAAAGGCGCGCACACCCTGAGCGGCGAAGAGGTCGATGATGCCGCCGTTGAGCGCCGGGTCCAGCACGGTATACGGCCGGCCCAGCAGCACCACATCGAGGTCCCTGCGCTCTGAGATGCACTCGCGGTAACGCGCCTGCAGGCCTTCGCGGCTGCGCCGCCGGAAGTCTTCGGCGCTTTGCCAGGCGCGTTGCACCTGCCGGCGGCTGAGCCTTCCGGCAAAGAGCGGGGCCAGCGTGTCCCTGAGCCCGGAGACAATGCGCGCCTGGGAAGAAGCCTGGTCCACCACGGGGCTCAGGATGCGGTCCTCTTCCCCGGGGTGGGCCAGGGTCACCAGTGTAGGCGCGAACTGGGTGTAGTAACAGTGCTGCCGCCGCACGCCCCGGGGGCGCTCGCGATCCTCCAGGTAGTAGGGCACAAAGACGTAGTCCGCCTTCTGGAGCAGGTGGTGCACGTGGCCGTGCAGGGCGGCCAGCGGTGCGCAGAACTCGGCGCCCGCTATGTGCCGGCCGCTTTCGAGCGCCTCTTCGAGGCCATGGCTTGTGAGCGTGGGTATCCCCAGGTGCTCGAAGAAACAGCACCAGAACTCCAGGTCCTCGGCCAGGTGCAGCCCGGCGGGGATCCCGACCGTCGCCGTCGCCGGCCGCGGGCTATGGGCGGGGTGCGGTCCCCGACAGGCGCGCGACAACCGGCGGCGTTCGCCCATGAGGTCGAAGCCCGTGGTGTTGCCGTCCACAAAGCGCGGGGTGTCATAGTCGCGGCCGCACTGGAAGCCGTAGGCCACCTGCCGGTCCTGGATCTCGGCCACGGTGAGCTTGCAGTGGTTGGTGCACAGCTCGCACACCTCGTGGCGCAGCGGGATGGCGTGCCGGAAGCGCTCGAGGCCCGCGAAGGTGCTGGAGCGCAGGCCTGCGTCTCTGAGCATGAGCGCCGTGCCGTAGGCGCCGGTGAGGTGACAGTAGCGCGAGACCAGGATGGGCCGTTCGAGACGCTGCTCGAAGGCCGCCACGAGCGAGCGGTTCTTGGCCGTGGCACCCTGGAAGAAGACCACCTGGCCGATGGCCGACTCCACGGCCACCTTGGAGAGGTAGTTCTCGCGCACCGCGTGCAGGGCCGAGGCCAGCACCTCGTCCGGGCTCAGGCCCTGCGAGAGGTGATGGTTCATGTCGCGCTCCATGAAAACGGTGCAACGGTCACTGGTGATGGGCGCTTTCTGGCCGGCGGTGCGCGCGGCGCAGTCCTTGAGCGGGCAGCCGAGCTTGAGGGCCTGCTCCTCGATGAAGCTGCCCGTGCCGGCGGCACACACCGTATTCATGGCGGCAAAGGTCACGTGCCCGTCGGAAAGCGTGGTGAATTTGGCGTCCTGGCCGCCGATTTCGATGATGGTGTCAACCCGGGGGTCGAGCTCGCACGCGGCGCGGGCATGCGCGGTGATCTCGTCCAGGATGAGGTCGGCCCCCAGGATTTGTCCCACGAGGGCCCGGCCCGAGCCCGTGGTGCCCGCACCCCGGAAGGTGAGGTCCAGGCCGCGTGAGGCGGCAAAGTCCTCGATGGCCTCGCACAGCGCGCCGAAGGCATCCACGGGCCGCCCTGCCGTGCGGGTGTAGAAGCCCACCACTACCTTGCCCTCGCTGTCGGTCAGCACGGCCTTGGTGCTGGTGGATCCGACATCGACCCCCAGATAGACCTCGCAGGCCCCTTCGCGCAGGTGTTCGTCATAGACATCCACCTCCACCATGTCCGGGGTGGCCCGCGTGGTGACGCGGTGCTCGTAGCGCGCGTGCGCGCTGAAGTCCGGATAGTCCGAAAGCGTGAGCTCGAGCGGGGGGTGACAGGCCTCCTGGCCCTGCTGCGGGGGGAGGATGAGATCCCGGGGGGCCTTCAGCCCCAGGGGTGCCCCCGAAAGGAGGCCGTCGGCCATCAGCAGCCAGGCCGCGCCCAGGGCGCCCATGAGGGGCGCGTCTTCGTCCGTGACCAGCACCGCGCCCGTGAGGCGTTCGAGATGGCGCGCCACGGCGCGGTTGAGCGCCACCCCGCCGGTGAATATGAGGGAGGCGGGGGCGTTCAGGGCGGGGAAGACCGTGTCCACGATGTTGCGGGCCAGTCCCGCGCACAGGCCCTCGGCGATTTCGGGCAGGTGGTAGCCCTCCTGCTGGGCGTGGATGAGGTCGGTCTTGGCGAAGACTGCGCAGCGTGTAGCGATGCGCGGGATGCCGCCGGTGTTGCCGGAGGCCAGCGCGCTGAGCCTGTCGATGCCGCCGCAGTCCAGCCGGGCGGCCTGCTGGTCGAGGAAACTGCCCGTGCCGGAGGCGCAGGCGGAGTTGGTGCGGCAGGTGCGGTAGACCCCCTGAGCGTCATAGAGGATCAGGGAGAAGCCCTCGCCGCCCACGTTCAGGATGGCTTCCACCCGGCCGTGGCGGCGTCTGACGGCCTCCATCAGGCAGAGCTGGTTGTCGTAGCGCGCATTGGCGGCGATATGCCCCGGGGTGGAGGTGGTGCAGGCCACGGCCAGGATGTCTGCCAGGCTGAAGGTCTCCAGCAGCCGCGTCAGGCTCTGCCCGATCTCACCGTGGTGGAAATCATAGGCGCTCTGGATGATGTGGCCGTCCCGGCCCAGGTGCACCAGCGCCGTTGTGACCGAACCGATGTCGATGCCCAGGATCCCCTCTGCCATACAGCCGCCTCCCGCGGGTGATGATGTCAATGCTGTTGTGTCTTCTGCCGTTTAAGGCGGCCCTGACGGCGCTCAAGAGATTTACGCCGGTCACGCGGACACAATACCCCCCTATAGCGCGAGAACAGTGCCGGATTCAATGGTGAATGATCGACCGGGGCGGAATCAGGGACCGGCTCTCCCTCAAGGGGCTCCCGCGAGGAAGGGTCGGTTCCCGCATGCTGGGGGCCAGTCCTGCCCGGGGTATCCTCCCCGTGATGACCGGCGGGGTACGCCTTCAGTTCGCTCCGGGTCACGAGATAGCCGGCGATACGAAGAGGTTGATGAAGCCCTGGTTGCCGGGGTCGGCCTCCGTCAGGTGCACCCATTCCCCGAGCTGAGGCAGGGTCACGGGCAGGAGCCTGAAGTTCAGGTGGTCGATCACGGCGCAGGGCAGTTCCAGGCGATCGAGTATCCGCAGCAGTTCTGTGCCCGAGTCCCCTGCCTGCCTGAGCCCGTAGGGCCAGAATTCCAGGATCATGGTAAGGTGGTCGCGGTTGGCCAGGCAGGTGTCGCGCAGGCCCCGCAGGATGGCGGCCTCCCACCCCTGGGTGTCAACCTTGATGAAATCCACGTGCGCACTGCGGGCGGGGACGTGGGTGGCGGCGTTGATGAGCGTGATCGGGCGGGAGGGGCGCAGGGTTCCGTCGTCGTACAGGCGGTGGTCGCCGCGGTTGTCGGCGCAGAGGTAGAGCATGCCGCTGCCGTCCCTGTCACTGAGCGCCGCCTGGAAGGCCTCCACATTGCGGCAGCCGTTGAGGGCGAGGTTGCGCTCCAGCAGGGCGAAGTTCTCCGTATCCGGCTCGTAGGCGATCACGCGTCCCTCCTCTCCCACGAGGCGGGACGCGATCACCGTGTAGTAGCCGATGTTGGCGCCAATATCGAGGAAGACCCCGCCCGTGGTGAGGTGCTCCACCACCAGGGCGGTCTCGTAGGGCTCCCAGATCCGCTGTGTGAGAATCTGCCGGGAGACGCAGGTGTCGTCCCCGTCATGGACCGCCAGCGTCAGGGGCCCCTCGATTCCGGGTATGGTGAGCGGCGAGAGCATGGCATCCTCCTGTATGCTGGAATGACAGTGACATAGCACCCCGAGTCCCTGCTGGCAACAGGCGTGCCGGGAAAGGGCTTATCTTGGGTATAAGCCTAAGGACCCCAATGTATGCCGCAAGCTCTTAAGGAATTCGATACCTCGCGATTAAACGCCGGGGGGATTTATCCGAATAGTGTATAACCTGCAGTTTTCATGCACCGAAGCAGAGAAACACGGGCCGGGATCAGGACGGGAGCCGGAATTTCCCTAATGATATCATATAGGGCATAGTCCTACGCACGAATCAGCCTTTCTCCGATTTAGGGTTTTTCCTTCGTGACGATATATATACTCAGAGGGTGAGGACAGCGCACGATAGATACAGACACCCAGAATAAACCAACGACACCCACGAGTCACCCTCTTCTTTTTTCTTTACTTAATCGCTTTCATTCGAACTCCCTGTCTTTCCTTCAGGGTAAACACGCTGGCCTTTATCGTCTCCGACCGATGATGCCGAATCTTTTCCCTGAGACGCGGTGCTCCTGCCTGCAAGCGGCTTCCAGCCCGACATAAAGCCGCACCTCGAGATCTCAGACGCCCGTGACGAGGGGCGACAGCCGAATTCAGGGGCCCTCTCCCGGCATCGAGGCCCTCCGGCACCCGGTTGAGCGGGGTCATGATCCAGGTTTTGCGTCCCTGCCTTATCTGCCGGGGGCTCTCAGTTGCAGCCGCCCTCCTGATAGATGCCCCCCATGACATAGACCTTGCTGCCGTCCATGCGGGCGGCCTTGATGAAGGAGCATTTCTGTGCCAGGGCCTTCGTGCGGGGGTTGACCCAGACGTAGTCCACCCAGCCTTCACCGTCCCGGTCAGCCAGGACCTTGGATTCCACGATGAAGTATTTGCCGTTGGGGTCCTGCATCATGGACATGTCCTTGCCGATGAACTCCTTGGATACGGGGGTCTGCAGGGCAATGAGATTTTCGTCGGCCGTGATCACATAGCCTTCGCCCCCGCAGAAGCGGATCCGGTCGAGCTCGGGCAGGGCCGCGGCCCCTTTGGTCTCGAGCAGCGCCACACTGGTCGAGATGGCCTCGATCAGTTCGTCTTTGCAACCGGCGTAGGCCGGGGACACCGCCAGGGCGAGGAGCACCATACCTGCTAAGAGAGACCTGCCTAATGCCATTTCACTACCTCCTGTTGGGTTTAAAGTTGTCCACCCTATCGGCAAATTGCTAATTAACATTATAAATATATAGAGTTATGGAGCGCGCCCGATGCGGATGCCCTGAAGGGCAAAGGGGCTTGAAACGTGTGTTTGGGTCCGAAAGGGCCTCGCCCGGCACCCTTTTGAGGGCCAAAGCGTCGTCAGGGTCCTCCAAAGGGCGCCAAATGGAATTAAAAGGGACATTCTAAAAAAAATGCGGGCGGACTGAAAAAATGCCCTGAGAGGGTCAGGGCTGTCCCCGGCCTCCCCCCCAGAGGATTCCTCGAGCTGGGCTGGTCCTTTTCCCCCGGCCGCCTCAGAAATAGCACGTGAGCTCGAGGTAGAAGGTGTCGGGGGCCGCGCCGAACTCGCTCTCCAGAAGCGGCAGGCGCATCTGGCCGGGATAGCGCGCCTGGCGGAAGGTCACGGGTTGGAAAGGGCCCGGGCGCTTGCCGCGCGCCAGGAGCGCCCCGCAGGTAAGTTCGACCTCGTCTGCCAGCGAGATCGTACCGCCGGGATTCACCAGGGTCGAGACATCCGAAAGGGAGCGGATCAGGACCAGGTTGGCATTCACCAGCGGGTGCACCTCCCAGGTTATCTGCAGACCCACCAGACGGCGCGAGAGGGCCAGCGCCTGGCCGGCGAGCTGCCGGGCCAGGGCGGTGCTCAGATTCTTACCCTCTGCCCCGGCGCCGTTATGGAAATATTCCAGATTCAGGTACACCCCGCCTTCGAAGCGTCGGGTAAGGCCCAGGACCACGCTCAGGTGATCCTCCACCAGGTCGGCACACCAGGGGGCCTGCGGGCAGGCGGGGTGGGTGAAGACGAGCCTGCGTTCATGGATGGCCCGGATGGCGCTTGCCTCGGCATGCATTCCCAGCCCCAGCCCTTCGCCTGCCAGGCCCAGCCCCGCCAGGGTGCCGCCCGCCACCTTGCCGCCCATGAATGCCAGGTCCCAGCCGGAGACGGTGGTTCTCAGGCGCCCTATGAGCGCCGCGCCCCACCAGCGCTCCTCGACCCAATCCCGCGCGCGCACCTGGGTGCCAGTCAGACGGGGGCAGAAGTAGAGTTCGCGGCCCGGGGCGGCCACCAGGCTCAGGGCGCTGAAGTCGCCCAGGGTGATGTCCGCCCGTAGGGCGTCAACCCCGGGCTTGTAGTCGCGCTCGATGGCGGCCGGGTCGAAGGGCAGGAAGATGTCCAGGGGGTTGAAGAACCAGGCCTGGGAGAAGTTGATCGCCTGACGGCCGAGGGTCAGGTCGCACGCCCCCCAGGTGAGGTGCACCTGGAGGCGGTCGATCCCCAGGGCCGCCTCGAGGTCGTCGTCCTCCGCCCAGGCCGTGCGGGCGCGCCCCAGGCGGTAGGGCCTGGCCTCCGGCGCAACATAACCCGGCTGGCTCACCCGGGCCACGGAGCTGCTGAAGGCCAGGTCCTGCACGAGGTGAGCCTCCCAGGCGAGATCGGGGCTCAGGCCACCGGCGGCCCGCAGGCGCAGCCGGGTGAGCGAAAGGCCGTCCGCGTCGTTGCCGTACCCGAAGATGAGCGGGTGGTCGTAGTTGTGCGTCCCCAGGGCCGCGGTCCGCAGGCTGCCCCCCATCTCGGTCAGGGTCGCGCAAGCGGCGTTCCCCGGCCGGGTGACGAGCAGCAGGGCCAGGATGAGGGCCGTGGCCGGCGCATTCAGGCAGCATGGCGCCGGGCGCGCCGTGGTGCCGGTCTTCACCGGGGCCCCCGCCAGAGGTCGTTGACGATGCGCCCGTCGCTCAGGAGGAGGGTGCGGCGAGCGCGCTGTCTCACGGACGGGTCGTGGGTGGAGAAGAGAAAGGTGACCCCTTTGTCGGCGTTGAGCCGCTCCATGAGCTGCATCAGCTCGCCGGCGGTGTGGGAGTCGAGGTTGGCGGTGGGCTCGTCGGCCAGCACGAGCTGCGGCTCGGAGGCGATGGCCCGTGCGATGGCCACGCGCTGCTGCTGGCCGCCTGAGAGTTCGCGGGGGAAGCGCCCCTCCAGCCCGGAAAGGCCCACGGTCGCAAGCAGGTCCATGACGCGGGCGCGGCGTTCGACGAAGGGTACGCCCTGCAGCAGGAGCACATACTCGGCGTTTTCGTAGGCCGTTAGCACAGGGATGAGGTTATAGGCCTGGAAGACGAAGCCGATCTTCTCGAGCCGCAGACGGCTGAGCCGGGACCGGCTCAGCCTGCCCATATCCTGGCCGCTCAGGCGCACCGTGCCCGAACTCGGACGGTCGAGCCCGCCGATCAGGTTCAGCAGTGTGCTCTTGCCCGAGCCCGAGGGCCCGGCCACCACGGTGAACTCGCCCGCGGCGAGGCCCAGATCCACCCCGTCCAGGGCGCGCACCACCACGCCGTCGCCGCCGTACTCCTTGACGACCTTCTCCAGGCTGACGATGGTGTGCCTCTCTGTTGGCTGTGCAGGCATGCCTTCCCCCTACCTGCTCCGCAGCACGTCCGGAAGGTCGATGCTCGCCGCACGCCAGGCCGGGTAGAGTCCGATCAGGATGGTCAGCCCCCAGACCAGCGCCCCGGTCCAGGCCAGCAGGCCGGGCGTGACGTCGTTGTGGATCAGGGGATCGACGGCGAACCCGGTGATGCTCAGGTCCGCACTGAAGAGGGCGCTGAGGTCGAGGCCGTGGATCTGGAAATAGAGGCTGATGCCGCCGCCCAGGAGCAGGCCGCAGACGGCCCCGATGAGCCCGATCAGCAGAGCCTCCACGATCACCTGCAGCCTGAGCAGCCACGGTGCGGTGCCCAGCGCCAGCAGCGTGGCGAACTCACGCGTGCGCTCGAGCACGCTCATGAGGATGGTATTCAGGATGGTGAAACTGATCAGCAAAAGGATGATGCCCTGGAAGACATAGTTGGCCCCCAGGTCCACGGCCATGAAGCCCGCCAGGTCGGGCAGGACCTCCTGCCAGGGGAGCACGGCCGGGCCCTCCGGCCCCAGGCGCTTGGCCAGGGCCTCCATCACGCACCTCTGGCGTTCGGGGACGCTCAGGACCAGCCCCACCTGGGTGGCCTCGTCCGGCCCCAGGTTCAGGATGCGGCGTGCGACATCCAGGGGTACCTGCACCAGGAAGGCATCGGCCTCCTCCAGGGAGGTCTCGAAGATGCCTGTGACCCGCAGCAGCTCGCTGGTAAGCTCGCCGTGGACATCGTTGGTGGTGATGACGAGCTTTTTGCCCGGCTTAAGGTCCAGCCGCCGGGCCAGGGTCCGGCCGAGGATCACCCCCCGGGCGTCGCCCGGCTCGAGGTAGCGTCCCTGAACGATGACGCCAGCCAGCGGCGAGATCTCCCGTTCGCGTTTCGGATCCACCCCTATCAGGCCCACCCCGGCCGAGGCGCTGCCGCTGGCGACGACGGCCTGGGCCACGATGAGGGGCTTGACGCACGCCACACCGGGGATCGATCGGGCGGCCGCCTGCACCCGGTGCACCGAGGGCACGCGCAGGTCCACGGCCGGGGCCGCGGCATAGTCCGGGTGCTGCACGGTCACGTGCCCGGCGTTGAGTTTCACCGCCGAGTCGATGAGCTTGCGGTACATGCCGTCGCCCATGCTGATGACGAAGACCGCAAAGGACAGTCCGAAGGCGATCGAGCTCACCGTGATCAGGGTGCGGCGGACCTTGCGCCAGAGGTTGCGCCAGGCGAGTTTCAGCACCCGCCGCATCTGTCCCCCTGCCGGCAGGGCGTGAGCGCGGTCTGTCCTGGATGTCCTAGACATGGGCGAGGGCCTCCACCGGGTCGAGCCGTGCCGCCTTGACGGCGGGGTAGAGGGCCGCCAGCAGTACCACGAGCCACAGAAAAACGACCGGGACGAGGGTGCCCGGCAGCGTGACCACCGCGCCCCAATCGGTGCTGAGGGCCACTCCCGAGGTGTTGAAGCCCTCGGCGAAGCCGCTCAGGTCGAGGGGGTGCCGCGCGAGGTACCAGGCGATGAGGGTGCCCGTGGGCCCCCCGATGAGGCTGGCGGCCACACCCAGGACAAGCGCTTCGCTCAGCACGTCCGCGACCACGCGCCCGGGCGAGGCGCCGATGGCCTTGATCAGGCCGAACTCAGGGATGCGTTCGTAGGTGGCCATGAGCATGGTGTTGAGCACGCCCAGGCCGGCGGCCAGGAAGAAGATGAACTCGAAGATCAGCGTCATGCCTGCATAGGTAGTGAGCATGTCGGAAAGTGTCGGTCTAAGCTGCCGCCAGGTCTTAACGGCATTGTCCCCGCTGGCGGGCAGGAGTAAGGCGGCGATCTCCTCGGGGGTGAGTGCGCCGCGGGAGTTGAGCGCGATCTCGTGGATGCGGCCCTCGAAAACGAAGAGCTCGGCGAAGTCGAGCGCGTGGATCAGGGCCAGACTGCGGTCCTGGGTCTCACCGATGGACTTGAGGATGCCTCTCACGTGCAAGATCGTATTCCCCAGCGAACCGTCGGCGGCCTGCACCACCACCACGAGCTCGTCACCGAGCCCGGCGTTGAGGGTGCGGGCCAGCTTGCGGCCGAGCACTACCCCCTGCTGCGGCGCACCGCCGATGAAGGCGCCCATAAGCACGTTGTCCGCCAGGTCGCTCACCCGGCGCTCGCTGTTAGGCTCGATACCCCAGAACTGCACACCGGCCGATTTGGTGCCGCCCGAGAGCAGGCCGTAGCCGAAGGCCCTTCCTGTGGCGGGGATGCCATGGTTGCGGGCGACCTCGAGGATCGCCCCGGGGGCGCTGATGGTATCGTAGAGGTTGCGCTCCCCCAGGTAGCGCCGGTTATGCACCTGCACCTCTCCCACGCTGAGGTCGGTGACACTGTGCTCCATCTGGAGCAGCAGGCCATGCATGAGGGCGTCGGTGACGATCAGCACCACCGTGCTGAGCACCAGGGCGGTAAGCGTGATCAGACTGCGGCGCGGGTTGCGCCACAGGTTGCGCCAGGCGAGGGCCACGAACCGCGCGCGGGCCTGATGGCGGGCAGAGGAAAAGGGAGGGCGGATCATTGCTGAAGGCTCCGGAGGGTGAAGAGATCATCGGGAAGCTCGAGGTCGAAGACCAGGCCGTCATAGACGATCTCGGTATACTCGCCGGGCTTGTCGGCCGGGGTCATGCGCAGCCTGCTCGGCAGGCGGCGGCCGCCCAGAGGGCGTACGTCCGCGAAGACCATGGTGCGCACCTCGTCGAGGTCCTCGTCGTAGTACACGATATTCAGGGGGATCCAGTCGTCGGCCTTAATGCACGCCACCACCTTGCCCCACACCACGGCGGCGTCTTCCCGGGGGGTCAGGGTCAGCTCGATGACCCGTGTACCGTCCCTTGGGCCCCTGAAGGTGATCTCACTGGTGTAGTCGTCGGCCATGCGACTCTCCTTGACGAGGTCGTCGTTGGTGAAGTGGCTGCCCATCCACGCGGCCCCCATCAGGGAGGAGGGGATCTTGATGACGCGTCTGATCTTGGGCAGGTAGTTCCAGATGTTGTCCTTGGCCCGGAGCGTGGCGGTGCCGCGCTCCTTTTGGGGGGCCAGGATGCGGATCAGGGAGAAGTCCTTGCCCCTGCTCCAGGCCTCGAGGGTCATGCTGCGCGTGTAGTGGGCGGTGGAGACCTGCATGGTGAACGTACCGTGGCTGGAATTGCCGCGGAAGAGGTCGTCGATGTGATCGAGGATCTCACGCGCGCTCGGGTTCTGAGCGCCGAGGACGGCCGCGGGGCACAGACAGACCCCCAGCCAGAAGGCGAGCAGCCCCAGGACTTGACCGCCCCAGCCAACGCGGAGACACAGAGGGGGGCGTTTTACAGCGGTGGGGATGGCTCCTGCCGGGCCCCGGGGGGGGGGCGGGATCCTGGATGGGCTCTCAGGGGGTAAGACCAGCGGCATGCATCCCTCCTTGAAACAGGCGCGATGGTCCTGTGGTTGAAGGGTGATCCTCCGGGCTTGCGATGCCAGATTCCGGGTACGAGGGACACCCCTGGGCGGTGGTGGCCTGTCAGGACTGTTACCCGAGTCATACCCGCATGTCAAGGTCGGTCCGTGCTCGGAAATCTCTCCCGCGCCCATGGCCTTCGGAAGGCCTCAGGCGCCAGGGCTCTGTCCCCCCGCCTGAGGTACGACCGAATCAGTGTCCGGCAACGGACGCATGACCTTGGGCCCCAGGTATCCCGCCTGGCTCATGCCCATGAGGACCACCATCATCCAGGGTACGTCCCAAAGCACACCCTCGATGATGCTCTTGCACAGGAAGATGATGATGATCAGCACGGTCCAGAAGAGCATCTGGACCTTGGCGATGGAAAGCGAGCCCTGGGTTTGGCCGGTGGGGAAGTCGGCGATCAGATCGAAGAGTCTCCGTGGCTGCGAGCGGTCGCGGGGCCTGATTCCGGCCTGGTGGACCGACAGCATGGTCTTGTAGTGGCTATATCCGCCGGTGGCCAACGAGAGCCCCATGAGCGAAACCACGGATTCCGGGATCTCGGGAACCTCGAGACGGATCATGGCGTATCCCAGCACGATGCTGCCCACGGCCACGGTCCAGGCGGCCAGCTGCGTGCGCCACAGCGACAGGTGATTGTCGACACCGGTGAAGAGATCGATGACGCTGGCGCCCTTGCCGCTGGAGATGAGTGTGATGATGATCAGCAGCACCCCGATGGCGCTCAGGGTCCACAGCACCGCGCCGCTGCGGTTGGCGAGGTAGACCTCGCCCGTATGCACGGCACAGACGCTTCCGCTCTGCTGGTCGTGCCAGCGGAGCACAGGAATGACCTTGATGCGCGCCATATAGCGGGGAATGCCGAAGGCGCTGAGGTCGAAGAGCAGGAAGGTGCCCAGACTGCCGGTGGCCGACGTGTCTCCCGGCCAGACCTGGTGGGGAGACACGACCCTGGCCGGGAAGCGTGGGGCCGCCTGATCGGCGGGGCTGAAGTGGTGGATATGGAGGAGTTCGAGGGTGGGCTGCATCTCCTGTGACAGCTCGCTCGTGACAAAGACGCGGATGAAGTTCGAACGCAGCTGTCCGTCTGGCATGAAGAGACGGATGGGTGTATTCGCTGTTTGCCCCATGACGGGCAGAGCCTGTAACAGGGCCAGGAATAACAGGATCAAGAATCCCTTGTGCATGGTCTTGCCCCCGGTCGGGCCGGCAGCGCGACGGCCGGCAGGCGGTGCATGACGCGCATGCCTCTCTGGCACAATCGATCCTGCCCGGCCCTGCTGAATACAATAAGCGTGTGATGAGGCGAGGGCAAGCCGCCCGGCCGGGGCTGGAAGGCCAAAGCGGGCTTGAATTCGATGCACGAATGCAGGTATGCTCATGAGCGGGGCCTGATCGCTTTTGCTCGAATTTCCTTACCACTTGCGGCTTCAAGGGGGATCCCTGGCTGGCCCCGGGTATTTAAGGAACGCCATGCAGTCAGAGGAGGCGCTATGCTCAAGGGCAAGGCTTTGTGGTATGTGCTGATGGCCACCTCCCTCGGGGGGTGGGTTTTTACCGTCACCGGGTTGGTGAAACCATTTGAGAACCAGACCCTCAAGAAGGCCTGGCGCGGGGTGCTTTTTGCCTGGGTCGGCGGGCATCCGCTCGAGCTCATGCTGGCCTTGAGAATCGGACGCCAGGCCGGGCTCTCCCCGGTGAGGACCGTGGTCAAGACCCTGGCCTTCGGTTTCACCTGGTGGGTCCCGGTGTGGATCGGGGTGCTCAAGCGCTGAGCGTCGCCGGAAACGGAAAGAGCGTGATCCTGCGCGCATGGCAGCCGGTCTCTGCCAGAGTTGAGGGCGAGGCGTGGACGGCGGCGGTCGCGGATTACGGGGGCGGGAAGCGCTCGAGGATTTCCCGGACGATGCGGTTGATCCGGGAGGTGGTTTCCTCTGGCGTGAGGTCCCCACGGAAACGCCATGTGCCGGCGCCGCGCCAGACGAGTCTGTCTGAGAGGGCATCGCGTATATCGATGACGATGGTCTGCTCTTCAAAGGGGCGCACCTTAAACGTGTGCCAGCGATGGAGGCGCCCGTGGACAGCCCCGGAGGGTGTGACATCCACATCGAAGCCCGGGGAAAGCGCGATCTTAAAGTCTACACGGAAATCGGGTTCCCCTTCGTGCAACGGCACATAGCCGAAAGAGACGAGCTCGGCCGTCACGGCGCTGCGGATGCGCTCCTCGAGGAGGGGATTGTCGATGCGGTAATCGCCTGTCTGCTTCCACGCCGCGCTACACCAGGCAAAGGTACGCCACCCGGAAATGTCCGCTGCCGGGTCGTAGTCCAGAGAGAGACGCACAGCGCTACACCCTGTCACGAGCACGAGGCTCAGGAGACTGGCGAAAAACCGGGCCTTCTTCATCATGTCCTCCCTCTGAGGGTCCGGAGAGGCCCCCCTCCCGTCCTGGATCGCCATAGTCCTCAGTCCCCCCGCCATATGATGGCTGGGGGGCCCGGGCCTGCCCCGGGTGTAAGAAGGATACTATAGGTCCCAGGCGGGGTTTTGCAATCGTATGTCCCAGACGAGGTCATCAGCCACAAATGGGTCTACCTGCAGGGGGCCGATGTGCGGCCATGGGTATCGGCGGCGGACTTCGTTCTTGACAAAATTGCGTGGGTGAGGTATCTATGTATCTAATCTGAAATACGACTTTATCGCACTGGAACCTTTGCCACGTTAACCTCTCCGTTCACTCTCATAAATGAAGGTGTTCTCGGTTGCCGGTAATGCCCGTTTTTCAGAAAAACTTAGAGGTCCTTTGTGTGCTGGCGCGGGGGATCGGAAAGAAGGGGTGTCCATGGCGAAAGGAACGGTGAAGTGGTTCAACGAGCAGAAGGGCTACGGGTTCATCACGGTAGAGGACGGGGGCGACGTCTTTGTCCACTATTCGGCCATCCAGGGACAGGGCTTCAAGACCCTGGAAGAGGGTGACCGGGTTGATTTGGAGATCACGCAGGGACCCAAGGGTCCCCAGGCATCCAACGTATCCAAGATCTAGACTGCACGGGGCGGGCAACCCCCGCCCTGGCCCTCCCGATCCCCAGCCTTGTCCCGAGGACTGGGACGAATAATCAGCATGCATCCCTTTCGCAGCGGTGCGGCTCAGAAGAGGTCGAAGCGGGCAAGCCTGCCGTCCAGGGGTCCGTTTCTGAGCGGCTTCTTCCAGGCCGTGCGCAGTCCGATGGATTTCATGAGTTCCCGATTGCCGAAGTAGACATAGGCGCTCGAACCGGTGGCATGATTTTTAAGGAAGTCGCCCAGTTCCTTCATGAGGAGCGTCAGATCCTCGTCTTTGCCCATCCGCCGGCCATAGGGCGGATTGCACACGATGGTGGAGTCATGAATGTCTCCCAGGTCCTGGAAACGGGACTGCCTGAAACGGATGTGCTCACCATAAGGCAGGGCTCGGCAGTTGGTGCGCGCGGCCGCTATGGCCGTCGGGGCCTGGTCGCTGCCCCTGATCAGGCCTTCGGGCAGGGCGCGCATCAGGCCATCGGCCTCGCGCCTGACCCGTTGCCAGAGTTCTGCGTCATAATCCGGCAGGAACTCGAAGCCGAAGCGTTCTCGAAGGTAGCCAGCCGGGATGCGGCAGTAGCGCATGAGCGCCTCGCACAGGAGCGTGCCCGAGCCACACAGGGGGTCGTACAGGGGCCGCTCGCCGTCCCAGGCGCTCAGTGCGATGACCGCGGCGGCCAGGGTTTCCTGCATGGGCGCTCCCAGCGCGGTTTGGCGGTAGCCCCGGCGGTGCAGCGAGCCCCCCGATGTGTCCAGGGAGATCACGGCATGGTTGCGGGCGAGGTTGAGGTTGAGGTGGACATCCGGGGTGAGGCGTTCGACGTTCGGCCGTGCGCCCAGACGGTCGCGGAATTTGTCGACGATGGCGTCTTTGAGGCACAGGGCCGCGTACTGGGAGTGCCGCACCTGGCTGTTGGAGACGTTGGCCGAGACGGCGAAGGTATGCTCCAGGCTGAAGAGCGCTGGCCAGTCCAGCGCATAGGCGGTTTTGTAGAGGTATTTCGTGCTGTGGCAGTCGAAGCTCACAAGCGGGGCCAGCACGCGCGTGATGGTGCGCGCGCAGTAATTCACGCGGTAAAGCCCTGAGGCCTCCGCCGTGAAGAAGAGCCCGCGGTAGCCGGGCTTGACATCTTTCCCGCCCAAGGCATCGAGTTCGCGGGTGCCGAGTTCCTCCATTCCGTCGGCGATCTGGGCGAAGTAACGCCCGGAGAGCTGATAGTTATACGGTGGGTCGTTCTGCATGTGAGCGACCTCTTACCCCATGCGTGCGAGCATGTAAAGTGCGGACATGGGGCTTGATCGGCAGGATATTTAGGGCTATGGGAGAGCTCTATGCGGGTGAGTGAGTTCATTGAGGAGCACTTCTGGGTATTTTTGCTGCTCGGCATGGCCCTGGGATTTCTTATTCCCGCCACCCTGCGTCCCCTGACGGACTACCTCATTCCCCTGCTCATGGCAGTGCTCTGCATCACCTTTCTGAGGATCGACATAACCGATCTCGCCGTACAGGCCAGGAGACCCGGGCTACTCCTCTACGTCCTGATCGTCAACCTGGTGATCATACCGCTGGTCTGCTTCGTGCTCACGCGGGGTATGGAATTAGACCTCAGGATCGGCCTGGTGCTCCTGGCCGCGCTTCCCAGCGGGACCGCGGCCCCGGCGCTGACCGAGATCATCAGGGGCCGCACCTCGCTGGCGCTGATGATGACGGTGCTCAGCACCCTCATCACCCCTGTGAGCATCCCGCTCATTCTCTACGGTCTGTTTGGGGCCACGGTCGGACTCCGGTATCTCGATCTCTTTTTCCAGCTGCTGCTTTTCATCGTGATCCCCTTGGGTCTGGCCCAGGGGCTCAGGCGCCTGAGCCCTGTCCTGGTCGAGAGAGGCCGGGGCCTCTTCGGGCCTCTCATGGTGGCGCTGATTATGCTCATCGCCATGGCGGTGATCGCCAGGGAGGCGCCCTATATCCGCACGCACCTGAGCGAGATGGCCTTCACTATCGCCATACTCTTCGCACTCTTTGCCCTGCTGCAACTGGCCGGATACTTCACGGCCTTCTGGTTGCCGCAGGAGGAGAGGATCGCCCTGTCGATCTCGAAGATGGCCATGAACAACGTGCTCGGCGTCGTGATTGCCATGGGGTTCTTCAACTCGCGTGTGGCGCTGATCCTGATCCTCTCCGAGTTGCCCTGGAACACGCTGCCAGCCCTCTCCAAGCTCTATCGCCGCTATCTGCCCTGAGTGTCGGCCCGGACAGGCGGGCAAGGCCGGTGTGGACCCTGAAAGCCAGAAGAATGTGCGCCTGAAACCCTGGGCATACCCTGGCACCCCTTCAGCGCCGCCAGTGGCGGGTTGTTCGAGCCATAACGATTAAAACGGGGGAGGGTCCCTCAGCTGTGTTCCTTCTTGACGCGCACGACCTTGTCCCAGAAGGCGCGCTCCTTCTCCTTGAGCTGCAGGCCCCGTGCCGGGGCGTGCACGCCGCGGATGCGGTGGGAGCCGGCGATGGCGATGCCCGCCTGCCCCAGAAGCGCGGTGAGTGCGGATTGATCTTCAACGGCGTGCAGTACGCTCACCTGGCTGCCGGCGCTCTGCCGCAGGTGCAGTGGCGTGGCCCCCAGGGCGAAGGGGTAGGGGGTGCCAAGGAGCACCTTGCGGGCCTGCCGTACCGCCGTGACCGAGTCGAAGGTGATGGCGCCGATCTCGAGGGGGTTGGCCTTTGCGAGGGCCCGCAGGCGAGAGGCTGCCTCGCGCACGGCGTCAGCCACGCGGCGCATCTGCCTGGGCGTGTTTTCCCAGCCCAGGCTGATGCGCACGGTGCCGTAGGAGCGCTCCGCGCCCAGGTTCATGGCGCTGAGTACGTGCGAGGGCTCGATGCGATAGGTGGTGCAGGCCGCGCCGGAAGAGGTATAGATGTTGCGGGCGTCGAGCGCCGCCACGAGGGAAGCGCCCTCGAGGCCTTCGATTGCCACGCTCAAGATATGGGGGATGCCCTTTTCCGGAGGGGCATTGACGCTGAGGCCCGGCACCCTGGCGCGCAGGAGCCCTTCGAGGAGTTCGCACAAGTTGCGGATGTGCGCGAGGTTGTGCGCGAGGTCGCGCCCGGCCACCTCGCAGGCCATGCCGAATCCCACGATGCCGGGCACGTTTTCGGTTCCGGGTCTGAGGCCGTGCTCCTGATCCCCGCCCTGCATGAGGGGGAGCAGTTCGGTGCCTTGGCGCACGTACAGGGCGCCGCAACCCTTGGGGCCGTAGAGCTTGTGCGAGGTAAGACTCACGAGATCGGCGCCCAGGTCGTGCACGTCCAGGGGGATCTTGCCCGCACTCTGGGAGGCATCCGTATGGAACACGGCGCCGTGGGCGCGGGCCAGGGAGCTGATTTCCGGCACCGGCTGCATGACCCCGGTTTCGTTGTTGACGTGCATAATACTGATCAGGATCGTGTCAGGGCACAGGGCCTGCCGCACGGCCTGGGGATCCACCCGGCCGTGGTGGTCCACCCCCAGATAGCTGACGCGGAATCCCTGATCTTCGAGGGCGGTACAGGCCTTGAGCACCGAGTGGTGCTCGATGGCCGAGGTGATGATGTGCCGTCCGCGGGCCTTAAGGGCCCGGGCGCTGCCCTGGATGGCGAGGTTGTTGGCCTCGGTGCCGCCGGCGGTGAAGACGATTTCGCCCGCATGGGCGTTGGTTAGGGCGGCCACTTGGGCGCGGGCGTGCTCCACGGCGCGCCGGGAGCGGTCGGCCAGACTGTAGGCGGAATTAGGGTTGCCGTAGTGGTACCCGAAGTACGGCAGCATTATCCCCAGCACCTCGGGGTGCAGGGGGGTAGTAGCGGCATGGTCAAGGTAGATGTGTGTCTGTCCCATGGCTGATTCATTTAGCGCACATGCACCTGCGGGTTCAAGGGCGGAATGCGTCTATGTGTCCGCGTCCGCACATCGGGGGCACCTGTGGTGGACCTTATCGGAAGGGATGTGCCCGGTTGTGTGCATGGGATAGCTGAATGATATCAAGCTTTAATCGACATGCGGGGCATTGACAAGGGCCCTTAACGTTATTATTTTCTTTATAATAGATGTGTTTTATGGTATGAAATTATTATAAATTTTATTGCTGGGGTCGCATTTCCCGCCGCTGGCTGATGAGAGGGTGATATGGGTCCGCCCTGGGGCGCATGCCTTTGAGATATCAGGGATAATTTTCAGAGAGGCCGTTTGCGGGCGGAAGACTTCAAGGGCGTGATCTGGGACATATCCGGCGGGCGATTGCATAGCAGAACGTGATGCAGGGGTTGGACGATGAGAGAAAGACGGCGCATAATCCTTATGGCGATCGTGTTTTTGGCAGGCATGTTGCCCGCGGTGGTGCAGGCCGGCCAGGTGGTGACCGAAGAGCTGCGTGTCTGGGCGAAAGAGGCCGCCGGTCGTGAGGCGGGTCTCGAGGCCCGTGGCGCTGAGGATACCGTGGCGGTTCTATATTTCCAAAACCGTTCGGGCAACGACCAGTGGGACCTGCTGCAGAAGGGGATCACCTTCATGCTCATGACCGACCTGAGCCAGGTGGAAGATATCCGACTCGTAGAGCGGGTGCGCCTGCAGGCCCTGCTGGAGGAGATGAAATTCGGAACCTCCGGCCTGGTGGAGCCGGTCAGCGCTCCGAAGGTGGGCCGTCTCCTGGGGGCTCGCTATCTCGTGGGCGGCGACATCCTTGCCGGAAGCAGCCAGGGACTCAGCCTCACCTCCACTCTGCTGGATGTCCCCCCGGGCCAGATCCTGGGACGACCGGCCCAGGAGGGACGGCTGGAAGAGGTTTTTCAACTGGAAAAGGGACTCCTGTTCGAGCTCGTGGCCCTGCTTCGGATCGAATTGAGCCCCGATGAGCGCCGGCAGCTATCGCGGCCGCTGACCACCGATACCGAGGCCCTCTTCAGCCTGTTTGAGGCCATCGACCTGAGCGATCGGGGGGAATACCGGCGCGCTGCGGCCTGCTACCGACGCGCCATCCAACGCGACCCAGAGCTCGGCGCGGCCCGTGAAGGCCTGGAGGAGCTCACGCGCCTCGAACTCGTGCCTGAAGGATTGAGCAGCCGCTCCCTGCTCGTGTCGCTGCATCGCAGGACCGCCTATACGCTCGGACTGCGCCTGGACGATTCCCTCCGGCGCGCGCGCGACCCCCGTCTGATCGAGGAGATCGATGTGACGAGCGGTTCGGTGACGGTGCGCTGGTAGGAAAGGCCTGGGGGGATGATAACCATGAGAATAACCATGAAGATCATGCACATAGCCGGCTCGGGAGGGCGTGGAATTCGATCTCGGGGCCTCATGCTAATATGTCTGTGCCTGCTGTTGATAGCGGCCTGCAGCCGGGGCGAGGGTGAGACCGGCAGCCTGCCTGTAGGGAATGTGGCCTTCTCCCTGGTGACTGCGCAGTCCGGGGGAGATGGTGAGGGGCTGAGCGCCCGGGCCGCGTCCATCGACTGCGTCGAGTATGGTATCGCGTTCGTTGAGGCCCAGGTGCTCTCCGACGACGGCGAGTCCCTGCTGGCGCAGGGTGGACCGTGGGAATGTTCCAGTGGCCAGGGAACCATCTCCGGGGTGAGCGTCGGGATTAACCGGCGCGTGGTGGTGCAGCTCTTTGACCAGGAAGGCGGTGTACGCCTGCAGGGGAGCAAGAGTGGCATTACGATTTTGCCGGGCCTGACCACGGACGTCGGGACCATCACGGTCGCCGCGGTGGAGGAGATTGATCCGATCGTGTATGTGGACCCGGAGGGCGGCGCGCCGCAGAACTCCGGCCGGAGCTGGAACGAGGCCCTCTCCGGCCTCCAGGCGGCTATCGATAGGGCCCAGGAGGACGACGAGATCTGGGTCAAGGCCGGTACCTACCCTGTGGCGGAGACCATCGTGGTCAGACAGCGCGTGACCATCCTGGGCGGATTCTCAGGTACGGAGACCGCGCGCGAAGAGCGCGACTGGCACGCCAACACCACCACCTTCGATGGTAACGATGCCAGGCGCTGCTTCCTGGTGCTCTGTGATGCCATGCTCGATGGGCTCACTGTCAAAAACGGCACCTTCTCCGGGGGCACGGGCGGCGGGGTCGCCTGCGAAGGCACGCCGCCGCAACCCATAGAAGTGCTCCTCGAGAACTGCACCCTCACCGGGAACTCGGCCGAAGAGGGCGGCGGGGTGGCCGGCCGGTATGCCACCCTCTCCCTGACCAACTGTGTGATCGTCGGCAACAAGGCCGCTGGCGGCGGCGGGGTGGCCGGGGACAGTTCGGCGCTGTCCCTGATTAACTGTGTCATCCCGGACAACACCGCCGGAGAAGGCACCGGCGGGGGGGTTCTGCTACGCGAGGGCCGCCTGGATATCGTGAACACCAGCTTCTACGGCAACGCCGCCTGCGGGGGCGGGGCCGTGGGGGTGCTCGCGGGGCACGCCAGCATCACCAACAGCATCCTTTGGGGGGACAGGGGAGGTAGTCAAGACCCCGAGATCTCTGTCGGAGACAAGGCGGATGTGGTCGTCACCGCCTGCGATGTGATGGGAGGCTTTGAGGGGCAGGACAACATCTGTGCGCCCCCGGCCTATGTGAAGCCCGCCTTCGGTGATCTGCGCCTGCAGGCCTGGTCGCCCTGCCTCGATGCGGGCCGCTCCGAAGGTGCCCCGTCACAGGACATCGAAGGCCGTGCGCGACCCGCTGGCCCGGGCTATGACCTGGGGGCCTACGAGGGGCGCTACGACAACCGTCCTCCGCAGCTGTCCCTGAGCGATGCCTACAGCCTGGTCGTGGGGGACTGCGTGAGCGTGAATCCGGGTGACGAACTGCGCCTCACGCTGGAGGTGCAGGACCCCGATGGCGACGAGGTGCACTGCAGCGCAGCCGACTTGCCGCTTAACCAGGGAGAGGTGGTCTTCAGCCCGGATACGGGGGTCTTCACCTGGCAGACGCACCTCAAGACCTCGCCGGGCAGCTACACGGTGCTTTTCAGCGCCGCGGACGATGGTGTGCCCCGGATGGGCGCCTGGCGCGAGGTGGAGATCGTGGTGGGTGACGGGGTCAACCGTCCGCCGCGCCTGGAGTCCCTTGGGACGCGTGAGATGGCTGGTGGCGCTGCCTTCGAGATGTATCTGATGGCCTCGGACCCCGAGGGTGACGAGTTCGCCTTTGCGCTCGGAGAGGTATATCGGGATCCAGATGTGCTCCCCTATCCGGAGGGGGCCAGCCTCGGTGCGAACGGGGTGTTCACCTGGAACGGGGCGCAATCTGCCGCGGACGGGAACTACTTCGTGTGCTGCAGCGTGAGCGATGGGGACGGGGGAGAGGACTTCGAGGACGTGCGCCTCAGCGTGGGGGACGTCAACCGTCCGCCGGGGCTCGACCCCCTCGGCGGGGAGCGGGTGGTGCATCCGGGTGGGACCCTCAGGATCGATGTCACGGCCAGGGACCCGGAGGGGGACACGCTGTTTTTCGGGGTGCAGGATCCCGGGGGCGACTGTCCCTATCCGGAGGGTGCCAGCTTCAACAAAGACACACAGATTTTCACCTGGCAGGCCGATGACGGGCCCTGCTGCCGCAGCGTGCGGTTCAGCGTCAGCGACGGGCAGGGATATGACGCGCAGACGGTCATGATCAGGGTGCAATGAGGGCGGGTATGAGGCATGATGTTCTTCGATCCAGCGAGGATGCAAGGGTGAAGCAAGTGACGATAGCGGTCGCAGACGGGCCCTCGCCCGTGACGGCCTTCAGGCGGGCAACCGCCGTGGCGGCGCTGGGGATCGTGGTGCTGCTTTTCAGCGTCGGGGTGCCTGGCGCCCAGGAGGTGGAGGTCACCACCGCCGTGAGCCATACCTGGTGGCAGAACGAGTGGGACGACAGGGGCATTCAGACCGCCGTTCCGTTTAGTGTGGGCAGCGCCTGGCGTGAGCTGTCCTTCGAGGTGCTCAGCGCCTACGTTTCCACCCAGGTGGACCCGGCGCGCGCTGGTGACAGCACCCTGAGCGGTTTTGTCGATACGCGCGTCAACCTCACGTGGGAGATCCTGGAGCGTCTGCCCGTGGATCTCCTCCTCGGGCTGGGGCTGAACGTGCCCACCGGAAAGACCGACCTGAGCCTGCGGGAGCTCGGCCTCATCACCGTACCCGACCTCTTCGAGATCACCACCTTCGGCGAAGGCTTCAACGTCAACCCCGTGATCACGTTGGCCCGGCAGTGGGGCGATCTCGTCCTGGGGGCGGGCCTCGGTTACCTGTGGCGCGGGGAGTACGACTACAGCTATACGGTCAAGAACTACGATCCCGGGGATATCTTCACCCTGACCCTGGAGGCGGGCTATACATTTTCCCCGGGCTGGCAGGGACGGGTTTTCAGCGAATTCGCCCGACCCGGCACGGACCAGGTATGCGGTTTCGATTACTACGAAGAGGGCGATTTCCGACTCATGGGGGCCGCGCTGACCTTGGTTAAGGACACCTGGGACCTGGATTGCAGGCTGAGCCGCATGCTCAGGGACAGGTGCCGCTTCCGCTGCGGGAATGCACTGCTGGCCAGCGAGGCCAGCAACAGCCACGGCGACGAGTGGGGCTTGGAAGTTGCCTGGCGCTACTACCTGGACCGGGCCTCGACGCTCACCCTCCGTGTGGGCGGCCTGTCCATCCAGGAAAACGACTATCCGCCCTCTTCGGACTTCTACTTCGGTCGCCGGGAGAAGCGCAGCCTGGGCCTCAGTCTGGCGCGCAGCTTCACCCCCGCCATCGAGGGCTCCCTCGATCTCGAGGCCTTCACCCTGGACGACGAGCGCAACTGGTATCACCCCACGCTCAACTATGACTACCGTGGCTGCACGGCCGCGGCATGCTTGAATATGCGCTTCTGATCCATCGCCGTGCAGGGGCAAGACGCGACATTCCTGCGGCGTGATGCCGGAGGGGCGTGTCCTGCCCCGGTTGACAAGCACCCAGGCCCCTGTTAATCCAAGAGCACATCCATACACCAACGAAGAGGGAGTCGCGAGATGAAGATACTCATACGCGGCGGCAGTATCGCCGCCGGATTCGGGGTGACCACGGGATATGTCGACCACCTGCAGGCCTTCTGTGCCAGCCGGGGTGTGGAGGTCATCAACCGTTCCGGATACCGGCAGACCACCTTCGACGCCCTCTGGTCCTTCGACGAGGACATCGAGCCGGTTTCTCCCGCGATCCTGGTCCTGCATTTCGGGATCGATGATGCCTTTCATCCCGTCTACCGCTCGGAATTCAAGGAGAACCTCGTTCAGCTCGTCCGGCGCGCCCGGACACGTTTCGCGCCCGAAATCTTCATGCTCACCTCGCATCTCCTGCCCGACCGCTACGAGATGGACGCCGTCAACACTTACTACCGCGCCATTCACGAGGTTTGCCGCGACCTCGACTGCGAGATGGTCCCCGTGCATATCTACTGGGCCCGCTACCTGGAGAGGCACGTGCTCTCGATCTTAGACCCGCTCCAGTTCGACGCGCGCTACCCCAATGAAGAAGGGCATATCATCTATGCCGAGGCGCTTATCACCTGCCTCGGGGGCATCCTGCCCCCGTCCTGAGGGCCGATTGTTTTTGCCGTTGCGGCCTTTTTCATATAAGGAAGCGCATGGGAGGTGATCGTATGGAGAGTGTGTATACGCCCGCAGAACTACGGGTCCTCGGCTGTCTGATGGAAAAGGAGATGGCGACCCCCGAATACTATCCCCTGACCCTCAACGCTCTGGTTATGGCCTGCAACCAGAAGACCAACCGCAACCCGGTGGTCTCTTATGACGAGGATACCGTAATCAGCGCCCTGTCACGGCTCAAGGAGAAGCGTGTGGTATGGCGCAGCGAGCAAGGGCGGGTGCCCCGGTACGAACAGTTTTTCACAAAGAACAACAACCTGCTGCAGGGCGAGGCCGCCCTCATGTGCATGCTGATGCTTAGGGGCCCCCAGACCGCCGGCGAACTCAAGCAGCATGCGGAGCGCCTGCAGGTCTTTGACGACCTGAAATCCCTGACAGCCACCCTGGAGGACCTGATCGAGCATGGCCTCGTTGCCCGGCTCGCCCGGCAGCCTGGGCAGAAGGAGGTACGCTACGCCCAACTGCTGGGCGTCTTCCCGGAGGACGCCAAGCAATCGAGGTCCGAGCCTGCGGGAGACAGCCCGGGCACTCAGGCGCGTCTGGCGGCGATCGAGACGGAGGTGGCCGACCTGCGGTGCGAGATCGAGGGACTCAGGCGTACGCTGAACGCCCACCTGGAACAGACCCCGGGGAGGACAGGACCGCGCTGAGAGACTGAGAGAAGGTGCAAACAGGTGCCATTTGTTTGCACCTTATAAAGATCCGGGACAAAAATATCGAGAGTTATGGATATGGAGAAGCCCATATCAAGCATGCTTTTCGACAGGGAGGACCACGCCCTGCTCGTCATGGTGAACGAGGTTCTCAACCGGGACGAGTCACGGCAGTATATCAAGAACCTCCTGAATCCCTATCTGCACCCGCACGGCATCAAGGAAATGGCGGCCTCGCGCGAGCTGCGCATCGCCTATGCCGTGGCCCATCTGCTGAATTCCCTGGAGGTGGGCGAGGCCAAGGACCGGCTGAGCGCCCTGCGCTCCCTGCATGACGAGGTGCTCTACAGCGCCCGCAGCCACCTGCGGAACAATACGGCGCGTGTGCTCATCCAGATCATGAAGCGGCTCGTGCGTTCGCAGGGTGATTATACAAACCGGCTCCAACTGGCCCACGATTTCCGCATGACGGCCTCGGGCAGGCCGCGTGTCGTACGCGAGCAGTTGCGCCGCTATCACCTGCTGGAGATGCCCGAACAGTGGAACCAGATCGCCACCGACGATCACGTGCACGACGTCAACACCAAGGGCCGCAAGACACCCACCCACCTGATCATGGACGCCTGGATCAAGGGCATCCGCCGGCTCAAGGTCATCTACTACAATTATGTAAGCCAGGAGGCGGCTTCAGAGTTGCTGGAAGCGGCCGAGATCATGGGAATCAGGGTGCGCATCGGCATCGAACTCGCGGCGCGCTTCCGCAACCGTTACGTGCAGCTGATCTGGGCCCCTCGGGGTTTGCTGGACGCACAGGACTTTCTGCGCTTCCTGGAGGAACCGGCCGTGGCCGAGTTCGCCGGCGAAGGGCAGGGCGTCACGCGCTACCGGCAGCGCTATGTACTGGCGATCCTACGTGAATTCAATGCGCGGCACAAGGAGTCCATCCGGCAGACCTACGGGCTGAACCTGCCCGAACTGGACGAGGGCGAGTTCCTGGCCTTCGTGGGCACCGGGCAGGTATCCATCCTGCACCTGGCGGAATTCATCCATTCCCGGATGCTGCCCTGCATGCAGGCGCGCTCCGAGGAGCTGCGCCTGGAATTCGATCAGGCCGGGAGCGAGTCCCAGGCCCGCATCCGGGACCTGGTTCAGGCCATGAACCGGCTCGATTCGGAGGCCATCGTGGAGGCCTATCTGCGGCCCGCCAGGAACCCGGACGTCCCGGACCCCACGGTCCCGCGCGATGAACCGGACATGCCGGAGGCCCTCAGGCGCTCGCCCCAGGAGGTCGTCGACCGCCTGGACCGACTCCACGTGGGCTACAGCATCACCTTGGGGCTTTCCGGGCTGAGCCTCGAGGACGTGCTCGAGCTCTTGTACGACTGCCGGGGCAAGATCACCCACCTGGAGATCTTCAACCTCAAGGACTATGTTATGGGGAAGAATCCGCACTACAGTCGCATCAACGAGCTCCAGCGGGCCATCAACGACAACAACATCATCGCCCTCAAGCGTATCATCCGCGGCCTCATCGAAGGCCTGGAGACGGGGAATCAGCCCGACCGGGAGGATCGCATCGCCAAGCTCACCCACATCCTGCGCGATATCGAGGCCTTTCAGGGGTACTACAAGGGAGTGCTCCTCAAGAGCCGTGTGGGCAGCGATTCCGCAGGGCGCTCCCACCACCTGTACGGCATGGGTATGGTGATCAGGGATACCCTGCCCCCGAGGGCCCAACGCGAGATCGAAAAATCACCCCCCGCCTCCCGCATGGTCGTTCCCGTCAATACGGGGGTCTATCTGCGGGTGAGTTATGTGCCACGCAGGGGTGTCCGGTTGCTCCCCGCGGCTGCCTTGCGCCTGCCGGGACTTCAGCGCTTCGGAAAACGGCGACGCGAGGAGTGGGAGATGCTCAGACACTCGACCCAGATCGGGGTCAAGGGGAACGTGGTGACGCTGGGAGGCATCGACCAGGAACGCAATGGATTGCTTTCCCTGGAAGCGCCTGCCAAGCGCGCTTCCAGGCAGCGGGTTTCCTGGAGGTACCTCAACAGCGGCCTGAAGAACTGGATCAAGGTCATCCTGGGGCTGATCCCGGCCTTTGCCACCTTCTACCTCACCAAGGACTGGTGGCTGCTGGCCTATGGCGGTGCCTTTATCTGGTTCGGGATCACCGGGCTGCGCAACATCCTGCAGTCCGTCCTGGGCGGCGGCGGCATCCGCCGGGCCCCCCTCCTGCGGTGGAACGATTATGTGAGCTGGGAGCGCCTGACGGACTCGCTCCTCTTCACGGGGTTTTCGGTGCCGTTGCTCGATTATCTCGTCAAGACCCTCGTCCTCGAAAAGGCCTGCGGCGTGACGGTGGTCACGCACCCGGTGGTGCTCTATTCCGTCATGGCCGTGGTCAACGGGCTCTACATCTCGACGCACAACGCCTTCAGGGGCCTGCAGCCAGGCGCCGTGATCGGCAACTTCTTCCGCACGATCGTCTCCATCCCCCTGGCCCTGATCTTCAATCTGGCTATCGGCGCCAGCCTGGCCGCCTTTGCTGTGCCGGGCATCGACCTGATCCTGCAGCGCTGGGCGGCCATCATTTCCAAGGCGGCCTCCGACTGCGTGGCCGGGGTGATCGAGGGGCTGAGTGACCGCTACGAGAACATCCGCATCCGCTTGCGCGATTACCGGGGCAAGCTCACGCAGATGTTCGAGGCCTATACCCACATGGAGATCGTGTTTCCCGAAGCCGATGTCCTCGAGATGCTCGCCTCCCCGGAGGGCTTCATCAGCGCCATTCGCAGAGAGGCCAAGGACATGGAGAAGATCTTCATCATCAACGCGCTGGATCTCCTCTACTTCTGGATGTACCAGCCGCGGGCCCGCTCGGTCCTGAGGCGCATCGTGATGGAGATGACCCCTGAGGAGCGCCAGATCTTCGTGCGCATGCAGGCGGTCCTCGAGCGCAACCGCGAGATCAGCCAGCTCTTCGTGGACGGGGTGGTGGGCCGGAACTTCGCGCGCGCCCTGTCCTTCTATCTCGATCGTGCCGAAGGCTACCTGGGAATCCTCAAGGCCATGACCTGAGTGGTCGCGGGGGATTTCTGATCAGATTGACCTGTCTATGAAGACAGGTCAATCTCCCACCGCGCCCTGGCCGTCAGTCATCCGTGACGCTCATTTTTCGGGCTCGACCAGGCCCTTAACGAACCAGCGCTGCATGAAGAGCACCACCAGGACCGGCGGCAGCATCACGAGCAGGGCCCCTGCCAGGGCCACATTCCAGAAGGGCAGGTCGTCTGCAGCCGGGATGAGGTTCTGCAGGCCGATGACGGCGGTCATCATCTTGGGATTGGTGGTGATCAGGAGCGGCCAGAGGTACTGGTTCCAGCCGTAGACGAACTCGATCACCACCAGCGCGGCGATGTTGGTCTTCGACAGGGGCAGCAGGATCCTGCGGAAGAAGGTCATGGCCGAGGCCCCGTCCATCTTGGCCGCCTCGCAGAGTTCCTCGGGGATGGTCAGGAAGAACTGGCGGAAGAGAAAGGTGCAGGTGGCCGAGGCCACCAGGGGCATGATCAACCCGGTATAGCTGTCGAGCAGGGACCACTCAAGGGACACCGCGATGTCGTGCCCGGCGATCCAGCTTATCAACCCGTTCAGGTGCAGCAGGTCCCACAGTCCCTGGAAGGGCCCCAGGAGGTTGGCGGCCATCTCGTAGGTGGGCAGGATGCGGACCTCCACCGGCAGCATCAGGGTGCAGAACACGGAGACAAAGGCCACGGTGCGGAATCGGTAATCGAAGTACACGATCGAGAAGGCCCCCAGAAGCGAGACCGTGATCTTGCCAATGGTGATGCCCGAGGCCATGATGAAAGAGTTGAACAGGTTTCTTCCTAGATCGCCGTCGATCCAGGCCGTCTTGAGGTTGATCCACAGCTGGTCGCCGGGGATCAGTGGCATGGGTACCCGCGAGACCTCTTCTATGGGCAGGGTGGCCGCGATCAGGGCATAGATGATGGGGAATCCCACGATCAGGATGCCGGTGATCAGGAACAGGTATGTCAGGGTGTCCAGGATGGGAGTCTTTTCGATCATTGTTCCTACCCGCTGTATTGAACCTTTTTTTCCACATATTTGAACTGCAGGACGGTGATGACGATGATGAGCGTCATGAGCACCACCGACTGAGAGGCCGAGGACCCCAGGTTGAGCCCGATGAAGCCGTCCTGGTAAACCTTGTAGACCAGGATGTTGGTCGCCCCGCCAGGGCCCCCCTGGGTCATGGTGTGGATTACCCCGAAGGTGTCGAAGAAGGAATAGATAATGTTCATGACCGTCACGAAGAACAGGGTCGGGGAGAGCAGGGGCAGGGTGATGGTCCAGAAACGGCGGAAGGGACTGGCGCCGTCGATGGCGGCCGCCTCGATCAGGGAGCGCGGGATGGCCTGCATCCCAGCCACGAAGAAGACGAAGTTGTAGCTGACCTCCTTCCAGGCGCTGGCCATAACCACCATGGAAAAGGCATGGGAACCCCTGAGGACAGGGTTCCAGTCGATGCCCAGCCCCTGCTTGATGGCGTAGGCGATCACGCCGTAGGAAGGGTGCAGCAGGAAAAGCCAAAGGATGCCCGAGATGGCCGGCGCCACGGCGTAGGGCCAGATGAGCAGGGTACGGATTACGGCCGTGGCCTTCAGTGCCCGCGTGGCCATGGTGGCGATGAACAGCCCCAGACAGATCGAGGTCGCCGCTACGCAGGCGCTGAAGAGTAGTGTGGTCAGGATGGATTTGAGATAGAGGGGGTCGGTGAAGAGCGTGATGAAGTTGTCGAACCAGACGAAGCGGCTGTGGCCGCCGAAGGGGTCGCTGCGCATGACGGACTGGAGCAGGCCCTGAAGAGCCGGCCAGTAGAAGAAGGTAAGCGTCACCGCAATCTGCGGCAGGATCAGCAGGTAGGGCAGGGTTCTCGAGGTGAAGATCGATCGCTTGGTCATGGTCTCGCCATCCGCCGGGCGATGTCGCCCCTTGAGGGGGCGGCATCGCCCGGACGGGGTTGATGTCTATCTATAGGTCTTCTCGAACTGCCGGAGTTGCTGGTTGCTTCTCCTGACGGCGCTGTCGAGGGCCTCCTGGGGTGTCTTGGTATCGTTCCAGACGAGTTCCAGCTCCTCGTTGATGATGTTGCGGATCTGGATGAAGAAACCCAGGCGCAGGCCGCGGGAGGCCTTGGTCGGTTCGCGACGGGTGAGCTGTTTGATGCCCACCTCCTGATAGGGGTGCTCGCGGTAATAGCCCTCCTGCTTGAGCTGTTCGTAGGCGGCCAGGGTGATGGGGAAGTATCCGGTCTGTTTGTGCCAGTAAATCTGCATCTCAGGGGTGGCGAGGTGATTGAGGAAGGCCGCCACGCCTTTGTATTCCTTCTTCTTATGACCTTTGAAAACCCACAGGGAGGCCCCGCCGATGATGCTGTTCTGGGGTTGTTGCATGTCGGCCTCGATCGGCAGGGGCGCCACGTCCCAGGTGAAGTTCTTGACGGCGGTCTGGAGTTTGGCGATGGCGCTGATGGAGTCGATGTATAACCCGGCGTTCTGGGCGATGAACTCGGCCTGGGGGCCCTGGTATTTCTGCCCGCCGTAGAAGAAGCGGTTATCCTTCATCCAGTCCTTGAGCATGGCGATGTGGCCGACTACCTGGGGGTTGTTGATCAGCAGTTCACAGTCGAGGCCCTCGTAGCCGTTGGCACGCGAGGCAAAGAACAGGTTGTGGATGGCGCTGTAGTTTTCCACCTGGGTCCAGGACTGCCAGCCGCAGACCAGGCCGCCGGGAACGCCGGACTGGACGATCTTGGTGGTGATCTCCCCCAGTTCGTCCCAGGTGACGGGCTTTTCCTTGTCCAGCAGAGACAGTCCCGCCTTCTTGAAGAGGTCCACGTTGTAATACATGACCGGGGTCGACGAGTTGAAGGGCATGGACATGAGGTTGCCGTCGGCGTCCATGTAGTAGGAAAGCACCGGCTGGAGGTAGCCCTTCCAGTCGATCTTGTAGCCCGTGTCCTGCATCAGCTTGTAGACCGGGTAGATGGCGCCTGAGAGCATCATGGTCTGGGTGCCCACCTCGAAGGATTGGAGGATGTGAGGCTGCTTCTTGGCGCGATAGGCCGCCACGCCGGCATTGACTGTTTCGTCATAGTTGCCTTTGTAGGTGCCGACGACCACGAATTCCGACTGGGATTCGTTGAAGGCCTTGATCATGTTATCGATCACCTCGCCGCGCGCGCCCTTCATGGCGTGCCAGAAGTGGATGGTGGTCGGTTCGGCCATCACCTGGCCTGAGAGGAAAAGAGACGTTATTACGACTGTAAAGAACAATGCCATCTGACGTGTTCGCATTATACCCTCCTCCTGATTTTATGAACCGGTCTTGGTCTGACTGCTCAAAACTAGCCCTTCGACGGCATCAAGTCAAGGGGTAAGCCTCCCGCGGAATCGATGGAATATGATAAAAAAGGCCTTCATATCATTCAGATGGGTAAAGGAAGATCCGCTGGGGCATCACTTTATGCCGGCATCGCCTTTGGACGTGACCCTTGACGCTTCAGGTGCATTATAATACAAATAGGGGGCTCGGGGTCGTATCCCCCTATAAGATGCGGCTTCGAAGGGTCCAGGATCGACCCTAGGGGAGGGTGGCATGTGAGACTCTTGAAGTCCGAGCGGCCACCTCTGGCGGCAGACAACAAGACAACCGGGTCGGGATGAATCGATGGCAGATGTCGCAATCCGAAACTTAGTCAAGCGCTTTGGCAAGGTCGAAGTAGTTCACGGGGTCAACCTGGAATTCCATGACAATGAGTTCATTGTCCTGGTGGGCCCCTCGGGTTGCGGCAAGTCCACCATCCTGCGTATGATCGCCGGCCTGGAGAAGATCACGGCCGGCGAGATTCTCATCGACGGCCAGGTCATCAACGACGTGGCCCCCAAGGACCGCGGCATCGCCATGGTGTTTCAGAACTATGCCCTTTACCCCCATATGAATGTCTTCAACAACATGTCCTTCGGGCTCAAGTTGAGCAAGACGCCCCGGGCCGAGATCGAGAGGCGCGTCAACGAGGTGGCCTCGATCCTGGAACTTGAGGGCCTGCTGCAGCGCAAGCCCTTCGAGCTCTCCGGTGGCCAGCGCCAGCGGGTGGCCATGGGGCGGGCCATGGTGCGCAAGCCTTCGATTTTCCTGTTCGATGAACCGCTGTCGAACCTGGATGCCAAGCTCCGAACCCAGATGCGCACCGAGATCAAGCTGCTGCACCAGAAGGTCCAGTCCAGCATCATCTATGTCACCCATGATCAGGTGGAGGCCATGACCCTGGCCGACCGGATCGTGGTGATGAATAACGGCTATATCGAGCAGGTCGGCGCCCCTATCGAACTCTTCGAGCGGCCGGCCAATACCTTTGTGGCCGGCTTCATCGGCAGCCCGCCCATGAACCTCGTGCCGGCGCGGATTACACCCGGCGACCAGGGGTTGCAGCTCGAATTCAATGCGCGCTTGAAGATCCCCATCCCGGAGAAACCCGGCGCTGCCATCGCCGCGGGTATGGATGTCATTATGGGCATCCGCACGGAAGACTTCGCCATCGACAACGCCACCAACGGCCTGCCGGAGGCGTGGAAGGTGGAGGGCGTCGTCGAGGTGGTGGAGCCTTTAGGCGGGGAGACGAACATGCACATGGATCTTCAGGGCGTGAAGTTCACCGCCCGCAGCGAGGGCCGGCGGGTGATCCGCGTGGGCGAGCGACTGACCCTGGCGCTCAATCTCAACCACCTGCACATCTTCGACGCACAGACATCCTGCTCGCTCTACTGAGGCCTCTCTCAACGGGCCTGTGCCTCATGTGGGCTTGGCACCGTGACGAGCGCTGGCATCCTCCCCGACATGGACGCGCCATGTGCGTCATCACGGCACCTGAGGGGGTTCCGTTGTGCCCGTGAGGCACGGTCTGCCAGCCGACAAGGGGGCAGACACTTTGTCACCCCCGCGGAAAACTGCTCTCATGGTGCTGTTTTCCGCGGAGTTTCACGAAGGCGCTGAGGACAAAGAGGCCCAGACCCAGCATGATGATTGTCGCTGGATCAGGAACCGGGGCCGATGAATTGTTGTTGGGGAGACTTTCTGTGCGCGCCTCGGGCGGGAAGCCTATTGGTTGTCGCCTCCAGGCAGGGAATGGTCCCTCGGACGCGAACCCGGAATTGCCGGCCAGCTTACGGAGCGGGTAGTCGTCAAGCAGCTGAACGCGCAGCTCAAGAAGTGCGACCGGGAATATCCTGGGGAGGGCCGCCTGATGGATCAGGCCGGCGATGTCATTCACCAGGGTGGATTCGCCGTCGCCGGGAAGGAAGTCCTGTGCGTCACTGATTCGCAGGATCTGCGCCGACACTGGCGGGGAGAAGATAACAAGGGATACGAGCGCCAGGAAGAGAGTCAAAGCCTTTTTCATCTTGAAGCCCTCCTTTCACACATGAAGCTTAATGTCCTCCCAGCAAAAACGTACAAAGGCCTTCGGAAAGATAATAAAGTAATATTCTAAAGATGACGTTGGTTACATTATCGCACTCGATGACATGAAACGTTCATCACTAAATAAATCCCATCCTGAGGAAGTCAAGGCGTGAGAAGCAGACGTTTCGACACCTCTCGCGACATGTCCTCCTCCGTGCCCTGTTTGTGATGCGGGAGTAAAGGCTGGGGCTGACAGGTCTGCTGCCCGGCAGCGGCTGCTTGGCCGGAAGGCCCACAGGGGATACATGCCATTGAATATCAAGCAGTTGACTTGGGTAGAGACCTGTGCCAATACATGGGTCCATGTGTGCTGGCGCCGTGTTGTCGCAGCGGTGCCCGTGAGAGGAGCTGGCTATGTACAGGCATGGGATTCTGGTTTGGGTGCTGATCGTCTTTGTCGGGACCCTGGTGGGCTGCGGCGGCGGCAAATACAGCGAGGTGGTGGAGGTGAACACGCAGTTCGTCGATGCCATGGAGGAGTACGTCGAGGCGGTGGGAAAGGCCGGTTCGGCCAAGGACGTGGCCCGCGCCACCGACCAGTATGCCGCCCGGGTGGAGAAGCTTGCGCCACGGATGGCCGCGGTCATGGACAAGTACCCCGAATTGAAGGATGCCGAGCGTGTTCCCCAGGAGCTTGAGCCCCTTAAGCAGAGGTCCGAGGAACTGGAGCTGAAGGTAGGGCAGAGCTTCATGAAGATGATGCAGTACATGATGGACCCCGAGGTGCAGGCCGCCCAGCTCAGGCTGCAGAAGGCCATGCTGGGCATGCGCTGAGGAGGGCCTGCCACCGGCTGTAGGCAGTAGGGGCGGGCTGACAGGGTCCCATCGGCTGTTTGTGCGCGGGGGCAGGGCGTCTGATGAGGCTCCGACACTGATGAACCCGGGAGATGCACACCAGGGTGTGCAGGGCCGTCGGCAGATGCTCGCTTCATTTATGATGCTCTCCCCACACCCATCTCAAACAAGACACTGGGGGAAGGTCGGGGGGCGAAGCCTAGTCGCTTTCGATGATGGCCCCGCATTCCTCGCAGCGGTAGCGCACCCTGCCCTTATCACGGGCCTCGATCTCGTCGAATTCGTAGCGCTTGGTTCCGTCCGTCGCGTAGCATTCCGGGCAACAGCCACCCTGTAGTTCCCGGGGGCTGATCGTCAGATGACAGTGCCGGCAGCGCAGCGAATTCTCCCGTTGCGGCAGGAGCAGCAGGTTGCGGTGTCTACAGGAATCCATCGTCAGTACCACGTTTGTGCATGCCCGATCCTCTCTGGTCTCTCATACATAATTTTTCACCTGAATTCCAGCCCTACCCGCCTCTGTGGAGGGTGAGAGAACCCCAAGGCCTCGCCGCCCCTTTAGTCCCTGAGGCGGCAACGAGGCCCTCAAGGGGGAGGCAGACCGGAGGCCCGCCCGGCCACGTCGCCTGCACTCCCGCATTATGGGAGGGGACAGTGCACCCTGCTCTCCCAGGGTCGCATTCGCCGCCTCTGGCGATAAGGACCTGTTGTAAGGGATCATGACCAAGCACGATTTACCTGGGGGTTGCCTTGCCCGCCGTTGGTGGCTGAAAGGAGGGGATAAGGCTGTAACACGGGGGCCATGTCCATGATGCGTCTTGGGTTGCATTCGCCGCTGGCGGTGGATTAAAATGGGCGCGGGGCCTGAACCGAGATTCATGCCCGGGATTGGTGGCGACCTTGGGCACCTGGTTTTAATCATTGGCATTTTCCAGGGAACTTGAATGGCCTGAGGGTCGCATTCCCCGCTGCTTGCAGCGGAAAGCAGGGTCCTTAGGCTGGCCCTGGGGTTCATACCCATGATCGTGGGCCGCCGGCATGAGACCGAGGCGGCCCTGTGGCAGTCTCTCCGCATGACCCCCGGCTCTGGGAGGGAGGGGGGGCGTGATTGATGTCGCCTCCGGATAAGAGGATGCCGCTCAAGGGAGAGGCCTCAATTTGAACAATGAATCGTCCATGGGACATGAAGGGAGGCAACGATGTTTGATTATCTCATGAGCAGGGAACAGTTGCAGATTCGGGACGAGGCGCGCGAGCTGGTGAAATGGGTGCCACGGGAGATGATCCTCGACATGGACGCGGACAGGATCAAGTTCCCCAAGGAATTTCTGCGCGAGGCCGGACGGCGCAACCTGCTGGGCTGCCGCTATCCCAAGGAGTGGGGTGGTCGGGAGATGGACTGGGTCACGACCTGCATGCTCATGGAGGAGATCGGCACCCTGGGCTATGAATTTGCCTGCGTTTTCGGTGTGGGGGCCGAGCTGGTCTGCGATGCCATCATGCAGCACGGCACGGCGGCCCAGAAGGAGAAGTACGTCAGGCCGCTGCTGAAGGGCGACCTTTTCGCCGCCGAGTGCCTGACCGAGCCGCGCGGCGGGTCGGACTTCTTCGGGGCCACCACCAGGGCCGAGGACAAGGGCGACTACTTCCTCCTCAACGGCCAGAAGCGCTTCATCGTGGGCGGAGAGGGGGCCGACTTTTTCCTGCTCTATGCCCGCACTGACTTTGATGCCCAGGCCAAATCACAACAGGCGCTCACGGCCTTCATCGTGGAGCGGGGTCCGGGGGTGGAGACGAAGTACCTTTACGGCCTGATGGGCTGCCGCGGCGGCGGCACAGCCCGTCTGGTTTTCACGGACGCCCGGGTGCCAAAAGAGAATATCATCGGTCGGCTCAATGGGGCCTATGATGTCTTCAACACCATGATGGTCCCCGAACGGCTCGGCACGGCGGCCATGACCATCGGCGCCGCCCGGCCGGCCCTGGACGTGGCCACGAATTACACCGCCCGGCGCAAGGCCTTCGGCAAGGTCATCGCCCAGTTCGAGGGCGTGAGCTTCCAGGTGGCCGAGGCCGTGATGCTGCTGGACGCCGCCCGTGCCATGGCCCATGTCACTGCCAGCGCCGTGGACCGCGGCGTGGATATGGACCGCGTGCGCCGCATGGTGTCAGAGTCAAAGAAGTTCATCACCGAGGCCTGCCAGAAGGTGGTGCACAACTCCATGCAGGTGGTGGGGGGGCTTGGATACACCAATATCCTGCCCATCGAACGCATCCACCGTGATGTCCGACTGGCCTCCATCTGGACCGGCACGAGCGAGGTCATGTCCATGATCACCGCCCATGAATGGTATAAGGAATATTTCCGGACCAGGGAGAGTCGCGTGGTGCGCGATTTCGAACAGGATGCCCCCGAGGCCGACGCCCTCGACGAGATCATCTACGAGTGATAGCGCTTCCCTGCGACCTGTCCGCCGGCCGGAATCATGAAGAGGGGAGGGGGTGCCTCCGGGAGCGGAAATGCGGGAGTTCAGGGAATACCGTCCTTGGACAGACGAAGGGGGGCGCCAGGAAGGCGCAGACGCATACAGTGGCGCAGGATGCGCCGGATGGGGAAAAGGAACCGTGAAAACGGGTCTTGGTCTGGCCCCGGGTGGTGTGCCGCCATCATCGGGATGTCGGTATGACGGCCCAGCGCTACGGTAGGGAGGCCTGGCCCCTGCCGTCTCAGGCCCGGCCGAGGCTGCCCGAGATCTCGAAGTAGTGCCGCAGGACTTCGTCGATGGTCGCCTGCTGGCGCGTTTTAAGCCCGGAGGGCCGGTGGGGGTTCTTCAGCAGGTAGTCGCGGCTTGCCAGCAGGTAGGGCCTGATGATGTCGGTGAAGACATTGATCTTGCGGATGCCGCCTGTGACCGCGCGGCGGATATTGTCGTCGCCGGTGCCCGAGCCGCCATGCAGCACCAGAGGCACGCTGACCCGGCTTTGGATGCACGCCAGACGCTCGAAATCGATGCGCGGCGCGCCCGTGTAGCGTCCATGCTGGGTGCCGATGGAGACGGCCAGGGCATCGACGCCTGTGCGCGCGACGAAGTCGCGCGCCTCGTCCGGATCGGTCAGGCAGGTTGCATCCCCCCGGCCTTCGAGCGTACTGCCCCCGGAGCCCACGTGGCCGATCTCGGCCTCGACGCTGATCTGTCTCGGGCGGGCGGCCTCTTTCACCGCCAGGGTCATAGCCAGGTTCTGCGGCAGGCTCAGGGCGCTGCCGTCGATCATGACGCTGGAAAATCCGGCCTCGATGGCCAAGCGGCAGGTCTCGACGTCCTTGCCGTGGTCCAGGTGCAGGCACACCGGCACGCTGGCCGCCTCGCAGATCGCCCGCAGTTTCGGCAGCCACCTGCGGAAGCTGCGCAGGGCGTCGATCGGCAGGGGCGGGTAGCTGGCGATGAGTGGGGCACGATAGCGCTGTGCCACCGTGATGTATTGCCGCAGCATACCCGCCGTCAGGAAGTCGGGGGCGATGACGGCATAACCCTTCTCCATGGCCGGGTGCAGCAGTGTTTCCATGGTTACCAGCATCAGTACACCTCATAGCTGCAGTGATTAAAGAAGCCTGCAGTCTTATACGCTATGGTTCATATTTCCTGATCCAGGGCTTGTGCCGGGGTCCCTTCCCATGATTTATCGTCCCGCGGCGGGACGCTCAAGCCATCGAAAGGGGTCAGACAAGCACGGGTCCCTAAGGGAAGAGGCCGGCTGCGGCCGTGCGGGCGGCGGCCAGCCAGCCCGCCGCATCGGCGGCGGGCGAGGTCTGCGAGGTCGCGCCCAGGACCCTGCCGCTGGCGACGTCCACCCGCCGTAGGTCGAGCCGCATGGCGGGGCCCACCACCTGGTAGGCACCGAAGATCATCTGGTGCGCCCCCAGGATGCGGCCGAGCTCGAGCCGGGATCCTTCGTCGGCCAGGGTCGACGAGCCCAGGGCCAGTTCCTCCAGGGCCAGGAGCAGCCGTTGGCGTTCGATGACGGTGATTCCGTCCAACGGTTGGAGGGTGGCGACGACCTCGGCGGCCAGCAGTGCCCCCAGCTCAGGGATGGGGGAAGTTGTGGGGCTTACGTTTTCGAGGTCCCACACCGCGATGGTGATGGCCGGCCTGGGTTGTGGACCTGAGGCGCAGCCGCACAGACAGGCGGTCAAGAGCAGGAGCAAGGCTGCTTTAAGGGTGCGCATGGGCTCATTCCTGGATGGTGCTCGGAGCACCTTTTTCGATCACCTTGTCGTCGCGGAGGAGGGGGCGATCCTTAGAAACGATGCGGCAGAAGGCCAGGTCGGGCTCCACGCGCAGGACCTCGATCTGGCCGATGGTCTTGGGGGCGCCTTTCAGGGTGCGGCCCTTGTAGGCCACTGCCCGGCCCTCCTCGATAACCTCGAAGGTCGTGCCGGTTACGATGCCCTGACGGGCCCCGAGGTTTATCATGACCTCGTCGCCCAGGGCCTCCACCACGTAGCCCCTGATTGGGTAAGCCTTGATCACGGCCGCGAGGATCTCCCGGTTCAGCTCGTGCAGGGCCTTGTTGAGCGAGTCCCCCTGATCCAGCTGACGGTTGATCACCTTGGGGATGGCCGTGGTTTCGGTGTCGATCAGCCGCAGGCTCAGAAGCGACGAGCCGCCCAGGTGGTACAGACTGCCGGTGCCCGTGATGCGGGCCGCCAGCACCCTGCCGAGTCGCAGTGCGGTTTCGGGGTCGGCCAGCTCGGAACTTCCGAGATTGAGCTCCTCGAGCAGGCGTTCGATCAGCGCGCGCTCCACCACCTGAACGCGACCCGAGGCGTTCAGCAGCTCACCCAGGCGCGTGGTGAGTACCGTGGCGAAGCCGTCGCGCAGGGAGATGGCGCCGCTCTCCTGAAAGTCCACGAACGAGAGGACCAGGGGCTGCGAGGTCCAGGTGTCCTGGGGTTCAGGTGAGGACACCTGCTCGCGGTAGCGCTTGGCCAGGTCTTTGACGAGCGCATCCATGCGCTGACTGCGCTCCCCGTCCCGGGCGAGCGCCTGCATCTCCTGGGCCCGCCGGGCCAGCACCTCCGATACGAGGTCGTTTTTATCGAGGGTCTGCGCCTGGCGGTAGAGGTCGAGGGCCTTGTCCCAGTCGCCCTGTTTCTCGTAGGTGCGGCCCTTGTTGGAGAGGGCCTCGATGTTGAAGGGGTCGATGGCGTAGGCCTGGTCGTAGAGGCTGCGGGAGCGCTCGTGCTGTCCCTGGGCCGCGGCTAGCAGGCCGAGTTTATTGCAGGCCTCGGCCTGCTGGAGGGGGGCGGCCGGCTTCTCCACGGCCTTGTGGTATTCGGCCTCGGCCTCGGCCGTGCGTGCCTGGGCATAGAGTACGTCGCCCTTGAGCACGTGCACGTAACCGTTGTCCGGGTCTCGCTGCTGTGCTTCCTTAGCCAGGCGCAGGGCCTTGTCGTTCTCGCCCCTGGCTACGTATACGGCACTCAGTCCCACGGTGCCGCTGATCCCGGCCTCGCCCGTTTCGCGGGCGAGCGAGTCAAAGGTCTGTTCGGCGGCCTGGGTGTCGCCCTGTTTGAGGGCGGCATAGCCCACCACCTGGCGGGCACGGGCGTCGTCGGGGTTCTGGCGGGCGACCTCCTCGCCGAGGGCCCTGGCGAAGGCGGCCTCCCGCTGCTGCAGGGAGCGCTCGGCCACCCTGACCAGCATGACATTGGTCGACTGCCCCGCCCCCTGGATGAGATCCAGCAGCACGAGCCCGGGGCCCACGATGCAGGTGGTGGGCAGGACCACTCGGGCCTGGTACTGCTGGCTGACTCCGCCGTCATCCAGGAGGATGGGGAAGGAGGGTTTGCTGCGGCGTACGAAGTCCTCGGCCTCCTGCCGGGAGGACTGTGTCACACCCCATACACGCAGATCAGCGCCGGCATGTTCGCGGACCAGGCGGTCGAGGGTCAGGAGCGCCTCCTGACTCGTGCGCGAGGTGGCGTCGAAGAAATAGATGATGAGCAGGGGGTGCCTCTGCATGGCGGACAGGGAGTACATCCCGCCCTCGAGGTCCGTGAGGGAAAAGTCCGGTAGCGCCTTCCCGGGGGAGATGCGGGCCTGAGCCGCCGGCGGAAAGCCGGCGAACATGAGCAGGGATACGACGATGCCTGCCATTACACCTGTCAAGACTGCCTTTGACTGCATGGGATATCCTCCTCGTCTTCCTTAAGGGACCGTCGCGTGCCGCGTGTCACACGGTGGCACTTAAAAGGTGGGGCCCCTGTCCTGAAGGCCCGGTCTCCCTGTCGGAGACGACGGTCCATCACACCACACCTGCATCCTGCCTTATATCACATATATGCCCGGTCATACAGGGTCTTCATTCCACCGGGACGAGCCGCACGAAGAGGGGCTCAAGAGAAGTCTCCTCCAGGTTGACTTGGGCCTCCCACGGGTAGTGCCCGGCCAGGCTCAGCCGCACCTCGTGCTTGCCAACGGGCACCGGGAGGTCGCAGGGCGCCTGGCCCCGGAAGGATCCGTCGATGAAGACCTGCGCCCCGGGCGGCAGGCTCTCCACCTGGAGCATGGCCAGTGTTGGGGGGGCAGGCCCGGGCGCCGGCCGGCCCGGCAGCAGGAACAGCCACCCGGCCAGGGCCGTGCCGATTAGCGTCAGGGTGAGCCCCGCCACAAGCCACGCCCGCCGTCCGGGGTTGGGCGGCGCCTCTTCTGGGGGCGCGCCCAAGACGGTGTTAAGCGCCTGCGAGAGCTCGGCCCCGGAGCCGAAACGTTCGTCAGGGTCTTTCTTGAGACAGCGCATGATCACCTCCGAGAGGCCGGGGGGAATCTCCGGCTGCAGCGTGAGGGGCGCGGTGGGGATGGTCTCGGTTATGGCGCGAAAGAGGGCGGCCAGGGTCTCGCCTGTATAGGGGCGGCTGCCCGTGACCAGCTCATAGAGGATCACGCCCAGGGAGTAGAGGTCGGTGCGGCCGTCCACCGTCTGGCCGGAGGTCTGCTCCGGGGACATGTAGACCGGTGTTCCCAGGACCTCGCCCAGACGGGTCTGCTGCTCGGCGGCGGTGTCCTCGATACGGGCGATGCCGAAATCCGTGATCTTGATTTTGCCGTCTAAGGTCATGAGGATGTTGGGCGGTTTGATGTCGCGGTGCACGATGCCGCGCGAATGGGCATAGTCGAGGATCTCGGCCAGGTGCACGCCGAATTCGAGGATTTCGGGCAGAGTCAGGCGGCGTTCGCGCATAATCTCGTTGAGGGGTTGGCCCTCGATGAGCTCCATGGCGATGTAGATGGTGCCGTGGTCCTGGCCCACGTCATAGACCGTGACAATGCCGGGGTGGGAGAGACGCCCCACGGCGCGGGCCTCCTTGAGAAAGCGCTGCACGAAGTCCTCGCTGGTGACCCGGTCGGGCCGCAGGACCTTCAGCGCCAGGGGCCGGTCGATGTCCGGGTCGTGGGCCAGGTAGACCACGCCCATGGAGCCCTTACCCAGTTCCTTAACCAGGGAGTATCGTCCGTAGTTCATAGCATTATTCATCCTTTACAAAGGCGATGATGGTGTCCATCGGGATCAGGAACCCGAGGTTGTCCGTGCCGCGGTAGCGGCCCTTGACCACGGCCACGAGCGTGCCCTTGGCGGTAAAGACCGGGCTGCCACTGCTGCCGGGCTGGACCTGCATGCTCACCTGCCACAGGGTCTCGTCGCCGGCGATGCGTGGCGGGCCGTTGATGTAACCGGGGGACACAATGCCCTGATGGTCGGTAGGGCAGCCGAAGGCATAGAGGCGCTCGCCCAGCTCCAGACGGCCGGCGGCCGGGTCCAGCTCCAGAGGCGGACCGAGATTACCCTCCACCTTGATCAGGGCCAGGTCGCGGGGGTAATCCAACCGGACGATGCGCCCCGGGAGCGTGTGCGCGTCACTGAGGGTGATGGTGATGTCGGGCAGGCCCTTGAGGGTGTGGGCGGTGCAGAGGATCAGTCCTTGGGAATCCAGCACGAAGCCCGAGAGACCGAAGGTCTCCTCCCCGATGCGGGCGTGGATGCACACCACGCTCTTTGCGCGTGCGAGCACGGCCGGGGGCGGGTCTGCGGGCGCGGGCGTCGGCTCGGGGTCGCCGGCGATATAGTCCTCCAGGTAGGTCCAGAGGGGCGCCGCCCTTAGGGCGTTCTCTTCCCGGGGCAGGTATACTTCGGTGGCTAGGGGCGATTGGCAGCGCAGGACGAGCTGCAGGCTTGCGCCCCCCCGGGTGGCCCGGAGGGTCACGGCCTGTTCACGGGAGATGTCGGCGGTCACGGCATAGCCCTGGACGTGCAGCCAGTCCATGATCACCTCCTGCGTTTCGGGCAGAGGCAGGGTGACCCTGTGCGAAAGCTCCCCGGCGCTGGCATTCCCCCACAGCACGAGGCACAGCCCCGTCACGAGCAGGCGCACGGCGGACCTCATGACGGGCGCACCTCGACCAGCACCACGGTGATGTTGTCCCGGCCGCCGCTCATGTGGGCGAGTTCCACCAGGCGCTGAGCTTTGACCTGCAGGTCGTCCGTCTGTGTGAGGACCGCGAGTATGGCCTGGTCCTCCACCATGTCGGTCAGTCCATCCGAGCACAACAGGAACAGGTCGCCGCTCAGGAGCGGGCCGCGGATGAGGTCCAGGGCAAGCTCGTCGCCCATGCCCACGGCGCGCAGGATCACGTTGCGCATGGAGTGCGTGCGCGCCTGCGCGGGGGTGATGAGCCCCTGACGAAGCTGCTCCTGCACCAGCGAGTGGTCCGCGGTCAGCTGTCTGAGCACCCGATCGCGCAGGCGATAGGTGCGGCTGTCGCCCAGGTGGCCGAGCACGAAGCCCCCCTCGGCGAAGGCCAGGAGCTCGGCGGTCGTACCCATGCCCCGGTGCTCCGGGTGCGAGGCGGCGTGCTCCAGGATGCGTGTGTTGGCCTGGCTGAAGGTCTGCTGAATCAGCTCGGGCAGGAGATCCGCGTGGCCATGCGCGCCGCGGCGGGCGAAGATCTCGCCGGCGGTCTGCACGAAGATACCACTGGCAAGCTCGCCCGCCGCGGCGCCGCCCATGCCGTCGGCCACGGTACAGAAGCCCAGCCCGGGTTCCAGCACGAAGGCGTCCTCGTTGTTTTGACGCATGAGCCCCCGGTCCGAAATGCCGTGGTAGATGAGGGTATAGTCCGTGTCTTCCATAGTCTCCTGCCCGCAGGCGGGTTCAGTCCCGCCCTAAGGTGTGGGCACCCCTGTCCGCCGGTATACGGCTCAAATGCCTTGACACCATATGGTGCTCGGTTATAATTTCCCCCGCTGATATGCATATGTACAGTTCATCCGGAGAAGGGGCAAACCGGGACCGGGCCCTTCTCCCTGCCATGCGGCAGATGCTGGATGAAAGCCGCGGTCCTGACGACCATGGACGGGGGGAGGCATGCAAGACGTACCCGACATCCTGATCCAGCTTTTTCATATTCAGGGGCCGCTCAAGGGCCAGGTGCAGGAATTCTGTGCGCCCGTGATCGCCATCGGGCGCAACCCCGCCTGCCAGGTCAGCTTTCCGCGTGAGCTCGGCGCCGTCTCGCGCCGTCATGCCGAGATCGTGCGGGAAGGCAACCGCTTCAAGATCACCGACCACAGCACCAACGGCACCTTTGTCAACGGCCAGCGCATCCAGGAGGCCTGGCTTAAGGATGGGGATGTGCTCATGTTTGCCGAGGGCGGACCCAAACTGAGTTTCCTGACAAAGGTCGGCGAGCGGCCGGTTTTTCAGGCTGAGACGCCTCCCCCGGCTACCGCGTCCCCCCCGGAAGCTCCGGCTCCGCCAGTGGCTTCTGCCCCGACGGTGGCTCCCTCCCCGCTGGCGGAGGTGCCGCAGGTCGCCTGCCCGCTCATCATCCAGTACGGGCCCACGCTGCGGTCCTTCAGGGAACTGCCGGTCACCATCGGCACGGGTCCGTGCGATTTCGTGGTGAGCCACCCCGCGCTGGCCCAGCGGCAGGCCCAGATCTACTTCGCCGAGGGCCGCTACTGGGTCCAAGACCTCAGCGGCCGGCAGGCGGTGCTTGTCAACCGCGTCCCGGTCGCGGGTCAGGCCCCCCTCCAGATCAACGACCTGCTGGCCCTCAGCGCAGATGGGCCCGAGTTCGTCTTTCTGGGTGACGGCCGCCTGGCCGAGCACGAGGTACCCGCGGCCGAATCTCCGGCCGAGAGGCCCAAGGAGAGCCCCCCGACGGGTGATGAGGCGGAAAAACGGCGCAAGGGTATCGGCGATCTCTACCGCGATCTCTTCCACCGCGACTGAGACGGGGACAAGACCCACGAGCGGCAGCCCCTTTGGCAGCAGCGGGGCCCGGCCACCGATGAACCCTCTGGACGGGTGAGGCCTCATTGCAGTTCGAGCACGAAGAGTTCCGCGGTCTCGTCACCGGGAAACTCCCCGAAGACAAGCGCCTCGGGGTGACCTTCGACCTTGACGAAGTAGGCGCTCTCGCCGTCCAGCTCGTTCTGAACGCCCCAGGCGCTGAAGGTGCGTGCTCTAAGCGCGATCTCGAGGCCCTGCACGGGGAAGGCCAGGGTGGATTTTTCGGGCAGCTGTCCGCACGGGCCCACGGCCTGGAAGGCGATCGTTCCCCCGGCCACCCCGAAGCAGGCGCCGTTCCAGGTGTGCGGGGAGGTCGGGCCCAGCTCGAACCACTGGCCGATGTGGGGATTGCCGTAGCAGTCGAGGCGGTATGCGTCCCCGGGCGCCGGGGATGCACCGTGGACCTTGGCCACGAGCTTGGCGGTCAGCGCGGGGGTGGCGGCGTCGAGGATATCGGCACCCCTGAGCGGGGTGGGCAGCGTGAGCGGGTCGAGGGGCTGACTGTCCGTGCCGAGGACCACCAGGGGCAGGGGGGTGCCGCGGGCGGCCTTAACGGCCAGGGCCAGGAGGGCCAGACCGTAGCGCACCGGGGGGGTCAGGGCGGCCCGTGAGGCGAGGATAACCCAAAGGCTTGTGCCGGGGTCGACCAGTTCCTCGCGGCTCAGGCGCCAGGCCATCTGCTCCAGGTCGTCCTGCCACTGGTGGCCCCGGGCCTCGAGTCCGTAGCCCGCAAGGGGTGAAGTCACCCGTGCGAGGGTCTCCTTGTCTGAGATCAGTGATGTCAGCCAGATTCTCTTCATCTAAACATCCTCCGGAATGAAGGCGCCGGGGGCTTGGCCCCGGCGGTCATTACAGGATCATGCTCACGGACGGGACCTGCTGCAGATGGGTGAAGATGTGGTTGCGATCGTCTTCATCTTTGACCTGCGTCGTGAGGTTGAGCGAGACATACCTCCCGCTGCGGCTGGTGTTGGCGTGATGCAGGGTGTAATCCCTTTCACCCAGGCAGAGCTTCACGGCCTGGCGCACGCACTGCTCATCTTCGCAGATGATGCGGAAGGACCAATCACAGGGATAGGCGATCTCCGGTTTCTTCATGGTTGGGCCCCCATCGGAGGGCGAATCATCCGAAGATCATAAAGACCACGGCCATAATGAGGGCCTGGGCGATCCAGCCGATCAGACACACGCCCACCGCACGGGCGGTGCTCTGGTAATCGAGGGCCTGCCGTACGGCGATGACTACGGCGATGAGCATCCAGATGCCGCTTGCCAAGAACACGAGGCCCATCAGACCCGGAATGATCCCCAGGATGCGCACCAGGCCGGGGGCGCTGGCAAAGCCGATGGTGCGCAGCATCTCCCCCAGGTCTGACTGGGTCTGTGGTTCGGGCAGCATTTTTGTGCCAATGAGGAATGTGAGATACGACCAGACAAACCATCCCACCAGGGCCGAGAGCGTGCCGAGCAGGATGCCGGTGGAGCCGGCCTGACCGATCGCGCCGATGCCGGCGGCGATACTGGAGAGGATCACGACCCCCATGGCCTGACCCATGGCCCCCTGGTCGGCCTCGACCTCCTCGTACAGGTGGATATCCAGTTTCATGGCGCGGATGATCCGCTGCATGAAGTCTTCCATGCTTCCTCCCCCTCTCATTTAGAATTGCGTACTTATAGTACAGGAAAAACTGTCGCGGTGTACAGGACCTTTAGTCTCTATTGGACTAATCACCTTACCGATTGCGGCGGCAAGCAGGGCCCTCAGGCTGGCCCTGGAATTCATACCCATGATTCGCCCCGCATTGGATTCCCCCCCCGCGGCGGCAAAGAGTGGACCGTCCTGGGGCTCATGACCCTGAAAGACCTCCCGGCATACCCGGCAGGCGCAGCACCGCTGATACAGGGAGCCTAGCCCTTCAGCTTGGCGATCATCTCCTCGACTTCCTCGTACCCCTCCTGGTAGAACTTCTCCTCCTCGGGCTCCAGTTCGCGCAGGAGGCGCAGGAATTCGCCGGCATGTTCCTTTTCCTCGTTGGCGATGTCCAGCAGGACTTCCCGGGCGAGGCGGTTGTCCGTACTCTCCGCGATCTGCTGGTAGAGCTGGATGGCCTCGTATTCCGCCGCAATCATGAATCTGATCGCGCGCACCAGCTCTTCGTGGGTCAGCATACGACCCCCCTTTTGAACCGTAAACGGATTACAGAACTCAGGCATTATCTCTTCCTCCTTTCACAACCCACAATATGTCTGTTGCGCGTGGGGTGACGCATCCCCCTGCACGGGGCAGCACCCTTGACCACCGTGCAGGGTCATTGTAGGGGAAGCCCCCCTGTGGAGTACAGCACATTTTTATCGCCCCGGTTCGAGTCTCCCGCTGCTTGCAGCAACAAGGAAAGTGCAGGGTTTGCCCCGGGGACCATATCTGTGATTCGCTCCGGGGCGCATTCCCTTACCGCTTAAGGTGTCACGGTGGTTTCGAGGACTGACCCGGATCTTCCCCAGGAGAGGAGGCGCTGCTTCTGAAATGGGGTTTGACCTTTGCGTCTGTGCAGCGGTCATGCGCTACGAACCGCCGCACCAGGGCCATCCGCGGTTTTCAGCGGGGCTCCTTTTCCGGGGGTGCCGTGCCCGGGTGCTTGTAGAGGATGTCCTGCCGGGCGAGGATCTCCGGTTGCCGCACCCGGGCATCCCATTCCTCGGAGGGGATCTCCTCGATGGCGACCGAGACGGTGTCCTGCGTGCATCCGGCGATCGCGACCACGTCGCGGGTGATGGCTTCGGCCAGGCGCTGCTTCGTAGCCTTTGTCCTTCCCGGAAAGAGCTTTACGATGACATGCGGCATGGTTTTCTCCTGTGAAGGGGATTTCACCGCGGTGGCGATTTGTGGGCCGGCCGTGGTTTGGCGAGAATGAGTGCTCTAATAATGGGGCGGTTTCTCGCACCCCGGCGTACTGGCGGGCAGAGCGGCACTCCCTGCCAGTTCCCGCATGCGCGCCATGAGCCTGGCGCATGTCTCCAGCAGTTCGTCGATCTGTGCCTGCTGCCGGCAGACGACATGGTCCAGCTGTGCGATGGTGTTTTCCTGGAAGGCCAGTTTTATTTCGATATCCACGAAACGCCCTTCATAATCCATGTTACTTCCCCTTTCCCTGGCGGATCGCATCGGTGCGAGCCGCCTGCTCCGGCCGAATTGTCCCCTGAAGTGTTGGCCATGGTTAGTATGAGAGGTCTCCCGCATAATCTCCGGCATTCGAGTGCGACTTCAGCGGCACCGCCGGGCCGGCCTGCACGGCGGTGTGCGGTCGTTCTTGACGGCCAGGAAGACCACATAGCGATACCCGCCCCGGCCTACTCGTTCGCGGGTGACGGTGAAGCCCCCTCTGGACAGCCGTCGGCAGAAGTCCTCATCGTTGGTTTCGCCCCAGACGGCGAAGGTCCCGCCGGACTTAAGGGCCGCGTGCGCCCTCGCGATGGCCCGGCTGCCGTAGACGGGGTCGTGGATGCTGTCCGTGCCGGAATGCGGCCCCTGGTAGAGATCGAGGATAATGGCATCAAAGCCTTCCGTCCCCCCCTCCAAGACACAGTTGCGGATGAGTTCGGCCACGTCGCCTACGTGCACCGTGACCCGCGGGTCGGAAACGGCGCCCCCGGTGAGTCCCGTCAGGGGGCCCCGGCACCAGTCCACGATTCGGGGGTTGATCTCTGCCGCCACGACCCGGGCCGCGGCGGGGAGCGCATCGAGGGCCGCCCTGAGGGTGATACCCATGCCCAGGCCGCCGATGAGGACCCGCGGGGCGAGCTGATGCTGCAGCCCGCGGCAGCCGTGGCAGCCAAGGGCGATCTCCGAACGCTGGGCGCGGCTGTTCATGAGCACCCGGCCGTTCAGGCAGATGAGGAAGTCGTCCTCGGCGCGCCGACGCAGTTCCAGCGTGGCGTTGTCGGGCGTGGTGAAGCGGTCGATGATGGTCCAGGGCTTGGGCATGGCTACGGTCCTTGAGGGGACGCAAGCGCACCCCACTTTTTGGGGGGCACCATAGCACTGCGATCTACTGGAGAGCAAGGGAAACGGGTGCAGGGGGAAGTTCAATCGCTAGGGGTCGAATTCAAAGAGGCTTACGGCTTCAAGGGGGGGGCAGAACTGGCCCCGGGGTCCATAATCATGATGGACCAGTTGATGCCCCCGGGGTCGGGGCCAGGAGAAAGGAGACATAGTGGTTGAGGATCATTCCCCTGGGAGGAAGAAAATGGGATTTAAGGGGCTGGAAAGCATCTCGCAAATTTTTAAGAGTTCTGACGGGCTATCCGGTCAAGCCCTAACGGGCCTGGCAGATCCGTATAGACAACAATGACCGGCAGGCCTTATGCTTCGTTTCGTTTGCCGGTTGAGGGTTTACTCTGCCTGTTATTGCATTATCCTGCCATATAGGAGTCAGGGCGGTCATTGCTCACGTGCCATCGTGACCGAGGTCCTCTCAGGGAGAGTCTGTGGGGATATATCACGTTGTAAAGCAGGGGTAACGGTTTATGACCAGAGGGAGAAGAGGTCGCTGGAAATCTGATGGAAGGTTCTTCTATCCGTGGGAGAGGACCTTCGATCGTCTCAAAACCCCGTTCGAGGCTTTCATAGAGAAGGAATCTACCAGCAGTATGGTCCTAATGGCCTGCACGATCCTGGCCATCGTCATAGCCAACTCGCCTTTCAGTGAGATTTACGCGTATCTCGTTCATATTCCCTTGGGCGTCAGTATCGGAGAATGGACACTCGAACGCAGTGCCCTGCACTGGATCAACGAGGGATGCATGGCCTTTTTTTTCTTCGTCGTGGGTCTTGAGATCAAACGCGAGATCCTTGTGGGCGAGTTGTCCGACCTGAAGAACGCGGGTCTGCCCATCGTAGCGGCACTCGGCGGCATGCTGGTTCCGGCCCTCATCTACTATGGATTCAATTCAAAAGGGGAATATGCCGCAGGGTGGGGTATCCCCATGACGACGGATATTGCGTTCTGCGTCGGTGCACTCGTCTTTCTCGGAAAGCGCATCCCGCATTCGCTTTTGATCTTCCTGGTATCCCTTGCCATTGTGGACGATCTGGCAGCTGTAGCCGTTATCGCCGTCTTCTATACCAAGGCCATCCATTATGGGGCCCTCGTTTCTGCAGTGGCCGCTTTTATGATCCTCGCGGTATTCAACCTGGGAGGTGTGCGCAGGAACGTGCCCTATGTTTTCATGGGGATCATTCTGTGGCTTTCGATGCTGTTTGCGGGTGTAGACGCGGCAGTATCCGGGGCACTGATAGCCCTCTGCATACCTGCACATGGACGCTACGACCCTTCGATCTTCGGTAAACGGCTGCGAGAGCTCACTTTGGAGTTCGACGATGCCTGCCGTGCACAGGAATGCCTCCTGAGCAACCTGGAACAGCAGTCCGTGCTCAGGTCGATCGATCTTGAGCATCACCTGGCTGAGCCGCCCCTGCAGCGGATGCTCGATTCTTTCCACCTGCCCGTGGCGCTGATTGTCATCCCCTTGTTTGCCCTGGCCAACGCTGGGATCACCATCGATTCCAATGCGCTGCTTCCTGTTGCCTCACATCCGGTCTCGCGGGGCATAATGTGCGGGCTCATCATCGGAAAGCCTACAGGAATTGCACTGTTTTCCTGGATATTTATAAGACTCAAGATCCTCACGCTTCCCGAGGGAGCCGCTATGCGTCACGTCATAGGGGTGGGTCTGCTCGGTGGGATCGGGTTCACCATGTCCATATTCATTGCAGAGCTTTCCTTCGGCTCCCAGGGCGATGTGTTGACAATTGCCAAGACCAGTATTGTCCTGTCGTCCTTGATTTCCGGTATCATCGGCATCGCATGGCTCTGGGTGGCATCCCACCACAGCGGGCAAGACACGACCGTAACAGCCGAAAACCTGAGCGATGTCGTCTAGAATGAAAGACATTGCACACAGATCAGGGGTGATCTCCGGCAGCGGCGATGTGCTTCATGATCTGCCGGCAGGCGGGATATCGGGGGCACATCCCCGGGTGTCTCACCCGGCCAGAGGGTCGACCACACGACCCATGAACAGGATACATCCGGTGGGGTTGTCGCGGATCAGGAAGAGGAAGGGGTGGTCGGCACGAAAGACCGGATACTGCTGGAGGGCCAGGGTTCTCATCTCCACGGCCGTGGCAGCCGCGGCCTCGGTCCCCTCCTCATCGACCTCGACAAAGGCCTTATGCCTGATCTGGGAGATCCAGAGCTTTCCTTTGGGCCAGCCCATGCCACTGAAATCGGCCCCGCCGCCGGGGTCGAAGGCCGCGTGCATGCCCAGCTGCCGGCAGGTCGGTACCAGGTCATATCCGGTTTCCAGCTTGAATTTCGGCAGATAGAGATGCAGCTCCTGTACGGTCCCCTGATCCAGTTCCGCCAGCCAGGCCGCAAGGTTCTCGGTGGTCAGGCGTTTTTCCAGGGAGGCCAGGCCGTCGGGCGCCTGCGGCAGCAGGACGATCATGGAGAGGCGCCCCTCCCGGTACGGGAGCGCGAGGGCCTGAAAATCCGACTCGGCCAGGAGACGGAAGTCACCCTTCTGATACATGAGGGGAACCTTCACCTGCCTGTCGGCTGAGATGCTGAAGGGTGCCGCCAGCGTGCGGCGTTTATCGAAGCGGCTTTCCCAGAAGCCCTTGAAGTAGATGGCGTTCAGGAGCACGCAGACCGAATCGGGGTCGAGCCGCTCAAGTATGCGGGGGATGCGGCCTTCGGTTTTGCCCTTGACCCAGGCGTTGATGGTCTCCAGCGAGCCGGAGAAGATTTCGGCCTCGTAGTTGTCCTGCAGCAGGCGTTTGAAATCGTCGCTCACCTCCCCGCCGGTGAGGCACAGTCCGTTGGCGATGTTCAGCTGCTGTCCGTCTTTGACGGCCCCCCGCATAAGTTCCCGGTTGAGGCCCTTGAAGGCCGCATGCAGTCGGGCCTGGCCCAGCTCGAAGTGCAGGGCCTGCTGCATCTCGCGTTCTGTCTCCCCGCGGGCGCCGGCATAGGTCATGCCCAGGGCCGAAGAGATGCTCAGGGGCGAGAAGAAGAGGTTGCCCTTGGTGGACGCGAGTTCGCGATAGAGCTGTACGGCAAAGACGGTGTTGCCCCCGACGAGGCTCGCGCGTGCGGGCACCTCCCGGGAGGAGGCCGCCTCCAGGGGCGTCAAGGCCCCTGCCAGGACGGCAGTCACAAGGATGGCCGTGAGTGCCGCACCTGTTCGCTGTATCATCTTTCCCTCCTGTTCCGTTGTTTCCGGCAGGCTGAGCGGTTTGATTGCCCTTGGATCATGGCGATGGCCTCTTCCAGGGCGGCGTTGAATTCCTCCGGGCGGGCCAGCATCAGGAAATGGTCGGCGTTCGGGACGACGATGGCCTCATAGGACATCATGTGCCGGCGGTTCGCCTCATAATCGATGGGCCACAGATCCCCGTTGACGGTTACGACGGGGATGCGGAGTTCATCGAAGATGGCCGCCGCTTCGCCCGTGAGGTACTGCGACAGCATCTCCTGCATGGCGCTCAGGGCCACTGCCGGCGGGGCCGCCGCCATGTCCGCCATAATCCATTCGCGAAGAGCCCTGTCGGTTTCGGGACGAAACATGTCCCGGACGAATTGCCGGCTCCCGGCCCCGAAGTCCTCCCGTAAGGGGGCCAGCATCTGCTCGAGCTCTGCGGAACTCAGCGGATACTCGATGTTTTCCAGGGTGTCGATGCCGATCAGCCCAGTGACTCGCTGTGTCATGCAGCGGGCAGCTTCGGCAATCACCGCGCCGCCCATGGAATGCCCAATCAGGATCACCTGACGGGAGCCGGTGGCCTCCGTGACGGCCCGGACATCCTCACCGAAGGACTTCATGGTGTAACGCGAACGGATCCCTCCCGAGTGGCCGTGGCCGGCGAGGTCGAGCACCACCACGCGATGCGTGCGGGAGAAGTACGGCAGCTGGGCGCGCCAGTAGCGGGCATCACAGCTCCAACCATGCACGAACACCAGCGTCGGCTCCCCCGCACCAGAGACCTCGTACGCAATGGGGGTGCCGTCCGCAGAGGGGACCATCCGGGCCCAGGGGGTCTGTACCTGTGGGGCCGCGCATGCCAGAAGCAGGACGGCCGCAAAAAGAGTCAGCCCCAGCGCGCAGCACGCCGCCGGAAGGCGCCGCCCTCGATTCCCACCCACGGTACAGTCTGCAGGATCAGTCTGCATGTTCGGTCCTCCTTTTTTCAAGGTCATTCCCTTAGGGGGCGGAAGGCTCACTTTCTGGTACAGCGTTATGGATGCTTCAATAATGCGAATGAGTCCCAAGGCAAGCCCTGGACCCCCTCGTCACTGCCAGCGTAAGGGAATGCACCCCCTGGCGATTAAAAGAGATTGAGTACTGAAAGCCCCGCACAAACTTCGAGGCCACCACCCCCGGCTCAGCCGGTGCGCACATGGATCGACTCCACCTCCCTGGCGCTCAGGTCGCTGATAGGGCAGGTGCCGCGCCATACCAGGCACAGGGCGCACTCCTCGGGCATGAGGCACAGGGTGTCGAGGTTGAGCGTGAGGTTTTCGCAGGTTGGGGGCGTTCCTGCAAGCGTCAGGCGGCAGCCCGGCCGCAGGCCGGGCAGGCGGAAGCTCAGCCGGGCCACGGGGCTCAGGTGCACGAGCTCGATCTCCTCGTCGCCGGTGAGGTAGCCTGCGACCTGCAGATCGGGGAAGGCGGCGTTGTAATAGTCGAACCTGAAGTCCTCAGGCGGGGCGGGCGAGCGCTCTAGGCGCCATTTCTCGTCATAGGTTCCCAGGAAGGCGCTGCGCGGTAAGGCGCTGCGGCTACTCACGCCGAAGCCCACCGGGCGGGGGTGGTCGTTCCAGGAGCGGATCAGGTGCTGCGGGTCTTCGAGGTTGGGAAGGGACGCGCCGTCGAGGGACTGCCTCGATTTTTTGGCAATGAAGCCCCTCCCGAAGGGGTTTTCGGCGCAGAAGCCGGCCCCTTCGGGGTCGATGCCGCCGAAGGCGCGCTCCAGGGTCAGCTCCATCACGGTGAAGGGCTGGGGGCGCGAGAAGTGTTCGGGCAGTAGGCGCGACGAGTAATTCCAGCGGCGATCGCCGATGACGCGGATGGTCTTGAGCGTGTTTCCCACGCGGAGGGTCACGTCGAGCACCATGGCCGGGACGCCCTCGGGCGCGTGGGCCGCGCCTACGAGCAGGATGTCGGCGCGGGGCTTGAAGGGGGCGGTGTCGGCCTCGAACCTGACGCTGCCGCCGTTTTGCGCGTCATTGAGTTCGTCCCCGAAGAGGATTGGACGCTGTTCGGAGGCCACCGGACAGCGTCTGCCGGCTTGGATCTCGAAGGTGCCCTTGACGATGACCGTGAGCACGGGTGTGCCCTCAGGCCCGATGAAGGGCAGGGTCTCGACCGCGAAAGGGGTGTCGTTCAGTATCTGCATGAATTAATCACCTGTTGACAGCAAAAGCACGCCCACTCCCAGCCCGCTCCCCCGGGGAGAGGGCTAGGGGCGCTGCGCGCAAAAAGATGGGTGGGTATAGTCAGATTGTCATGAACGCGAAGCGAATCACAGTTTTTGAAGTGGGGGCCAGGGGGAGAAACTTTTTTCAAAAAGTTTCTCCCCCTGTTTTATCATTTTTAAAGCATCTATTGCAGTACCCCGGGGGTGGGGATGACCGTGCCGCCAATGACCGGGCCCACAGGGGCGAAGGGCGGGGCGAAGCTCGGTACCGCACCGGTGCCCTGAACCTTCTGAACCAGGGTGGAGGCCTTGAAGGTGAGGAAGACGATGGCGAAGGCGCGGGCGATGGAGTCAAAGAGCTGGCGGGCGTGCAGGGCCGTGGGATCGCCCAGGTTGGCCAGCATGAGGGCAGAGAGGCTGGCCGGTGCCAGGCCGGCCTCGCCCGGAGAAATGAGGGCGATGAGCGGCAGGGGGGTGTTGGGTGTGGGCGGGGCCATGGGGGCGGGCACGGCGGCGAAAGAGGGGTACATGAGTATGCCGCACAACCCCATATGCCAGGTTGACCAGTGGGTATCGAAGGCGCTGGCGATGGCGAGGGTGTATTTGAGCTCCTGGGGGGTACTCTTCGGGGCGCCTGAGAGGATCAGGGACATCAGGGGCGGCCCGGTGACGTTTCCCGGCAGCAGCACGCCCACGGGGCCGTTGATCATGACCCCGGCGATCATGGCCATCTTCATCCACCTGTCGATGGCGTCGCTGATGGCGCCGCAGATGCCGTCGATGAACTTCTCGAAGCTCTGCCCCATCTTCTCGGCGGTCTCGGTATGGTACTGGTTGAGGCTGGCCTCGCGGAAGAGGCAGGTGGGGGCATTGGGGGTGCCAGCCAGCTCCGTCTGCGTGAAGGCCCGCGAGTACTGGTCACCGGGTATAGACCAGTCCATGGGCAAGCGGATGCCCTGCAACGTGAAATTGACCTTGGCCAGCTGGGAGAAGAGCTGCTTGTCGGGTGCGGGCATACGCAGTTCCTTGGGGGGGAGCAGGGCCTTGGACCCTTCAGCCCCCCACGATTACGTCCGGGCTGCCCTCGATCAACGTGCCCGGGCCGCCGCAGTGCTGGGTGGCATCCCCCAGGCGATGGGCGGGCTTGTGGTTGATCATGACCGTGGCACTGCCCATGACGGCCTGCCACAGGTTGGGGCCGCAGCAGACCGAGTGGATGCCCATGTCGCCGAGCCTGAGGGCCGGCTTGTTGTTGACCAGCACGTCCGGCGAGCCGCTCACCGCCGGGCCCTGCACCGTGTGCGGGCAGGCCGGGCAGCCGTGGGCGTCGATGGGCGCCATGGATTTGTCACCGAGTCTTCCCTGGGGCGGCATCTAAAGGTCCTCCTGGATAGTGATACGTTATGGGGCTGGATTATTGCGGGAGATTCAATCATGATCGATTGAAAGAGATGAAAAAGATCGGCTGGACTGGGTGGATTCATTCCGCCGCGGTGCCAAGCCGCAAAAGGGTGGTGCCGGGGGCCTCAGATCTTCTCCCAGGCATCCTGATCGAGGTCCGGGAAGGTGATCTGGCACTGGCCGGCCTGGATGCCCCGGATGCGCGCCCGGCCCTCATTGTCGGTGGTGCCGGTCGCCTGCGTCTTGCCGTCGGGCAGGGTCACGCGGTAGCGCTCGCCGGGTACGGGCTGGTCGTCCTCGTCCACCAGCTCGATCTCGATCCAGGTGATCTTTTCATCCTCCACTTCTTCGGGGGCGGATTCCACGTGGGCGGGGGCGTCGTAGACCTTGTCCCTGCCCGGGCGGGCGTCGCCAGCGATCAGTGCCGTCAGCGGACTGGCCGGGCTTACCGGCCTGCCCGCCGTGGCGCTCAGGGCCGACCCGCCGCTGTTGAGCATGAGCATGGTGCCGTTGAGGAAGACCCCCCCGGCGTTGAGGGTGATGAAGTTGCCGCCCACCTTGAGGGTGATGCCGGTCATGCCCTCCAGCACGAGGTTCATGCCCTTGATCAGGACGTCCCGGCTGACCTGCCGGGAATGGTTGCCCTGGATGACTTCGATCACGTCGCCGCCTACCTTGAGCGAACAGGTGCCGCTCACGTCGAGGGCCTGTTTGCCGCCGACCTTCAGGTGCCGGTCGCGCTGGATTTCGGTTATGGCATCCTGCTTGACGAGCAGGTGGCGGTCGCGTTCCACGTTCTCCACGCGGTCGCGTTTGACCACCAGGTGGTCGTCGTTGCCCACCCAGGTGCGGCGGGAATCCTTGATGCGTTCGTCGAGGTCCTTCTCGGCGTGGATGAAGAGCTCTTCGTCGCCCTTTTTGTCCTCGAAGCGGATTTCGTTGAAGCCCTCGCCGCCCTTGGAGCTGCCGGACTTGATGGTGCTCTTGGTCTTCTCTTCCGGCAGGGGATAGGGGGGCGGGTTGTCGGCGTTGTAGACGCGGCCGGTGATGAGGGGGCGGTCGGGGTCGCCTTCTAGGAAGTCCACGACCACTTCCTGGCCCACGCGGGGCGTGAAGATCTGTCCGTAGGAGCCGCCGGCCATGCCGCTGGCCACACGGATCCAGCACGAGCTGTTCTCGTTGCGCCCCCCTTCTCGGTCCCAGTGGAACTGAACCTTCACACGGCCGTATCGGTCGGTGTAGATCTCCTCGTCCGCCGGACCGACCACGATGGCGGTCTGCGGGCCCTCCACGACCGGCCGTGGGGTCTTAAGCACGGGGCGCAGGCCCACGGAGGAGGGCAGGCACTCGAAGCGGTTGGTATAGCGGGTCTCGCCCTCTCCGGCAAGCTCCTCGATTTCCTGCGCCTGGGTGGCCTCATGGGTCAGCGCGGTGAGCAGGTATTCACGGTTGAGGCGCTCGCTTGCATGGTCGCTGAGCGTAAAGGTGAAGCCGGGCGTCAGGCGCGGGCAGACGCTGGCGCCCGAGGCCTGCTCACGGGAGAGCTGCCCCTGCTGCAGGCGGATGTCGGCCAGGCGCTTGCCCGTGGCCTCATCGCGATAGTGGCCGGGGTAGTCGTAGACCTCGAGCGCTTTGAAGGCCTCCCCGGCCTTGGCTGTGGTAAGGTTCACGGTGGGCTGCTCGAAGTTGAAATCGTTCTGGGCGTAGCGGCCGCTCACGATGCGGCTGGAAAGGGCGAAGCCGGTCACGGCCTCGCGCTCGGGCACCAGGGCGTCGGAAGCGTGATAGATGAGATGCGTCTCCCCGGCGATGGGCTGGTAGTTCACCGGCGAGTCCCCGAAGACCAGCAGGTGTTTGTCCTCTGAGTGCTCGAAGAAGTAGAAGATGCCCTCCTCCTCCAGCAGGCGCGAGATAAAGGCCAGACCCGTTTCGCGGTATTGCACGCAGTATTCCCGCGGTTGGTAGCGGCCCTGCAGACGGAACGCGTAGCGGTCCGCCGTGAGCGCGGCGTCGTCGAGCATGCGACTGACGATCTGCGGCACGTCCAGGTTCTGGAAGATGCGCAGGTCCTGACTGAGGTCCAGGAGCCAGAGGGTGGGCACCACCTGCGCCCGGTAGAGGGAGAAGCGCCCCCTGGCGCCCGTGAGGCCGAAGGCGCAGACGATGCCGTGGAAGAAGCGCTCGGCCTCGGCGCCGGCGATGCCCAAGAGGGCCTCCTTCCCGATGACCTCATCGAAGGCAATCTCGTCCTCGCTCGCCAGCGCGAGGTGCACCTCGAAGGGAGAGGAGACGGCCTCCCGGGCGGTGAATTCCAGCACCTTTAGGGGAAGCCCCTCCACGGTAAAGGTGAACTGGGTACTACCGGCCGAAAGAGACGGTGCCATCACGCCGCCCCGAAGGTGAAGCTGAAGCTCTGGTCGCGCTCCACGTCCAGCTGTACCCGGGCGGGCATCTCGCCCTCGCCCATGCGCATGAGGATCTCACGCGACAGGCGCGGCAGAATGGTGCCGCTGAGGATGTGATCGATGTTGCGGGCCCCGGTCTCCACCTCGGTGCAGCGGGCGCCGATGGCCGCCACCACGGCAGGGGTGTAGTCGAGGCGGATCCGGTGCGTCTCGGCCATGCGCTGCTTGAGCTTGTCGAGCTTGAGCACCACGATGTCGGTGAGGATCTCGGGCGGCAGGGTGAAGAAGGGCACCACGGTCATGCGCGCCAGCAGGGCGGGTTTGAAGTGGGAGCTGAGGATGGGGCGGATGGCTTCAACCAGGGTGGTGTACGGCGGGCGCTCGCCGCCGGCGCACAGCTCGGTGATCACGTCCGTGGCCAGGTTGCTGGTGAGCAGGATGACCGTGTTGCGGCAGTCAATCAGGCGGCCCTCGCCGTCGGAGAGCGTGCCCTTGTCGAATACCTGATAGAAGAGGTTCATGACCTCCAGGTGGGCCTTTTCCACCTCGTCCAGCAGCACTACCGAGTAGGGCCGCTGACGCAGGGCCTCGGTGAGCACCCCACCCTCGCCGTAGCCCACGTAGCCCGGGGGCGAGCCGATCAGCCGACTGACCGTGTGCCGCTCCTGAAACTCGCTCATGTTGACGGTCACCATGAAACGCTCACCGCCGAAGAGCAGGTCGGCCACGGCAAGCCCGGTCTCGGTCTTGCCCACCCCGCTGGGCCCCACCAGCAGGAAGACGCCCAGGGGCTGGGCGGGATCCTTGAGCCCGGCCTTGCCCGCCCGGATTACCTGGGTGAGGATCTCAAGGGCCGGTTCCTGGCCCTTGATGCGCGTCCGCAGGCTGTCCTCCAGGCCCATGACGGTGCGGGCCTCCTCGCGCATGACCTTGCCCAGGGGGATGCCGGTCCAGTCCGAGACCACCTTGGCCACCACGTCCGGATCCACCTCGGTTTTGACCAGCGGCTGGTCGCCCTGCAGGGCGACCAGCCGCTCCCCGGAGCTTGCGAGGCGCTCGGAGAGGTCGGCGGGGTCATCCGGAGCGGCGGCCAGCTCGCCCCTGAGCGCGATGACCTCGTGCGCCAGGGACTGCTCGCTGCGCCAGCGCTCGGTCTGGGCGGCCAGATCTTCCTCGAGTACGCCCAGTTCCTCGCGGATCGCCTGGGGGCGCTCGTCATCGCCGGCAACCCCGTGCAGGCGGTCGCGCGTGAGCGCCTCCTGCTCGCGCGCGAGCGCCTGCCGGCGGCGCTCCATGTCTTCGATGACGGCCGGTTTGCCGCTCAGCAGTACCTTGACCCGCGCGGCACTCGTGTCCAGCAGGTCCACGGCCTTGTCCGGCAGCTGGCGGCCGCTGAGGTAGCGGCTGGAGAGCTCGGCCGCCGCTGCAATGGCGTCGTCGCGCACCACCACGCCGTGGGCCTGCTCGTATTTGGTCTTGAGGCCTCTCAGGATCAGCACGGCGGTCTCCACCGAGGGCTCGTCGAGCTTGACGAGCTGGAAGCGGCGCGCCAGGGCGGCGTCCTTTTCGAAGTATTTCTTGTACTCGGACCAGGTGGTGGCGGCCACGGTGCGTAGCTCGCCGCGCGCCAGGGCCGGTTTGAGGAGGTTGGCGGCGTCGCTGCCGCCGGCCGCACCCCCGGCGCCGATCAGGGTGTGGGCCTCGTCGATGAAGAGGATGATGGGTTTCTCCGAGGCCGTGATCTCGCTGATGACGGATTTGAGGCGGTTTTCGAACTCGCCCTTGACCCCGGCCCCGGCCTGGAGCAGGCCCATGTCGAGCCCCAGGATGGAGACCCCCTGCAGCAGCTCGGGCACGTCGCCCTCCACCACGCGCAGGGCCAGGCCTTCGACCACGGCGGTCTTGCCTACCCCGGGCTCGCCCACCACGATGGGGTTGTTCTTGCGCCGGCGGGCGAGGATGTCGATCATCTGCCGGATCTCGTTGTCGCGCCCGAAGACCGGGTCGATCTCGCCGTCGGCGGCCTTGCGTGTGAAGTCGATGCAGTAGCGCCCCAGGGCGCCGGGCGCACCGGGTACTTCCTCCTGTGCCGGCCGGCCTCGGCCGGGCAGGTCCTGCTCGACCGAGCCCGCGACGAGGGTGCCGAAGCGCGCCCGGAGGGCGTCGCGGCTGAGGTCGGCCAGGAGGTCGGCCACCTCGCCAGCCAGGAAGCGCGTCGGGTTGGTGAGCAGGGCCAGGAGTAGGGCGCCCGAGCGGACGGCGGGGGCATCGAGGTCAACGGACGCGATCAGCCAGGCCTCCTGGAAGAGTTCCATGAGTAGCGGCGAGAAGACCGGCCGGGCGGCGTTGCCGGTGCGGTAGTCCTCGACGGCACGCTCGACGGCCCTGAGCAGCCGTGTCGGGTCGCGGTCGAAGGCGCGCAGGATAAGGGGAATATCCGCCTGGGGGTGCTCCAGTAGCTTGGCGAGCAGGTGTTCGAGGGTCACCTCGTAGTGGGTGCGTGCCACGCACAGACCGGCGGCACCCTCGAGGGCCTGGGTGCACAGCGGGTTGAGGCGGTTAATGAGGGATTTGATGTCGACACTGATCATAGGTCTCTCCTCTGCATGACAGCCGGGATAGGACCCGGGGCCGTTTGACGGGGGGTGCCGCTTACTTGTCTTCTGCCGGCGACGATCATATTTTATACCTATATCCGGAAATTCCGGAGAAAGGAGAAGCGCGATGAAGGGTAACCACGAGCACAAACACCTGCATGCCCATCCGCACGAACACGTGCATGCGCATGAGCATACCCACGGTGACAAGACCCACATGCACGAGCACCGCCATGAGCATACGCACGAACATCTCCATGAGCACAAGCACGATCATGAGCATGGCGATTCACCCTATGCCCATGCGCACGAACACGCCGGGGAGCACGGGCCGCATAATCACGACCATCCCGCGCATGCCACCGAGGTCCACGACCACGCACACTGAGGGGCGGGCGTCTCACCCGGACCCGGAAATGACAGCATCCGGGGCGAAGACGGCGCGGGATGAAGGGGCGTGCGCCCCGGAGAAGATCCAGGTGTCCAGACCCAGGCGCGACCACAGCGGTTCTCCCAGACAGCATGTCTGCAGCTGGTCCTCGCCGAGGACGAGTTCCAGGTCGAAGTCCAGGGGATCGCTGAGGTAGAGCCGCGTCAGCTGCATGAGGGTGGCGTGATCCGGGGCCCCGGGCAGCAGGCGCTGGAAGTCCGCGCGTTTAAGAGGTCCGATGCTGAGTCTCAGGGCGCCCATGCGATCGGCGATCTCCATGCCGAGGAAGGCGTCGCCGCCCAGGGTGGCACCGGCGATCCCCAGACGCAGCCGCTGGTCGGTGGGGATCAAGGCCCGCGTCTCCCGGCAGGGCAGGACGCGTACCTTCAGGCCCGTCAGCGCGTCGCTCAGCATGGTCTCGAGCCCGAGGGCCGAGCGCGGGGACTGGCTCAGGAGGCCAGCATAGCGCAGCAGGCGCAGGGGCTTATCCAGATCCTGCCGCAGGGGGGCCTCGCCCAGGCCGATCAGGCAGAAGAGGCGCTCCAACTGGGGCAGGTCCTGTTCCTCGACCAGCGCCAGAAAGGTGCGGTACTTGAGCCAGCAGCCATAGAGCAGGTGGTAGAGTCGCGTGTGGATGAGGTCCAGGAAGTCGCGCGTGGAGCTTTCGTCCTCGGCCGCCTCGTCCAGGAGGTCCTCGGTGTAGAAGGTAGGCAAGGGCGAGGAGACGCCGTAGAGCCCGAGGAAGGTGGCCGTGATCCGGAAAGACTCGGAATCGTCGCCGGAGGCGGTGATCTCCCGGATGTCGGCGGCGGGAAAGTCCAGCGCGAGCGCCGGCCGCACGGCGATCTGATCCTGTGCGCCGCCGGTGATCAGGCGCAGCAGGCGCATGGCCTGGAAGAACGAGAAGGCGTGGCCTTCCCGCAGCAGGTCGTGTCTCAGATCAGCAGCTGGTTCCCGATTCTCGTCGGCCATCGGTATTCCTCGCCCTTGAGCACCTCCAGGGCCCTCAGCGTGGTGAAGGAGTTGATGGAGGCATAATTTCCCAGGAATTCGTCCAGGATGCACCCGAAGAGGTACAGGTCACCCGGGCCGGCAAAGTGATCCTGGCTCAGGCGCAGGGTGAGCTCGCTGCCGCGCATCATGACCCCCTGTACGATGCGGGATCCCGGGCGCGCCGTCAGCTCCTCGATGCCGGCGATGCGGCGCAGGTTGGCGCGCAGAGCCGCTTGGTCGCGGGTGGCCGGGAAGGTGTAGAGTTCGAGCAGGGCCCTAAGGTTTGCGGCCGAGGCCAGCGAGAGCCGGTTCAACACGAGGTGCGACTGCAGCCGCCAGAGCAGGTTGGTGCCCAGCGGTGGGTGCACGGCGGCGGTGGGGGGAAGAAGGTTGGTGAACTCGGCGTACTCCGGCGAGCCGCTCGTGTGCACCGAGATGTCGCCCGCTTGCAGGCTCTCGGGCAGCACCCCGTTGGAGCACAACAACTCCACCGAGAGGGTCTCGGTTGCTGGTGGGGGCGACCCTCGCGGATAGGCCAGCGACAGGAAGACGTCCAGGGTCTCCTCCAGAGGCGAGGGCCGCAGGTGGGTGTGGTATACCGGTTCGTCGAGCGTGGAGCCGGCGAAGAGCTCGAAGGGTACATAGTCGCGCTGGGTGGCCGAGCCGTGGGTGAAGCCCACCACCGACTGCACGGCATAGACCTGGTAGTGGCCGGAGTTCCCGCCCGCCGGGCGCACGGGATATTCGGGGATGCGGTGGTCGACGCGGATGGGGTCGGCCTCGTGGGCGAAGATGTTCACGGCGGGCGTGGCGTGCAGCTGGAAGTGCTCGGGACGCACCCGGGGCACGGGCAGGGGTGGGTGTTCGAGCTCGAAACGGATCTCCAGACGGCTTGCGTCGCCACGATCGGTCCAGGTGTCAAGCCCGGTGAGATCGAAGAACAGGAACCTCTGAGGCAGGATGAAGTATTCCTGCAGGATGCGGTAGCCCGGGTAGGCCTGCGCGGGGTAGGGGAGCATGCCCTCGCTGGCGCCCAGGCCCACGGGCCTCAGGCTGGACGCCGGCAGGATGCGGGGTGTGCCACCTTCCGGCTGGAGCACAACCTGACGCAGGTGGTTGCGCAGCAGGAGATAGAGGGTGGCCCCCGTGGCGTAGTCACCCCCGATGAAGAAGCGCAGCCTGTCGGCCTGCCAGTCGGCCAGGCGCTTACCCTTAAGCTCGAGTTCCAGCCGGATGCTCAGCGGTCCGCCCGCGGGCTCGCTGAGAGAGGCACCCTTCAGTATCAGGGGGTGCAGCTCCACCGCGGCGCTGGTCTGAAAGAGACAGGGCGTCCCATCCACTGGCACACTGGCGAGCTTGGTGCCGGCGGGCACGGTGATGGATTCCTTGAGCGAGGGTCGGGGCGTGAAGCTTAAGATGGTGCAAGAAGGCAGCGGCCGCAGGTAGTGCGGGAAGAGCAGCTGCATGTACTCGTGGATGATTTCGGGGAACTCGTCGTCGAGCTTCTGCCTGAGGGAGGCGGTCAGGAAGGCCACCCCCTCGAGCAGACGCTCCACGTCCGGGTCGGCGCTCGACCCGCTCAGCATGGGGGCGATGGCGGGGTGGGCCCGGGAATAGGCCTCGCCCAAGTGTTTGAGCTTTTCGAGCTCCTGCTGGAAGTAGCGCGTGAACATGGGGGTCAGGTCTCCTTCATGACATGCGGGTCCCTGTCTGATGGTGAGGGGGTCATCCGGCCAAGGTACCGGCAGCGCTTATCCTTTTCTGCAGACGCCCCTAACGTTTGACCTCGATCCTTCCGTCGGTGTCCAGGCGGCTCTCGAAGGAGACGCTCTGGCGCTGATTGCCGCTTAAGAGCTGGGCGCTGATTTGGAAGCGCAGGGTGAGGAGGTCTTCGTCCGCAGGCAGGAACTGCACGCGTACCGCACTGAGGCGGGGCTCGTACTTCTGGATCATCTGCCTGAGCGCGCGCTCGATCTCACGCACCGAATCGGGATAGGTGCGTAGCGCATCCGTGAAGTCCGGCACGCCGAAGTCGGCGGCGATGGGCACGCTGCCCACGTGGGTGTTGAGGATGCGCTGCAGGTGAGAGAGGACCGAGTCCACCGCGCGATGCAGGTCGCTGCGCGAGCGCCGCCCGGGGTCCCGGGTTCTGGAGCGCAGGCGCTCGAGCAGACGTTCTTCAGGCATGGGGGCTTCTCAGACGACCGGGAACCGGCCGCCTGGCTAGTGTGGGGCCTTCCAGGAGTCCTCGGACTCGATGCCGTCGGGCTCCCAGGTCCACTTGATGCGATTGTAGGTGAACATGACCTCCTCCATGTGGCGGTAGGGTTCGTTCTCCTTCAGGAAGGCCATGGGCATATAGGGGCGCATTTCCACCACGATGGCGTCCTCCAGGGTGTGGGTGAAGTAGAGCTCCTCGGAGCCGATGGGGTCGATGCGGTACCAGTGGATGGTGACGTTCTTGAGATGCTCACCGGTGCACAGGGCCTGATAGAGCAGGGGCGAGGCCTTGTCGAACTCCTTGACGATCTTGAGCGGCCCGTGGATACGCTTGCCGCTGGCGAGACCGGTCTGGGGATCGCGGGGGATGTGGATGTCGTGGTTCATCTCGTAGATCAGGATGGTGCCCTCGCGACCGGACATGTCGCACGAGCCTTCGATTTTCCCCTGTCTCTCCCCTTCCAATTCCATGTGGGCTAACATCGGCATACGGTGTTCCTCCTTTTTTTATCACGCGATATCTTAATGTCTGCGGGTTTAAACGCTTGAAGTTCAAATTTCCCACCGCTTGCGGCGGCAAGGAGGGTTCAAGGCTTGCCCTGGGGTTCATACCCATGATTTTTGCTATTCCTTGTCGAGCTTGCCCACCAGGGACAGGGTGAAGAAGGCACCCATGTATTTGAAGTGGGGTTTCACCCTCAGTCCCACACGGTACCAGCCCGGTTCGCCCTCCACGTCCTCTACCGAGATCTGCGCCTGGCGCAGCGGCCGGCGGCTGCGCACGCCGGGCATGGGGTTGTCCTGGTCGGCCACGTACTGCCGGATCCAGGTGTTGAGCTCGCGCTCGAGGTCGAGGCGCTCCTTCCAGGTCCCGATGTTTTCACGCTGGATGACCTTCAGGTAGTGGGCCAGGCGGTTGATGACGAACATGTAGGGCAGTTGCAGGCCCAGCTTGTAGTTGAGCTCGGCCTCCCTGCCTTCCTTGCTGGTGCCGAAGAACTTGGGCTTCTGTACGGAGTTGGCCGAGAAGAAGGCGGCGTTGTCGCTGCCCTTGCGCATGGTCAGGCCGATGAAGCCCTCCTCGGCCAGCTCGAACTCGCGACGCTCGGAAACGAGGATCTCGGTGGGGATCTTGGTCTGGATGGCGCCCATGGCCTCGTACTGGTGCAGGGGCAGGTCCTCCACCGCCCCGCCGCCCTGGGGGCCGATGATGTTGGCACACCAGCGGTAGTCGGCGAAGCTGGCGGTGAGCCGCGAGGCAAAGGCGAAGGCGCTGTTGCCCCACAGGTAGCGGTCGTGACCCTCCGAGACGCTCTCGCGATAGGAGAAGGCCTTGACGGGCTGGGTGTCGGGGCCATAGGGCAGGCGCAGCAGGAAGCGCGGCATGGTCAGCGCCAGGTAGCGTGCGTCCTCGGACTCGCGCAGGGAGTTCCATTTGGCATACTGGGGACCTTCGAAGATGGATTTGAGGTCCTTGAGCTGCGGCAGGCCGGTGAAGTCGTCCAGGCCGAAGAACTGAGGCCCCGCCGCAGCGATGAAGGGTGCATGCGCCATGGCGGCCACGCTGGCGATGTTCTGCAGCAGGGCGACGTCCTGCGGACCGGGCCCGAAATCATAGTTACCCACAAGTGCGGCATAGGGCTGCCCGCCGAACTGGCCGTATTCAGCGGTGTAGACCGTCTTGTACAGGCCCGACTTGGGTATCTCGGGCGCGTCCTCGAAGTCCTCGATGAGGTCGTCCTTGCTGACATTGAGGATCTCCAGCCGGATGTTCTCACGGAAATCGGTGCGGTCCACGAGGAACCTGAGGGAGCGCCAGGCCGACTCCAGCTTCTGGACCTCGGCGTGGTGCAGAATGGCGTCCATCTGCAGGCTCAGCTTCTGGTCGATCTCGGCGATCATCCCATCCACTACCGCCTTGGAAACCTTCTCCGGCCTGCGGCCGGGAGCGATGAGTTCGGTGATGAGCGCCTCAACGCCCTTTCTCGTCAGGCCGTAGGCCTCGTCCGAGGGCCCGATGCGGGTGGCGTTGACGATCTCGTCGACCAGGGAAAGCTCCTCGGTGACCTGGGGGGCCTGCCCTTTGTGTTCCTGATCTCTTTCCTCAGCCATCTTACAACTCCTTTCTTACTGATCGATCTCCAGCTCCTTGAGCAGCCGGTCCCGCGTGGCCTCGTCCTTGACGATCTCCTGGATCTTCTTGCGGAAATCGGGCAGGTTGCTGAGGGGGCCCTTGAGCGCGGCCAGGGCCTCGCGCAGCTCCATCAGCCGTTTGAGCTCCGGGGTGTTGCGTGCGAGCGCCTCCGGCGAGAAATCCTTGAGCGACTCGAATTTGAGCGAGACATTGAGCTCCTCGCCATCAGCCCCCGTGATCCTGTCGGGAACCGTGATATCCAGGCGGAGGTCCTGGGCCTTAAGCACCTCGTCGAAGTTGTCCTTGTCGATGTTCAGCGGCTCGCGTTCCTCTACCGGGCGGTCTTCGTCTCTGAGCGTGAAGTCGCCCATGACGAGCATCTTGAGCGGCAGTTCGACCTCTTCCTGGGCGTCCCCCATTGCCGGCCGATACACGATATTCACCCGTTCCTTTGGTGCTACCGATGATTCCTTGGCCATATTGTCCTCCTTTTCAGTCCTATTTTTTCGACAGCCTGAGGGCCTGCAGCGGATCGAGACGGGCAATGCGCCTCAGCGCCTCGCCGGCGGCCTGTAGGCCGCTCGCCTCCCCCACCTGAGAGGCCCCCGTCCAGACGAGGACGAGCGCCCTGAGGGCCAGGGGGGGGTCCCAGGTCTCGAGCCCATGGGCGTCGATGGTGTGCCTGATCTCCAGCAGGTGCGGCCAGGCCGCATCCACGCGGCGCGCCGTCAGCAGCACCTCGGCCAGGGCCAGCCGCCAGAGGAAACCCTCGTGCGCGGTGGGGCTGGCGGCGAGCTCCTGCTGGATGGCCCCGACGGTCTCCTGCAGGTCCTGAGTGCCGGAGCCCGCCATAAGGGCGGCGATGCGTTCCATGATCCCTTCACCTTCGGGTAATGCGGCGCCCGAGGGTGAAGGGGCGAGTGGCAGGGCCATGGGGGCGCTCGCCGGTGCGATGCGCATGAGCCAGTCTTGCGTGAGGGCGTCGGCAAAGGGGGTGCCGTCGGTGAAGCTCAGATCCTCAAGCCCGGGCAGGCGCATGAGCAGGCCGGCGGTCTCGTCCGCGACCGTACGCGCAGCCGGAATATAGGCGGCGCCGAGACCCTCCAGGGCGCGGGCCACATAACGGTTGAGGTCGAGCCAGAAGATGAAGCGTGCCAAGGCGGGCTCGGCGGCCCTCAGGAGAGGATCCCATTGGCCCTGCGCCTCCAGCTCGCTCAGGCGCGCGCGTAGCGTCGGTTCGGGCGCACTCAGACGCGTGCGGCCGTCGGTGGCTGGCGGCAGCGCCTCCAGGGGCAGCCAGGCGCTCAGGCGCGCCTGGCGGTAGCTTGCCGGGGAGGCCATATCTGTGGCAAAGAGGAAGGCGGCCACCTGGCGCACCCGCTGCAGGCCTGAGCGCAGTTCCCTGAGGGCCTCCTTGGGCGAGGAGATGGCCGACTCCGCGCCGGCGGGCTCGGTCGGGGCCGGCGCGCGTGGGGCGCTGGCCGGCACCGGGGCCGCTGTTGGGGGTGCGGTCTCTGTCTGCGGCGCGGGCGCGGCGGGTTCCGGTGCGGCCTCGCCGAGCTCCGCCACCAGGCGCTGGAGCGCCAGGGTGGAGGGGGTGCCTGCGGCCAGGCCCTCCAGCAGGGCATCGATGGCCTGGAGCCTCTCGCGGGCCTGGCTGCAGGTCTCGGCGCTCAGGGAGGCCCGGGGGTAGGCCTTGAGGGCGGGCTCGCTTTTCTCGATCCACCACTCCAGGGCGGCCAGCCGGCCGCGCAGGCGTTTTCTGGGAGGGAAGAGCCCTTCCCAGAAGTTCGCCAGCAGGTCGTGCATGATGCTGAGCCCCGTGAGGAGGCCGTCACTGCGGTCGGTATGTATCAGTGCCACGGCCAGGTAGCTCGCCACCAGCAGGTCCTTGGCCTTGGTGCTCAGAATGGATGACGCCAGGTGCGCGACCTTTTTCCAGTCGGTCGCGGCCGTGGCCGAGGGCGAGGCGAGCTTGTCGATTTCGGCCTGCAGGTGATCGAAGTCCGGGTCGTAGCGCACATCGGCGCCGGCCGGGTGCTCGGGCGAGATGGGGGTTTTCCCCAGGCTGGCAAGATCCATCAGGGGTCTCCTGTCATGCGGCCGGGCTCCACAGCCGCTGAAAGTCCTCGGGCCTCAGTGCCCGAGTGAAGGCCATGAGGCGGGCCTGCTGGGGTGGCCCGCCCAGGAAGACGCTTGCCGGCAGCGCCTGCAGGCGCTGCCGGAGGCGGATGTGCCAGGCCAGCGCCGACTCGAGGGGCCGCCCTGGATCAAGCGCGAAGGAGAACTGGTCCGGGGGGAGGCCGTCCGGGTCCCTGCCGGGTTCCCCGGACCCCGGCGACATCACCCAGTCGCAGGCGGCCGGCTGCAGGCGGGAGAGCTCGCGCACGAGCTCGTCCAGGGTGGCGCTTCTCCGGGCGAAGAGGTACTCGATCCTCTGCCAGAGCTCGTTGAGTGCGGCCGGCAGCCTTTCCCAGTGGCGCTCCCAGTCCGTCAGCGGGCCGCTGCCCACCACGGCGCACGGGAAGGGCCGGCCGATGGCGTCGTGGCTGTCGCGCAGCACGCCGCAGCTCAGCTCCCCGGGCGCCCCCCCCCGCGCCCAGAAGCGCCAGGAGCACGGCAGTGCATCTGCTGCCGGCGTCACCAGGGCGTAGCCGTGTTCCACCCACGCGAAGAAGGCCATAGCAAACGGCGATTCCGTTCCCAGATGGATATAGTCGCGCGCGGCGGGGTGTTTGCCCGACAGACCCCAGGTCCACCCCGGTGCGGCCTTCCTCATTCCCAGCATACGGCGATCGTCTCCGGCGGGCGCATATTCTCGGCGCCGAGCAGTTCGATGACCTTCTGGTGACCCTCGAAGCGGTAGCGCGCCGTGATACTGCTGATGCCCATGCGTTTGAGGGCGGCGGCGTCCTGGGGGAAGTCCCCGGGGACGAATCTATGTTGGCCGGTACGGAAATCGTCGAGGAAGCGGGCAAAGGCCAGGCTGCCGGTATAGGTGCGCGTGAGCACGAGGTCGCCCACTTCGATGGTGAAGACCACGTCGCAGCCCCCCCGGGGCGACCAGTCGAAGGTCTTGCGCACCGGGTACTGCAGGTTGGTCAGACGCAGGGTCTCCCCGGCGCACTGCAGCTCGAGGTGCGTGGCGTGCGGCTTGACGCGCGCGCGGGCGTTGGCGTCCGTGGGCAGTCCCGTGATGGTGACCCGGTAGCTGGGACGCACCGGCACGGCCCCGCGCGTCAGGTAGGCCAGGAAGGCCCCCTCGAAGGGAACCCCGCGGCCCAAAAGCTGCCTGGGTGTGTAGCCCTTGCTGGGGCTGCGCTCCAGGAAGGGGGCAGCCTCGTCACGCGCGAAGCGCACGGCGTAGCCCTCCTTGCCCAGGAGCAACTCGCTGGCCCGGAGCGGATCCTCCACGCCCTGGATCTCGTAGAGCACCTCCTTGGACCAGAGCTCCTGCAGGTGGCAGGCGCTCTGGCGGCAGGTGGCCTCCCACAGGAGGTCCAGCGGGCCGCGTATGAGGTTCCAGAAGACCTTGTCCGAGGGCTCGGCGCTTGCCTGGCGCAGTCTGTCGAGCGCTTCCTGCGCGCCCTGCACGGGGGAGGCCCCCGCATCACCGAAGGTGCTTGTGGCCAGCTTGAAGGCGGCCTGCCTGGAGCCGGTGGCCTCGGCGGCGATGGTCTCAAGGGCCTGGCGGTAGCCCTGGTAGGCGCTGGCTGAGGCCATGAGCGCCTCCGGGGGCAGCTCGCGGGTCAGGCGGCCGATGCGGGAGCTGAGCGTGTGCGTGAGCTTGCGGCCGCTCCGGGTGGCCGTGGCCAGGGCGCCCGTGCCGGCCACCGAACTCAGGGTGGCGGCCTTTTTGCGGATCTCCTCCTGGTCGAATACCAGACCGACCCAGGCCGGGGCCCCGTCGGACAGGGGCGAAAGTTCATCGGCCAGCCTCTCCAGCAGGCCCTGGTAGGGCCCGCTGCCGGCCCCGGTGCGCGCAGCGGCTGGCAGCCATTCGTCCTGGCCTTTCAGTCGCGTGCTGCCTCGGGGGAAGGCCTCGGCGAAGGCGTACCAGGCCTCAAGGGTGCGTTGGCGGTGCCAGTCTGCGAAGGCCAGGCGCTGCTGCGAGATGGCGAGCGGGTCGCTCAGGGCCGAGGCGAGCTCCTCTAAGAAGGCGGCGAGGCTCTCACGGCCGGCGCGTGTACAGGAGGTCGGCACGGAGGGCTCGTCCTCCAGGCTCAGGCTGCCGCCCCAGAAGTCCTGCAGGCGCACGGGGGCCAGCGCGGGGTCTGTGTCCGCCAGGGCGGCGAGCCAGTGGAGGTTGGTGCGCTTCACGGTGACGAGGTGGTTGAGTGCCAGGCGCAGGTCATTGAGTTCGCGGGTGAGGCCCGCGGTATCCTCGTCCCAGAGCAGACGGGAGAGGTACAGTTCGGCGAAGCGGGTGCTGAGCTCGTCCACATAGTGCTCCCCGGGCATGCCGGGGGCATAGGAGGGGCGGGGGAGCCCCTCCTCGAACGTGTCGGCACCCTTAAGGCGCGCACTGAGGAGGTTGATACGGCGCACGAGGTGCGCGGCGTGGGCGGCGATCAGGGCGTCATCGGTCGTGGAGTTGAAGCCGGTGATGAGGGCCTCCAGGCGTTCGTCATAGGGCCTGAGCAGCTCGGAATTCATCTTGGCGCAGAAGGCCTGTTTGAGGCGGGTCTCCACTTCCAGGCTCTCGTCCAGTCCCAGCCGGGGGATCCACCAGTGCCGGTTGGCCGTCTCCACACGCGCGATGGCGTCCTCGAAGCGCGACATGATGCCCACGTCGGCGAAGAGTTCGCCCTGCAGCACGGGCGGAGTGGCGAATTCGTGCGAGATGATCCGGAGCGTGGAGAGGTTTTTGACAAAGGAGAAGCTCAGCAGCCCGCACAGGGCGACGATCAGCGCTACCCAGGCCATCAGGCCCATGTTGCGTGTGAGCCTGCGCCAGGCGAGGTTCTGCTGGGTGGGGGCGAAGAGCCCGCGCTCCCGGGGCAGGATCTCGGCGAAGAAGTCGTGCAGGAACAGGCCCTTGTCCGTGCCGGGCAGCACCTCGCGCGCTTCGATCAGCCCCAGATCCTTGAGGAAATGGGAATAGGGGGTGCCCTCCTGACGACCGCTGGAGAAGAAGACCCCTCTGAGCAGGGGGGTCTCCTGGTAGGGATTTTCCTGGAAGGCACCCTGCATGAAGGCGCTCAGGCCGGGTTCGAGGCGCTCGAACTCTTCCGGGAAGAGCAACATCTCCGGATCGAGGCCGCCCTTTCCCGGCCGGTGCAGCAGGAGCAGCCGCAGGGTGCGCAGGCGTTCCCCGATGGTGCCAAGCGCCCGCGCAATGAATCCGGCCACGTCGGAGGTGCGCTCGTGATTGATCAGACCCATGGCCTGCTGCAGATCCTCCTCCGGCAGGGAGTCACTTACGTGGGTCAGGCCCTGGATCAGGTCGCACTTGGTCACCAGGGTGTAGATGGGAAAGGTGCTGCCTAAAAGGCGCATGAGCTCGTCCATGCGGCGCCTCAGGTTGCGGCCGTCCTCGCGCAGTGCGGCCTGGTCGCCGTGGAGCAGCTTGTCGGCGGGCACCGTGATCACGAGGCCGTTGATCGGCTCGCGCTTACGGTATTTTCCCAGCAGGGCCAGGAACTGTTCCCACTCCCGGCTGTCTGGGCCCTCGTCCACCGGGATGGCATACCTGCCGGCCGTGTCCAGGATGACGGCTTGTTCGAAGAACCACCAGTCGAAATTCTTGGTGCCCGAGATGCCGGAGACGCGCTGGTTTTCGGCAAAGGGGGACGACAGGCGCGCGCCCGTGATGGCGGTGGTCTTGCCCGAGCCACTCTCGCCGAGCACCAGATACCAAGGCAACACGTAGAGGGGGTTCCCCTGCCGTTTCAGGTGGGAGGTCCTCAGGGTGGAGACAGCCTCCTTCCAGCGGGCCTGCAGCTCCTCCTGGGGGCGCCTCTCCTCGACACGCAGGGAGGCAAGCGCGGCCGTGTCCTGGGCGATGACCTGGTGTACGAAGCGCTGCTCGCGTCGCCTCAGCCAGACCTTGTGCCCCGCGAGAGCGGCCAGGGCCAGGCCCAGCGTGCCGAGGATCAAGAAGATCCCCACCCACCAGGGCCAGCCCAGGCCCAGGACGAGGGCGAAGACGAGCAGTATCCCGAGGCAGGCCAGCAGTGCCAGCAGACCATACGCGAGGGCGGTGTGTGTGGCGATCTTCATCATGGCACCATCCCGATGAGGCCCTTGCCGATGGAGCCGAGCACGAAGTGGTAGATCAGATATATGACCCCGTAGAGGGCCAGCGGCACTCCGATGGCCCCGGCGGTGAACAGCGAGAAGCGCCGGTCCGCCTTCGGCGGCGCTGGCAGGGCACTCTCTTCCGGGTAGGCCTCGGGGAAGAGGACCCCTCCCTCCAGGGTGGGCAGCCCCATCGAGCTCGCGGTGAGGATCTTGAGGTTGGAGGTTTTGAGCTGTTCGAGGAGCAGTTCGTCGCCGCGGTTGCAGTAGCGGCCGGAAAACCCCATGGCCAGGCACAGGTAGTAGACCTCGCGCACCCCGTGCTGGTGGGGCCCCACGGTGTTGAGGCGTTCGAAGAAGAGCTCGCCGGCCTCGGTGGTGCCGTAATAGACCCGCTGCAGCGGCTCGCCCTGCCAGCGCAGCTTTTCGGGCCACTCCGAGCTGAGGATGGCCTCGTCGATCCAGGCGCACACGGCGAAGCGTGCCGCGTCGTATTCCTCGGCACTGAAGGCGCGCTCGTCGAGCCGTTCCCGGCTGAGGTCCATCAGGCGCACGACCTCGGCGCGGACCTGGTCGTAGGCCGGCTGTCTAAGGGCGTGGGACTTCAGGAAATAGGCCACATAGGCGATGAGCTCGATGAAGCAGTCACTCAGGCGCATGATGTCAGCTCCTTTCTACCACCATCAGCTCGGCCTTGAGATCCGGCGGGGCCGATTCCCAGTACAGGGCGAGGTTTCCGGCCCGGCTCACCTGGGCCCACTGGTCGCCGTGGTGGTCGATCTGAAAGTAGAGGCATTGTGATCGGCGCGGCAGCTCCTGGGGGGGGCGCGGCAGGTGCTGGAGGCCGACCCCGGGCAGGGCCCGCACGATGAGCACCGGCAGGGATTCGCGGGAGCTGGCCTTGGCGACGCCCTGGATCGCGGCGATGAGTTCGTCCGGGTCGGACTCGCTGGCCAGCACCAGATAGAAGCGGTTGCGCCCCTCGAAGACCTCCCGCGGCAGCTGGGTGGAGTAATAGGTGCCGTCGAAGTGCAGCGGCATGACATAGTCGGGTCCGGCGGTGATCATGTCGAGCAGCGAAGCGATCAGGTCATGGGCCCGGCTGAAGCCGGCCCCCGGGTCCCCGTGGTCGTAGGGCGGCAGGGGGGGCGATCCGTCGTCGCCCTCGCCCAGCACCCGCACCCCTTCCGAGAAGGTGGAAAGTTCGCCCACGAGCTGGCGCAGGACGCCGTAGACATGCCAGGGGTGAACCCCGCCGGATTCGGTGAGCTGGTACAGGAGGGGGATGTAGCGGTTCAGCGAACGCAGGGCCAGCAGATAGACCATGTCCCGGGTGCCGAATTCGGCGCATTGGATGCCCCGGTCGCGCTTGTACTCCTCGAGCTGCCGGGCGCGGGAGGCTACCTGGTCCCGGATCTCGCGCACGAGCGAGCTCAGGCGCAAGGAGGCGGAGATTTTCAGACAGGGCGGGATGAAGCGTTCTGCTTGAGATACGCCCTCGCCGCTCATTTCCAGCCGGGCCAGGGGGATGATCTCGTAGTCGCCCAGGCTTGGGAGTTCGTCCTCCCAGAAGATTTTCAGCACGTGGGTGAGGTAGCGCATCTGTGCCGGTGGCCCGCCCTGGTGCAGGTCGCGCACCTCTTCGGAGGCGGTGGTGGTCACATAGCGGGTGGTGATCCCCTCGAGGGAGGCCAGATCCGACACCACGGTGACATTCTCGCCGGCGGGGTTCCACTTGCGCAGCCCGAGGTAGACGTTCAGGGGCCCGCCCCCGGGCCAGTCGCCGGCAAAGGATCGCGCGGCCACGCACGCATTGCCGGGCAGGGTCACCAGGGTGGTGTCCGCGAACAGGAACTCGCCTTCTACGAGGTGCAGCGTGCGGTTCGTAAGCGAGGCCTCCTGGATCTCGCAGCGCGCGACGCCCCACAGATGGGGCTGCGCATAGCGATAGAGCGGTTCCAGGAGGGATTGGTGGTAGGCGTCTGAAAGCTGAAAATGCTGTGGCTGCAGAAAGAGTCCCTGGTGCCAGAACAGCGGTCGCTTCATGTCCTATTCTCCTTGGGGGGTGGTGATTTGTTCCGGGCCCAGATCCAGCGTGATCTCCAGCGCGGCGGGGATCTGGGTCTTCGTGCGGCGGATGAACCCCTGTTTCTTCACGGCGGTCGGGATGGTGTAGAAGCGCACGATGCGAGGCTTTTCGATGACATAGTAGCCCGCCACCACCGCCACGTACCTGGCCCCCTCGGCCCGGTCCAGCCGGAGGTCGAGCTGCTCGCCGGGCTGGAGGATCAGCCGTTTGGACACGGCCACGCTGGAGTCGAAAAGGCTGCACTCCAGCAGCCGGTAGAGCCCGTCCAGGTCCGAGGCCAGCTGCTGGAAGGTGTTGGGATCCTTGAGCTGGTAGACACACACCAGCAGGGTGTGGGCCGCGCCGTCGCGCAGGTTGAGCCGGGGATCGGCCTTCAGGTGCACGGCGAGGGCCTCCTTCTCGTAGACCCACTGGGGGGGCGGAAGGGGCCTGGTGGCACATGCAACGATGAGAGGCATCAGCCCGATCAGCATGATTCTGCGGATGATGGCGGTGTTCACGATAGACCCTCCTTATTCGTCAAGAGTCGAAACTTATGCCACACACTGCGCCCGGGAGCGCAAGTTTTCACGAGAGGTCATCCCTTGCCATGAAGTGTTTCCGGGCGGACTTCTCGAACTCCCGCAGGAAGTCGTCCCTGAAGCGTGGCGAGACAAACCAGTCGCTCACCGTGCGATAGCGTTCCTTGAGGGAAGAAAAGGCCTCGGCCTTCTTCAGGGGCCCGAAGGCGAGCCCGGAAGGGACGGCCGGCGACTTGTCGGGGTCGAGCTCCGCGAGCACCTTGGCCACCGTACTGCGGTGCGCCTCCTGGAAGGCCTGGTGCGTGGTAAGAAAGGCGGTCTTGATCTGGCCCAGGTACTCCTCCAGCGAGCGCTGTGGCGTGCGGCCGTCAAGCTGGGAGCCGATGAGGTGGCGGATGGTCTCTTCGCCAAAGGACTGTCCGGTGAGCGTAGCATTGATCAGGCCCACGAGTTCGTTGAGGATGTCGAAGACCGTGTTGAGCGAGTGTGTCAGGCACTCGAGCTGTCTGGCCGAATCCGTCGGTCCCGCCTGCGGGCCCAGCAGCAACGCCATCAGGCGCCTCTCGGGCGCGTTGTCCCTGTCGCCTGCCGGTTCTGGCGCGAAGCAGCCTTCCAGAGAGCGCAGCACCTCCTCGCGCCCCTGTGGCGCGAGGTCCTCAAGGGCGCTCGTCAGTCGGTGTTCGATGGCCCTTTCGGCCCCCTCGGGCGAGGCGGCGTACAGGGAGCGCAGCTCGGAGGCGAGGCTGGCGATGTCTGTGCTCGTGGTCAGGGTTTATCCTTTTTCTGCCCGGGACGCTGCACCGGCGGCGGGGCATTCGATACGGGCGCTGAATCTGCGGGTGCGTGGTTTCCCTCGGGGGTGAACATGACGGTGGCCTCGAGGTCGTCGGAGTGTGGCGGGGTCTGGGCTGCGGGTGCTGTCCCTGAAGGTGCACGCTCCTCTTCAGGCGCCGCCGTGCGCGGGGCCTCAGTGGCTTGGGCCGGCGGCGGGGCGCTCGGTACGGGCGCCGGGGTACGGTTGTCTTCGGGGGCGAGCATGATGGTGGCCTCGAGGTCGTCCGTCGGCGGCGGGGCCTTCGGTACGGGCGCTGAACCTGCGGGTGCGTGGTTTCCCTCGGGGGCGAGCATGACGGTGGCCTCGAGGTCGTCGGAGTGTGGCGGGGTCTGGGCTGCGGGTGCTATCCCTGAAGGTGCGCGGCCTTTTTCGGTTGCCGCCGGGTGCGGGGCTTCAGTAACGTGGGTCGGCGGCGGGGCGCTCCTGATGAGGACGGTCTGCATGACATCCTCTTGAGGCAGGGTCGTGGCTTTCCCGGTGGCAGGGGAGGGCCCTGTCTGTGGTGTCTGGAGCGCGGATGCCTCCCAGCGCCGGCGGATATTCAGCAGGATGGTGTGGATGGCAGGGTCGTGGTCCTGAGCCGCTCTCCGGGTCGTCTGCGGGACGTCGAACAGGGCGCTGCGGATTTCAGATCGGAGGGCCGCGAGCGCCTCCTCGAAGCCGTCAAGCGACCAGGGTCCCTCTGACTGTCCCGCCTGGCGCACGAGGCTCCGTCCGAGGTCGAGGGCGCGCTCCCACAGGGGGGCATAATCTGCGGCTACCGGCAGGCGCGAATCTTCCCAGAAGATGTCTTCCGGGGCGGGGGGTGCGTTCCCCGCCGCGCCCGGTCTGCTGTCGGATCGCAGCAGCCCCTGGATGGTAGCGGAGGTGAGGTCCTGGTTGGGCAGGAGCATGCAGAACCACAACGAGCCCAGGAAGCCCAGGACGTAGCGCGGCGCATCCAGGGGCAGGAGCGGTGATGCGACCTTAAGATCGCCGAGATCGAGCAGACGCAACTGCGGATTCCACAGACCGGGCAGATCGTTGGCCCCGGCAGGGAGTTCCACCCAGAGGCGTTCCAGGTCCAGCGGCAGATCGGGCCAGTGAGTGTTGCCCATACGCGGGGCAAGCAGCGCGCTCAACTGGCCAAGCAGGGTGAGCTTGAGGTACAGGACCTCCAGGAAGCGCCTGGGGCCCGTGGGAAAGAAGAGGTTCACGCTGTCCTTCGAGAAGCGCGCAAGGCTGCATGATACAGACAGCCCACACGCCTGCCGGCGTGTTTGGAGTTCGTCCGGACGGGCCCCCGACACCAGCGCCAGATAATCCATGGCGCTCAGGTCGGCCGCCGGAGTGACGAGTAGATAGAAGGGGAAGAAGGAAAGCGGCACGATACGCCGCTCCGCCAGGCCCGGCCCGCCATAGCAGTTAGCCCTTTCCTCGCAGGCGTGACAGGGCAGGCCCTCCTGCCCGCCGAAGGTGCGGATGAGGGACTGCAGGTCGTGCACGCACGGCGGATCGGCACCCTCGCGGAGGGGGACATAGAAGTCCTGTGCGCATTGCGGGCAGAAGAGGTAGCGCCTGAGTGTGGTGCCGTGTGGCATGAGTCCTGCGTGGCTGAGGCGCCCGTCGTCGGTGCACTCGTCCAGTAGCCCCTGACACACTGGGCAGGCAGGTTCGAAGAACAGGCCCTGCCTGCGGCAGAAAAAGAGCGGACGGAAGGGGCGCAGGCGCTCCGGCGCGGACTGTGCGGCCAGCACGATCGCCCCCTCCCGCCGGCAGTGGTCCCCGAAGGCGCGCTGCCAGCATGCCGCCACGTCGTTATTTGAAAGGGGGGCCAGCGGGTTCGGCCCGGGCGTGTAGCGGTCCTTCGACATCAGGAGGAAGACCCTCTTGAGGGTGCTGTGTGCGTCGGAGACGAGATGACCTAGGATCACACGCGAAAACGGCCCGCTTTCGCTGATAAGGTTAAAGGGGAAGTAAGGCCCTTCATCACCCATGGGCGATGTGTTCTGGAGCGCGAAGGCCAGCCCGAAACCGCCGGGGCCGCAGTCCAGATACGGTATCAGTGAGGGAAGGGTGTCATCTGAGGGATTATGCATGTCGGGGGCTCTCATGTGCACTTCGTCCGGCCGGGAGAGGGACACGCAGGGAGGAGAGTGTCTGTGATGGACAGCTGCTCACAGCTCCGCCGATCCGGGTGAGAAATCACCCGGGCAGAGATGAATATGGTTATGATGTACGCACCTCATTCGGGAACATTTCCGCTACTTCACTGCATAGCATACCCTGCACTGCCGATAGCATGACATGCTATGCCGACTATGGGGTGCTGGCTGCAAGTCCTTTTTAACCCACTTGATTGATCAGCTTTTCCCTAAGCAGCAGTACTTTCTACCTAATTTAACTATGAGCATGCTCCTGAGAAATGTCAAGGAATAACTTGTACTTTCAAGTGCAAGACCCCGGCGGGAGCTCGAGGGGGCGGCCGTGGGCGCGAGGAGCGAAGCTCCCTTGAAACCCGCTAAGTCCTGAAGTATACTGCCCCACAATTCAGCGAGCAGGGGATGGGGGGGTCATGCCGGGTTTGCGACTGTATGTGAGCAACAGACTGGAGCGCTTGTCCGCCTGCCTGGCCGGTTTGCTCGAACACCCCGGGACGGATCCTTTCAGGCCCGAGACCATTGTGGTGCAGAGCTTCGGCATGCAGCGCTGGGTCTCCCTGCAGCTGGCCTCTCGGCACGGCGTCTGTGCCAACTGCGAATTTCCGTTTCCCAATGCCTTCGTCGAGGACCTCTTCAGGCGTGCCCTGCCTCAGACCGCCGGGGTGACCTTCCTGAACAGGGACATCCTGGCCTGGCGGATCATGGAACGCTTGCCCGATCTGCTTACCCACCCGGAGTTCGAACGCCTCAGGCACTACCTCGCCCCGGACACCTCCGGTCTGCGGCTCTTCCAACTCGCCTCAAGCCTGGCGGATACCTTCGACCAGTACGTGATCTTCCGCCCGGAGATCATCCGGGACTGGGAGAGGGGCCAGCTCTGTCACGACCCGGCGGATATTTCGCTGGAACGCTGGCAGGCCAGGCTGTGGAACGCACTGCAGGAAGGGGGCGACTGGACGCACCGCGCCCGCCTCCGGGAAGCCTTCTTCGAGGCCCTGCCCGCCCTTGCGGAAGGCATCCTGCCCGAGCGGGTCTTCGTCTTCGGCATCTCCTCGCTGCCCCGTTTCCACCTGGAGATCCTCACCGCCCTGGCTCTGCGCTCAGACGTGTACATCTACCTCATGAACCCGTGCCGGGAATTCTGGGGCGACATCCGCTCGAAGGGTGAGATCGCCTCGCTCTCGCGCCGCGCCGGAGGAAGCAGTGCCGCCGAACTGTATCTGGATGAGGGCCATCCCCTGCTGGCCTCCCTGGGCGGCGTGGGACGGGATTTCTTCGCGCTGCTGTGTTCCTGCGAGGGCCAGGAATGCGAGCTCTTCGAGGACGTGCCGGACGACACCCTGCTGCACGGACTGCAGCACGACATCCTGAACCTCAAGTCCGACCCCGGGAGTGCGCCCCGACCGGTGTCAGGGGACGACCGCTCCCTGCAGGTGCACGCCTGTCACGGACCCATGCGGGAGATCGAGGTGCTGCACGACCATCTGCTGGAGCTCCTGGACCGTAGCCCGGACATCGCACCCAGGGACATCATCGTCATGGCCCCGGATATCGAGGCTTATGCCCCCTATATCCAGGCGGTCTTCGAACGCGGCTTCGAGGACCCGGGGCGCATCCCCTACGGCGTCGCCGACCGCAGTCTGCGCACACAGAGCCCCGTGGTGAAGGCCTTCTTCGAGGTGCTCGACCTGGCGACGTCGCGTCTGCCCGCCTCGCGCGTGTATGCCCTGATCGGCACACCCGTGGTGTGCCGCCGTTTTGGCATCGCCTCGCACGAGCTCGATTATGTGCGACAGTGGATCGAGGAGACCGGCATCCGGTGGGGTCTCGACCAGGGATTCAAGGTGGCCCTGGGTCTGCCCGCCACGCGGGAGAACACCTGGCGCGCCGGGATCGACAGACTCCTGCTGGGCTATGCCCTGACCGGTTCAGACGAGGAACCCTTCGACGGAATCCTGCCCTATGACGAGGTCGAAGGGGGCCGGGGCGTGCTCCTGGGGCGCTTCCTGAGCGCCCTCGAGGCCCTGTTCGCCTGGGTGGCTTCCCTCGGGGCACAGCGTGACCCTGCGGCCTGGGCCGCCGACCTGGAGCGCATGACCGAGGAACTCTTTGACGTGGAGACGGATGAGGAACCGGCCCTGCAGGCACTGCGTGCGGCCCTCAAGGGGCTTGCGGCAGGGGTCGACCAAGGCGGCTTCAGGGGCACGCTGACCCTCGAGGTGGTGCGCGCCGCGCTGGTGGCGCGCCTCGATGCCGTGCGCGAGAAGGGGCGTTTCATCGCTGGTGGGGTGACCTTCTGCTCGCTGCTGCCCATGCGCAGCATTCCCTTCAAGGTGGTGTGTCTGCTGGGCATGCACCACGACGCCTACCCCCGCAGTGCCCCCGAGTGCGGCTACGACCTCATCGCCCGGCATCCGCGCCCGGGCGATCGCTCGCGGCGCGACGACGACCGGTACCTCTTTCTCGAGGCCCTGCTCTCGGCGCGAGAGGTGCTCTATATAAGCTACCGGGGGCAGGACCCGCGTGAGAACACCCCCTTGAGCCCCTCGGTGCTGGTGAGCGAGCTGCTGGAGGTTCTGGAGGAGAGCTGCGCCCCGCACGAGGGCACGCTTAAAGCGCACGTGCGCTTGGAGCACCGGCTGCAGGCCTTCAGCCCGGCCTATTTTACGGGAGAGGGCCGCCTTTTCAGCTATGCCGCGGAGCACTGTGAGGCGGCGCGCGCCCTCGCACAGCGCTCGGGCGCCGAGCCGTCCTTTACCCAGGCGCCTTTGAGCGCGCCTGGGGACGACTGGCGCACCCTCGACCTGGATGATCTGTGCGCCTTCTATCGCCATCCGGCCAGGTTTCTGCTCACCCGCAGATTGGGACTGACGCTCAGCGAGGGGCCCCCGGAGCTTGTGGACCGCGAGCCCTTTGATCTGGCGGGGCTCGAGCGCTACCATGTGCGCGAGTTTCTGGCCCGGCGCGCCCTGGCCGGGGCCCCGGCGGAGGCCACCTATGCGGTGCTGCTAAGCGGCGGGAGGCTGCCGCACGGGATCCCGGGGCAGAACATCTTCCATGATCTTGCCCGGGAGACACAGGGCTTTGTCGAGCGCCTCCGGGCGGCCACGGGCGGGCGCACGCCCGTGAGCGAGCCCTTTGAGCTCGAGCTCGCAGGACTGACCCTCGGCGGCCAGATCGAGGCCTGGCCGCCGGGCGGGGTGATCGTGGCGCGCAATGCGGTCCTCACCCCGCGTGATCTCGTACTCACATGGATCAGACACCTGGTGCTGTGCGTGTTCCACGGGGGTGAGGCTCAGGTCATAAGCTGCTGCATCGGGGCGGACAGGTTGGTGTGCCTCAAGGCGCCTTCTGATGCGCGCGCCCGGCTCAGCGAGCTGCTGGGACACTACGGGGAGGGGCTCTGCCGGGTGCTGCCCTTCTTCCCGGCCAGCTCTCTGGCCTATGCACAGGCCGTGCTTGCCCAGGGCAAGGACCCCGCGGCGGCCCGGCTGGCGGCCCGTGATAAATGGTTGGGCTTTAAAGGCGGCGAAGGGGAAGATCCCTATAACCGGCTCTGTTTCCGGGATGAGACCCCCCTGAACGAGGAATTCGCGCAACTCGCGCTGGGTGTGTTCGGGCCGCTCCTGGAATGCCTGGTAGACGGGGGTCGCGCATGAGGGCCCTGGACAGCCTGCAGGCGCCCCTTGGGGGCGTCAATCTCATCGAGGCCAGTGCCGGCACCGGCAAGACCTACACCATCGCGCTTTTGTACGTGCGGCTCGTCCTGGAAAAGGGGCTTAAGGCCCCGGACATCCTCGTGGTCACCTTTACCGAGGCGGCCACGGCCGAGCTCGCAGAGCGCATCCGCAACAACCTCAAGGCGGCGCGTAGGGTACTCCTGGAGGGCCAGGGTGGGGATGAATCCCTGGAGGCCCTGGTGGGCCGAGCCCCGGACCCCGGACTGGCCCTGGCGCGCCTGACCGAGGCGCTGCGATGCTTCGATCTGGCCCCCATCTGTACCATCCATGCCTTCTGCCGGCGCGTGCTCGGCGAGATGGCCTTCGAGACGGGCACACCCTTCGATCTCGAGCTGATCACCGACGTGCGCGAGATCATGCAGGCGGTGGTGGATGATTTCTACCGCATGCATCTGACCGGCGACACCCTGCCCGAGTTCGCCGCCTATGCGGCGGAAAAGGGGCTGAGTCCGGAGAGGCTCCTGCACCTGGCCCACAGGGCAGGCTATGAGACGCACCTCATCCCGGACGAAAAACTTCCGGACGGGGACAGGCTCCCCGTGCTGATGGAGGACTTCCGTGCGGCCACCGGCGAGCTCAGGCGGGTCTTCGACCGCACGCAGCTGGCCGGGCTCTTCAACCGCCTGAAGGAAGACGGGGTGCTCAAGGCCCGCTCTCACCAGACGCGCTGGATCGAGGGCCGTCTGGAAGCCCTGGAGCAGTGGCTCTTCGAAGAGGGTGCCCCCGAGAATGCCTACCGCCTGGTGTTTCCCAGGGGCGACACCCTGGCGTGGTTCACCCCCCGCAAGCTCAGCGGCACCCTGCATCCGGGCAAAGACCTGCCCGATCACCCGCTATTTGCGGCCTGCGCGCGGCTGGAGCAGGCGATCTCCGAACTGCGCGCGGCCCTGGACGGCGCCCTCATCCGACTCGAGATCGAGCTGTGCGCCTATCTCAGGAGTGAGTTGCCCCGCCGCAAGGAGGCCGCGCGCGTCATGCACTTCGACGATCTGCTGCTGCGTCTGCGTGACGCCCTCCAGGGCCCGGGAGGGGAGCACCTCGCCCAGGCGCTGCGAGCGCGTTTTGCGGCCGCACTCATCGACGAGTTCCAGGACACGGACAACCTCCAGTATGCCATCTTCGCACGCATCTTCGGCCAGGGGGACGCGCCGCTCTTCCTCATCGGCGATCCCAAGCAGTCCATCTACGCCTTTCGCGGGGCCGACATCTTCGCCTACCTGCAGGCCTCCCGCACCGTAGCGCCCGAGAGGCGCTACACCCTGCAGCACAACTGGCGCTCGACCCCGGATCTGGTGCAGGCCCTCAACGTCCTTTTCGGCTCCAGGAGCAGGCCCTTCGTCTTCGAGGAGATCGACTTCAGCCCCGTGGAGGCGGCCCTGCCCCCGGGGACAAAAGCCTTCTCAGGCGGCGCGCCCTTTGTCCTGTGGTTCCTGCCGCAGGAGGGGCCCCTCACGCGCGAGCAGGCGACAGCCGCGATCACCCGGGCGGTGGGCGCCGAGATCGTGCACCTGTTGGCAGGGGGGGACACCGCTAAGCCGAGCATCGACGGCAGGGCCCTTGAGCCGCGGGAAATCGCCGTGCTGGTGCGGGACAACCGCCAGGCGCGCCGGGTGCGCGACGAGCTCGTCTCGCGGGGCGTGCCCTGTGTGCTCTCCAGCGACGAGAACGTCTTTCAGAGTCGGGAGGCCTTCGAACTGGAGATCGTCCTGCAGGCGCTGGCCGGGCCCGCGCAGCCGGGACGGCTGAAGGCGGCCCTGTCCAGCGCCCTCATGGGCCTGAACGCGGCCGGGATCGAGGCCCTCCAGAACGACCTGCCGCAGTGGGAGGCCTTGACGGAGCGCTTGGTACGTTACCGCAACCTGTGGGAAAGGGCGGGTTTCATCCAGATGTTCAGGCGCCTGATACAGGCCGAGGGTGCTGGTGCGAGGCTCCTGGCGCTGCCCCAGGGGGAACGCCGGCTCACGAACGTGATGCACCTGGCCGAGCTGCTGCACGCGGCGTGCCTGCAGCACGGCCTGGGGATCGAGGAAGGCCTGGCATGGTTCTCCCGTCAGCGGGCGCTCTCCTCCGGGCGTCAGGAGGACCAGCAGCTCAGACTCGAGAGCGACGCGGACGCCGTGCGTGTGCTCACGGTGCACCGGAGCAAGGGGCTCGAGTTTGCGGTGGTGTTCTGCCCCTTTGCCTGGGGCGATTCGCTCCCGCGCCAGGGCGACCCCTACCCGGTCTTCCACGACGAAGAGCACGACATGCGCCCCACCATGGACCTGGGCTCGGCCGAACTGGAACGGAGCACAGCCCTGCAGGTGCGCGAGAACCTGGCCGAGAACCTGCGCCTGCTCTACGTGGCCCTGACACGGGCCTCGTCACGCCTCTACCTGGCCTGGGGCCAGATCAGGGGCGCTGAGACCTCGTCCCTGGCCTATCTCCTGCATGCCCACCGCGCATCCATCGGAGAGGATCTTGCCGCCTCCCTTAGTCCCCTGGCGGGGCTTGCGCGCGAAGACATGCTTGAGGACCTGCAGGCCCTGGCCCAGAGGTCCCGGGGCCGGATCGCGCTGGGAGAACCCCCCTCAGCGTTCGCGGACCTGACCCCCCTGCGGACGCCTCCCGCCGCCGCGCTGACCTGCCGCGGCCTGTCACGGGCCATCGATCGCACGTGGGGACTTACGAGCTTCACCTCCCTGACGGCGGGTTCACCCCCGGGGGCCGAGCCCGCGGACCGCGACACCCAGGTACGTGCGCCGCTATTACCCGCGGACCAGCCTGAAAGCGCCGCGATGCCGGGCATCCTCAACCTGCCGAGAGGCGCGCGCACCGGCATCATGCTGCACCGCATCTTCGAGGTCATCGACTTCACCGACAGCGTGCAGGCGATCCGGGCGCGCGTGGACGCGACTCTGGCCGAGTACGGTTTCGATGCGGCCTGGGGGGTGGACGTGGGCGTCATGGTCATGGATGTCCTGGCGGCCGGGCTTCCGGGCCGCGGCGGCCGGATGAGGCTGCGGGATGTGGATCCCTCCGAGCGCCTCAGCGAGCTCGAATTTTCCCTGGCGCTCAGGCGCATCACGCCGGCCGGGCTGCAGGCGCTCCTGGGCGGGGTGCACGCCTCGGAGGGCCTGCCGGGCGGCCAGGGGCGACTGAGCTTCGAGCCCGTGAGGGGCTTTCTGCGCGGCTTCATCGACCTGGTCTTCCGGCACGAGGGACGCTACTACCTGGTGGACTGGAAGTCCAACCATCTGGGATGGCAGCTTGAGAATTACCGCCCCGCGGCCCTGGCCGGGGTCATGCGTGCCAGCCACTACCATCTCCAGTACCACCTCTATACCCTGGCCCTGCACCGCTACCTTAAGGTTCGCCTTATGGACTACGACTACGAGAGGCACTTCGGGGGGGTGTACTACCTGTTCCTGCGCGGGATTTGCCCTGGCCGGGACACGGAGAGCGGGATTTTTGCGGCCCGGCCGGATGCAGGGCTGATCGCCCGCATGGAGGAGAGCCTTGTCGGGATCGAGTGAGGAAAGACCTGCGCCGATACAGGCCATGGGCATGCCTGCAGGGGCTACCCCAGAGGCCATTGACCGCTTCTTTGCGGATTTCATCCGGCGCATCGACGGCCGCCAAAGCCCCCTGGTGTGGGCGGCGGCCTGGTTGGTGAGCCGGGCCACGCGCGAGGGCCACACCTGTATCGACCTTTTAGACCCGGCCACGCAGGCCCTGGCCCAGGCGCTCACCGACGGGGTGGGGGCCGCGGGTTGGGTCGAGACCCTCGCGGGATCCCGGGTGGTGGGTACCCCGCAGGAGAAGACCCCGCTGGTGCTCGATGCGCGCCGGCGGCTTTTCCTGAGGCGCTACTGGGAGTACGAGCAGCGGCTCGCCCGGGCGCTCACCGCGCGCGCACATCGCACCACCGATCCCGATATCTTGCGGCTGGAAGAGGGTCTGAAGCGCCTCTTTCCCCCGCCAGATGGCGGAACCGACTGGCAGGCCCTCTCCGCCCGCGTGGCCCTGACGCGGTCCCTGTGCGTGATCTCCGGCGGCCCGGGCACGGGCAAGACCTCCACCGTGGTGAAGATCCTGGCCCTGCTCCTCGAGCACTACCCCGCGCTGAGGGTCGCCCTGTGCGCCCCCACCGGCAAGGCCGCCGACCGGCTCCAGTCGGCCGTGGCCGCCTCGGCGGCGCGCCTGCCCGTGGCGGAGGGCGTCCGGGGGCGCATTCCGCGCGAGGCCCAGACCCTGCACCGTCTGCTGGGCTTCATCCCCGGGCGGACGACGTTTCGCCACAACGCGCTCAGGAGGCTGCCCCACGACGTGGTGGTGGTGGACGAGGCCTCCATGGTGGACCTGGCCCTCATGACCAGGCTTCTCGACGCCCTCAGGGAGGACTGCCGCCTCATCATCCTGGGCGACAGGGATCAGCTTTCCTCGGTGGAGGCCGGCTCGGTCTTCGGCGATATCTGCGACGCCGCGCGGGGGCATGTCCCTGAGGACCCCGACTCCCCGGGCCTGGGTGGGTGCATGGTGGAGCTCAGGCACACCTGGCGTTTCGGGGATAAGGGCGGGATCGGCCGCCTGAGCGCCGCCGTGCGCGATGCGGATGCGGCCTCTCTGTGGTCGGTGCTGCAGGCTGGCGCAGGCGAGGTCACCGCCCGGGAGTTGCCCCGCGATCTTGCCGGTGCTCTCGCCCCCCTGGTGTGTGAGACCTGGCGGCCGTTTTTCAGGGCGAACAGGGAGGAGGAGTACCTGGCGATCCTCGAACGGAGGTGCATCCTGAGCCCGGTGCACAAGGGCCCCTGCGGGGTGGAGAACCTCAATGCCCTCATCCGACACATCCTGGCCGGGGAGGGGCTCGTAGAGGCGGAAGGTCTGCACTACCACGGGCGGCCGATCATGATCACCGCCAACGCCTATGACCTGGGGCTGTTCAACGGCGATGTGGGCCTGATCCTTAAAGACGAAGACACCGGTGAGCTGAGGGCTGTCTTTGCCGTACCGGGCGGCCCTCTCCGGCGGATTTCCCCCGCGCGCCTGCCCGAACACGAGACGGTCTATGCCATGAGCGTGCACAAGAGCCAGGGCTCGGAGTTCGACGAGGTGCTCCTGGTCCTGCCCCAGGCGGACACACCCGTGCTCACGCGTGAGCTTGTCTATACGGGCATCACCCGCGCCAGGAAACGCGTGGAGTTGTGGGGCGCGCCCGCGGCCCTCGAGCGCGCCCTTAACCGGAGCGCACGCCGCGCCTCGGGGCTCAGGGACGCGCTGGCAGACGCATAAGCCACTCCCCGTTGAACCTGTCCGATCCTGCGGGTTCCGGCCCGCTTCGGTGCGGCGGGCCCCCCGGCCGCGCATGGTCTTTCGCGACCGGCCAGGGCAGCTCGACGCCTGCATGGTGGCTCACAACCCTTTAACACCACTGGCTCGCACCGCAGGGTTTGCCGCGTGCCGCAGCAGGCGGCGTTTCCGGTTGACGGAACAAAGGGCGCGCTTATTACATGATGGTATGGAGACGCCTATGCAGATCGGAACGCAAAGCGACCTCACGCTCGTGATCTCCGGGGAAGCCGGCCAGGGCCTACAGACCCTGGAAGGGCTCCTAGTGCGGGTTCTCAAACGCGCGGGCTATTATGTATGCGCCTCCAGCGAGGTCATGTCGCGCATCCGTGGCGGCAACAACTCCAGCATGATCCGTCTCGCATCACACCCCGTGGGGGCCTGCGTGCGGCGCATCGATCTTTTCATCGCCTTGTGCCCGGGGTGCATGGAACGCTTCCACGGCCGCCTTACCCCGCAGACCGTCATCCTCGGAGAAAAGGGACATGTAGCAAAGCGCTACCTCACGGGGGCCGGCAAGGAACGCAAGTTCCCGGTGCTGGCCCTGGAGTTATCCGAGATGGCGGGCGGGGAGCGCTACGTGAATACCCTGGTGCTGGGATTGTGCGCGGGCCTCTGCGAGAGCGGGCCCGAGGTGCTCGAGGACGAACTGCGCCGCGGCCTCGCCCGTCTGGACGAGGCGACGATCGAGGCCAATCTGCGGGCAGCCGTGCGGGGCTATGCGGCTGCCCGCGAGGAGATCGCCAGCGTTTTCAGGCCGGCCCTGCCCGCGCGGGAACGCGCGCTGGATGCCTGCCTGGCGCTGCGCGGAGTGGATGCCGTCTCCCTGGGAGCCCTGTGTGGCGGCTGCAATTTCGTCGCGGGCTACCCCATGTCGCCCTCTACCGGGGTGCTCACCTTCCTGGCGCGGCACGCGCGCGACTTCGGCGTTATCGTCGAGCAGGCCGAGGACGAGATCGCCGCGGTTAACATGGCCCTGGGCGCGTGGTATGCAGGCGCCCGTGCCCTGGTCACCACCTCGGGGGGCGGATTCGCCCTCATGACCGAGGGGCTTTCGCTGGCCGGATGCATCGAGTCGCCCCTCGTCGTGCACCTGGGGCAGCGGCCTGGTCCGGCCACCGGGCTGCCCACGCGCACCGAGCAGGCCGACCTCACGCATGCCCTGTACGCCGGGCACGGCGAGTTTCCCCGCATCGTCCTAGCCCCCGGGACCCTGGAGCAGGGCTTTGCCCTCATGCGCGACGCCTTCGATCTGGCCGATCGCTTTCAGGTGCCGGTGTTCGTTCTCACAGACCAGTTCCTGCTCGATTCGTGGGGCCTGGCGACGGGAATGGCGGCGCCGGTGCACGCCCCCGAGCCGCAAATTGTGGCCGGCGGACCCTCTTACAGGCGCTACGCCTTCACCGAGGACGGCATATCCCCGCGCGCGATTCCGGGGCTGGGAAGCGGATGTGTGTGTGTAGACAGCGACGAGCATGACGAGTACGGGCGCATCACCGAGGATTTCACGATGCGCGAGGCCATGGTGCGCAAGCGCTTGCGCAAGGGGCAGGCCCTCCAGGGAGCCCTGCGCGGGCCAACCTATGTGGGCCCGCCCGCGCCGCGTTGCCTGGCGGTGGGTTGGGGTTCCACCTGGGCCGTCATGAACGAGGCCCTGGCTTTGCTTGAGCGCGATGACATCGGCTGGTTGCATTTCTCTCAGGTCTGGCCGCTGCCTTTGGAGGGGATCCCCGTGCTTATGCGCGCCGTGCATCGCATTGCCATCGAGGGCAATGCCACCGGCCAGTTCGCCGGGCTGCTTTCGCAGCAATACCGGCTCGATTTCCACACGCAGATCCTGAAGTTCAACGGGCGTCCCTTCGAAGTGGAGGAGGTCTGCGAGCGGCTGGCAGACCTGCCCTAAGGAGGGTATGATGAGCACGCGCTTCGATCTCGAGGGGCCCTGCGATATCGCTTGGTGCCCGGGTTGTGGCAATCACGCCATCCTCGCGTCGCTCAAAGCTGCCCTTGAGGGACTCGATTTAGACCCCTCGCAGGTAGTGCTCGTCTCCGGCATCGGTCAGGCAGCCAAGACCCCCCAGTACGTGCGGGCCAACTACTTCAATGGCCTGCACGGCCGCGCCCTGCCAGTGGCTACCGCCATCAAGGCCTGCAACCCGGAACTGACCGTGATCGTGATCAGCGGCGACGGCTGCATATACGGGGAGGGGGGTAACCATTTCATCCATGCCATGCGCCGCAACCCGGACATTACCGTCATCGTGCACGACAATATGGTCTACGGACTGACCAAGGGACAGGCCTCGCCCATGAGCCGACCCGGTTTCCGCACACCGGTGCAGGTTCAGGGCGTGACCCAGGAACCCTTCAATCCCGTGGCCGTGGCCGTGGCCCTCAAGGCGCCCTTTGTGGCGCGCAGCTTCTCAGGTGACGGGCAGCATGTGCAGCAGATGCTCGAAGGCGCGCTCACGACGAAGGGCCTGGCCCTGGTGGATATCTTCCAGCCCTGCGTGTCCTTTAACCGTCTCAATACCTATCAGTGGTTCCGGGAGCATACCGTTCTCCTGGATGCGGGGCACGATCCCTCCGACCCGCAGCAGGCCCTGACAGAAGCGCTCGCCTCGGACCCCTTTCCCCTGGGGGTGATCTCCCGTGGGCCGGCGCGGCCGGCCTTCGAGGAACAGCTCGACGTCCACCACAAGGGGTTCAGCCCTCTTTACCACCACCGTTTCGCTGCGGACCGCCTGGAAGGACTCCTCATGGAGATGCGCTAGGAAACCTTCCCCGGCGCAGGCGGGAGAGGGGTCCGGCCCGGGTATATCGGGCCAGCCTTCATATCTGCAGACTGCGCACTGGGCCACGCTCGAAACCCGAGGATGGGCCGATATACGAAGAGGTTGTCTGAAGGAGAGATGTCGTTGAGTTGGATGTGTCCTGCGGAACCTGAGCGAATTACATGCGTCCGGGCTCGGGTGTTGCTATGGCCGGCGGAACAGGGGCCATTCGCACCAACCCCTTGCCAGGAGGGAATTATTCCATTAATTTATAATGAAATGGGTCGTATTCTCGCCGCTGGCGGCTTAAGGGGGGCGGGATTCCTTCCCATGATTACAGATTGTTAGCTGATTGTGTTTATTGTGTTTTTCAGGGAGTGGTCTCGCATGCAGTGGGGGGGCGATACTGTCAGACATACCTTGCCTTTAATTCACGCCGGTTGGTTGCACAACACCTTGCTGGGCCTCTTTGTGCTGGCGCTGCTGCTGGTCACCAGCCGGGTGAGCTTCCTTTTCTTCCATAGCATCGCCGAGCTCCTGAGCATCGTGGTGGCCTGGGGGATCTTCGTGGTGGCGCGCACGACGCGCCCTTTCCAGCACGGCGGGCTGCTCCCCTTCCTTGGCAGCGCCTATATCTTCGTGGGTCTGCTCGATCTGCTCCACACCCTGACCTACAAGGGCATGGGGGTGTTTCCCCTGATGGGTGCCGACACCTCCACCCAGCTGTGGATCGCCGCCAGGTCCGTGGAGGCCGTCTCCCTGTTGGTGGCACCCTTCTTTCTGCGTCGCCGTCTCCATTTCGGTGTCAGCCTGGGTTGCTATGCCCTCGTGACCCTGGGCATCCTGATGAGCATCTTCTGGCTGAAGGCCTTCCCCGCCTGCTATGTGGAAGGCAGCGGGCTGACCCCCTTCAAGAAGGTGGCCGAATACGTTATCATCGGCCTGTTAAGCCTTGCCATGGTGCGCTATTTCCGCCAGCGAGATCTGCTCGAGGGCAAAAGCGCCGGGCTCATCATGGGTTCCCTGGCGCTGACCATCTGCTCCGAGATCAGCTTTACCCTCTATGTGAGCTTGTCTGGCCATGTCAATATCCTGGGGCATTTCTTCAAGCTCGCGTCCTACTATCTGATATTCAAGGCCTTCGTTGAGAAGGGAATCGTACGCCCCTACAACCTTCTGGCCCTAAGCGAGGAGGACCTGCGGATCGGCGAGGAACGCCTGCGCGTGCTCATCGACTCCATGCCGGACCTGGTCTGTTTCAAGGACGGACGCGGGCGCCTGCTGGAGGCCAACCGCGCCTATCTGTCCCTGCTCGGACTAGAGGACACCGATATACGTGGATGGAATGCGGTTGCCCTCAGACGCCTGAGCCGTTGCAATGGAGACCTTGTTACGGCCTGCGCCAAAGGGGACGTGCGCGCCTGGGAGGAGGGGCATACCGGCCGCGAGGAACTGGAGATTCGACTGGAGGAGGGTGGGCTGAAGGTCTTCGATATGATCCGGGTGCCCCTTTTCCACGACGACGGCAGCCGCAAGGGGCTCGTGATCCACGGCCGTGACATCACCGTGAGAAAGCAGGCCGAGCACGAGAGGGAGGCCATGTTCGCCCAGCTGCTCCAGGCCCAGAAGATGGAGGCCATCGGCCTCCTGAGCGGCGGGGTGGCCCACGATTTCAACAACCACCTGACCTCGATCCTGGGTTTCACCGACCTGTGCCTGGAAGATGTGGACGAAGGCAGCACCCTGCATGCCAACCTGGAGGAGATCCATCACGCCGCCCGGCGCGCCGCGAGCCTCACCCGCCAGATTCTGCTCTTCGCCCGCAAGCAGTGCACGCATCACGGAGTCCTGGATATCAATACCACCATAGAGAACCTCATGAAGATGATCACGCGGCTGATCGGCGAGGACATCACCATCGAGCTCACCCTTCAGAGGCAACCCTGGAAGGTGCTGGCCGATGAGGGCAATATCGAACAGGTCATCATGAACCTGACCCTCAACGCCCGTGACGCCATGCCCGAGGGCGGGACCCTGGTCCTGGCAACCGAGAACGTGGAGCTCACCTCCGGCAGTTTTGCGGAGCAGGGCGTCGCCCGCACGGGACCCTACGTGTGCCTGCGGGTCGTCGACACCGGCCGGGGCATGGATAGCGCCACCCGTAAGCGGGCCTTCGATCCTTTCTTCAGCACCAAGGGCCCGGGCCAGGGCACAGGCTTGGGCCTGACGGTCGTCTCCGGCATCGTTTCCGAGCACCAGGGCTTTATCGACATCGACACCCGTCCGGGGGGGGGAACCTGTTTCAGGGTCTTCCTCCCCGCCACGCAGGTCGAGACGCTTGCAGAGGCGCACCGCATTATCAAGAGGTGCCGCCCCGGGGGAAGAGGCGAGCGCATCCTGCTGGTCGAGGACGATGCCGAGGTGCGCGCCTTTACGGCCGAGGCCCTTGGTCGTAATAACTATGCCGTCGTCGAGGCCTCCGGGGCCAGACAGGCGCGGCAGGCCTTTGCGGGCGCAGGGACAGGCTTCGACCTGCTCCTGAGCGATGTGGTGTTGCCCGGGGGCAGCGGGATTCAGCTCGCCCGGGAGCTGCAAGGTGCGGATCCAGGCCTGGCCGTGCTCATGTGCAGCGGATATACGGACGAGCGCTCCCACGGGGACGATATCCGCGCGCTGGGCCTGGCCTTCATGCTCAAACCCTACACCCTGAGCGAACTGCTGGAGACGGTCCGTGAGACCCTCGATGGGCCCCGGGCCGACCTGGACGTGTTCACATCGGAGATGGCCGCGCCTAAAGAATGATGTCTGACTTCCCCCCGGGCAGGGGCCGCATTCTCGGTGTACCTCTCGTTGGGTCCTGGCGAGCCTGTAGGTAGGGGCCCCGGGTTGACTGGCCTGCTCCGGACAAGGGGAAAAATCCTTTCTCGGCCCCCCCCGTCAATCCTTGTGCGGTGCAGGATACCTCGATAAAAATGCATAAATAATATGCAATCAGTACATAAACAGGTAAGGAATGCGTCAAATGTGACAGGGGAAGGTATGGCGGTGCAGAAAGGGCGAGAAAAAAGGTGGTCTTAAATTAAAACAACAAAAACAACGATCAAGAAAGATGGCACGGGGTGCACTGGAGGGCATGCGAAAGATAGCGACAGCTGAAAGGTGACACCTTTAGCATAAAGATATTACCATGAAAATATTGCAATAAAATGATAAAAATGATTGACCGTTCATTTCCATCTGCTATAATCTTTTAATTATGGAAATTAAAGCACAATAAAAGGGTTGGGATCGATATGCAATGAGTGGCTGGTGGCAGGGGTGGGAGAGTATCACCGCAGCCACCGCATTCGCAGAAAAAGAAGATTGCAGATGGGGGTAGTATGGCGAAGAACAATGAGATAGAGTTCAGGCGGACGGTGGAAACCCAATACCGGCAGATCATGGACCAATGTGCGGCCCATCTGGACCGCATGGAGGAGGAGCTGCCCAAGGCGCGCGTTGACTTCAAGGCCGAACTGGGCCGGCGGGGCGTGAGTCGGCGCGATTTTCTCAAGTGGACCTCGGTGATGACCGCGGCCCTCATGCTGCCGCCGGTGTTCAAGCCCCTGGTGGCCCGGGCGGCGGAGAACTTCAGCCGTCTGCCGGTGGTGTGGCTGCATTTCGCCGAGTGCACCGGATGCTCGGAGGCCTTTCTGCGGACCTCATACCCCAACGTGGACGATATCCTGCTGGATACGATCTCGCTCGAATACCACGAGACGCTCATGGCGGCGGCCGGACACCAGGCCGAGGCCAACCTGGAGCAGGCCCTGCACGATTTCGCCGGGAAGTTCGTGTGCGTGATCGAGGGTGCCATCCCCATGGGGCTCAACGGGCGCTACCTCACGCTGGGGGCCCAGGGCAAGACCGGGCTGCAGGTCGCCAAGGAGGTCACCTCCAAGGCGGCGGCGACCATCTGCATCGGCAGCTGCTCGTCCTTCGGCAATGTCCAGGCCGCCCGGCCCAATCCCACCGACGCCCAGGGTGTCGGCGAGGCCCTGGGTATCCGCACGGTCAATATCGCAGGCTGCCCGCCCAGTCCGCAGAACTTCGTGGGCACGGTGCTGCACTTCCTGATGTTCGGTGGTCTGCCGGCCCTGGATTCTCTGGGGCGGCCGGTGTGGGCCTATGGCAAGCGTATCCACGACTACTGCGAGCGCCGGCCGCACTACGACGCCGGCGAGTTCGTCGAGGAATGGGGCGACGAGGGCGCCAAGAAGGGCTGGTGCCTCTACAAGATGGGCTGCAAGGGCCCCTACACCTATTCCAACTGCGCCAAGGTGCGCTTCAATGACGGCATGTCCTGGCCCATCATGGCCGGTCACGGGTGCATGGGATGCACCGAGCCGGGATTCTGGGATACCATGGCCCCATTGGAGAAGCCCATCGGCGAGAAGTTAGTCGGCGGCTCCCGCGTGGGGGCCCGGGTGGATTCCGTGGGTGCCGCCCTGACGGCGGCGGCGGTGGTCGGGGTGGCGGCCCATGCGGGCCTCACCGCGGCCAAGGGTCAGGGCCAGCCCAAGGGCCCGGCAGCAGACGAGGAAGGGCAGGGCTAGTCCCGGGAGGATGCACGCATGTCAGAGAGAATCATTGTTGATCCGATTACCAGAATCGAAGGTCATTTACGCATAGAGGCCGAGTTGGATGACGCCGGGGTGATCCGGGATGCCTGGAGTTCCATCACCCTGTGGCGCGGTTTCGAGCAGATCCTGAAGGGCAGGGACCCGCGCGATGCGCCGCTCATGGTGCAGCGTTTCTGCGGGGTGTGCACCTATTCGCACTACGAGGCCAGCATCCTGGCCTGTGAGGACGCCTTCGGGGTGAAACCGCCGGCCAATGCGCGCCTCATGCGCAACCTGATCAAGGCCGCCCAGTACATCACGGACCACGTCATGCACTTCTATCACCTGCACGGGCTGGACTGGGTGGACATCGTCAGCGCCCTGTCGGCCGACCCGAACAAGGCGGTCGAGCTGGCGCGCGCCTACCACCCCAACCCCTACAACTGCTCGGCGAGCCACTACAAGGCCGTGCAGCAGCGGCTGACCACCTTCGTCGAGTCCGGACGGCTGGGGCCCTTCGCCAATGCCTACTGGGGCAACCCCTCCTTCAAGCTCTCGCCCGAGGCCAACCTCGTGATCACCTCGCACTACCTGGACGCCCTGGGGGTCTCGAAGACCGGCGCGCAGATGATGGCGCTCTTCGGCGGCAAAAACCCGCACCCGCAGTCGCTGGTGGTGGGCGGCATCACCAGCGTCATGGATGCCCTGGACGCCCACCGGGTGGGCGAGTATCTCTTCCGGCTCAAGGAGCTCAAGAACTTCATCGACACGGCCTACATCCCGGACGTGCTCATTGCGGCTGCGGCCTACAAGGACGAGGGGCTGGCCGGAACCGGGGCCGGGGTCAAGAACTACCTGTGCTACGGCGGGTTCCCGCTGGACGACGACTGGAACCAGACCCTGCTGCCGCGGGGCGTGGTCAAGGGCGGCGACATAGCCCACCCCCTGGAGCTGGACGAAGAGCGTATCACCGAGGACGTCACACACGCCTGGTACCAGGGTGCCGACAACCTGCACCCCTTCGTGGGCCGCACCGAGCCGGAATACACCGGCTTCGGGGCCGACGGCTTCGTCAAGGGCGACGAGAAGTACACCTGGTGCAAGGCGCCCTCCTACGACGGGCTGCCCTACGAAGTGGGCCCCCTGGCGCGTTTCATTGTGGCCTACGCCCAGGGCGATGCGCGCATCAAGCCCCTGGTGGACGACACCCTTAAGGCCACCGGGCTGCCGGCGACGGTGCTCTTCTCCACCCTGGGCCGCACCGCGGCGCGCGCACTGGAGACCAAACTCGTGGCCGACTATGCCGGGACCTGGGTCAACGAGCTGATCGCCAACATCAAGGCCGGCGACACGCGCACCTGGACGCGTTGCGACGTGCCCCGTTCCGGCCGCGGCCGTGGCATGGACGAGGTGCCCCGCGGTGCCCTGGGGCACTGGATCAACATCGAGAACCATGCCATCGCCAACTACCAGGCTATCGTTCCCTCCACCTGGAACTGTGCCCCGCGCGACGCGGCGGGCAAGCGCGGCCCCTACGAGGAGTCGCTCATCGGCACGAAGCTGGCCAATGTCGAGCAGCCGCTCGAGATCCTGCGCACGATCCACAGCTTCGACCCCTGCATGGCGTGCGCCGTGCACATCATTCAGCCGGCCACCGGCCAGATGCACACATTCAAGGTGGCCTAGAGGAGGGGCGCTATGGACACGAGAGTCGCCAAGAAGGAATGGAGCCTGACCATGCGTGCCAATCACTGGTGCATGGTGCTCTCCATCTTCGTCCTGATCGGGACCGGGTTCTACATCGCCAATCCCTTTACCACCCCGGCCGGGGAGACGACGTTCAAGTTCCTCATGGGGAACATGCGCTATGTGCACATGCTCCTCGGGGTGATTCTGACCTTCATCTTCCTGCAGCGTATCTACCTGATGTTCTTCTCGCGTTTCCATGCGGACTTCAAGGATTTTTTCGCCTGGACCGACGGGGAGAACTTCTGGAAGCAGCTCAAATACTATGCGTTGATCTCGGACGAGAAGCCCGGACACCGCTACCTCTACGGGCCGCTGCAGTCGCTGGCCTACGGCGGTCTCCTCATCATGCTGCTGCTGATCGTGCTCACGGGGCTGATCCTTTCGGGGGCCTGCTACCACGCCGGGCTGCTGGGGGCCGCAGGCGCCCTGCTCAAGCCGCTGGAGAACGCCGTGGGGGGGCTGGCCACGGTGCGTTTCATCCACCACATCCTGACCTGGCTGTTCATCATCTTCATCGTGGTGCACGTCTACATGGCCTTCTGGTACGACGCGGTCTTCAAGGAGGGCACGGTCTCTTCCATGATCGGCGGGAGGATTTTCCGCAAGGGGCATGAGGAAGGGGCCTGAGGCCGTGATATGACGGACGCCCGCCAGGGCTGAGAAGAGGGGGGGGAGGTGTGCCTTGACGTGCATCTCCCCCCTGTATATGCATAGAGCGAGATGACACAAAAGACAGACGTAATCATCCTGGGACTGGGCAACATCCTGCTCAAGGACGAGGGTTTCGGGGTACACTTCATGCGCTGGTTTTGCGGGCGCTTCGAGCTGCCCGAGGGTGTGGAGTTCGTCGATGGCGGCACCCTGGGCTACGGCCTGCTGGACCTCATCACCTCCTGCTCGTACCTGATCGTGATCGACGTGATCAAGATCGACGACACCCCGGGGTCGATCTACCGCTTCAGCCGCCGGGAGCTCGAGCTGCACCTGCCCGACCCCACCTCGGCTCACGAGGTGGAGTTTCCCCATGTCCTGCACCAGGCCGAGCTCATGGGGGCCTGCCCGGAGACGGTCTTTCTCTGTATCGTGCCCGAGGCGTACGGCACGATGGAGCTCGAGATGAGCCCGGTGATGCGCGAACGCTTCGGGGCCATGGAGGGTTTTCTGGTCGAGGAACTCGCGCGTCTGGGATACCCTTCCCGGCGGGTGGGTTGAGATGCACGAGCTCTCCCTGGTTCAGTCTCTGCTTGAGATTGTGGACGAGCACGCTTCATCCCATGGATTCGAGCGGGTCAACAGTCTCACGCTGAGCTATGGCCGCCTGGCGGGCATCGAGGAGTCGGCGCTGGCCTTCGGCTTCGAGGTGCTCTCAAAGGGCACTCGCGCCCAGGGGGCGCAGCTGATCCTCGAGGTCAGCCCGGGCAGGCTGCAGTGCCTGCAATGCCTGCGCGAATTCGAGACCGGGGAGTTCGCCCACACCTGCCCGGGCTGCGGGTCCCTCCAGGTGGTGCTGATAGGCGGCCTGGAGGAGCTGAGACTGCTCGAGATGGACGTGGACTAGGAGCATGCAGGCATCCTGTGGTATGCTCGTTGCGGACACGAAGGGGGGAGAGGGAAGAATGTGTATCGCGTTTCCCGGCGAGATCGTCGCCCTTAGTGAAGACGGTTACGCCACGATCGATATCGGCGGCACCCGGCGCGAGGTGAGCCTGGACCTGGTCGCGGACGAGGTGGCGCTTGGCGACTACGTCATCTGCCACGCCGGCTTCGCCATTCACCGGGTGGACGAGGAACAGGCCCGCGAACGCCTGGAGCTGCTGCGGGAGATCCTCGCGCAGGAGCGTGGCTGATGCCTCAAAGGCCCGCATGCGCCGGGTCAGGATGGACATAGGGACATGCAGTTCATTGACGAATACCGCGACCCGGCCCTGGCGCGCCGCCTGATAGAGGAGCTCGAAAGGCAGGCCCGCTCCATCGGGCGCGAGGTCACCATCATGGAGGTCTGCGGCAGCCACACCAATGCCATCGGCCGCTACGGCATCCGCACGGTGCTGCCCGCAAACGTGCGCCTCATCTCGGGACCGGGCTGCCCGGTGTGCGTGACCGCCATCCAGGATGTGGACTACGCCCTGGCCCTGGCAGGGTGTGAGGGCGTGATCCTGGCCACCTTCGGCGACATGCTGCGCGTACCGGGCAGCGGCGGGATGAGTCTGCAGCGCCTGCGCGCCCAGGGCGCCGACATCCGTGTGGTGGCCTCCGCCTCCGACTGCCTGGGGCTGGCCGACCAAAACCCCCGACGCCAGGTCGTCTTTCTGGGCATCGGCTTCGAGACCACCGCTCCGACGGTGGCCTCCCTGGTGCGCAGGGCTAGGCGGCAGGGGCTTGCCAACCTGAGCGTCTTTGCGGTGCACAAGCTCATCCCCCCGGCGATCAAGGCCCTGCTGGACGACGAGGATATCGGCCTGGATGCCTTCCTGTGCCCGGGGCACGTGAGCACCATCATCGGGGAGGCGGCCTATGCCGCCATCCCGCAGCGCGGCCTGGCGGCGGTGATCGCCGGCTTCGAGCCCGTGGACATCCTCGAGGGGCTCTGCCTGATCCTGGGGCAGGTCGGACGCGGGGAGTTCGCCGTCGAGAACCAGTATGCCCGCGGGGTGGCCCCGGGCGGCAACCCCAAGGCGCGCGCGCTCATGGAGGAGGTTTTTGTCCCGGAAGATGCCCTCTGGCGCGGGCTGGGGGCGATTGCGGCCAGCGGGCTGGGGTTCAGGAAGGAGTATGCCGCCTTCGACGCCCGGGCGCGTTTCGACCTCGCAGCGGTCATCTCGCAGGAGCCAGCGGGCTGCCGCTGCGGCGCGATCCTCACGGGCCGGCTCGCCCCGCCGGACTGCCCTCTCTTCGCGCGGGCCTGCACACCGGTCAACCCGGTGGGGCCCTGCATGGTCTCTTCCGAGGGCACCTGTGGGGCCTATTACAGATACCATCAAAGGGAGGGTCACGCATGACCAGGATCAACGTGGTGAAGAACGTGCTCGACGCCAACGAGCGCCTCGCGCGCGACAATCGACGGCTCTTCGACGAGAAGGGCATCTATGTCATCAATCTCATGAGCTCGCCCGGGGCGGGCAAGACCACGCTTGTCGAAAAGACCATTCAGGCCCTCGGCGATACGTGGCGCATGGGGGTCATCGAGGGCGACATCCAGGACACCTGCGACGCCGACCGCGTGGCGGCCCTGGGGGTGCCGGCGGTACAGATCAACACCGGCGGCGGCTGTCACATCGACGGCAACATGGTGCGCGAGGCCCTGCCCGGGCTGGATCTCGACACCCTCGACTTCCTGATCGTCGAGAACGTGGGCAACCTCGTGTGCCCAGCCGAGTTCCAGGTGGGGGAGAACGCCAAGGTCATGCTGCTGTCCACCCCCGAGGGGGCCGACAAGCCGGCCAAGTATCCCCTCATGTTCCACGAATCCCGGGTGCTTCTGATCAACAAGATGGACCTCATGGAATATGTGGATTTCGACCTTGAGCGCGCCCGACGCGACGCGCGCCTGAGCAACCCGGACCTGGAGATCTTCGAGGTCTCCTGCAAGACCGGGGCGGGCTTCGACCAATGGGTGGCGTGGATATCAGGGCAGATCGAGACCTTCAAACGCCAGCGGGCCTGAAGCGGCGCATCCGCTGCCATTTCACGGGCACCGTGCAGGGGGTGGGGTTTAGGCCCTTCGTCTACCGCCTGGCCCTGGCCGAAGGTCTGGCGGGCTTCGTGCTGAACCGCCCCGACGGGGTGAGGGCCGAGGTGGAGGGCGAGGTGGACGCCCTGGCGCGTTTCCTGAAGCGGGTGACAGGCGAGCTGCCCCCCCTGGCCAGGATCGAGCACCTCGCGCGTACCGAGCTGGCCCCCACGGGGGAAGAGGGCTTCGTCATCCGCACGAGCACGCTCGGGGGAAGCAAGTCCACGCTCATTCCGCCCGATATCGCCACCTGCGAGGCGTGTGAACGCGAGCTCTTCGACCCCGCCGATAGGCGCTACCGCTACCCCTTCATCAACTGCACCAACTGCGGGCCGCGGCTGACCATCATCGAGGATGTCCCCTATGACCGCGGCAGCACCTCCATGCGGGCCTTTCCCCTGTGCGAGGCGTGCCGGTGCGAATACACTGACCCGTTCGACCGGCGTTTCCACGCCGAACCCAACGCCTGCCCGGTCTGCGGACCTTCCCTGACCCTGCTGGATGCCACCGGGGAACCCCTCATGACGGACGACCCGCTGCGGGAGGCGGCGGCCCTCATCCGCGAGGGATATATCCTGGCCGTCAAGGGACTGGGAGGCTTTCACCTGTGCGTGGACGCCACGAAGGAGATGGCCGTGGCCCGCCTGAGACGGCGCAAGCTGCGCGAGGAGAAGCCCCTGGCGATCATGGTCCGGAACCTGGATGGCGCGAAGGCCCTGGCCCTGATCGGGGAGCACGAGGAGCGGCTGCTGACCTCGCCCCGACGGCCGATCGTGCTCGTGCGACGGCGCGAAGGCGCCGCCGTCGCGCCGTCGGTGGCCCCGGCTATGCCCGATTACGGGATCATGCTGCCCTACACGCCCCTGCACCATCTGCTCTTGGCCGAGGGCTTAGAAGCGTTGGTGATGACGAGCGCCAACCGCAGCGACGAACCCATCTGCATCGACAATCACGAGGCCGTCTCCCGTCTGGAGGGCATCGCCGATTACTTCCTGGTGCACAACCGTGCCATCCTGGTGCGCTGCGACGACTCCATCGCCGCCTGCGTGGGGGGGGCTCCCCGCCTGCTCAGGCGCTCGCGCGGGCATGCCCCGCAGCCCCTGGGGCTGCCGGACGACTACCCGCCGGTGCTGGCCCTGGGCGCGCACCTGAAGGCCTGCCTGTGCATCCTCAGGGGCCGCCAGGCCTTCTTCAGCCCGCATGTGGGCGACCTGGAGACGCCGCTGGCACGCGATTTCCTGCTCGAGAACGTCGCCCTCATGCAGCGCATCAGCGAGTGCATCCCCGAGACGATCGCCTGTGACCTGCATCCGGACTACTACACCACGCGCCTGGCGCACACGCTGGCCTCGCAGGGACCGGAGGGCGGAGTGAACGTGGTGGCCGTGCAGCACCACCATGCCCATATCGCCGCCTGCCTGGCGGAGAACCATATCTCCGAGCGGGTTATCGGGCTGGCCATGGACGGCACGGGCTACGGCAGCGACGGCACGGTCTGGGGCGGCGAGTTCCTCGTGGCCGACCTTGGGGGCTTCGAACGCGCCGGGCATCTCTTGCCCTTTGTCCTGCCCGGGGGCGAGCTGGCCGTGCGCGAGCCCTGGCGCCCGGCGATCAGCCTGCTGAAGGAGGCCCTGGGTGAGGACTGGCCCGTATCTGCCGGGCGGCTGGAGATCGTGCCTGAGGGCGTCGATTCTGCCCTGGTGGAGACCCTGCTTGCGCGGGGGATCAACTGCCCGGTCACCACCAGCCTGGGGCGGCTCTTCGACGGCGTCGCCGCGATCGTCGGGAGGAGCCGGAAAATGAGCTTCGAAGGCCAGGCCGCCCTGGGACTCGAGGCCCTGGCCCGGGGCGCGGCCGCACCCCTGCCCTGGGGGATCCTCCCCGGCGAGAGCCTCAGGCTCGACTGGCGCCCCACGATCCGCGCCCTGGTCGAGGGGCGCCTGAAGGGACGGGACCCGGCTTCCCTGGCGGCCGCCTTCCACGCCACCCTGATCGAGGCCTTCACGGCCGTAGCGCTTGAGATCCGCGCCCGCACGGGGATAGAGCGCGCAGCGCTCAGCGGGGGCTGCTTCCAGAACCGGCGGCTGCTCGAAGGCTGCCTGGAGGCCATGACGCGCGCGGGGTTGCAGGTGGCCACCCACCGTCAGGTGCCCCCGGGCGACGGCGGGATCGCGCTCGGCCAGGCCGTGGTCGCCGCCGGGCGCACCCGCGACAGAGACGCACAGACAAGGAGATCAAGATGAACGATGACCGCATCCTCCTAGCCCACGGCAGTGGCGGGGCCCTGACCAGCGAACTCATACAGGACGTGTTTTTCCCCCATTTGCGTAACACCTACCTCGAACGCATGGAGGACAGTGCCGTCTTCGAGGTCAATGGCAGCCGCCTGTGCTTCACCACCGACTCCTATGTCATCAACCCGGTCTTTTTTCCCGGCGGGGATATCGGTTCGCTGGCCGTGCACGGTACGATCAACGACCTGGCCGTGAGCGGCGGAAGGCCACTTTTGCTCTCGGCGGGCTTTATCATCGAGGAGGGCTTCCCCCTGGCGGACCTGCGGCGCATCGCGGCCTCCATGGCACAGGCGGCGCGCTCCTCCGGGGTGGTCATCGCCACCGGCGACACCAAGGTGGTCCACCGCGGCGCGGCCGACGGGATTTTCATCAACACCGCCGGCATCGGCGTGGTCGAGTACGCCGCCCCGCTGTCCCCCGGACAGATCAGGCCCGGGGATGCGGTGATTGTCAATGGCCCCATCGGCGACCACGGCACGGCCGTGCTCAGCCGGCGCGAGGGGCTTCAAAACGGCCTGGTATCCGATGCCGCCTCCCTGGATGGCCTCATTCGGGACGTGCTGGAGGCCAGTCCCTGCGTGCACTGCATGCGCGACGCCACCCGCGGCGGGCTGGGGGCGGTCCTGGCCGAGATCTCCCGGCAGGCCGCCTGCGAGATCCTCATCGACGAGGCCGCCATCCCGGTGCGCGACGAGGTGCTCGGGGTGTGCGAGATTCTGGGGCTGGATCCGCTCTACATTGCCAACGAGGGCAAGGTCGTGGTGTTCTGCGCCAAAGGGGACGCCGACGTGGTGCTGCAGGCCATGCGCGCCCATGCCAGAGGTTCGCAGGCGGCGCTGATCGGGCGTGTGGAGGCCGCTGGCCGCCCGCGCGTGGTGCTCACGACGCCTATCGGCACCCAGCGAGAGATCGACCTGCCTACCGGCGAGCTCGTGCCGCGCATCTGCTGAAAGTACGAAAGGAACCCTATGCCGGCGGACCGGCGGCCAGGCCTGAGGCCTCATACGGGCGTTCGCCCTGCCGCAGATAGTAGCGGCGCGTGTTGGCCAGGAAGCTCACCCCGCGGTGCATCTCTTCGAAGACCGGGATGCCCCTGTCCTCCAACGTGCCCCTGAGCGTGTGATAGCTCTGGCCGATGCCCGTGATCCAGACGAGGAAGGGTTTGTCGAGCTCGCGCCCCAACTCGGCGATACGCTGCAGGCAGCTGGTGTCCATATGGCTGGTGAACATCTGCAGGATCAGGGAATCCACCCCGGGGTCACGCATCACGGCCTCGAGCACCGTGGCGTGGACCTTCTCGTGGCCGTGCTTCTCGATGGCGGGCCAGATGTCCACCGGGTGCGAGGGCGGCATCCAGTCCGGGAAGACGCCCTGGATGGTGGCCATGGTCGCGGGGGAGAGCTCCGCCAGGGCCAGCCCCTCGCGGTGCAGCAGGTCGGCCGTGATGATGCCGCCCGCGCCCGAAAAGGTGACGATGCCCGTGCCGCCGGAGGGTCGCCAGGCCTCGATCTTGGAGAGCCCCCGCAGGAGATCCATGAGCTCGTGGGGATCATTGACCTCGATGATGCCGGCCTGGCTAAGGGCGTGGCGCATGATGGTATGGTCGCCGGCCAGGCTGGCCGTGTGGCTGGCCGCCGCCCGGGCTCCGGCGTGAACAAGGGCAAGACTCTCACCGGAAATCGCGATCGCGGTACCGGAACCCTGTAGACCGACTTTTCGCCGCTGACCAGCAGAACGAGATCCTTC
>CAZUDI010000001.1:0-263790 GCA_964618975.1 uncultured Bacteriovoracaceae bacterium | reverse complement strand
AACTATGTATTAGACGGCCGAAAAGCCGTTTTATAATACGGCAAATTTGCCGTCTAATCCGCTCAGCGAAGCATTTCTGCCGCCTAATCTCCCCATGCGGGATATTATACAGCATTATTGCAGTATAACAAATTATTTTTGCAAAGTGTTATGCTGCAAAAACGGGGTGGCTTGACTTCTCTTGCATGGTGCATAGAAGAAGGAAAAGGGGGCCGCCTGTGACGTCCATTTCACTGCTCGACGAGGTGCGCAATGTCATCCGTACCCGGCATTACAGCTACCGTACCGAGCTGACCTATATTTACTGGATTAAATTTATCATCCTGTTCCACGACCGGCGTCATCCGTGAGACAGGCCTCGCCAAGCATGCCAGCTGTCATACCTTCCGCCACAGCTTCGCCACCCACCTGCTGCAGTCCGGCTACGATATCCGCACGGTTCAGGAACTGCTCGGGCACAAGGATGTGAAGACCACCATGATCTATGCCCCTGTCATGAGCAGGGGGGCCCTGGCCGTGAAGAGCCCGGTTGACGGATGACCATGCCGCAAGGCGGGCGCGCACTCCGTGCCTCGGGGGTGCAATCGGGAGGGGAGTCCCCCACCATAGTTCCCACAGGTTTTTTCATCTAAGATCAAGCAGCCGCAATCCTTTCTGCCGCTAGAATATGATTTACCGATATTATGCTTTTCTGTCAAAGAATTATGTTGTCATGGCACCTTCGATCACCGGGTGGGCCTTCCCGGTAGCCGGCGGATTTAAAGGGGGGGCAGGGCCTTTCCTGCGGGCGGGGAGCCGCCGTGGAAGGGGGCGGCTAGAGGCCGCCCGCAGAAGCCCCCTCAGCGTCGGCGTGAGAAGCGTTGATGTCGAGAAGGTGCCGAAGGCCGCGCGCCCGGGCTCAGGCGTGCGTGTCGATGCGCCCCCCGGGGCAGGGACGATCCTGAGGGCTCAGGGCGCGGTAGGCCTCCAGCCTCACGGCACCCGGGAGGCCGTGGGCCGCGGCCGCGCTGTCCGTGCGCTCCCCCTCCGGGGGGGGCGCCGCGTCCCGCTCGGAGAAGAGCATCTCCATGCGCGCGGAGGCGATGAGGGAGTTGGCCTGGGCGGCCACCTTGCGGTCCTGCGGGCTGGGGTCGGCGGGCGCCAGGGCCGCCTGGATCACCCGCTGCATCTTCACGATGGTCTTCTCGGGGGTGTCCTCGGCCGCGGTGTCGATGGCGACCTCTCCCCCGGTGGCATAGAGTTCCCCGTCGGGGCCCTTGGTCATCTCGTAGCGGGCGCCGCCCTTGACGACGCCGCCTCCGGCGGCCAGGTGGGCGGCCTCGTGGCGCCTGACCCGGCGGTCGGTGCGCTCGAGCCTTTGCACCCGGCGCTCCTCGTCCGGCTCGAGCTCCTCATCCGGGGGGGCTTTTTCAGGTGCGTCCTCGGTTGGAGGCGCTTGCTCCTCGATGCGGCCGCGGCGGTCATAGGTCTTAAGGGCCTGAGGGGCAGATTCCCCGCCGCTGGCGGCGGCGCCAAGCAGGGGCAAAGGCTTGCCCTGGGGTTCATACCCCTGAGAGGTCTGCGTCGCCGCTCCAGAGGCCTCTCCCGGGGGGGGCTCCGGTCCCCAGGCATGAACGGGCCGTTCCCCCCGCGCCGGGGGGGCACTGGCGGTGACGGAGGGTGGTGTGTCTGCGCTGATCTTCATCCGGCGCCCTTACCTTAATCGTTTTGTGTCACATTCCGCGCCGCTGGCGGCGCCAGGCAGGGGCAAAGCTTGCCCTGGGGTTCACACCCATGATCGTCTGGGGGCCGCATTCCCTGATGCTTGCAGCGGAAAGCATGGTCCTGAGGCTTGCCCGGGGATCATCCCTATGATTTCTTGTCGGCATACCGGGCACATCCCTCAAGCACAAGCCTGATTCACCGGGAAGGCCGGCGCGCGCCGGCGGCGCGCCTCAGGCCTTGTAGACCTCGATCAGGCGGCGTTCCATCTCACCCTCGATCCTGGCGATGATCTCCACGAAGCCCGCGATGGAGGAGTTCTTGAGTTTGTTGCGCAAAAGCTCGTCCACCTGGAAGATGCCGGCCGAGTTGGCCAGGGTGATCACCAGCCTCACCGGCCGCTCCTCGCCGGCGGTGATGTCCACCGCGTCGACCGCCTTGGCCGAGACCGAGTGGATGTTGACGTTGCCGATCTCGAAGGGGATGCGCGAGCGGCCCTCGGTCATGTCCAGGGCGTCGGCCACCTTGAGCACCCCGGCCTCGATCGTCAGGCAGGTCTCGCGGGCGTTGTGGGCGATGATGGCGTGCATGGCCTCGGAGGCTACGATCGTCAGGGCCGGCTCGTCATAGAGGCCCATGAGCAGGGAGCGGGCCTTGGGGTAGGCCAGCTGGACGCTGAAGTGCTCGTGATGGTTGCGGTGCACGGCGATGCCGATGTCGTGCAGGCAGGCCGCCAGGACCACGATCACCTCGGCATCCTCCACTGCCAGGCCGTGGTCCCGCACCGCGGTGGGTTCCACCCCGCCCTTGACCAGCAGGCGCAGCAGCTTGAGCGCCGCGTTGGCCACGATCTGGATGTGGATCTCCCCGTGGTCGCTGATGCCGCTGCGCTCGACGGCGTTGACGTTGGCGCATTTCCACAGCTGCAGCAGCTCAGGGTCCGCATTGATGCGCTCGAGCAGTTGCCCGAGCCGGGCGTTCTTTTTCATGGGCAGGTGTATGCTCATATACCTTCCTCTCATCGATCCGGGTTCGATTTCCCGCCGCGGGCGCTCTCAAGGGGGGGGCAGGGCCGGCCCCGAGCTGCATCCCCCGGCTCGATCGTTCGTATGGACCACTATAACATCCCGCCGCTGATTTCCCAGCCCCCTTTTTTGGGGGAGGAACTGTCTTGCCCACCGGCAGACCCTCATCCCGGGGCAGGGGGCGATACCCATAAAAGGGGCGGCCTTCCCGGGCCCGCGCATGCACAGGCAGGGGGCATCACGGGGTGAGGCCCAGCCGCCAGGAGCCAAGATGCGCGTCGACCGGCCCCCTTTCCAGCACGGCGACCTCGTGAAAAAGCACCTGCGGCCGATAGCCCAGGAGCCTTTCGAGGCGGTCGAGGTGTTGCTGCCTTACCGCTCGGGGCGCCCCGGGGGGCAGCATGGCCCACAGGGGCTCCTCGTCGGGCAGGATGCGGGTATGGATCGTGCCGGCCGGCCCGCTGCTGGCCAGGAAGACCTGCTGCGAGTGCCCGGGGGCGGTGGTGGAAAGGGGGTTGCAGTCGAGCGGATGGCGGCGCGCGCGGCCGAGGGCCGTGATCGCATCCAGACCGGGAAGGCTGAAGCACTCCTCCTTGATGATCCAGTCCAGGAGCGTGTAGGGATTGGCCTCCAGCAGGCCCGTGAGCGCGCGCGCGAGCCGGCCGGGCTCGTCGAGCCAGGCCGAAGAGGCGATCTCGATTGCCAGGCCCTGGCCGAGACGCGCGGGCTCCATGCCGGTGCTGCCCGTTTTCTCGAGCACCAGGTGGTTGATGAGCCCCTCCCTGGGCTCCTCCGGCGGCCCGTCTGACGCAGAGGCCGCCCCGGTCAGCGCGGCGCGCGGCAGGCTGACCGGAAAATAGTCGTTGCCCGTTAGGAGCTCGGCATGCACGAAGGCCAGGGCCAGCTGGGAGGGCAGCATCTCGCGGGTGGCCAGCACGTAATAGGGGGGCTTGCGCAGATGGCGCACCCCCAGGGAGGCGGCCTGCTCCCACAGGCGCGTGCCCGGCAGGACGCTTACGGGGTAGAGGGCGAGCTCGTCGGCGAGAGAGTGCTCCAGCACGAAGGCGATGGAGGCCTGGACGTCCTCGAGGGTGTCGCCCGCAAGCCCCACCATGACGTCGGTGCGCACGCGCACCCCGGCCGCGCGCAGGAGCGACACCCCGCGCAGGAAGGATGCAGGTTCGAAGCGGCGCTGCGCCAGGGCCAGGGCGGCCGGGTTGGTGGTCTGCAGCCCGATCTCCACCTCCTTGAGCCCGCAGCCGACCAGGGCCTCCACCAGCTCCGGCGTGAGGTCCTCGGCGTTGAGCTCGCAGTTGAGGCCGAGCCCGTGCGAGCGATGGGCCGCTTTAAGGATCTCCAGCAGCTCAGCCAGCGCGGGGCGCCGGGTGAAGCAGGGGTCGAGGAAGGTGAGCTCGCGGGCGCCCTGTTCGCAAATCCTGAGCACCTCGGCGGCGATGCGCCCGAGGTCGAAGGCCCGCACCTTGGGGGCGCGCTTGTGGTAGTAGCAGAAGCTGCAGCGGTAGGGGCAGCCGCGCACGCTCTCCAGCAGCATCTCGCGGTTGAATCCCGGCCGCACCAGCCCCGCGAGAAAGGGCGAGGGCAGGTGGGACAAGTCGGGCAGCGGGTCTCGTTGGGGGCCGTGCCCCCATCTGGCCTCCCGGCGGGAGCTGAGGCCGCTGACACCCGAGATGTCGCCGGCCCCTTGCGCCAGGTGCGCCAGGAGCTCGGCAAAGGCCACTTCGCCCTCGCCCGTGACGCCGTAGTCGAAGACCTCTTGCGCAAAGACGAAGTCGTTCTCCGGGGTGACCTCGGGCCCGCCCAGGACGATCACCACCCCGGGCAGACGCTCCTTAAGCCTGGAGCACAGGCTTAAGGAACGCTCGCTGTTCCACAGGTACAGGCTCAACCCCACCACATCGGGGGCCTGCCCCTCGATCCAGTGCAGGATGGCCGCGTCGCCCCCTAAGGAGGCGATCTCGGGCGGGCAGACCAATATTTCGGTCCCCGGCAGGGCCTGAGCGGCGTAGGCGGCCAGGCCCCCCGCGGCGAGCGGGATATTGGCCAGGGAGTAGGTGTAGGTGTGCGACTGGACCGGCAGTTGAAGCAGGACCGCCTTCATCGCCGGCCCGGGGCTAGGGGCACCCCGGCGAGGAGGTCTGACGGTGCGTGCAGGTGCCGTCGCCGTTGCATGTGTCCGTGGTGCAGGGATTGCCGTCGTTGCAGGTGTAGCCCGTAGAGATGCAGTTCCCCGAGGCACAGCGGTCGTTATAGGTGCAGGGGTTGCCGTCGGAGCAGGGATTGCCGTTATCGAAGCCCCAGCGGGTGGTGTAGGCCTGGCCCCAGTCGTCCCGGCATTCCTGGCACGGGTTCGCGGGGTTGACCTGGCGGTGGGCGTAGCAGACGCCCCCGATCACGCAGAAACCCGGCTTGATGGTGTGGGTGCAGCGGAAGGTGCCCTGGACGTTCTCCCAGCGATCCTCGGTGCAGGCGAGCCGGTCGTCGCACGGGGGCGGGGCCTGCCGGCGGGGGTCTGCCGCGGGCGCCTTCGGCCGGGGCGTCCTGTATTCCCCGCCGGCGGCATAGAGGGGGCCTGTGTCCGTGCCGGGGCCCGGCGGCAGGTTCACCCCGGGGGCAGGCTGAGAACAATCTGCCGCACAGCCGACGGCGGCCTCCGTCCCGGGCATGCAGGGCGTCTGGGCCCGGGCGTTCTGGCCGCCCAAGGCCAGGCTGAGCAGACAGAGGAGCAAAGCGGGCCATGTCCTCTTCATGGAAGGCTCCTTTCAGGGTGAAGTGGCATGTGCGTCACTATGACACCAAGGGGGTGCATCTGTCAAAGAGACCGTGAGGCTTGTCTTGACCGGAGTCCCGGCGCGGGGGGAGGGCGTGCCACGTGATACATCCCCTGCTCCCGCAAGGCTGGCGGGCTCCGAGATACGGTCATCTCATTGGTGCGTTGGTGCGCCCCTGCCGCCTGCGCTCTAAGGGTCGGGGGCTGCTCCGCTTGTCCGGGGCTGATGCAGCGGGGTGGCGGGCGGCAGGGGCGCGATATTTCTCCGGGAAGCGGTTGCAATCTGAATGAATTCCTGTAACTAAGGGAGAGGACGTACCTGACGTAAAAATTCTCGGGGGGAGGAAATCATCCATGGCCCACGCCGCAGGCATGCTGGTCTTTATCGGTATCGGTCTCTTTGCCGGCCTCGTCTCCGGCCTGTTCGGCATCGGCGGGGGGGTCGTCATCGTCCCCGCCCTGGTCTACCTCGCCGGTTTTTCGCAGCACCAGGCCATCGGGACCAGCCTCGCCATCCTGCTGCCCCCGGTGGGCCTGGCGGCCGTGATCGAATACTACCGCCACGGCAACGTCGATCTGCGCGTGGCCCTGATCGTCGCCCTGGGCCTGTTTTTCGGGGCCTGGGCCAGCGCCTTCGTTGCCAATCGCTTCTCGGGGGCCTATCTGCGCCTGGCCTTCGGGGTCTTTGTCGTCTGTATCGGGGTCTATACCATCTACGGGGCCCTCAAACGCATTGTGCCGCTTTAGACGCCGTGGTTCTACCGGCTGCTTGCAGGGTTCAGAGGGGGGCCGGGGCCTGCCCTCCGGGCCCCTCTGATGGCCTGAGGGTCAAATTCCCCGCCGCTGGCGGCGCCAAGGGGGGTGCAAGGTTCGTTTTGGGTGCATGCCCATGATTTTCATGCAACTTAAAGGGGGTTGGCAATGCCGGAGGATAACATCAGGTCTTTGAACGAATACGAGAGCGGGCGCCTGCTTAAGGAGGCGGGGCTGCCGGTGATCGAGGGCGTCCTGGCACACGCGCCCTCAGAGCTCAAAGATGCGGCAAGCGGCCTGGAATTCCCCCTGGCGCTCAAGGTGTGCTCGGAAGAGGTGCCCCACAAGAGCGAGCATGCAGGGGTGGTGCTCGATATCCGTGACAGCGCAAGTCTTCAAGCGGCCGCATGCGCCATGCAGGCCCGTTTCAGCCAGGTCCCGCACGCGCTCCTCGTGCAGCCCATGGCCGCCCCCGGTCTCGAACTGATCCTCGGCGCCCGGCAGGACCCCGTCTTCGGGCCCGTGGTGCTGGTCGGGATGGGGGGCGAGCTCGCCGAGGTCCTCAGCGACACGGTCATCGAGCTCGCGCCCCTGAATGCGGCCATGGCGCGCTCCATGCTGGAGCGCCTGCGGGGATACGCCCTGCTGCGGGGTTTCCGCTCACAGCCTGGCGTCGACCTGGGCGCCGTGGTGACCTGCCTCGTGCGTCTGGCGCGGCTGATCCACAAGCGCCGCGACATCCTCGAGATCGACCTCAATCCGCTCGTGGCCTACCCGCAGGGCGCCGTGGCCGTGGACGCCCTCGTGCGCCTGACAGGCGCCGGCGGACCTCCGGGAAAAGCCCGTCCCGATCCCATAACGCTCGAGTGCTTCTTCAATCCGCGCTCGCTGGCCCTGATCGGGGCCTCCGGCCGCCCGGGCAAGGGCGGCAACATCATCCTGAGAAACCTCCTGAAGGCCGGCTTTAAAGGCCGCATTCACCCCGTCAATCCCACGGCCCGCGAGATCCTGGGACTGAAGGCCTGTCGGACTGTCCGCGAGGTGCAAGGGGTGGTGGACCTGGCCATGATCGTGATCCCCAAGGACAGCGTGGAGGCGGCCTTATCCGACTGCGTCGCCAAGGGGGTGGGCGGCATCATCCTGGCCACGGGTGGCTACGCGGACATCGGGGAGGCGGGAGAGCGCCAGCAGCAGGCCCTGATGGATAAGGCCCGCCAGGCCGGTATCCGCATCATGGGGCCCAACAGCATCGGCGTCCTCAACCCGGACGTGGGACTGAGCACCTCGATCGTGGGGCTCGAACCGATCCCCCAGGGCGGGGTGTCCCTCATCGGCCAGTCGGGCGTGATCGCCTCGGGCTGGGCGCGCTGGATCGCGGAAAGGAGGCCCTTCGGCCTAGCCAAGGTGGCCTGTATCGGCAACAAGGGCGACATCGACGAGAGCGACCTGCTGAACTACCTCGCCGCCGACGACAAAACCACCGCGATCGGCATGTACCTGGAGGGGGTCAGCTGCGGCGAAGGCTTCATCGATGCCTGCATGCGCTCGAGCGCGCGCAAGCCCGTGGTGGTGGTGAAATCCGGGCGGAGCGCGGCCGGCCAGGCGGCCATCGCCTCGCATACGGGCTCGCTGGCAGGCTCGGACGCAGTCTTCGACGCCGTCTGCCGCCGCACGGGACTGTTGCGCGTGCACGATGCCGTGGCCCTCTTCGAGGTGCTCTCCGCCTTCGAGACCCTGCCCCTGCCGCGCGGCCGGGGCCTGGGCGTGCTCTCCATCACGGGCATGGGCTGCGTGGTCGCTACGGACGCCGCCTGGGAGTACGGTATCGAGCTGCCTGCCCTCTCAGAGAGCACGCTCGCGCGTCTGCGGGAGGTGATGCCGGCCTGGGCGCCGGTACGCAACCCCGTGGACATCTGGTCGGCGGTGGAGCAGCACGGCTCGCAGGCCACCATGCGCCATATCGCGCAGTGCCTGATCGATCAGCCGGACATCGACGCGCTGCTGATCGTCTTCGTGCTCATGCCCGAGAGCATCTTCGACCTCCAGGAGGCCTTCGGCGGGATCGTGGGCAGCCATCCCGAAAAGCCCGTCTTCGTCAGCTCCTACGGCGGCACGACCCGCGAGGTCCGACACCTGCAGGAGGGCTTTTCCGCCCTGGGCGTGCCGTGCTATCCCGCGCCGGAGCGCGCCGTGTACGCCTTCCGCCGCATGGTGGACTACGCCCGCTATCGCGGGCTGATCCCCGGGCGCCAAAAGGCCGCGCGGCCGGAGCAAAGGGGGGGGCTCGCGGGTGACAGGTGAGCCGGACAACAGGGTAAGCTGCGGGGGTTGTTGGGTCATTTGGCCCAGGGCTGTCGCGCTTGATTGCGTGACGGCAGTGGTTTTCGGGAAACTGGCCCCCGAGAGGGGGTCGGTCGAAATAAGGGGCCGGCGCCTGCAGGCAGGCGCCGGCCCCTTAAGGGTTGCTTAGGATTTATATACGTTGGATGCCTGGGGCCCCTTGGGTCCTTCGACGATGTCAAAGGTCACATTCTGGCCCTCATCGAGTGTCCTGAAGCCATCCTCTCTGATCGAGGTGTGGTGAACGAAGACGTCGTCCCCGCCTTCCGTGGTGATGAAACCGAAACCCTTTGACTCGTTGAACCACTTCACTGTTCCTTTTGCCATGCATTACCTCATGTTCCAGATCCTTTAAGCTTGGCAAGCTCAGAGAACCTGTGTTTTGTATTTCTGAAAGCGTCAAGATATCATCAGTGAATTTTGCTTGAAAAGGGAAACAGGGGATGCTTCCTTCGTAAGGTAGGATTCAAGTCCGATATTTTTATTCTCCCAGATGCATTATCCACTAATCGACATCGTGCGGCGTGTCAAGCGTTAAATAGGGGCGTGGGTCTCTCCGCCGTTTCTGCCTGGTCCCATGAGCCTTTTGGGGAACACGAACCCGACGGTGGTCGGGTCGCGGAATCGAGGACCCTTTGCGGGGCCAACGCTGATGGCCCATCCCCGGTCGGGGCTCCCAGGGGCAGCGCCTATGAGGGGTCTCCCTGCGAGCGGAAGAGGGGCTTGACCGCCGTAATGTCTTCCATCTTGCCGGCCACGATGGGCTCGTCGCCCGCCAGGAGCATCTCATCGCCGGAGGGATTGAGGATGATCCCGCCCCGGCGGCGGAGGGCCAGGACGCTGACCCGGTGCCGCTTGCGCAGCTCGATCTCCTTTAAGGTCCTGCCGTCGCAGGCACTGCCGGCGTGCAGGCGCAAGGCGGTGATCTTGAGCTCCGAGAGCTCCAGCGAGAGGTCGTGCAGCGTGCCGCTGTCGAAGGTGGGGCGGCGGAAGAGCCCGTAGCCGTCCGCACGCAGCTCGCGCGCCAGGCGCTCGATGTCCTCGGAGGGGATCAGGTAGCCGGAGAGCACGCGCGAAAAGATCTCGATCGAGGTCTCGAATTCCTCGGGCACGACCTCGTCGGCCCCGAGGTCGAAGAGCGGGCCCACCTCGGCGATGAAGCGCGTGCGGGCGATGATGTGCACCCGCGGATTGAGCTGCCGGGCCAGGGAGACGATCCGGCGGGTGGAGGCCGCATCGGGCAGGGCCGTGACCACGGTGCGGGCGTGCTCGATGCGCACGTGCGTCAGCACGGCGTCCTGGCAGGCATCGCCGTAGACGATGGGCACCCCGGCCTCCCGTTCGGCCCTCACGGTCTCGGGGTTGAGCTCGAGCACACAGAAGGGGATGCCGGCCCTGTTTGCGGCGCGGGCCACATTGCGGCCGTTCACACCGAACCCGATGATGATGAGGTGATCGGTCAGCGGCGCGGCGCTCTCCGGATCGCCAAGGGGGGAGAGCGCCATGCGGCCCTGTTTGAGGCTAAGTGGCAGGGGCAGGCGCATGGCCTGCTCGGCCAGGGGGGCGGAGAAGTGGATCAGGGCCGGGGTGACGGCCATGGAGAGCAGCGAGATGTTCAGGAAGAGCTGGTAGGCATGCTCGTCCAGGAGGCCGAGTTCCATGCCCGAGCGCGAGAGGATGAAGGAGAATTCCCCCACCTGGGCCAGGGCCAGCCCGGTCAGCACGACGGTGCGCAGCGGGTAGCCCAGGGCGCCGGTGGCGATAGCCCCGGTGAGGACCTTGATGAATATCACACAGGCGGTGAGCAGCATCAGGTAGGCGGGGTTGCCAAGGAGGAAGCCCACGTCCATGAGCATGCCGATGGAGATGAAGAAGAAGCTCACGAAGATGTCCCGCGAGGGCAGGATTCTCCCCAGGGCCTCGTGACTGTATTCGGACTCGGAGATGATCAGCCCGGCCAGGAAGGCCCCCAGGGCCAGGGACAGGCCCATCGAGGACGTGAGCCAGGCCACGGAGAAGCAGATGAACACGACACTGATCAGGAACAGCTCGCGACTCTTGGTCTTGGCCACCTGGAAGAGCAGGGCCGGTACGATCCATTTGTAGGCCGCTATCAGGAAGAGGATCAGGAGACATCCGCGCGCCACGAGGATCAGCGGCGGCGTCCCGCTCGGCCCCGACATCCCTGCCAGCAGGGGGGTGAGGATCATCATGGGCACCACGACCATGTCCTGGAAGATGAGGATCGCCAGGGCGATCTTGCCGTGGGGGGTCTCGATCTGGGCCCTCTCCGTCAGGATCTTGAGGACCACGGCCGTGGAGCTCAGGGCGAAGAGAAACCCGAAGAACAGCGCCTTGGGCGCGGGAAAACCCAGGCCGGAGGCGATGAGGGCGCACACGCTCACGGTCAGGACGACCTGCAGTGTGCCGCCGACGAAGACGGCCCGCCGGATCTGGAGGAGGTTCCTCAGCGAGAACTCGATGCCGATGGAGAACAGCAGCAGCACCACCCCCACCTCGGAGATGAGCTCCACCTCGTGCACGGCGCCGATGAGCCTGAGCCCGTGCGGGCCGGCCAGGATCCCGGTCAGCAGGTAACCGATGATTGCCGGTACCCGGAAACGCAGGATCACGAGCATGACCGTGACGGAGAGTCCCAGAATGATTATGATATCGGTAAGCAGGCCTGTCTGCACCGATCAAGTCCCTCCCAAACCCTTACCCTAATCGCATCCCAGATATCTTGCGTATCGGGAAAGGACGGTCCGGCCTTTAATCGCCCGAGGGACGCATTCCCCGCCGCTTGCAGCGGAAAGCCGGGGCCTTGGGCTTGTCCTGGGGCTCATATCCATGTCTGGCCCGAGGGTCGCATTCCCCGCCGGGAGGGTCTTTCCCCGCGTGCGAAGCCCCTTGCGCCTCAGGCCAGGAAGTCCTGCAGGCGGGCCCGGGGGTCGTCGAACCAGATTTCGTCCGGATTGAAGCGCTCCGGATCGAAATCCTGCCCCACCCATTCCATGATCCGCTGGTGCTCTTCGTGGTCGGGATTGCCGACGATCTCCAGGAACTCCCCGTAGTCGATGACCCCGCCGATATCCTCGGGCGGGCATACGCGCGCGCCCCCCAGACAGCGGGGGTAGCTCAGGTGCAGGGCGCGGGGCAGGATCCTTTCGAGCCGGAGGGTAAGTTCCCACCAGTCATTGAAATCATAGATATATTTAGCGCTGCGGTTGTCCCGGGTGAAGTATTGTGAGAGGTGCAACCCCCATGATGAAAGCTCATCGGCATCGGGGTGCGCCTCCAGGTCGGGAATCCCGATGTGCTCCCTGTGTCCGGTGAGGGGGTGACGCACCTCGAACAGGTGACCGTTGTAACCGAACCAGCCCATGGCATCCTGCAGGGCCACGCTGAGATCCCAGAAGGTATAGGAACACGGTACCTGAATGCGCCTCCAGATGGGGGGCTTGATCCCCTTGAGGGTGATCTTGAACTGATAGACACACACATACGAAAGCCTCATCATGGCATACTCCCTCGAGCGGCAGATTCTGCAAGGCGCCAGCGGCCCACGATTATACCGGAGCTGTGTTATAACACAAGCGGCAGGATTTAATCAGGGGTACGAATCCCAGCTCACGCCCAAGGCCCCGGCTTTCCGCTGCAAGCAGCGGGGGAGGTCGCATTAAGACACCCCTTTGCCCCCCTTCTGTCCGATCCCCGGTCGCTGGCGGAGCATGGGGGCAAAGGTCTGCCAGGGCCGCAGGGGCCGGGCGTTCAGCCCAGATGCTCCAGCGCGATCCTGAACATGCGACGGATAGGCTCGGCCGCACCCCAGAGGAGCTGGTCGCCCACGGTGAAGAGGCTGAGGTACTCCGGCCCGAGGTTGAGCTTGCGGATGCGGCCCACCGGGACGTCGAGCGTGCCGGTCACCGCGGCCGGAGTCAGATGGGCGAGGGTCGCTTCTTTGGTGTTGGGGATCACCTTCACCCACGGGTTGGCCCGGGCGATGATGGCCTCGATCTCGGCCAGGGGCAGATCCCGCGTGAGCTTGAGGGTCAGAGCCTGGGAATGACAACGCATGGCCCCCACACGCACACAGATACCGTCCACGGGGATGGGCGTGCGCGTATTGAGGATCTTGTTGGTCTCGGTGATACCCTTCCATTCCTCCCGGCTCTGCCCGTTTTCCATGGCGCTGTCGATCCAGGGCAGCACGCTGCCTGCCAGGGGGAAGCCGAAGTTCCGGGTGGGGAAGTGCGGGTCGTGCATGGCGGCGAGCACCGCGCGATCGAGTTCCAGGGCGACGGCGGTCGGCTCTTTGAGGAGGTCTTTCGCGGCCGTGCCGATGAAGGCCATCTGCTCCACGAGTTCGCGCATGTTCTTGGCCCCGGCCCCGGAGGCCGCCTGATAGGTCATGGAGGTGGCCCACTCCACGAGACCCTCCTGGAACAGGCCGCCGACGGCCATGAGCATGAGGCTCACCGTGCAGTTGCCGCCGATGAAGTCCTTCACGCCGCTTGCGAGGGCCTGGTCGATCACGGAGCGGTTCACCGGATCGAGCACGATCACGCTCGTCTCCTCCAGCCTGAGGCTCGAGGCGGCATCGATCCACAATCCCTTCCACCCGGCCTGGCGGAGTTGGGGATAGACCTTTTTGGTGTGGTCGCTGCCCTGGCAGGTGACGATGATATCGGTCGTGGCGAGTTCGGTGGTATCATAGGCATCCTTGAGCGGGGGAATCGTCATCCCCACGTCCGGACCCTCCTGACCCACCTGGGAGGTCGTGAAGAACACGGCCTCGAAGCCGTGGAAATCGTTCTCTGAGCGCATGCGATCCATGAGAACCGAACCCACCATGCCGCGCCATCCGATAAAGCCGACCTTAACCATATGCCTTCCTTTCATGTGATGTGGGGGACCTTCGCGTCACAGACGAACCGTTGTGAATCGCTGTGCGGGGGCCCCCCCCTCACCAGGGAGGCCTCCTTTTCCGGCGTTCCTGTCCCGACCTGAAAAAATACAGGGAAACCCTCGGCGAGTCAATCGGCAATACAACGGCAAGTCCTCAGATTGAAAAGATAAAAAATGACCCCCCGGCAAAGCTTCAGGCCTGATAAGACAGGATCGGCTCAGGATCGGTCTGCCCCTCAACCCGACCTTGTTCATCCGCTCGGGCCGCCGGCCGGTACCCCTGCGTCTCGATCGATGACCAAAGCGCCTCCTCGTCCGGCAAGGGTGCACGCATAGGGCTGGGGTCGGCCCAAGGAGGTGTGTCCTTGCCGGCCTTTAAGATGTGCGGTTCCGGCCGATATCATATGGCGGCGCACATCGACACCCCAGGGTAAGGGATCCGGCGAGTTCCTGAGGGACAGCCGGCCCTTCAACCACGCGGTTCGAAGGGCCTCATAGCATCATCCAATACCCTGTTTACCTGCGTATCGATGTCATCGATCAGGTAGGATATGAGGTTGCTGTTGATAATCGACACGAGGCCGATCAGTTCGTTGGATATCTTGAAGGCATGATAGGGGACATCGTCCCTGGCGATGGCCGGATTGACCTCTGCGATTTCATAAAGGACCAGGATCAAGAAATCCAGCACCCTCAGGGCGGTGCTCAGCTCATACGATGCCGTCCGCTCGTGTTTTGTGCCGATATAGTCGCGATATTTTGGCACGTCCATGGTGAACATGATGCCGATGTAGTTCGGTTCACGCTTGCCGAACCGCAAGAACGCCGTTGCCATGGCCCGCAACCTGGCGACAGGTTCATCCTGCGAGTCATATGCCCGGCGGAATTCTTCATAGAGAAGCTCGAACCCCCGGTTCAGGACATAGAGATAGAGTTCGTCGCGATTGCGGAAATAATTGTAAATGGTCGATGGCGATATTTTGAGTTGCTGGGCCAGCTTGCGCATGCTCAGCGATTTGAGTCCGCCGACAGAGATCATCTTCAAGGCGACTTCACTCATGCGCCTCTTTTCGGCATCGATCGTCTCGGGTCTTCTGGGCTTGTTGGCCATATCTCAATTTCCCACCATACAACTTAGCTTGTGGACATTGCCTGGATATATTCAACGCAACATCAGGCTGGCTAATCTATTAGCCCAATATATTCAAGGGGTCAATCACGGCGGCCCGACGCAGCTTCACGTATTGGCAATTCAGCATCTTCATCATCTTAATCGCTCGGGGTCGCATTCCATACCACTGGCGTCGTCAAGGGGGGCCCGGCGTTTGCCCCGGGGGGCATACCCAAGTTTATCATGCATGAAATGAACTGGCTTACGTCAGATGCTCACCCAAGGCCTGCCCGGATGCTTGATCATGTTCAGGCTTGACGTTGAAGCATGAACGGTGTACTCAATAACAATAACAGTGTTATCAATAAAGGTCTGACAAGGAGATGTTTATGAGGGCACTGCCTGAAATGCGCGTTTCACGACCGTGTGGTATCGAAGCGATCGACAAGGACTGGGGCGTTGGCGTATCTGCCATGTGGGATAACGATTCACCCTATCCCCGCATCAACAGGTTGCGCGAACGCATAATCAATGGAACCTATTATTCGGTCGATGCCGAACGGGCCTGCCTGCTGACCGAGGCCTACCAGAAATTCGATGGTGAAACTCAGATCATCAAGTGCGCCAAGTCCCTGGCCTACATCATGGAAAACATCCCCATCGACATCTACGACGACGAACTGATCGTGGGCAATGCCGGCGCTCCGCCGAATGCCGGCCCGATATTTCCGGAGTTCTCGCTCGACTGGATCATCAACGAGATCGAAAACTTCCCCTTCATGGAGCGCGCGCACGACCAGTACTACTCCAGCCCGGAAACCGACGAACGCCTCAAGGCGATCCATCCCTACTGGCAGGGTCGAACCGTATCCGACCGCATCCTGAACATGATGGACGAGGATGAAAATAAAGGCACGGCCTCGGTCGGCAAGGGCGTCTTCCTGTTGCTGCTCTACATGTACGGTGGGGTAGGGCACGTCTCGCCCAACTACGACTTCATCTTCTGCCACGGCTGGTCAGGGCTCAGGAAGCGGGTGGAGGACAAGCTCGCCGGGATCGACCCCCACCTGCCCGCCGACCTCAAGCGGCGCGACTTCTACCGCGCCGAGCTGATCGTGATCGATGCCGTGATCAACTATATCAAGAGGTATGCCGTCCTGGCCGGGCAAAGGGCAGAGCGGGCCGGCAACGATCAACGCCGGCAGGAGCTCGAGGCCATCGCCGCCAATCTGGCCTGGACCGCCGAGAATCCACCCCGGAACTTCTACGAGGTCATGCAGCTGTGGTATTTCGTCTCCAACATCATCCTGATCGAGTCCAATGGGCACTCGGTCTCCTACGGCCGCATCGACCAGTACCTCTACCCTTTCTACCGCCGCGATGTAGATGCCGGGCTCATTACGAAAGACTTCGCCCAGGAATTGATCGAGGCCCAGCTACTCAAGATCCAGGAGCTCATGAAGATTCGCGACATGCTCACGGTGGATGCCAACAGCGGCCGGCATGTCGGCGGCAGCTGCATCACCCTCGGCGGACAGGACACCCAGGGCTTTGACGCGACCAACGACCTGACCTACATGTTCCTGGACGCCCTGCCGCATACCCGCCTGGCCGGCCCCTGGAACGCGGTGCGCTTCCACGCCAACTCCCCGCGCGACCTGTGGGTCAAGGTAACCAAGATCGTCAAGATGGGTATGGGCGAGCCCAAGATCTTCAACGACGAGGTCATCATCCCGGCCATGACCGCCAAGGGCCGCTCGCTCGAAGACGCCCGCGACTACTGCGTGGTCGGCTGTGTGGAGGTGGATGCCGCCGGGCGTGAATACGGCTGGCACGATGCCGCCTACTTCAGCATGTCCAAGATTCTGGAACTGGCCATCAACAACGGCCGCTGCCTGGCCTGCGGCGAGCACTGTCCGCGCCACCCGGTCTGCGCCGGGGCCGGCGGACAGCTGGGCCTGGCCACGGGCTCCCTGGCGGATTTCAAGGGCTTCGACGAGGTGCTGACGGCCTATGACTCCCAGATGAAATACTGGTGCGACCTCATGACCCGCTGCATCAATATCATGGACCTGGCCCACCAGCAGCTCAAACCCCTGCCCTACCTCTCGCTGCTGGTCGATGACTGCATCGACAGGGGCCTCGATGTCTCCGCCGGCGGCGCCAAGTACAACTTCAGCGGGCCCCAGGGGGTCGGTGTGGGCACGGTGGCTGACGGCCTGGCCGCGATCAAGCAACTGGTTTTCGAAGAAGGGCGCGTCAGCGGCGCGGACTTGCTGGAGGCACTCGAGAAGAACTGGGAGGGCTTTGAGACCCTCTGCGCCCTGGTCAACAGCGAGAAGGTTCATCATTACGGCAATGACGATGATTATGCCGACGAGCTGGCCCGCTTTGCGTTCGACACCTACTGCAAGCATATCGAAGGCAGGCCGACCGCCCATGGCGGGGTCTTCCAGCCGGGGGTCTACTCGGTCTCGGCCAATGTCCCCATCGGGCAGCTTCAATGGGCCTCGCCCGACGGCCGTCAGGCCGGCGAGGCGGTCTCGGATTGCCTGGGCGCGGTGCACACCAAGGTCGCGTCCCACGATGTCAAGGGGCCCACGGCCATCGCCATGTCAGTCACCAAGCTCAACCACGCCCGCGCCGGCAATGGCACCCTGCTGAACTGGAAGTTCACCCCCGCGGCCCTGACGGGCGAAACCGGCGAGCAGAATTTCATCGACCTGATGCAGACCTTCTTCCAGCGCAAGGGGCTTCACAGCCAGTTTAATGTCGTCAGCAGGGAGACCTTGCTGGATGCGCAGGCAAATCCACTCAAGTACGGCCGGGGCCTGTATGTGCGCGTGGCCGGCTACAGTGCGCCTTTTACCGAGCTCAGCCGCAGCCTACAGGACGACATTATCGGTCGCACCGAGCTTTCGTTCGATTGACGACGGTCGTCCCGGTTGCGGCCGCATATCCTGCCGCTGCAACCGGGATCTTCACCTGGAGCGACATCAACCCCGGCAAACGCGTCGGTTGGATTCGGCGAGGCCTATAATGCCAGATGAACGATCCAAGCAGATGCACTGGCCTGAGGGTCAGATTCCCCGCCGCTTGCGGCGGAAAGCAGGGTCCAGGGCTTGCCCTGGGGTTCATGCCCATGATTCTCGTTTGGTCAGTGATCGGTCAGCAGGTGAACCGCATCGCGGCTGCGTCTTCAATATCCAGCGCTACACGGTGCACGATGGACCCGGCATCCGGACCGAGATCTTCCTCAAGGGCTGTACGCAGCATTGCCTGTGGTGCAGCAATCCCGAAAGCCTCCGGGCCGCTCCCGAGGTGGGGCTGCGCCCTAACCGCTGCCTCGGCTCGGACAAGTGTGGCCTGTGCCTCGAGGCCTGCCCCCGGGAGGCCCTCGTCTTCAGCGGGGGCCTTGTCGCAGGCATCGACCGTGCGGTCTGTTCCGCCTGCCGGGCCTGTGTCGAGGCCTGCCCGGCCGAGGCGATCATCACTTGGGGCGCGTGGATGAGTCTCGAGGAGGTGATGCAGGTCATCCGGCGGGATGTGCCGTTCTATGAACGCTCCGGCGGCGGAGTGACCGTCTCGGGCGGTGAGCCGCTTCTCCAGTGGCGCTTCACGCGGGAGCTGCTGCGACTCTGCCGCCGGGAGCGGCTGCATACCTGTCTCGAGACGGCCATGCATGTCCAGCCGCGGATCCTCGAAGAGGTCGCGCCGCAGGCCGACCTGATCATCTGCGACATCAAGCATATGGACCCGGAGCGGCACCGGCACTGCACCGGGGTGGGCAACGAGCGCATCCTCGAGAACATCCGCTCGACGGCACGCTCCGGCAAGCCCATGGTGATCCGGGTGCCGGTGATACCCGGCTACAACGACGATGAAGCCAACCTCGTCGCGACCGCGAGATTCGTCGCGGCCGAGTTGAACGCATGCGTCCGGCAGGTGCAGCTGCTGCGCTACCGCAAGCTGGGGGTCGAGAAGTATGCCAGCCTGGGGCTTGACTATCCCCTGGCGGAGCTCGAGACCCCGGCGGTCGGCCAGGCCGAGCAGCGGATCAGGGAGCTGGCACAGCTGATGCGCGCGGAGGGGGTGCCGGCCGTGGCCGGCACCACGACCGCGTATCAGGCGTGATCCGGGCCGTCAGGTGTGTGCATGTGAGGTGACGGAGCCGCAGGTCGGTCACATGCAGCTCGAGCCCCGTCCCGGGAGCCTAATCGTCTCCAGGGATGGGGACGACATCAAAGCCATCCTGAGTGCCTGCGGGAATAAGATCCGCAACTGCTCCGGGCTATGGCCCCGGTCTTTACCCAAATCTTGTATGGGGCCTTTTACCGCGGGATTCCAGCGATGCTCTTGCCGCTAAAGACAAAAGCCTTTCAGGGTCGATGGCCATCCCGGGGACGTCTGGCAAGGCCTCGGATGATCTGACAAACGCCGTGTGCCGCTGATTGCGCACAACAGTGCTTTGTGCTAGAAAGTGGCCAGAAACACAACTAAAGGGGGTTGTATGTCCGGTCACAATAAATGGAGCACCATCAAGCACAAAAAGGGGGCCCAGGATGCCAAGCGCGGCAAGCTGTTCTCCAAGATTATCAAGGAGATCACCGTGGCGGCTCGTATGGGGGGCGGTGATGTCGAGGGCAACGCGCGTCTGCGCGCCGCGGTGAGTTCGGCCAAGACGGCCAATATGCCCAAGGAAAACATCGAGCGTGCCATCAAGAAGGGCACCGGCGAGCTCGAGGGCTACAGCCTCGAAGAATCCTCCTACGAAGGCTACGGCCCCGGCGGCGTCGCCGTCATGGTGGATGTGCTGACGGACAACAAGAACCGCGCGGTGGCCGATATACGACACCTCTTCTCCAAACACAACGGAAACCTGGGCGAGACCGGCTGTGTGAGCTGGATGTTCGACAAGAAGGGCTTTGCCTCTGTCGACAAGTCCGCCGTGGACGAGGACACCCTCTATGACATCGCGCTCGGTGCCGGCGCCGATGATATCACCGACCAGGGGGATACCTTCGAGATCCTCATCGCCCCGGAGAATCTGGAGGACCTGCGGGCGGCCCTGGAGGACAAGCAGATCGAATACGAGTCCCTGGAGATCTCCATGATCCCCCAGACCAATGTCAAGCTGACCGGCAAGCACGCCCTGCAGACCCTGAAGCTGCTGGACGCCCTGGAGGACCTCGAAGACGTTCAGGCCGTCTCCTCCAACTTCGACATCGATGACGACGAAATGGCCAAGCTGCAAGAGGCATGATTATCTGTGGCATCGATCCGGGAACCCGCATCACCGGATATGGGGTGATCGAGATCATGGGACAGACGTCCACCAGCCTGCGCCATGTGGCGCATGGCGCCATCCGTCCCGGCGGGGATGAGCTCCCTGAGAGGCTCAGGGCGATCTTCCTGGAACTGAGGTCCGTGTTCGAGGCCTATCACCCCGCAGAGGTGGCGCTGGAGACCTCGTTTCACTACAAGAATGCGGCCACGGCACTGAAGCTCGGTCAGGCACGCGGGGTCGCCATCCTCGCCGCCTCCCTGCTCGATATCCCGGTCTTCGAATATGCCCCCACCGAGATCAAGAAGGCCACCTGCGGCTATGGCCAGGCGGGCAAGGATCAGGTGGCAGCCATGGTGTGCACGATCCTGAACCTGCCGGCGCGCTCGATCCCCTCCCCGGACGCCAGTGATGCCCTGGCCGTGGGCGTGTGTCATTCCAGCTGTCGCCGCATGCAGAGGTTGGTGGTATGATCAGCATGCTTAAAGGGCAGGTGGCCCACCTGGGAAAGGCGGATGTCACCCTGATGGTCGCAGGTGTGGGCTACCACGTCCACATGCCCGCCGGCATCGACCGGCAACTGGGGCTCGGTGACGAGGTGATGCTCTATACCGTGCTCATCAGCCGCGACGATGCGCTTAACCTCTATGGCTTTGTGGATCAGCGCCAGCGGGAGATATTCACGCTGCTTTTGAATGTCACCGGGGTGGGGCCCAGAACGGCCATGAATATCATCGCCGGGGTCGAACCCAACCGCTTCCTGGAAGAGGTAGTCAGCGAGAACGTCTCCTATCTGTGCACCCTGCCGGGCATCGGCAAGAAGAGCGCCCAACGCATCGTGCTGGACCTCAAGGAAAAGATTTCCAAACAATACCAGTGCCGGGGTCTTCCTCGGGAAGGCCGTGCGGGTGAGGACGCCCTGGCGGCGCTGGTTTCGTTGGGTTACTCGGAGCGGGAGGCCCGTCGGGCATTGAACGGGCTTGAGGCCGACAGCGTCGAGGACCTCATCCGCCAGGCGCTCAAGGAACTGATGTGATGCGCGAGAACCTGACAGGCCAACAATCCGACCGCGAGGAGGCCGGCTTCGAAAACAGCATTCGCCCCAGGTCCCTCGGCGAGTACGTGGGGCAGGAGGCCCTCAAGGACAACCTGGCGGTGTTCATCGCTGCGGCCTGCAAGCGGGGCGAGGCCCTCGACCACTGTCTGTTCTACGGCCCTCCCGGTCTCGGCAAGACCACCCTGGCCTATATCATCGCCCATGAGCTGGATGCGGGCCTGCGGGTCACGAGCGGGCCGGCCATCGATAAATCCGGGGATCTGGCGGCCATTCTCACCAACCTGGAACCGCACGACGTGCTCTTCATTGACGAGATCCACCGGCTCGGCTCCACCGTGGAGGAGATCCTCTACCCCGCCATGGAGGAGTTCAAGCTGGACATCATCATCGGCCAGGGGCCCTCGGCGCGCTCGATCCGCATCGATCTCAACCCCTTCACCCTGGTGGGGGCCACCACGCGCGCCGGGATGATCACCTCGCCTTTGAGGGACCGCTTCGGCATCATCGGCCACCTCGAGTTTTACACCCAGGACGAGCTGATCGAGATCCTCACGCGCTCGGCGGCCATCCTCGGCATCGCTGCCACGCCCGAGGGGCTCTCCGAGATCGCCCGGCGCTCCAGAGGCACGCCCCGCATCGCCAACCGGCTGCTGAGACGGGTGCGCGACTTCGCCGACGTCAAGGGACAGGGCACCATCGAGGGCGAGATCGCCGACCTGGCACTCTCGCGCCTGGACATCGACACCCGCGGGCTGGACCGTATGGACCGCAAGATCCTCACCACCATGGCGGAGCATTTCGGCGGCGGTCCCGTAGGGATCGAATCACTGGCGGCCTCCATCGGGGAGGATCGCGACACCATCGAGGACGTCTACGAGCCCTACCTCATCCAGCAGGGCCTCATCAAGCGCACCCCCCGGGGGCGGCAGATGACGAGTCGGGCCTTCGTCTACCTGGGAATCAACCCCGCCACCACTCAGATGGAGATTTTTGACGATGAGTAGCCCAGCCTCCGGGGTGTTCTTCGTGTGCGCCTATGCGGTGCCCCTCGGGGGGTGGCTTAGGGGATACCTGCCGGCCGGCTGTCTGCTTTTACTGGGCATTCTGCTGCTGGCTCTTTCCCCGCTGCGGGGGGTGATGCAGCCTGCCGAGGATACCCCCTCGCTGGAGCCGGCCAGGGGCTGGAACGTGGCGGTCAATCTGCTCATCCCGCCCTTGATGGCGGTCGGGATGCCGTTTTGGAGGTGATGATGGGACAGGCAGACGCGGGGCAGGACGTGCAGGTGGCGCTCGTGGATGTGGACGAGACCCTGTATGCCAAGGGGAGCGGACCCTTCGGTGAGGTCAACCGGCGCATCGACGCCTTCGTGATGTCGCACCTCAGGATCGGTCCCTGGCGCACCCGGCGGCTGAGAAGGGCCTATATCCGCGACTTCGGGTCGACCCTGGGCGGGCTCATGCAGCATCACGGCGTGGACCCCAGCGTCTACCTTAAGGCGGTGCACGATGTCCCGGTGGAGGACCTGCTCCTTCCCGACCCGCTCCTCTACGAGGTGCTCTCAGGCCTTCCCTGGAAGCTGGTGGCCTTCTCCAACGGATCCCTGGCCTACGTGCAGCGGGTGCTCGCCTGCCTGGGGGTGATCGATCTCTTCAGTGACATCTTCACCATCGAGTACATGGATTTCCAGCCCAAGCCGCTTTCCTACCCCTTCCGCAAGGTCAGGGAACTTTACGGCGGTGATATGGGCGAGTATCTGATCGTCGACGATCGCGCCGCGAATGTGCATGCCGGCTGTACCGTAGGCATGCAGGGCCTCCTGGTGGACCCCGACGGGGGGAAAGCGCAGCTCCGGCACATCCCGCACATCTATGCCATCTCGGATTTCGGGTCGTGATCTGAGATATACTGCATGAAGATCTGGACACAGTCCGGGCAGAGCTGGTCGTGGCGGATATCCTCGATCACCTGCAGCGCCCGTTCGCGAGGCATGCCCTTGCGGTAGGGGCGGTCGCTCGTCAGGGCGTCGTAGGTGTCGGCCACCGCGGCCATGCGCGCCCAGAGCGGAATCTTGGCCCCCACAAGGCCCTCGGGATACCCCATGCCGTCCATGCGTTCGTGGTGGTGCAGGATGACCGGGATGACGGACTTGACGGTGGGGATGGGGGAGAGAATGTGGGCCCCGATGGTGGGGTGCTGCTTGATGATGGCGAATTCCTCGTAGCTCAGCGACCCCGGCTTGAGGAGCACCTGGTCGGGAACCCCGATCTTGCCGATGTCGTGGAAGGTGCCGGCGATCCTCAGGGCGTCGAGATCCTCCTCTTCCAGGCCCATGATCACCCCCATCCCGGTGAGGATCGTGGCCACCGATTCCGAATGGCCCCGGGTGTAGAGGTCGCGGGCCTCCAGGGCGGTCACCAGGCTGGTGAAGCTCGCCAGCATGAGGCGGCGTTCGTTCTCGAAGCGCTGGCGGTCCTTGAGCAGGAGCAGGAAACGGTCTTCCAGGGTCTTGTCCACGGCATGGACGAGCTGGTCCAGATTGAAGGGCTTGACCAGGTAGTTGAGCGCCCCGCGGTTCAGCATGCGGCGCACCAGCGCCCGGTCGTCGTGGGAGCTCATGATGATCACCGGGATGGAGGCCAGATCGGGATCGGCCTGCAGGCGTTTCACGAGTTCCACCCCGTTCATGGCCGGCATCTCGATGTCGCTCAGGATCAGGTCGGGGAGCGGATCTTCCCTCAGCATCGCGAGGGCCTGTTGTCCGTTGGCGGCCTCCGCCACCACGAACCCCACCTCCTCGAGCCCCTGACGGACCACCCTGCGGATGGAGAAGGAATCGTCCACCACCAGGACCACGTTCTTCTGCCGGAAGGATGTTTTGGAGAGAACCTGCCTGACCGTGGGCACGAGGGTGTGGTCCATCTCGGATTTGCCGATATAGGCCGCGGCACCCGCACGCAGGCCGCGGTCGATGGCGGCCTCGCTCTCGTGCATGCTGACGATCACCACCGGAATGCTCCGGGTGCGGGGGGAATTCTTGAGCAGTTCGCACAGGGCGTAGCCGTCGATGCCCGGCATCTCGACATCGGTCAGGATGAGGTCGAAGGGCGCGTTCAGCGCCAGGTCGAGGCCCTGGGTGCCGCTTTCCGCCTCGCTGATGTCAGAGGTCACCTCCGAGAGTTTCCCGCGGAGCATGTCGCGGATGACAGGGCGGTCGTCGATGATCAGAATCCTGGAACTGCCCTGTGTGTCCGTGCTGCCGTACGTGCCCGTTGTCTGCATGCCCACCCTCGAAAATCACGACGTATGCTATCTGATACATCGGACAGATCCGGAAAAAACATAATAAGGCGGGGGCACGCTCACCACGGACCCGGACCGGATGGAATCATGGACATGAACCCCAGGGCAAGCCCGAGGCCCCTGCTTTCCGCTGCAAGCAGCGGGGCATTTGACCTTCAGGCCATTAATGTCCATTGAAAATAATGACGAGTATGGTTAGAACGGAAATACAGATGTGAAATGAATTAGATGGGGAGCCACGAATGAAGATACTCGTTACGGGTGCCGCGGGCTTTATCGGTTACCACTTGGCAGAAAGGCTGCTTCAGGAAGGGCATGCCGTCACCGGAATGGACAACCTCAACCCCTACTACGATCCTAAGCTCAAACAGGCGCGCCTCTCTCGGCTGCAGGAACACCCCCGCTTCGACTTCTGTCACACGGGCCTTGAAGACCGCCAGAGCGTGGAGCAGCTCTTCGGGGGCGGGGATTTTGAACGGGTGGTGCATCTGGCCGCCCAGGCCGGTGTGCGCTACAGCCTGGAGAATCCCCATGCCTACATCGAATCCAACCTGGCGGGCTTTCTCAATATCCTCGAAGGCTGCCGCCAGGCCCAGATACCCCATCTCGTCTATGCCTCGTCTTCCTCGGTCTATGGGGCCAACACCCGCATGCCTTTCAGTGTGCACGACACGGTGGATCACCCGGTGAGTCTGTATGCGGCCACCAAGAAGGCCAACGAGCTCATGGCGCATACCTATGCCAGCCTCTACGGGCTGCCCTGTACCGGGCTGCGGTTCTTCACGGTCTACGGCCCGTGGGGGCGGCCGGACATGGCGCTTTTCACCTTCACGCAGTCGATCCTCAGGGGCGAGACCGTGGATATCTACAATCACGGTCAGATGCGGCGCGACTTCACCTACATCGACGATATTGTCGAGGGGCTCGTCAGGGTCATGGACCTCATCCCACACCCCGAACCGCAATGGAACGGCGATCACCCCGACCCGGCCGTCAGCTACGCCCCTTACCGCCTCTACAATATCGGGGGTTCGCACCCGGTGGAGCTGCTGCACTTTGTGGGTGTGCTCGAGAAGGCCCTGGGGATGACGGCGCATAAGCGGCTCCTGCCCCTCCAGCCGGGCGACGTGATCGCCACCTGGGCCGATGCCGAGGATCTGGAGCTGGCCATCGGGTTTAGGCCCCGGATTCCGGTGGAAGAGGGTATCCCCCGCTTCGTGGAGTGGTACCGGTCATACTACCACGTGTGAGCAACAGGGGGGCACGCAAGGCCCCCGACGTCTGCGGCGTCAGACCGGGATCTTTCTTCGGGGGGCGTGATCTTGATCGCCTGAGGGTCGAATTCCTCTCTGCTTGCAGCGGGAAGCAGGGGCCTTGGGCTGGCCCCGGGGTTCATACCCATGATGCTGCCAGCGTCCTGAAGCGTGCCGGGGCTTGCCCTGGGATCCGTGCTCCTGAATGGATCAGCTTCCGTTCAGGATGGCCTCCGATGGGAAGTCGCTCTGCAGGATGAAATCCAGGATGCGGTCCTGCCAGTGGGCTGAGCCCTCGGTGAATTCTATGCCGAGCTGGGTCTTGTGGAGGATGTCCTCGTTCCTGACCGAGCGCACGACACCGGAGACCTCCACCGTCCCTGCGGGCAGGTCGATGCGGATGGAAGGCAGGTGCATGCCCTCAATGAAGGGGGTATCCTCCATCAGGAGCTCGGCCCCCATGCCCTCGATGCTGATGTCCCACACGATGACCGCGGTGTGCTCCATGCTGATGGGGTGCAGGATCCTGGCGGTGAGGGGCTGCTGTCCTGTCACCAGGTAGCGCAGGACGCTCCTGCGGCTGATGTGCCGCAGATTCTCCGGCCAGCTGGTTTCCATGATGTTCTTCACCTTGTCGAGGATCTCGGAGTGGAAGAGCATCACGTTCACACCCTTGAAGAGATAGAAGGGATAGGTCTTGCCGATCTCGGGCTGGAAAGGCAGACGGAATTCGGACAGGCGCACGATCCGGAGCACCATGTTGTTTTCCTGGGGCCTGAGATAGAAGAACTCGGCCGGAATGGCCTTGTGCCGGTGGATCATGAGCATGTCGCCAAATCCGCGCGACCACTTCTTGATCTCGGTGAAGATGCACTCGATTTCAAGCCTGTCCGTGATCAGGCGTTCCACGTTCGTATCCTTGTGCAGCTCGGTGAAGGCCTCGATGGGGGTGTCCTGCGGTGAGAAGTCGATGCCTGCCCGTGAGGGGACCCCGGGCCCGAGATAGGCGATCCGGCCATGGATAGAGGTGGCGATAACGAGCCCCTGTCTCTCCATGGTCTCGATCAGGATCTCGGTGCCCTCCTGGAGCAGGGAGAACCCATCCGTGATGAGCACCCCCATACCGCCGATGGAGATGTCCATGATGGGGAGCTTGAACCTCTGTGTCCCCACACGGGCGTTGGCATAGAGGTCTTTCCACTCCAGGGTCTTCTGTCTTCTCGACTCGCGCTTTTCCATGTAACACCCTCATCGGAAAGGCCAATGGAAAAACTTTAATGACCTGAGGGTCAAATTCCCCGCTGCTGGCAGCGGTTATTTGCCGGTGAATTGTGCCTTGCGCTTGGCGAGGAAGGCGTTCATGGTCTCGGCCATGTCCTCGGAGGGCAGGATCATGGCGCTGCGTGCGGCCACGTACTCCAGCCCGTCGGCAATGCTTTTGCCCCGGCAGTAGTTGAGGACATCCTTGGAGCCCTGCACCGCCAGCGGCGAGTTGGCGGCGATCTCCAGGGCCATGTCCTCGGCCCCCTTAAGGAGGGTGGCCTTGTCCGGGTAGACCTCGTTGACCAGCAGGATCTCCCGGGCGCGCCGGGCGTCGATGTACTTGGCGGTGTAGGCCAGCTCGCGGGCCATGCCCTGGCCCACGATGTGCGGCACCCGCTGGAGGCTGCCCACGTCCGCGATGAAGGCCACCGCCGTCTCGCGTAGCGATATGCGGGCATCCTCGGAGGCCAGGCGGATGTCGCAGGCACTCGCCATGTCGAGCCCGGCCCCGATGCAGAAGCCGTGGATGGCGCAGATCACGGGCTTGGAGCAGCGTTCGATGCAGGTCATGGTGTCCTGCAGCGGAAAGATGGCCCGAAAGAGCTTCTTGCGCGCACCGGCGCTCATGTCCCAGTCCTTGAGCGCCGGAACGAGGGGCGCCATGCCCATCAGGTCGATGCCGGCACAGAAGTCCCGGCCTTCGCCGGAGATGATGCAGGCCCGGATCTCGTCGTCCTGCTGGATGTCGTCGAAGAGGGGGATGATCTCGGTCCAGGCCTCAGGCCCCATGGCGTTCTTCTTTTCCGGCCGGTTGAGGCTGATCCAGACAAGCGGGGGCCTTTTTTCCACCTTGTAGAACGTGTAAGCTGATGTCATCGCTATTTCCTCCTGAGTTTCATGGTCATGAGGTGCCATACGCAGCCTGCATTTCATGCTGCACGAAAAACATCCCGGTAGCGGCGTCCGGGAGCGGTCAGGGTGTCCTCCCGCCGGGCTGCACGCCCCGGTCTACCCCGGGGAGTTCACGCACCTTGACTCCCCGGGTCCGGCGTCAGGAAGTCGGGTGCATGATAGGCGGGCGCGGGATAGGCGTAGAAACCCCGGGCGGTCTTGACCCCCAGCAGATTGCGGTCCACATAGTCCTTGACAAAGGCGGCATTGGCCTCGGCCTGGGCGTCACGCGTCTGGGAAGCCCAGTAGGTGCAGACGCTTAAGACCGTATTCAGGCCGATCTGGTCCATGATGCCAAAGGGGCCGATGGGCATGTTCAGGACCCCCATCCAGGCGCGGTCGATGTCCTCCACCGCAGCCACCCCGTTGGCGGCCAGTGTCAGGGCCGCACCGATCAGGCTCGTGAGCATGGTGTTGAAGACATAACCGTGCTGCTCACGTTGCAGCACGATGGGGACCTGCCCGATGCGGGCACAGAAGGCTTCGAGCAGGTGCAGGGTCTCGGGCGAGGTGCCGGGATGGGGCATGATGTCCACGATGGTGGTAACGCGCACGTCATGAAAATGCAGGGCCGCGAAGCGGTCCGGTCGTCCGCTGGCGTCGGCCAGCATGGAGGGCAACAGCGTCGAGGTGTTGGTGGTGAAGACGGTATGCGGCGGGCAGAGGGCGTGGAAGCGGGCGAAGATCTCGGCCTTGAGCACGGGGTCCTCGGGCACGGACTCGCTGACGAGGTCCGCCTCGCGGGCGGCCTCCTTGGGGTCGTCCGTATAGCGCATTCCCGCACGAGTCGCCTGGGCCCTGTCCTGGCTCAGGCCCCCGTGGCGCACCCCCCACTCGCAGAGACGCGCGACCCTCTCGCGGGCCTTTGTCAGCGCCTCGGCCGAGATGTCGTAGATACACACTTCAAAGCCGTGGCGGGCGCACAGATATGCGATCTGGGCCCCCATGGTGCCGGCCCCCAGGATAAGGATACGCCTGATCTCATCGATATGCATGGATGCCTCCTCTCACGAAGTGATGTGCATGAAATTGTCCCCGAGCAGGCGTCGGCGGACCCCGCTATCGCGGGTAAGGGCCTCGATACGGCGCTTGATGCGCCCGTAGTCGAAGGTGTTATCCGGGGCCACTCGGCCGAAGGTGCCGCCGGTGGGGTTGACGAAGACCCCGCCGAGGTAGGTGTCCGGATGGGCGCGGATGATCTCGAAAACCGGGCGATTGTCCGGCTGGGCATGTCGGCGGATGATCCGGTGGGGTAACCGGAGCTCGCCTGAAGGCGTGAGGGTGGCGTGCATGCGGCGGGCAAGATTCTTAAGCCTGACGAGGGAGAGGTGAAATCTCAAGAGGCCCAGCAGCGCCGGGCGCCTCTCGGGGAAGGGGTCGCAGAGCGCGCCCTTGAGGGCCGCCTTGTGCACCCCGCAGGCGTGCACAAGGCGTTTTCCGAGTGCATCGATGGTGATCAGACGCTCGTCGAGATGGTAATGACAGTTGACAACCATCCTGAGAAACCCCCTTGCTATAGAAAAACATTAAAACAACCGCTTCAGGGTATACTGTAGGCACGGCCTTTGTCCACCCCTATTTGGGCCGGTCTTTAATCGTTAGGGATCGGATTCCTTAGTACTTGAGGCCTCAAGGAGGATCCAGGGCCTGCCCTGGGGTTCATCCGCCGGTCAATGTCATGCGTTGACATTCATGGCAGGACACACTACATAAGCGCCAAGGGAGGTGAAGATGCCCATCTACGAGTTTGAGTGCCAGGAGTGCGGCAACGAGTTCGAGGCCCTCGTGCGCCTGAACGAGGAGTACCGGGTGGTCTGTCCCCGGTGTCAGGCGGCAAACCTCAAGAAAAAGATATCCCGAACCGCCAGTGCCAAGAAGGAATGCGCTTCGTGTAGCTCCGGCTCCTGCGGTTCGGGCGGTTTTACCTGAGGCTGAGTTGCCAGGGCCCGGTCAGGGCCTTCAGAACAGATCCTCCAGGATGATGGTTTCATCCCGCTTGGGTCCGACAGAAATGATCGAGGCCCTTACCCCCAGACGCTCTTCCATGTAGGCGATGTAGGCCCGGCAGTTAGATGGAAGGTCGTCGTATTCTCTGATGTCCGAGATGTTTTCCTCCCAGCCGGGCAGCTCGTCGTAGACCATCTCCAGGTTCGGGTACAGGGAGAGATCGGCGGGCATGGTCTCCAGGACGGTTCCGCCAGACTTGTAGGCCCGGGCCACCTTGATGGTCTCCAGCCCGGAGAGCACATCCAGCTTGGTGATGGCGACCCTCGAGATGGAGCTCAGGCGGATGGAGTGGCGCAGCACCACGAGGTCGAGCCAGCCGCAGCGTCGTGGCCGGCCGGTGGTGGCGCCGTACTCACCGCCGAAGGCCCGCAGGCGTTCGCCGATGTCGTCATCGAGTTCGGTGGGGAAGGGACCTTCGCCCACGCGCGTGGTGTAGGCCTTGCAGATGCCGAGCACTGTGTCGATGCGGGTGGGGCCCACGCCGACCCCTACACAGGCCTGGCCGGCGACGGTGTTGGAGGAGGTCACATAGGGATAGGTTCCATAGTCCAGGTCCAGCAGCCCCCCCTGGGCCCCCTCGAAGAGCAGGGCCTTGCCGTTCCGGATCGCCCGGTCGACCAGCACCGAGGTGTCGGTGACATAGGGTTTGAGCTTCTCTCCCAGGGCGGCGAATTGATCGAAGATCCGCTCCTTTTCCGACCCCTTGGCCTTGAGGATGCAGGTGATGTACTCCTGCCGCTCGTCAAAGGCCATGTCGAGGCGTTTCTTGAGGAGCTCCGGATGGATGAGATCGATCATGCGGATGCCCGTGCGGCGGGCCTTGCCCTCGTAGGCCGGCCCGATACCCCGGCCCGTGGTGCCAATCTTGTGGAAGGACTCACGGGCGTGATCGATGATCTTGTGGTAGGGCATGATGACATGCGCCCGGTCACTGATGGCAAGGGTCTGAGGTGACACGTCGTGGGATTTGGCCTGGAGTTCCTCGATCTCCTGGAGGAGGACCTCCGGATCGATCACCACGCCGGAACCGATCACGCACACCTTGTTCTGGTGCAGGATGCCGGAGGGAATCAGGTGCAGGATCACCTTGTTGTCGCCTACGACGAGCGTGTGGCCCGCATTGTTGCCCCCCTGGAACCGGATGACGAGGTCGGTTTTTTCGGTGAGGAGGTCCACCACCTTGCCCTTGCCTTCGTCACCCCACTGGGTGCCCAGCACTATGACATTTGCCATTTCACCGCTTCCTTTCCGCACCGCTGGTGTGCGCTCCAGCCATCAGATCGAGACCTCCTGGACGGACAAGGCGTTCGGTACGCTTTTGATCGACTCGATCACGTCGTCGGGCATCTCGTTGTCCAGATTGATGATGATGATGGCGGTCCCCTGCTGCCTGTCCCGGCCCAGGAAGAGCCTGGCGATGTTGATCCCGGACTCGCCCAGGATCGTGCCGATGCGACCGACCGTCCCCGGTTTGTCCTGGTTGTAGACCACGAGCATGTATCCCTCGGGGATCACCTCGATGGGATAGTTGTCGATTTTGACAAAGCGCAGATCATCGGGATTGAAGACCGAACCGGCCAGGTAACGCTTCCCCGAATCAAGCTCCACGGTCAATTCGATCATGTTGGCAAAGACCTCATCCTTGGATGACTGGGAGGTGACGAGGTCGATCCCCCGCTCCTTGACCAGGATGGGTGCGTTGACATAGTTCACCTCGTCCGAGACCACCGAGAGCAGGCCCTTGAGGCAGGCGATGGTGATGGGCTCCGTGTCGAGGGTGGCGGCCTCCCCGCAGTAGTTGATGGTGATACGCTGCAGGCGGTCGGAGATGATCTGACCCATGACTTGCCCGGTAAAGAGCCCCATTTTCTCGGCCAGCTCGATGTAAGGGCGCATCTTGGCGAGCATCTCGACGCCGACGGATGGCGCGTTAAGCGCGTTGCGGATGACGTCTTTCTGAAGGTAGTCGACGATCTGTTCGGCGATGGCGATGGCCACGTTCTCCTGGGCCTCGAGCGTGGAGGCCCCCAGGTGCGGGGTGCAGATCACATGGGGGTGTTTCACGAGCGACCAGTCTTCCGGCGGTTCCTTCTCGAAGACATCGATGGCGGCCCCTGACACCTTGCCGGAATTCAGGGCCTCCAGCAGGGCCTTTTCGTCGATGATGCCGCCTCGGGCACAGTTCAGGATCATCACCCCGTCCTTCATCATCTCGAAGGCCTCCTTGCCGATGAGGCCGCGCGTCTCCTTGCTCAAAGGCGTATGCACGGTGATATAATCGGATCGTTTGTAGATTTCCTCAAGTTCTGCCAGTTCGATGCCCTGCTTCTCGGCCACCTCCTGTGAGATGAAGGGATCGTAGACGATCACGTTCATCCTGAGTCCCTTGGCGCGGGATGCAACCACCGAGCCCACGCGGCCCATGCCCACGATGCCGAGGGTCTTGTTGTAAACCTCACGGCCGGAGAAGCTCTTTTTGTCCCACTTCTCCTCCTTCATGGAGGCGGTTGCCTGGGGTATATTGCGGGTGAGGGCCATCATCATGGCAATGGCGTGCTCCCCGGTCGTAACGGTGTTGCCGCCCGGCGTGTTCATCACCACGATGCCGCGCTTGCTGGCCGCGGCGATATCGATGTTGTCCACCCCGGCGCCGGCCCGGCCGATCACCTTGAGCTTTTTACCGGCGTCGATGATCTCCGCGGTGGCCTTGGTGGCGGATCTCACGACCAGACCGTCATAGCCCCCGATGATCGCCTTGAGCTCCTCCGGCTTCAGGCCGATGTTGACGTCAACATCGAGCCCACCCTCACGCAGGATTCTAACCCCTTCGTCGGATAACTTGTCGCTCACGAGTATCTTCATGGGTTCCTCCCCGATTCTGAATCTCAGCAAAGCCGCAGCTCTTTTAACAAATGGATACTGGCGTGTCAATGGGAGACCCTCCAGGCAGCAGGCTGAAAACGGTTTTGTTTTCAGAAGATTCCGTATCGGGTTCCCACCGCTGCCCCACGGATGCACCTTGCCTCGCTCCGGCTGTATCCCGAAAGTCATACGAGGCGCCGGCCCCTAGGCCGCCGGCGCGCATGATTGTGCTCCCCAGGGCATCCGTTTTCTGCTATAGCCCTCATATAATCATGGGGATGAACCCCTGGACAAGCCCCGGCGGACCCCGATGCACCTGAGCGGCAAGGGAATTCCACCCATGACGGTTATGATGACGTGTGAGACGGGAGGTGTCTGTGATTTCCCCGAAGGAGATAACCCCTTGTGCCCTGTGCGGGGCCAAGGTTTCCGTGGTGTATTGTGACGGTTGCGGCCGGCCGCTGTGCGCGGACTGCCGCCACTTCGATCTGTGGTCCTACGGCTGCGGCCATATTGACCCCAAGGCCTTCTGCCAGCGCTGTAAAGACGATATCAGCGTCAACCCCTGGGGCGGGGTCCGGGAAGATGACTAGGCCCTAGGAGCGCTCCAGGCGCTCGAGCAGGTGTCTGAGGAAGTCCCAGAAGCGACCCACCGAGGGGATGGATACCCGTTCGGTCGGTGAGTGGGCCTGTTCAATGTCCGGGCCCAGGGAGAGCATGTCCATCTCAGGCAGACTATCTGCGATCACGGCGCATTCGAGGCCGGCATGAATCACCTTGATGCGCGCCTCACGCCCATTGAGCGAGCGGTAGACCGCTTGTGCCTGGGCCAGGAGGGCGGAGTCGTCGTCGGGTTCCCAGGCCGGATAGGCGTTGAGACACCTCCCGCGTGCGCCGGCCAGTGATCCCAGGTGCAGGATCCTCTCGGCGATGTCTCGGGAGGAACTGGATAGGAAACTCCGCTGGCTGGTGGTGATCTTCAAGACCCCCTGGCACACCTGGCAGATGGCCAGGTTGGTGGACGTCATCACCGTGCCGCCGGGCTGGGGCTGCATCACCCCGTGGGGCAGAACATGCAGGAGCCGCGTCACGTCCCGGGTGCTCGCGGCGCTCAGGGCCTGCGTGAAGGCGACATCCTCCCGGTGCAGCCGGATGACGAGCCCCTCCTCGATGCCGATAAGCTCGCGGGCGAAGTCACGCCCCAGCCTACTCACGCCCTCCTCGAGGGCGGTCAGCCCCTCGGGGGGCGTCAGGATCAGGGCCTGGGACTCCCGCGGAATGGCATTGTGCTTGCTGCCCCCCGAAAGATCCACGAGAAGGAAGGCAATCTCCGAGTTCAGGCTGTCCAGCAGACGGGCCATGAGCGCGATGGCGTTCCCGCGTCCCTCGTGGATGTCCGTGCCGGAGTGCCCTCCCCTGAGACCGCCGAGGGTGAGCCGCGCCGTCAGCATACCCGCAGGCGGGGTAATGCGCTCGAGGTCGAGCTCGAGCTCGGTCTCGATCCCGCCGGCACAGCCGATGCAGAGCACACCGTCTTCCTCGGAGTCCAGATTGATGAGCCTGCGTCCCTGAATCAGCCCCGGGTCGAGCGCATAGGCCCCGGTGAGGCCGGTCTCCTCGTCCACGGTAAAGAGCAGCTCCAGGGGCGGGTGAGGGAGCGAGTCGTCCTCCATGAGTACGAGCATGGCTGCCAGGCCGATACCGTTGTCGGCCCCCAGGGTGGTGCCATCGGCCCTGAGGTAATCCCCCTCGCGCACGAGGGTGATAGGATCGGTGCCGAAGTCGTGCCCCTTTAGGGCTGTCTTCTCGCAGACCATGTCAAGATGGGCCTGCAGGATCAGGGGCGTGCCCGAACCGGACCCGGAAAGGCGCACCACGATATTGCCGGCCGCATCGCAAGCATGGGAATGTCCCAATGCCCGGGCGCGTTGGATGATGAAGTCCCTGATCTTTTTTTCATGGCGCGATTCGCGCGGGATGGCGGAAATTTCGTCAAAGGCCCGCCACAGGGCCGGGGGTTCAAGTCCGTCGATTGCCTGCATGCCCCCTTCCTACCATAGCCAAGGCTTGATGAACAGACGAAAAAACCCTGTGCGCCTTGAGTCTGGCGCGGCATGACAGACACGTTTCACCCTGATCTCTCTGGGCCGAACTCCCTTGCCTCTGAAGGACCCAAGGCGGGATCAGGGCCTGCCCCGGGAGCCTGCATCTCAAGCAAGCGGCGGGGTGCCTTTCTTCGGGCACCCCGCCGCACAAGTTCCTAGAAGTCGAGGTCGATGAAGGTGAGGCTGTCGGGGTCGGTGTAGACGTGCGTCTGCTCCGTTCCGCCCGCGATGGCCATGTCGTTGAGCAGGGCCTCGGCCGTGTCTTCGGGGTCGCCGTTGAGATAGATCGTGTAGAGCTTGGCATTGCCGCCCGCCACGAGGGAGGTGACCATGGCCACGATCGAGTCGTGATTGGTGTTCCCCTGGGTGGGCTCACCGTCGCTCAGGAAGAGCGTCACGAAATGGATGGAGCCGTCGTCCTGGTCCACCAGGTCGTCCACCAGGTCGAGGGCGCCGGGATCATAGGATGCCCCGTCCCCCAGATAGGTGGTCCAGCCGGAGTCCTGGGCCAGGGCGCCGGAGTGCCCCTCGAGGTCTGCCAGATCACGGGTGAAGGCGCTCAGGGTGGCGGCCGTGGTGCTGAAACGCACGATGCCGAAGCTCACGTGCTCGTTGGGATAGAAGAGGTCGATGGTTTCAAAGACCGCCTCGACGCGTTTGTCGGCCGGGTCGTTCTGGGCCATGCTGCCTGAGGTGTCCACGACGAAGAGCAGGCGGGCCTCCCCGACGTTCATGTTGATGGTAATGATGACATCGTCGTCGAGCTCCGTACAGCCGACGCTGAAGGTGGTGGTGTAGGTGCCCCAGGCCAGGCCGGTGCGGTCGACGGTCACGGTGATATCGCGGCTGGTGCCGGCCTCCAGGCTGCCGCCGGTGAAGCTCACCGCGGCCCAGTCGGCCAGAGTGCTGTCATCGATGCTCACCGTCAGGGGGGCCTCTCCGTAGCTGGTGTCGCTCGTGTTGGTGACCGTGACCGTCTTGGTCACCTGGATGTAGCCAAAATCCAGTTCGGTGGGGGCCACGTCCCAGGAATAGATGTCGGGCACGTCCATGCTGACGGTTATGGTCTCAGCGCCGCACTCGGGCGAGACCACGTCGAAGGTGGTGGTGTAGTGTCCGTTTATCATCCCACTGCGGTCGACCGTGACGACGATCTCGGTGGCCTCGTTGGGCTGGATGGTGACCTCGTCGCCGGCGATGACACACCAGGGAGCGGTGAGGTCCTCATCGAGCGCCACGCTGATGGGAACGTCGCCGGTGTTGGTGACATAGACCTTCTGCTGGGTCTGCGTGAGGCCGTAGTCGAGCACGGTAGGCGCCACCTCCCAGCCGGTGTCCAGATAGCACTCGATGGTGATGTCCTTGATGTTGAAGCCCTCACTCCCTCCGACACCGGCGAAGACCTTGCATTCGATGACGTAGGTCCCCACCACGTCGGGGGTGAAGAGCGCCTGGCTCGAGCCCTCGGCAAACTTGATCCAGGTGGCCGAGTACCACTGGCTCGTCAGCGGGGCGTTCACGCAGAACCACATGTATTTGTAGCTGCCATCGTCGGAAGGGAGGCATGTGCTGGTGAGCGAAACCTCTTCCCCGGGCTTGACCCGGGTCTTGTCGGCGCTCAGGGTTTGGAAGACACAGCCCTGCATGAAAAGCACCATCAGGGCTAAAAGAGCCGAAAAAACAAGTGATCCTTTTCTTGTTTTCCGTTGCTGCATGGAAACCTCCTTATAAGTTATAAGTGTTCAACTGCACTCAGACGTATTGAAATCCCGTCTCACGGGGGGATTCTCCCCCCGTGAGACACCATCCTTATCCTGCGCGGTGCGCTCCCTGCCATGGCAGGGAGCGCACCGTCTATTCATGAATGATCTCTTCCAGGAGTTCGGGATCGTCGCTCATGATCCCATCCACCTGCATCTCGTCCATCAGCCAGCGCATCTCGTCCGGGTCGTTGATCGTCCAGGCCTGGACCTTGAGCCCCAGATAGCGGGCCTTGTTCATGAAGCCAGCGTTGATCACCTGGATGGTGAGGCCGCTCAACTCGTACTCGATGGGTACCTGCAGCACCTGGCCCGGCGGGGTATAGCCGGTGACCGGCATGGCGGCCAGGGGGGTGAGGAAGAAATCAAGCACCTCCTCGGTGGCGAACGAGGTCACGAGATCCATGCCCCGCCCGGCCGCCCGGGCGCGCAGCTCGATCAGTGATTCCTCATTGAACGATCCCAGGACGAGCCGCTGCTGCATGTCATAGGTTTCGATCAGGTCGAGGACCGGGTCCACGATGCTGGGGGACTGCTGTTTGATCTCCGCCACCATGGGGGCCTTCTCGAGCACGGGATCGCCGAAGACCTCCTCCAGGGTCGGAATCAGCAGGTGGTCCGCCCCCTCGAAGGCATAGCCCCGGTAGGGGAAGGTGGCCCCGCCGTCGGGGGTGAAATCATACCCGGCGTCGAGCGCCCGCAACTCCTCGAAGCTCATGTCCTTGATATTTCCGGTGCCGTTCGTGCAGCGGTCGACCGTGGCGTCATGGGAGACCACGATGACGCCGTCGCTGGTGGCATGGACATCCCCCTCGAGGGACTCGGACCCCACCTCCAGGGCATGGCGGTAGGCCAGGATGGTGTTTTCGGGCCGGAGCGACCGGCCGCCCCGATGGGCGATGTTCAGGAAGCCGTTTTCATTCCTGAGGAAGTAATTGGACACCGGATCGCCGGCGGCGAGCATCTCCCCGACCTCAAGCCAGTCCCAGGCGATGAGCTGGGGGGCGATGAAGCCGTAGCCCTGCGTGTCGAGGAGGGATGGGAAGAGGTAGTAGTCCACCTGGAAGGGGATGTAGAAGAGTCGGTTGGCATAGGCGCCGTAGCCGTCCTCGCGCACGGTGTCCCCCACCATGGCCCGGCAGTTCTCGGCACCGTAGAGGGCCTTCAGGATGGCCAGGGCCCCGGCCTTGAACTCGTAGCCGTGTTCGAACTCCAGGTCGGATTTGATGAAGAGCGGCATCGTGCGGTTTTCGCCGTCCTCGATGTGGGCGCGCACCTGGTCCCGGCACAGGGCCCGGATCTCCAGCGGCATCCCGGAGACGATCACCACGTCCTGGGAGGCGGCCCGGAGCTGGTCGACAACCCCGGCCACCTGGTCGTCGACCAGGGGCCAGTCATCACGGGCCCAGTTGATGAACTCGATCCAGTCGGCCAGCGAGTTCTGCCCGCCGGTGGCGTGCAGGGTGTTGTCGTGGTCGGTGAAGACCACCGGGGGGTTGTCGGATGTTTCCGCCTCAAGGAGGCGCAGGATCCCGTCGTCGTCCGTGACCGTGGCGCCTCCCTCGAAGACGACCTCGGCCCGCAGCGCAAGATCGCAGGGGGCCAGATCGAGGAACTCCGACGGCAACCATTGTCTCAGATTTTCGAGCCGGACACGGCCCTGTGCGTCGGTCATCAAGGGGGCGGACTCATCGCCGAGCCTGATCCAGTCCTCGGCGTCACCGCCTAAGAGGCGCGCATAAAAACGGACCTCGATTTCCGCCACCTTCTCGGCCGTCAGATACTTCAGCAGGGATTTCTTTTCCTTGAAGGGGATGCAATAGACCGTGGCATTGCAGGGGATCTCCGGATCACCCGCTGGGCCGTTGCTGGTGATGGCGTCGGACACGACAACCTCGGTGGTGGCCGGTGTCGGACCACAGCCGCAAACCCACAGGCACACGAGGAGGCTTAAGCCTCCCCATACGAGACAACGGTAGCGCTTTTCCCACATAAACTCCTCCTCAAAAAGATGCATAATCGTGACTGCGTCTCACAATGCAAGTTGCATACCCAGATTTGGCTGCGCAATTGCCTGAAAAATCATGCAATAATATGGGCTGCCCTCACGGCGTGGGAAAAGGTTGTCTGAAAAAGGGAAATATTTTTCCGGAATCCAACTCTGTCCGGCAGGCATGACTGCCGGCAGCATGCCCCCCCAGGGAAACCGATAACGCAACACCTGCGCCCTAGGTCATCAAGTGGGCCTTGGCGTCATGGGGGGTGTTGATGTTGGCGAACATGACCTCGGGACGCCCGTAGCTGCGAATGGTCTCTTCCGGGATGGTCAGGGTGGAGGCCCCCTGCATTAGATCGAAGATACGCAGGGCCCCCCGGGAGATGAGCTCGTGGGCGGCCGGGCGCAGGTCGCGGTGATAGAGCGCATGCAGAGGCTCTCTGCCCTTGGACCACACCGGGATGATGATGTCGTGTTGTCCTGAACACGCGAGCATGTATTCGATGAAGGCCCGACTGAGGTTGGGCATGTCCGCCGCAAAGACAAAACCGTAAGGTGTGGTGATCGTGCTCAGGGCGGTGTAGAGACCGCCCAGCGGGCCGGAATGAGGGAGGAGGTCCTCCACAACCCGGTAGCCGGTGAGCTCGTCGCGCGGATGCCCTACGAGCAGGATCTCGGCGAAGATCGGCCGGATTACCTCGAGGATGTGCTCGATGAGCGGGCGGTCACCGATGGGGGTGATCACCTTGTCAGAGCCGAAACGTGTCGCCCGGCCTCCGATGAGTACAATGCCTGTAGCCGCGTGTTCACCCATCCCCGGGGTCACTCCCTTCTCGCCCCACCTGAAAATCGCTCCGGGAGGTACTTTCCCTCCGCCTGCGGCGTCAACCCGGGGTCAGGGTCTGGCCCCGGGATCCCTACCCATGATTGCCTAGTACTAGGGAGCATGTCGAATATGTGTCAAGTCCAAAAACGACCCCAGGGGGATTTCAGAGGGCCTTTTCATCCGAGGATGAGAAAGCACTGTGAAAAGCATTTGAATTCCCGTAAGCTGCTTACAGAATGCAATCTGAATAATGACTCAATACTCAGACAACACGCAGTTTTTACTTGATAGGCAGAGGAATGCATGCTATAGCCTGTTAAAAAAATAACAGGCCAAATAACAAAGGTATGACAAGGGGGGTAATGTGGCAACATTAGACACGTCTCAAATGAGTGCGCAGTTGGCGGAGTTCACCTCCGAACAGCTGGGGGAAGTGGATGCGATCATTGAGCGTTATCGGGGCAAACCCGGCGCGCTGATCCCGGTGCTCGAGAAGGTTCAGGATGTCCTCGGGTATCTCCCGGCGGCCATTCAGCATCGCGTGGCGCAGGGGCTGAACATTCCCGTGGCCAATGTCTACGGCGTGGTGACGTTCTATTCCTTCTTCACCATGGTTCCCCGCGGCAAGCACGTGATCCGGGTCTGCCTGGGTACCGCCTGCTATGTGCGCGGCGGCAAGCAGATCCTCGAACGCATGTCCGAGGCCTTGGGCATCCAGCCCGGCGAATGCACGCCGGACCGGCTTTTCTCCCTGGAGACGGTGCGTTGTCTGGGCGCCTGCGGTCTGGCCCCGGTGGTGGTGGTTGACGAGGACACCCATGGGCAGGTGAAGCCCGCCAAGATCGCCCACATTCTTGCCCAGTACGACTAGGAGGATGGCATGGCAAAGCTGACGATTGATGACTTGAAGAAGATAAAGGAAAAGGTGGAGCGAGAAGACCAGTTCCGGTCGGGCGAGAAGCGCGTGAAGGTGACCGTCCACATGGGGACCTGCGGCATCGCCTCCGGGTCCAAGGAGATTCTCGATACGGTGATGAGCGAGATCAGCGAGGGTAATGTGGGGGACGTGGTGGTGACGACCTCGGGTTGCATCGGCATCTGCAGTCGGGAGCCACTGGTGACCATCGAGGTCAAGGGCCAGGAGCCCATCGTCTATGAGTATCTCACGGCCAACAAGATGCGGCAGATCTTCAAGCGCCATGTCTTGAACGGAGAGGTGCAGCAGGAGTTCGTGATGGCCAGGGGCAAGGAGCAAGACGAGAGGGGGGCACACTAGATGAAGGTCTTTCGCGCACACATACTGGTCTGCGGGGGAACCGGCTGCCGCGCCACCGGCAGTGAGGGAATCCATCAGGCCATCGTTCAGGAGATAGCCAAGAGAAATCTCGCAGACGAGGTCGCCATCGTCGAAACCGGGTGCAACGGTTTCTGCGCCGCGGGACCCATCATGGTGATCTACCCGGAGGGCACCTTCTATCAGTACGTCAAGGCCGAGGATGTCCCCGAGATCATCGAGGAGCACATCGTCAAGGGGCGTCCGGTGGAGCGCCTGATGTACCGCGAACCGCTCACCGAAAAGCCCATCCCGCACATGCACGAGATCCCCTTCTTCGGCAAGCAGATGCTCATCGCGCTCAAGAACCGCGGCCTCATCGACGCCGAGAAGATCGATGAGTACATCGCCCGGGAGGGCTATCTGGGCGCCGCCAAGGCGCTGACGGAGATGAGCCCGGACGAGGTCATCGAAGAGGTCAAGAAGTCCGGCCTCAGGGGCCGCGGCGGCGGTGGTTTCCCCACCGGGTTGAAGTGGTCGTTTGCCCGCAAGGCCACCGGCGACGTGAAGTACATCCTCTGCAATGCGGATGAAGGCGATCCGGGCGCATTCATGGACCGCTCCATCCTGGAGGCCGACCCGCATGCCGTGCTGGAGGGCATGATCATCGCCGGTTACTGCATCGGTGCCAACAAGGGCTATATCTACTGCCGCGCCGAATATCCCCTGGCCATCAAGCGCTTGACACTGGCCATCGAGCAGGCCAAGGAGTACGGCCTGCTGGGCGAGGACATCCTCGGGTCGGGCTACGCGCTGGACATCGAGGTCTACCAGGGTGCAGGGGCCTTCGTGTGCGGCGAGGAGACCGCGCTGATGAACTCCATCGAGGGCAAGCGCGGCATGCCGCGTCCCCGACCGCCTTTCCCGGCCAACAAGGGACTGTGGGAGAAACCCTCGGTGCTCAACAACGTCGAGACCTATGCCAATATCGCCCAGATCGTCCTCAAGGGCGGTGACTGGTATGCCGCTATCGGCACCGAGCGTTCCAAGGGTACCAAGGTCTTTGCCCTCACGGGGGCGGTCAACAACGTGGGCCTGGTAGAGGTGCCCATGGGGACACCTATCGGCGACATCATCTTCGACATCGGCGGCGGGATCCCGGGCGGCAAGGGCTACAAGGCCGCCCAGCTCGGCGGACCCTCGGGTGGGTGTATCCCGTCCGGGGCCCTGAATACGCCCACTGACTACGAAGAGATCATCAAGCTCGGAGCCATCATGGGATCCGGCGGACTGATCGTCATGGACGAGGACACCTGCATGGTGGACACGGCGCGCTTCTTCATGGAGTTCTGTCAGGAGGAGAGCTGTGGCAAGTGTACGCCCTGCCGTGAGGGCACCAAACGCATGCTCGAGATCCTCGAACGCATCTGCCATGGTCAGGGTAAGGACGGCGATATCGAGCTCCTGGAGGATCTGGCCCAGAACATCAAGGATTCCGCCCTGTGCGGACTGGGGCAGACCGCTCCGAACCCGGTGCTCTCCACCATCCGCTATTTCAGGCACGAGTACGAGGCCCACATCTACGACAAGAAGTGCCCGGCCGCGGTGTGCTCGGCCCTGTTCAAGTCGCCCTGTCAGCATGCCTGTCCCATCGAGATGGATGTACCGGCCTATATCGCCCTGATCAGGGCCGGTCGGCTGGGAGACGCCTTCAAGGTCATGAGGAAGACCAACCCCTTCCCGGGGGTATGCGGGCGGGTCTGCCCGCAATTCTGTGCCAACAAGTGCCGCCGGGGTCAGCTCGACGAACCCATGGCCATCGCCTGGCTCAAGCGTTACATCTCCGATAACGGGGAGCGTCCCGAGGTCGCACCCATTCCCGTCACCCGCACCGAAAAGGTCGCCGTCATCGGCGCCGGTCCGGCTGGTCTCACCGCGGCCCAGGATCTGGCCATGCGCGGCTATGCGGTAACGGTCTTCGAGGAGCTGCCCTATGCCGGCGGCATGATGCGTTATGCCATCCCCGAGTATCGTATGCCCCGGGATGTCATCCAGCAGGAGGTCGATGATATCGCCGCGCTCGGGGTGGATATCCGGCTGAAGACGCGTATCGGCAGGGATATCGGCTACGAGCAGCTCTCGTCCGACTACGATATCATCATCATCGGCGTGGGCGCCCACAAGAGCTGGACCCTGGACATCGAGGGCGAGGACCTTACAGGCGTCTGGGGAGCGGTGGAATTCCTGCGTGCGGTCAACCTGGGGCAGGATGTGAAGATCGGCAGCCGGGTGGCCATCGTCGGTGGCGGTAACTCGGCCATCGATGCGGCCAGGACCTCGGTGCGCCTGGGTGCCAAGGACGTGACCATCCTCTATCGCCGCGAACGCAAGGACATGCCCGCCTGGGAGCACGAGATCGTGGCCGCCGAAGAAGAGGGCGTCAAGATCGACTACCTGGTGGCCCCCGTCCGGTTGATCGGGGAGAAGGGCCGTCTCACCGGCGTGGAGTGTCAGCGCATGCAGCTGGCCGAGTTCGATCGCTCCGGCCGGCGCAAGCCCAAACCCATCGAAGGCGACACCTTCGTACTGAGTATCGATACCATCGTCCCGGCCATCTCTCAGTCCGCTGACACCACCTTCATCCCCGAGGGATCAGAGGTGCAGCTGGACAAGTGGGGCGGCTTCGAACAGCCCGGAAAGGGCTCGACCAAAACCACCGCCGCGGGCGTGTTCGTGATCGGTGATGCGGCCAGCGGGCCGGCCACCGTGGTGGAGGCCATCGCTATGGGACACAAGGCGGCCGCCGAGGCGGATGCCTTTATCCGCGAGAAGAACGGCGAACCGGCCTACCGCGAGCCCGAGGAAGAGAAGATCGCTATCCCCTTCGAGGTGGACGAGGATCTGGTGGAGAATCCCAAGGCCGCTATGCCGGAGCTGGCAATTGAACAGCGTTTCGGAAACTTCAAGGAGGTGGAACTCGGCTACACACGGGAAATCGCGTACAGAGAGGCCTGCCGTTGCCTGCGCTGTGACGCCGAGCTGGAATAAGGCGCGTATTAAGGTTAGCACCCCAACTGGAGGGATCCTATGAGCATAACAATTGATGGCAGGGCGTGTGAATTCACACCCGGACAAACGGTTTACGAGGTGGCCAAGGCCCACGGGATATACATCCCGGTCCTGTGCCACCATCCCCAGATAAAGCCGGTAGGCGCATGCCGGGTGTGCGTGGTCGAGGTTGAGAAGGCCCGCTCCCTGGTGGCCTCATGCGCCATGCCAGCCGAGGAAGGGATGATCGTGCATACGGACACGGACCGTGTCAGGAATGCACGCCGACTCACCGTGGAGCTCCTCATGACCCAGGGGCACCACAACTGCATCACCTGCGAGAGCAGTGGGAATTGCGTTCTGCAGGACTTGGCCTATTCCCTGGGCATCGAGACCCCCCGGTTCCCGGAGCCGCAGACGGTCAAGGCCACCGAACAGGGCAACGAGATGATCGTCCGCGATATGAACAAGTGCGTGCTCTGCGGTCTGTGTGTGCGAGCCTGCCAGGAGATCCAGGTCAACCGGGTGCTGGATTATCAGGGGCGCGGTCCGACGGCCGCGGTCGGGCCGGCCTTCGGCCAGCTCTACGAGGACTCGGATTGTGTCTTCTGCGGCGAGTGCGTGCGGGTCTGCCCGGTGGGGGCCCTGACCGAGAGGCAGGGACGTTTCCAGGGAAGGGCCGACGACCTTCAGAAGGTGCGCACCACCTGCACCTACTGCGGGGTGGGGTGCCAGCTGGATCTGAACATCAGGGCCGGCCGGATCGTCAAGGTCACCACCCCCCGTGAGGAGGCCCCGCCGCCGAATTACGGCAGCCTGTGCATCAAGGGGCGCTTCGGCTATGATTTCGTGTCCCACCCCGAACGCCTGACCGTGCCGCTCATCCGTAAGGACGGCGAGCTCACGGCGGCGAGCTGGGAGGAGGCCATCGGTTTCGTGGCCGAGAAGTTGTCAAAGATCAAACAGGAAAGCGGCCCGGACGCCATCGCCGGACTGGCCTCGGCCCGGGTCACCAACGAGGAGAATTATCTCTTTCAGAAGTTCATGCGCGCCGTGATCGGGACCAACAACGTCGATCACTGCGCCAGGCTCTGACACAGCTCCACAGTGGCCGGTCTGGCCGCTGCATTCGGATCCGGAGCCATGACCAACACCATCTCCGACATCGGAGAGTCGCAGTGTTTCCTTATCACCGGCACGAACACCACCGAGAACCACCCCGTGATCGCCGCCTTTGTCAAGCGTGCTGTAACCCAGAAGGGCGCCCGGCTGATCCTGGTTGATCCGCGGGACATCGAGCTCGGACAGTACGCCAGCCTCTGGTTGCGTCAGCGGCCCGGTACCGACATCGCCTGGCTCAACGGCATGATGAACGTGATCATCACCGAAGGTCTGGCCGACGAAAAGTTCATTGCGGAGCGCACCGAGAACTTCGAGGCCCTCAAGGCCACGGTCAGCCGCTATACCCCGGAAATGGTGGAGGAGATCACGGGAATCCCCGCCCGGGATCTCATCGACGCCGCACGCATGTACGCCACCTCCGGGGCCTCGAGCATCCTGTATGCCATGGGCATCACCCAGCACATCACGGGTACGGATAACGTCAAGTCCGTGGCCAACCTGGCCATGCTGACCGGCAACATCGGCCGGCCGGGCACCGGGGTGAACCCGCTGCGGGGCCAGAACAACGTGCAGGGGGCTTGTGATATGGCCTGTCTGCCCGGGAATCTGCCGGCCTACAAGAAGGTGACCGAGGCCCAGGACCGCCAGCCCTTCGAGGAGGCCTGGGGGGTGAAATTGCCCGAAAAGCCCGGGCTGACCATACCGAAGGTTATCGACGCGGCGGGTGCGGGGACCCTCAAGGCCCTGTATGTCATGGGAGAGAATCCCATGATGTCCGACCCGGACCTCAATCATGTACAGAAGGCCTTTCAGAACCTGGATTTGCTCGTGGTGCAGGACATATTCCTCACCGAGACGGCCGCGCTGGCGGATGTGGTCCTGCCCACGGCCAGCTGGGCGGAAAAGGACGGGACCTTTACCAACACAGAGCGGCGTGTGCAGCGTATCCGTAAGGCGGTAGCGGCCCCCGGAGAGGCCCGCGCCGACTGGGAGGTCATCGGCATGCTGGCCAACCGGCTTGGCGCCGACTGGAGTTATGCCAATCCCCAGGAGATCATGGAGGAGATCAACGCCACCACGGTCTCGTATGCGGGGATCACCTATGAGCGCATCGAGGAGCAAGGGCTGCACTGGCCCTGCCCCAATGTGGACCATCCCGGAACCCCGATTCTGCATACGCAGGCCTTTTCCAGAGGCAAGGGTCTTTTCAGCGCCATCGAGCATATTCCGCCGGCCGAATTGCCGGATGAAAGATATCCATATCTCCTGACCACCGGGCGCATCCTCTATCAGTACCATACTGCCAGCATGAGCCGGCGCTCAGTGGGGCTTCAGTCCCGCACCCCGCAGGCCTTTGTGGAGATCAACCCGGCGGATGCGCGTCGTCTGGGGGTGGTCGCGGGCGAGAGGCTCTCGATCTCCTCACGGCGGGGGACCATCGAGGTGGTGGCGGACATCTCTGAGCGCTGCGACGAGGGAGTGGTGTTCATCCCCTTCCACTACCAGGAGGCGGCGGTCAACCGTCTCACGAACAACGCCATCGATCCGGTGGCCAATATCCCCGAGTACAAGGTCTGCGCCGTCAGCATCACGCGGACGGCATGATCAGAGAGAATGAGTAGAAGTAATAAAGAAATAGGAGGAGATTATATGGGCTTTAACACACCGGCGCAGGTTGCAGAGGCAGTGGCGAATGCAGGGAAGACCAAGGCGAATCTTCCGTTTCTCCAGATGCTCATCCTGGGTATCTTTGCGGGATGCTACATCGCCTTCGGAGCCGAGCTCTGCACCATGGTTGTTACGGGTACGGCCGACAAGCTCGGACTCGGCATGTCCAAGTTCATGGGGGGCGCGGTCTTCTCCGTCGGCCTCATGTTGGTGGTGATCGGCGGGGCCGAGCTTTTCACGGGCAACAACCTCATGACCATCGGTCTGTCCTGCGGGAGGCTGACCACCCCGGGTCTGCTGTACAACTGGGTCGTGGTCTTCATTGCCAACCTCATCGGCTCGCTGCTCTTGGTTTACATCATGTACAAGAGCGGTCTGTGGCACACCGGGGGCGAGGCAGTAGGGACCACCGCCATCAACATCGCGGCCGGCAAGGTGAACCTCTCCTGGAGTGCGGCCTTCTATCGTGCCATCGGCTGTAACTGGCTCGTGTGTCTGGCCGTGTGGCTGGCCTTTGCCGCCCAGGACGTGGTCGGCAAGATTTTCGGCATCTTTTTCCCCATCATGGCCTTTGTGGCCTCAGGGTTTGAGCATTGCGTGGCCAACATGTACTTCATCCCCATGGGTATTGTACTCAAGGGTGATGCCGCCATGGCCGGTGCGGTCACCGCGCTGGGCGCCAAGGCGGATGCCCTGACCTGGGGCGGATTCTTCATCAACAACCTCATCCCGGTCACCCTCGGGAACATCGTGGGCGGCGCCATTTTTGTGGGGCTGGCCTACTTCATGGTGTTTGTGAACCAGCTTCCCAAACCCGAATGTAAGGAATAGGATTTCACCGAGGGCTCCCCGTCCGATAGGGGCGGTGAGCCCTCGGTGCGGCACCTTGATCCTGAAGAAACCCGCATGAACGATGGGGGGGTCGCCAGGTGAGGGTGCTGGCACGGTGTGCTTGCTGACATGCCCGCATTATTATGATACGGGGCAGGGCTTGGCCCGAATATGGTCACGCACTGTCTCACCCGCGGACGGATCGTGTTGACAGTCCCTTAAGGCACATGCTATCCACAAGGCATAATGCCGTGGATGGGAAGATATGCAACTGGATGAGATCAGGGAATTATTGGATGCGGAAGTAATCATCGGGCACGAGAAACTCGGCATGGAGGTCAACACCGCCTTCGGGGCCGATCTAATGAGCGATGTGCTCGCCTTTGCCCGCTCCGGGTGCCTTCTCATCACCGGGCTCACTACACCGCAATCTGTCAGGACAGCTTATGCTCTCGATATCGCAGCAATCCTGATCTGCCGAGGCAAGACGCCTTCGGACCAGGCGATCGAGATCGCCCGCGAACTGGGCATACCCTTACTGCGCACAAAGTATATACTTTTCGAGACCTGCGGCCGGCTCTACCAGCAGGGGATCAAGGGGTGTATCCGGGAGGTCTGTGCTGAAGACAAGACTTGCGGCATGTAAGGAAGGATTCGGCGGCAGCTTCCCGGTCTGGGGAAGGGGCTTCGAGGACGCCGGAATGGTCTCCTCCGAGATCAAGAAGGCCTTGCTAGCCAAGGGAATTCCCGAAAAGGTCGTACGCAAGGTGGCGGTGGTCACCTTCGAGGCCGAGGTTAATATTATCTCCTATGCCGATCAGGGGACGATCCACTACCATGTCAGCCGTGAAGAGGTAGTGATCGAGGCCATCGACCGGGGTCAGGGGATCCCCGATATCGAACTGGCTCAGCAGGAGGGATATTCCACGGCGGACGATACGATCCGTGAGATGGGTTTCGGGGCCGGCATGGGGCTGGCCAACATCAAGAAGTTCTCCGATGTGTTCGAGATCAGCTCCGAGGTCAACAAGGGGACGCGCCTCAGGAGCGTCATCCGCATCGGCGGCGTACCTCCGAGCGGTGAAGAGGGGAAACAATGAAACTGGAGACGCTCGTCGAGGTGCTCGGATTGCAGTGTAAGTGCTGCTGGGAAAATCTCACGCGGGAGTTCTCCGGAGGGTACGCCGGGGATCTCCTCAGCGATGTCATGGCGAACAGCTCGGCCGGTGATGTCTGGATCACCCGACAGGTTCACCAGAATATCGTGGCGGTGGCCTCCCTGAAGGAGCACGCGGCCATCGCCATCGTGCAGGGGGCGCTCCCGGAAAAGGAAACCCTGGACAAGGCCGCCCAGGAGGGCATTCCCATCCTGGTGAGCGCTGAGCCCGAGTTCGAGACCGCCGGCAGGATCTATCAGTTGCTGCACTCCAAGGCGCCTTGATCCTTGGGGTGTGACCCTGCTCCACAGGGGCGCTTTCGGCGCAGGGCAGGGAGGGGACATGGCGGACATGCTCAGGGTCTTTCGCTGCAATCTGCACACCCATACCTGCCTGTCGCCCTGTGGCGACCTCGACATGTATCCCTCGGCCCTGGTGAGGGCCTGCCTGGCCAGCCACCTCGATCTTGTGGCGGTCACCGACCACAACTCGGGCGAAAATGTGGGCTATGTGCAGGAGGCCGCCCGGAATACGGGGTTGGTGGTAATCCCGGGTATGGAGGTCACCTCGCTCGAAGAGGTGCACCTGCTGACGCTCTTCGAAGATACCCTGGCCCTTGAGGAACTCCAGGGGCTCGTCTACCGCAATCTCCCGGGTCTCAATGATGAGGATGTCTTCGGTGTCCAGGCCGTGGTGAACGCCCAGGATGAGGTCGAGGGCCTCAACGAGCGCCTGCTCATCGGTGCCACGGGCCTCGGCCTGGAGGAACTCGAGCAGCGCGTGCATGCCTTGGGCGGGCTTGTTTTCGCGGCGCACATCGACCGCCCCAGCTTCAGTGTCCTTTCCCAGCTCGGATTCATGCCCCCGGGGGTCAAGTTTGACGCCCTGGAGATATCCTCCCGCCTCGAAATCAGGGAGGCCCGCAGGCGCTATCCGGAACTGGCCAGCTATCCCTTTGTGACCTCCTCGGATGCCCACTATCTCCAGGATCTGGGGTCGGCCTGCACCCGTATCCGCATGCGTGAGCCGAGTTTCCAGGAGCTGAGGATGGCCCTGGCCAGGCGTGAGGGGCGAGGGATCATGGAGTAGCGGTATGCTGGAACTTGCCCTGCATCTACTCGATATCGCAGAAAACTCATCCCGGGCCCACGCCACCCTGGTGGAGATCGAGGTGGCGGAGGACCTTGAGCGGGACCTGCTCAGCCTCGAGATACGGGACAACGGGGACGGCATGGACGCCGCAACGCTTGAAAGGGCCCTGGATCCCTTCTATACCACCAAAAAGGTGCGCAGGGTCGGTCTGGGGCTGCCCATGCTCTCACAGGCCGCCCGTGCGGCCGGGGGACACTTCACCATCGAATCCTCTCCGTCGCAGGGGACACGCATCCAGGCCGTCTTCGGTCACTCGCATATCGACCGCCAGCCCCTGGGGGACATCCCCGGAGTCATGACCGCCCTGATCCTCGGCAACCCGCAGACCGACTTCGTCTATACCCATACCCGTGGCGGACAGAGCTTTGTCTTGGACACCCGTGAGATTAGGGAGGGGCTTGGCGGGGTACCGCTGAACCACCCTGAGGTCCTCGGGCTCATCCGCGACAATATCCGGGAAGGGATTGCCGAGCTGAATCCCTGAAGCGCCCCAGATCTCACCCCACGCCGCGAGCCCAGGGCCGGCCTCTCGTTCATGCCCTGCCCCGGGCTCGATAGCCCCCTGCAGGCCCCCTTTCCTGGCGCGGTCCGAGCGATCCTCTCTGAGGAGGTTCGCGGTTCTTTCAGCAGGCCCCTCCCGCCGGGATACACCCTGGTCGATGCCGTCGAAGAGGAGGATGGCGTCTTCACCGGGGGTGATGGGGGGGTGAGGGATGGACTTGACATAATAACATACAATATGATAAACAAATGAAAACCTTGCTATGTAATGCTTTCAATCTAACAAAAGGAGGTCATAGACATGATGGATTACCCCTTACTCCTCAGATCCTTTCTCCTGAGGGCGGCCAGGTTCTTTCCGAAGAAGGAGATCGTCTCGGTCTATCCGGAGGAGATCTTCCGCTACACCTATGCGGACTATTACCGCCGGGTCTGCCGGCTGGCCAATGCGCTCGAGTCTCTCGGCGTCCGTCGCCAGGACCGCGTGGCCTCGCTGGCGCTGAACGATCACCGGCACCTGGAGCTCTATTTCGGGGTTCCCTGTATGGGGGCCGTGCTCCACACGGCGAATTTCCGGCTGCCGGAGCACCACCTGGCCTATATCCTCAACCACGCCGAGGACAAGGTCATCTTTGTGGATGCGGATCTGCTCTTCGTGGTGGAGGCCGTTGCCCCCAAGCTCACGAGCGTGGAGCAGATCGTCGTCCTGTCCCAGAAAGGCGAGCTACCGCAGACGACACTCACGAACGTGCGCCTGTACGACGAATGGATCAATGAGTTTCCGGACGAGTACGACTTTCCGGAAGACCTCGACGAGCGGGATCCGGCCCTGATCTGCTATACCTCGGCCACCACCGGCGATCCCAAGGGGGTGGTCTACTCCCACCGCAGCATCGTGCTCCACAGCTATGCCGGCGGGGCCACCTTCGGGGTGCTGGAGGCAGACTGCGTGCTGCACATCGTCCCCATGTTCCATGCCAATGCCTGGGGCATGCCTTTCCTGGCGGTGGGGATGGGGGCCAAGCAGGTGCTGCCGGGCCGGGAGACCCTCAACATGGAGAAGATCTGCCACGTGATCGCCGAGGAGAAGGTCACGGCCACCTGCGGGGTGCCGACCATCTGGCTGATGCTTTACGACTACCTGGACAAGGGCGGCTGGCATGATTTCTCGACCCTGCGCATGATTGCCAGCGGCGGGGCCGCCTGTCCGCGCACCCTCATGCAGGCCCTCAACGAGAGGTTCCACTTCCCCATCCGGCAGGCCTACGGGGCCACCGAGACCTCGCCCCTGGTGATGGCGGCCCTGGAGAAGAGCTACATGCGTGACTGGCCCATGGAGGAGATCTACAATATCAGAAGCAGCGCCGGGTTGCTGGCCGTGGGCCTGGAGATGCGCATCGTCAACGAGCACGGGGAGGACGTGCAGATGAACGGCGAGGAGTGGGGCGAGATCCTGCTGCGGGGGCCCTGGATCGCCAGCGAATACTACAAGGACCCCGAGCGATCGAAGGTGGCCTTCGCCGGGGGATGGCTGCATACCGGTGATGTGGGCAGCATCGATGAGGAGGGTTATGTGCGACTGGTCGACCGTACCAAGGATCTCGTCAAGAGCGGGGGGGAGTGGATCTCGTCGGTGGACCTGGAGAACGCCATCATGGGGCACCCCAAGGTGATGGAGGCGGCCGTGATCGGTATTCCCCACCCCAAGTGGCAGGAGCGCCCCCTGGGCTGTGTGGTGCCCATTCCCGGCCAGACGCTGACCGCCGAGGAGCTCACATCCTTCCTGGAGGGCAAGGTCAAGGCCGCCTGGTGGATCCCGGATACCTTCGTTTTCCTCAATCAGATCCCCAAGACCAGTGTGGGAAAATTCAACAAGCGTGAGCTGCGGGATCTGTATGCTCAGGGAAAGCTTGTCTGAGGGACCATCCCCGGGACATCCCTAGCGATTCGGGATCCCTGACAGCGGCGAGGGTAAGGTGGGATTTCTCCGCGCGCACATCGGGAGGCTTGATCCCCCTCGTTCCCTTTCGATCATGCCGGATGGGGAGATGGCCTTGCGGGTGGGTGAGGTGCAGGTTTCACTATCGCAAATAAAGGACGTCAGTGGCGTGCAGGTGATGCCCGCTGCAGTGTTTTGCGACTGTGATGGATGATATGTTCCCGCGCGTGCGGTACGGGCGGAGCAATGCAGTGAAAGGGAGGGATAGGATATGATTCTGGACACACAGGAGCGCATCGATCGCTATACCAGGGAGGGCTGGTGGGGTCAGAAGACCCTGCTCGACTGCCTGAGAGGGCACGTCGAGGCGCAGCCGGAGACACCCTGTCTGCTAGATCCGCCCAACAAGGGGCAACTGACCGGCTATGAGCCGGAAAAGCTCACCTATCGGGAACTCTGGCGCGCCGTGGAGGCCACGGCCGAGGGCCTGATGGGCCTGGGGCTCACAAAGGATGACATCGTCCTGGTGCAGCTGCCGAACTGCTGGGAACTCGCCATGCTCTATCTGGCCATCGCCAGGGCCGGGGGGCTCATCTCCCCGGTGCCCATGCAGTGGCGCTTCTCGGAGCTGCGCTATATCGCTCAGATCACCGGGGCCCGTTTCTATATCACGAGCGGGGATTTCCACGGCTTCGATCACCTGGAACTGGGGGCCAGGCTCCAGGCGGCCTGCAGTGGCCTGGAGCGGGTCCTCGGCCTGGAGGAGATCCGCGCCCTGTCCCGCAGGGCCCCAGCGGGAGGGGAAGGCGCCGTGGAGCTCGATGCCAACGACATCTTCACCCTATGCTGGACCTCGGGCACCGAGGCCGAGCCCAAGGGCTGCCCCCTGAGTCACAACAACTGGATCTTCACCGGAACCCTGGAGATCGAACTGACCGGCATCCGAGCGGGGGAGCGTCTCCTGACCGCCGGACCGCTGGTCAACATGGCCTCGGTGGGCACCACCTTCATCCCCTGGCTGATCGCCGGCGGCACCTTCGTGCTGCACCATCCCTTCGACCCCGTGGTATGGCTGACGCAGATGATCGAGGAGCGCATCAACTACACCCTGCTCGTGCCGGCCGTGGTCAACGCCATCGCCAAACACCCCCTCGTCGACCAGTTCGATCTGAGCCACGTACGCTCCATCACCATCGGCGGGGCGCCGCCCTCGCTGTGGTCGGCCAGCGAGTTCGAACGCCGCTGGGCAATCGAGATCGGCAACATCTGGGGCATGAACGAGGGCACGGGCATGGTGTCGGGGGCCCTGGATTCGCCCGACCTCAAGCGCCGGATCGAGGGTTTTCCGCACTACGGCAAACCGGGGACGCACTGGAAGGCTCAGGCCGCCATGGCGGGCCAGGCCAGGATTATCGACCCCGTGAGCGGGGAGGAGCTCAGCGAGGAGGGCAGCGTGGGCGAGCTCATCTACCGGGGGCCCAACACCATGTCCGGCTATTTCCGGCGGCCCGATCTCAACCAGAAGGCCTTCGATAACGAAGGATTCTTCCACACCGGGGACTTTTTCCGGATCATCGACGGGGACTTCATCAGCTTCTACGACCGCGCCAAGGACATCATCATCCGCGGGGGCTTCAACATCTCGGCCCAGGGGGTCGAGAACCTGCTGCTGGAGCATCCCGGCATCCAGGATGTGGCCGCGGTCGCCATGCCGGACGAACGCCTCGGGGAAAGGGTTTGTGTCTACGTGGTGACGGTGGATTCCAGGGAGCTTACGCTGGAGGACATCACGTCCTTTATGCAGGAGAAGGGGGTTGCCGTTTATAAGCTGCCGGAACGGCTCGAGATAATCGATGCCATCCCGCGCAACCCCGTGGGCAAGATCCTCAAGAATCTCCTGCGCGAGGACATCAAAAAGAAATTGCAATCCGTTTGACTATTCACTAGATTAGAGAACCTTGACTGTCATGGACGCCGCCCCCGCCTGAGGGGGAGACGCTACAACTGAGATAAGGAGATGCGAGGATGCATAAGAAGCTGCACAGGGAACCCCTGCGGTTCGTCACCGCGGCATCCCTCTTTGACGGGCACGATGCCTCCATCAATATCATGCGCCGCCTACTGCAGGATGCCGGGGCCGAGGTGATCCACCTCGGCCATAACCGGGGTGTGGGTGAGATCGTGAACGCCGCCATCCAGGAAGGGGTGCATGCCATTGCCCTGAGCTCGTATCAGGGCGGTCACATGGAGTTCTTCACCTACCTCATCGACCTGCTCCGGGAGCAGGGGTGTTCCTATATCAAGGTCTTCGGCGGCGGCGGTGGGGTCATTGTCCCCGAGGAGATCCGCGAGCTGGAGGCCTACGGGGTGACCAAGATCTATTCGCCCGAGGACGGCCGGCGCATGGGTCTCAAGGGGATGATCGACCACATGCTCAAGGAGGCCGCCTCGGTGAGCCTACCGGCGCTCAACGGCAATGTGGCCCGGTTGCAGGGACGCGACAGCGTGGTCGTGAGCCGGTATATCAGCTTGGCCGAGTCCGGTGCCCAGGGCGGGGGGGGCGCCTTCGACGAGCTGCGCCCGCGTCTGAAGCGCCATGCCCGCAAGAAACCCGTTGTGGGCATTACCGGTACGGGGGGCTCGGGCAAGAGCTCGCTGATCGACGAACTCATCCGCCGTTTTCTCATACACTACCCCGACAAGAGTCTGGCCGTCGTCTCGGTGGATCCGTCGCGCTCCAAGAGCGGCGGGGCCCTTTTGGGCGACCGCATCCGCATGAACGCCATCAACGATAAGAGGGTCTTCATGCGCTCCATGGCCACCCGCGCCTCCGGGGGCGAGCTTTCGGCGGCCATCGGGGACGTGCTGCTCGTACTCCAGGCCACGAACTACGACCTCATTATCGTGGAGACAAGCGGCATCGGACAGGGAGACGCCGCCATCGCGGGCATCAGCGATGTCTCGGTGTACGTGATGACGAGTGAATACGGTGCCCCGAGTCAGCTGGAAAAGGTGGATATGCTCGACTTTGCCGATATCGTGGCGATCAACAAGTTCGAAAACAAGGGAGCCCAAGACGCCCTGAGGGATGTGCGCAAGCAGTATATGCGCAATCATGACCTCTTCGATACCCCCCCCGACGAGCTGCCCATCTTCGGTACCGTGGCCAGCCGCTTCGACGATCCCGGGGTTGACCGGGTCTTCGTAGGCCTCCTCAGAACCCTCAAGGAGAAGGGCCTGGTCACCTGGGAGGTGACGGACGCGGCCCCGTACAGAGAGGACGCGGCCCGGGCGGGCATCGTGCCGGAGGGCCGCCAGCAGTATCTGAGAGAGATCGCCTCGGCGGTGCGGGCCTACCACCAGCACACGGAGACGGCCGCCTCACGCATACGTCGGGTAGCGGCCCTGAAGGAGGCCCTGGAGGACACCGCGAACGAGGAGTCCCGGGCGGTTCTGAAACGGGAGATCTCCCGCGCCGAACGGCATGAGCTCCCTGCAGACCGGGAACTCATGGGTGCCTGGTACAGGAGAGTTAGGCGCTATGCGGCCAAGAACTTCACCTATGAGGTGCGGGGCCTCAAACTCACGGTGCCCCTGGTGCGGGAGTCGCTCTCCGGGCTGGAGATTCCCCGTGTAGCGCTGCCCGGTTACCGGGATGAAGGCGAGCTGTATCGCTGGCTGCGCCGGGAAAATCTGCCGGGCGTCTTTCCCTTCACCGCGGGTGTCTTTCCCTTCAAGCGCGACTGGGAGGACCCCAAGCGGCAGTTCGCCGGCGAGGGGGGGCCGGAGCGCACCAACCGGCGCTTCCACTATCTCTGCCGCGATGACGAGGCCAAGCGCCTCTCCACCGCCTTTGACAGCGTGACCCTCTACGGCCAGGACCCCGACGACCGGCCCGACATCTTCGGGAAGATCGGCGAGAGCGGGGTGAGCGTCTGCACCCTGGACGACATGCGCAAGCTCTATGCGGGTTTCGACCTGTGCTCGCCCAACACGAGCGTCTCCATGACCATCAACGGACCGGCGCCCATCATGACCGCCATGTTCTTCAACACCGCCATCGATCAGCAGCTTGACGCCTTCCGGGAGCAGACGGGCCGGGAACCCACCGCGGCGGAGGTGTCCGAGATCCGGGAGCGGGTGCTCAGAAGCGTGCGCGGCACGGTGCAGGCGGACATCCTCAAGGAGGACCAGGGACAGAACACCTGCATCCTCTCCACCGAGTTCGCCCTGAGGATGATGGGCGACATCCAGGAATACTTCATCGCCCATGGGGTGGAAAACTTCTATTCCGTGAGCATCAGCGGCTACCACATCGCCGAGGCCGGGGCCAACCCCATCAGCCAGCTGGCCTTCACCCTGGCCAACGGCTTCACCTACGTGGAATACTATCGCTCCCGCGGCATGGGGGTGGGTGATTTCGCCAAGAACTTCTCCTTCTTCTTCTCCAGCGGGATGGACCCCGAGTACAGCGTGCTCGCCCGCGTGGCGCGCCGCATCTGGGCCATCGCCCTGCGGGAGGTCTACGGGGCCGACGAACGCTCCCAGAAGCTCAAGTGCCATGTCCAGACCTCGGGGCGCTCGCTGCACAGCCGGGAGATCCAGTTCAACGACATCCGCACCACGCTGCAGGCCCTCACCGCGTTGAGCGACAACTGCAATTCGCTGCATACCAACGCCTATGACGAGGCCATCACCACCCCCACCGAGGAGTCGGTGCGCCGCGCCATGGCCATCCAGATGATCATCAACCACGAGTTCGGGCCCTCCAAGAACGAGAACCCCGCCCAGGGATCCTTTTTCATGGAGTGGCTCACGGATGCGGTGGAGGAGGCCGTACTGCAGGAGTTTGAACGCCTCAGCGACCGCAAGGGCGTGCTCGGCGCCATGGAGACGCACTATCAGCGGGGCAAGATCCAGGAGGAGTCGCTCCACTACGAGCACCTCAAGCACTCGGCCAGGCTCCCCATCATCGGGGTAAATACCTTCCTGGTCCCCGGCGACAAGGCCGCAGATGGGGAGGGCGCCTGCGGGGTTCAGCTCACCCGGGCCTCGCGCGAGGAGAAGCAGTCCCAGCTCGAGGGCCTGAGAGACTTTCAGGCGCGCCACTGTGAGGAGGCCCCCCCGGTGCTGGCCCGGCTTAAAGAGGTCGCTTCCTTGGGCGGGAACATCTTCGAGGAGCTCATGACGACCGTGCGCTACGCGAGCCTGGGGCAGATCACGCAGGCCCTCTTCGAGGTGGGCGGCCAGTACCGCCGCAACATGTAGGGGGGGACCTTTCATGCAGGCAAGGTCAGCTCTTGGGGGAGTGGGGCTGCGCTGACGACTCGCCGGCACCAGGAGGGAAGTGATGGAACGAGGCTACGTGCAGATATATACCGGAGATGGCAAGGGTAAGACCACCGCGGCCCTGGGGCTCGCCCTGCGCGCTGCCGGGGCGGGGCTCAAGATCCACATCGTTCAGTTCATGAAGGGCCAGCACTACTCTGAGTTGGATGCGCTGGAGCCCTTTGAGGGACGCATTGCCATCGAACAGTACGGCGATCCCGAGTTCTGTTCTTTCAGCGATCCCCCTGCCAGCCGCGACGTGGCCCGGGCCATGGCGGCCCTTCAGCGGGCCCGCGAATTGCTCGGCAGCGGAGAGTGCGATGTCCTGATTATGGACGAGGCGTTGACCGCCTGCCTGTTCCGTCTCATCGGCGAGGATGACTTGCTGGGAGTGATGGAGGAAAAATCCCAAGCGATGGAACTGGTCCTCACCGGGAGGGGCGCCACCCCGCGGCTGATCGAAAGGGCGGACTTGGTGACCGAGATGCGCGAGATCAAGCACTACTACAGGCAGGGTGTCCTGGCGCGCCGCGGGATCGAGAGCTAGGCGCCGCCCTCGGGGGCAAGGAGAAACGAGTGGCCCGTCACCTGTTTTCAGGTGGCGGGCCACTTCGCTTACGGTCAGGGATGGTCCTAGGAGAGGGTCTCGAGGACGCAGGCCATGGAGACCCCGCCGCCGCCGCAGAGGGTCGCCATCCCGAGGTTCTTGCCGCGTTTGCGCATGGCATGGAGCAGGGAGACCATGATGCGGCAGCCGGTGGCGCCTACCGGGTGTCCGAGACCAATGCCGGAACCGTTGACGTTGGTGATCTCGCGATTGAGACCCAGCTCCTTCTCGCAGCCGATATACTGGGCGGCGAAGGCCTCGTTGAGCTCGATCAGCTCGAAATCGTCCAGCTTGTACTGCGGGTGGCGGCGCAGCAGGTCCTTGACCGCGGGCACCGGGCTCAGACCCATGACCGAGGGATGACAACCCCCACGCCCGGTGGCCGTGATGCGGGCCAGCGGCGTAAGCCCGAGCTCGCGGGCCTTGTCGGCCGACATGATGATCATGGCGGCCGAGCCGTCGTTCAGGCCGGAGGAGTTGCCGGCCGTGACTTTGCCGATCTTGGGGATGAAGGCCGGCGGGAGCTTCTGCAGCTGCTCGAAGGTGATACCGGGCCGGAAATGCTCGTCCTTGTCGAAGATGATCGGGGGCTTGCCCCGCTTCTGGGGGAGCTCGACGGGCACGATCTCCTCGGCGAAGTCGCCTTCCAGGTTGGCCCGCTCCGCGGAGTTGTGACTCTTGAGCGCCACCTCGTCCATCTCCTCGCGGCTGATGTTGTGCATCTGGGCGATGAACTCGGCCGTGTGCCCCATGATGTAGGGCTTGCCCTTGAAGAGCTCCAGGGGCATGCCCTCCTTGACCGGACCCTCCTCGGGGTGGGGCAGTAGCACCGAACCGCACTGCAGGCCGTGGATGAGGGCATCCTCGAATCCCTTGTCCTGCAGGCGGCAGCCCCAGCGCGCATCCTGCGACACATAGGGCACCCCGGACATGTGCTCGGTCCCGCCGGCCAGGATGATGTCGGCCATGCCGGCCTGGATCATGGCCATACCGCTGATGGTCGCCTCCATGCCCGAGATGCACACGCGGTTGATGGTCACCGCGGTGACACTGTCGGGAATGCCCGCCATGAGCGCCCCCACGCGCGCGACATTGAGGGCGTCCACCGGTTCCATACAACACCCGAAACGCACATCATCGATCATGCTGGGCTCGATGCCCGCACGCCGGATGGCCTCCTGCATGGAGACGCTGGCAATGCGGGCTGCATTCGATTCCTTCAGGGTTCCTCCAAATGTGCCAATGGCGGTTCTGCATGCCGAAACGATCACGACATCCTTCATGAGATCTCCCCTCTTACACGTTGAATTTTTAGATGAAACTGAGTATCTCTCAATAAAAATGAATCCTCATTCACTTTGCCTGTATAGATGAAAAACCCGGAAGAGTAAAGGGGGAAAATGAAAACCGGCTGATTTCCCGGTGTTTTTGTGATAAAAAGACCTTGATCGGCCATCACCCGGGAGGGCCTGCGCACCTTCAGCGGAGGTCCAGGCCCAAGCAGTGGTGCTTTTACAGAACCGAATCCTCGCGGCACTCGCCGGGCATCATGCGGAGGAGGACTGGAACATGCGTGCGAAGGCAACGTGTACCTGCAGGCGGTGCGGCACGTGCTGTCTGGCCGACATGCTGGCCTATGTGACGGAACAGGACCGGCAGCGCTGGCATGCAGAGGGCCGCACCGACATTCTCGAGGTCGTGGAGGACCGGCAGGTCCTGTGGGCCGGGGATCACCTCGTCTCCGCCAGAGATGGCCGCTATCTGCACGGATGTCCCTTTCTTGAGCTCAGGGATGGCTATACAGCCTGCAGCATCTATGACACCCGACCGCAGGTGTGCCGGGATTTCCGTCCGGGATCCTCGCAGATCTGCCCCCTGTGGAGGCCCTCCACCGAGGAGGAGCGGGAGGGTGTGCCCTGAGGGTTAGCGCACCACGGGGAGTTCTTCCCAGCAGGTGGTGAAGCGCGGGGCCATGCACGCGCGGCGCATGCGCCACTCCCGGGAGGTCCCGGAAGCGGCATAGGTAAGCGTATCCCGACCCCAGCGGGCGTTGATGGCATCCAGCGCCTGCATGAGGGCCTCCTCGCGCTTACCCTCGGCCCCGGGCCGGAAGAGGTCCATCTGCACCTTGCCCCGCGGCACGAGCCCGGTGAGCATGACCCCGGCCTTGCGGTAGCAGAGCCCGGGGCGGTAGATCTGGCGCAGGATCTCCTTGGCGGCCCGGATGATCCGGGGGGTAGAGGCCATCGGCTCCCGGGGATGCCAGGCGGCGATATAGGTCCGCGTGCGGCTGAAATCGGGCGGGTTGTCGGTAAGGAAGACCTGGATGCAGGCCGCGGCACATCCCTGCGCCCGGAGCTTCTCGGCCGCCCGGGAGGCGTAGGCGCTTACCGCCTCCTCCAGGTCGCGAAGGGCGGAGACCCTCTGTCCGAAGGAGCGCGAGCAGGTGATGCCTTTGAGCGGCGCGGGCGTATCCTCCAACGGAATGCAGGCCATCCCCCTGAGCTCGAGGGCGGTGCGCAGCCCCGTGACACTCAGGCGGGCGCGGATCCAGTTGTCGTCCAGGTCGCGCAAGGCCCGGGCGGTTTCCACCCCGTGCCGCCGCAGCAGCGCCGCGTGGCGGGGACCGATGCCCCAGACCTCGTCCACGGCGATCCCGGCGAGCACCCCCGCGGGGTCGGCCGAGATATCGAAGACGCCCGGCGGGGAGTGTTTGGCGACATGGGCGGCGGCCTTGGCCAGCGTCTTGGTGGGACCCAGGCCCACTGCGACCGGGATGCCGGTGTGCTGGTACACGGTCTGCCGGATCTGTCGCCCGCGCTCGGCCGGGTCGCCGGCAATCCCCCCGAGGCCGAGGAAGGCCTCGTCAATGGAGTAGATCTCCATGTCCGGGCTGAAGGAAGAAAGCGTGTCCATCACGCGGCGTGACATGTCGGCATAGAGGCCGTAGTTCGAGGAGTAGACGCGCCCGCCGGCGCGCTGCAGAAGGCCGCGGCAGCGGAAGTAGGGCTCGCCCATGCGGATGCCGAGCGCCTTGGCCTCGTTGGAGCGCGCCACGACGCACCCGTCGTTGTTGGAGAGCACCACCACCGGTCTGTCCCGCAGGTCCGGGTTGAATACCCGCTCGCACGAGACGTAAAAGTTGTTGCAGTCGACGAGGGCATAGGTGGTGTGCATGGTCTCAGACCTTGTGGATCACGTAGGTGACCACGCCCCAGATCTCGAGCCGCATCTCGCCGGTGATCTCGAGCGGGGCGAAGGCCGGATTCTCCGCCAGCAGGAAGCATTTCCCCTCCCGCGCACGGAAGCGCTTGACCGTGAAATCACCGTCGAGGGCGGCGATGACGATGTTGCCGTCGGCGGGCTCGAGGGCTTTATCCACGATGAGGATGTCGCCGGGGTGGATGCCGCACTCGATCATGGATTCGCCCTCCACGCGCACGAAGAAGGTTGCCGCGGGGTGGCGGATGAGAAATTCGTTGAGGTCGAGCGTCTTGTCGATGAAGTCGCCCGCGGGCGAAGGAAAGCCGGCCGCGACCCGGGAGGTCACGAGCGGGATCTTGAGCGCGCTGCGGCCCTCGAAACCCCAGATCTCGGTCACGCGCAGCCCTGATTCCCTGTCCATGCGCCTGGTTTTAACACCATGACAGAGTCCTGTAAAGGGGCAGGTCCGGGGATGGACCACCGGGTGAAATTCTTGGTTGACGGCAATCACGGGGTGTGAGGTGCAGGCCCTCAAGTAACACGAATAATATAATCGTATAACTTCATAGGGGGCCCAGACACGTGCACGCATCAAGGGGGAGGTGTGAGAGCGCCACCCTGAAGGGGAGTTGCTCGGAAGGTGTCTTTATCATGGTTAGGAATCCTCCGGGCGGGCCTTCTCCTTGTCGCCGCCGGGAGTAAAGGGAATGCGACTCTGAGCGCAAGCCCTGGACCCTCCCTGTCGCTGCAAGCGGTAAGGGAATCTGATCCATGGCGATAAAAGATCCGGAATACGGGAGAGGGGGTAAGATGTCCAGTATCAAGGAGAACAACAGGATCATTCATCTTAACAGCCGATGCAAACGCTATGATCACTGCTTTTCGGTGCCCGACCGGGGCCATAACGGGCACAGCAGCACCGCATTGATTACGCTCGATGCATCAACTGCGGGCAATGCCTGGTGAATTGTCCCTTTGGCGCCATCGGGGATCTGAAAATGATTCAGCAGGTGCAGGATGCCCTGAATGATCCGGGCATCTTCACCGTGGTTCAGGAGGCGCCCTCGGTAAGGGTGGCCCTGGGTGAGGAGTTCGGTATGCCCCCCGGAAGCCTGGTCAAGGGAAAGATGTTTGCCGCCCTGAGGCGCCTGGGCTTTGACAGGGTCTATGACACGGAATTCGCTGCCGATCTGACCATCATGGAAGAGGGCTCGGAGCTCATTGAGCGAATCACCAGGGGGTCCGCTCCGCTGCCGCAGTTCAGCTCCTGCTGCCCGGCGTGGATCAAGTATGCCGAGGATCGCTATCCCAAGCTTCTGCCGCACCTGTCCACGGCCAAGTCTCCCCAGCAAATGTTCGGGCCCGTGGCCAAAACCTATGCGGCGTCCCGCTTGGAGATCGATCCGGCGCAGATGTTCGTGACCTCCGTCATGCCCTGCACGGCCAAGAAGTATGAGTGCCAGCGGGAAGAATTCCATTCCAGTGGTTTTCAGGATGTGGATGCCGTGCTGACCACCCGGGATCTGGCACAGATGATCAAAGAAGCCGGCATCGATTTCTGTAAGTTGCCGGAGGAGGAGGCGGACCGACTGATTGGGAGCTTGACCGGTGCGGCCACCATCTTCGGGGCTACGGGAGGGGTGATGGAGGCCGCCCTCCGGACGGCCTATGAGCTCGTGACGCACGAGCAGCTTGCGCGTCCGGGAGTTACCGAGGTCAGGGGGCTGCAGACCGTGCGCCAGGCGTGTGTGGATTTGAAGGGGACCGTCATCAATGTCGCGGTCGTCAGTGGCCTCAAGGGGGTCGATGCCGTGGTGCAGGATGTGCTGGCGGGCAGGAGTCCCTATCACTTTATCGAGGTGATGAACTGTCCCGGAGGCTGTGTCAACGGTGGCGGTCAGCCTATTTATCGCGAAGTGTAAGCACAAAAGGAGCAGGAAAGATGAAGACGCTCAAAGAGCCGCAAGGCATTTCTCGCAGGCAGTTTCTGAAAGGGATCGGGGCCCTGGCCATTCTGTCGGGATTCAGCGGTTGGGCCTACCGCTTTGGCCGGGGGATTTATGCCGTGCGGGATGAATATATAAGGTTGCGTATCGCGGGACTCTATCAGAATGATGCGCAGATGCCCATCCGTAAATCACATGAAAACCCGGAGATACAGGAACTCTACCAGAATTTCTTGACCAGGCCGCTCTCGCCTAAGTCGCATCATCTGCTGCACACCCATTATCACAGCCGCGTCGAGTTGACCAAGGCGGCCTAGGAAAGGGAATCGGATATGAAAAATGACAGAACATTAGTCCTCAAACATCGGATTGGAACGCGTATCATGCATGGCGTGCACATGCTATGCTTTCTGCTGCTGTTATTCACCGGCGTCGGGTTTTTCTTCCGGGTAGAGTGGATCAGCGCCCTCTTCGGTGGTCCGGCCGCGGCCTCTGTCGTGCACCGGGTAGCTGCGGTGATCTTTACGGTCGGCCCCGTGCTCTATACCCTCATGCGCTGGGAACGTTTCTGCCGCTTTATCGATACGATCTCCACCCTCCTGGGCAAGGACGACCGGGCCTGGTTTCTCGCCGGTGGAGGGTATATCCCCTTCCTCAGACGTGAGGTGCCCGAGCAGGATAAGGACAATGCCGGACAGAAAATGCTCGCCTGGATCGTGATCATCGGATGCCTGCTTTTCATCCTGACCGGCTATCCCATGTGGTTTCTGCGGGATTCGATGCCTTAAGACCTGCTGAGACGGTGTTGCCGTATTCACGTCTGGGATACCCTGATCATGGGGCTCGCCATGGGGGGCATTTCTTCCTGGCGGCCATCCGCCCCCAATCCAGGGTGGAGTCTCCCTCCATGATGACGACCGGACGAATGGATGCCGGGGTGAGCATGCACCACAATGCCAAGTGGTATCGGGAACTCGTGGAGGAGTAATCCCCAGCGAGAACAAGGGAACACCCTGGGGTACCCATGAGCAAATGAACAAATGAGCAAATGAGCAAAAGGCGCGCCGGGGGTCAGACAGGCCTGTCTGATCCCCGGCGCGCTGTCACCTTAGGCTGTTCCCCTCATTGCGGGGTCTCGCCCCGGTACCACTCGATGAGGGGCATCAGCGAGATGCCCACCCAGGGGTCGTCCATATAACCGAAGAGGGCCCGCATCTGGCGGTCCGTATTGTCATAGACGGCGTGATGCCCCTCCACGTGGCCGTTGAGTGGCTTGTCCTTGTCGGTGTAGAAGCGGTTGGTGGGGTATTCGTCCGCATCGAGGTTGGGGTTTGCGAAGTTGGGGTTGAGCAGGTCGATGATCCACCCGGCGCTGGGGGATGCCGGATAGTCCGGGTTGTCGCCGAAGAAGGTGATCTCCCCGTAGTTTTCCTCAAGGAGTTCGAGGAGCGCCTCGTAGCGCCAGACGGACTCGGGCAGCGGCTCGAGGCCGTAGCCGATCAGGATGAGCGGGTCGAGGGCGGTGAACGACATGCGCGGAATGATGTAGTGGTTGGTGGTGGCCACCACATCCGACCACGTCTCGCCCTGCTGAGGGAAGGGCAGCCCCAGGTCCAGGTGATCGAGCCCGGGCCAGCGCGGGTCGCTCAGCGGCAGGCTCAGGCCCAGGTGGGCGAATTCCTCCGGGAAGGTCCAGGCGGATCCCCGGATCATGACCCCGTCCTCGATGAAGCCTTCCGCGTTCAGTTCGGCGGGGTCGAGAAGCGCGCTTACGGGGCTCAGGAGGAGCTGTTCCCAGTCCGGCAGCGCGTCGGGCCCGGTAAAGGCCGGGGCGCTGCGGCCGGACTCCAGGACGGCGCCGTTTCCGTAGGCGGCGTTGGGGGTGTCGTCGCAGAGGATGTAGATCCAGGACGTCCCCCGGGGGGTAGCCCGGAAGCGGGCTATGGCCTCGTCCATGGTGGTGCTGTGCTGCAGGATGTCGCGGATGAGCGTCAGACAGCTCAGGCCGCGCCGGGCCGCGAAGGTGGCCCCGAAGACCATGTCCACCGCCATGGAGACTCCGTGTTCGTTGACCCCGTCGGGGAAGCTCAAGAATCCCGGGGGTGCGGTGGCGGCGAGGGCATGGCCCTCTTGTGGCAGGACCACGCGGATGCAGGCGGTGTCCTGCCAGATCCCGGCCGTGGCGAACATGAAGTCGCGCCCGTGGTAGGTCTTGCCGTCGGCGGTGGCCTGTCCGGTGACCATGAATTCGTTGCAGCCCAGGCGTAGCGCCCCCAGTGACCCGGCCGGGGGTACGAGCCGGTACGAGCCGTCCGGCAGGGCCTGGATCATGTCGCCCAGGGGAGAGGAGGCGATCAGCCCCTTGAGATCGTCGGTGATGTGGGCCAGGATATACTCCACCATGTACTGCATCAGTTCGCCCGCGTCCGTGGTGGAGCCCGGCAGCAGGGCCGAGGCGAGCATGGAGAGCAGGGTTTCGATGGCCTGGTTCACCATGAGGATGGAGCTGAAGTTTACCTCGGTGCCGGCATAGGAGGAGCCGGTCAGGTCCTCCATGGCCAGGCGCTCGGTGGCTCCGGCGGCCACGCCCTGCATCTCCTCGATGAGCTCGGTCGGGATCAGCGGGCTGCCGTCTTGGCGGACACTCAGGGCATCCTGCAGGCAGAGTTCCTCCACCAGCGGCAGGAGCAGGTTCACCAGCCCCAGGTACAGGGCGCTGTCCTTGCCCAGATCGATGCCGAGCAGCTTGAGTTCGTCCCAGATGACGTATTTGATGAACTGGTCCGCGATGGCGGCCGTCTCTTCGGCCATGAGGTAGCCGGTCTGGAAGCCCATGCTATAGGGGCTGCCAGTGGTGATCAGACAGTACTTGGGATGCTCGGGCGACTCGGTGGAGTCGCTCGTGGTGCCGTAGACCCCCCCGGTGAACTTGCCGCTGTACTGGGCAAGGTATCCGGTGTGGCCACAGACGGTTATCTCCCCGGGGCGGTCTTGGGGGAAGGCGAGTCCCTGGGAGGCTAACAGGGATTCCAGCGTGTCGGTCGAGGTCTCGTCCCCGCTTTCTGAGGGTGCCTTCTCTTGTGCCGAAGGCATGACAAGGGTGTCATCATCGGACGAGAGGCACCCCCCGAGGCCCAGGGCGAGGATCAGCGAGACGAACAGAAGTATACGGACGGTTCTTGGCATGGTTCCCTCCTCAATCAGCTGATAAACATAATGGGAACCCGCAAGCAAAAACAATGCCGGGTGACGCGTGGGATAACCCCTTAGAAATTGTCGTCGGTCTCCGGCCGCCTCGTAAGCGGGAAGGTGAAATATTACTCATCAGGTGGTAAATGTTTTCTTATAATTGTTAAAATACTGATAACTACAAAGTTCGAGGGGGATAATTATCTTGACATTGTTCGGGCTTGTACTATAAGGAGACTGCAAAATATTCTGAACCGATAAGGGGGAAACCACTCGCATGGCTGTAAGTATCAGACTGACTCGCGGAGGCGCAAAAAAGAAACCGTTCTACCGGATAGTGGTGACTGATTCCCGCAACAGGCGCGATGGACAGTTCCTGGAAATCGTGGGTCACTTCGACCCGTTGAGAAGGCCCGAGAGCATCGAACTCAAGATGGATCGTATTCAGGAATGGATCGACAAGGGGGGGCGGCCCACCCCTGCCGTACAGAAGATCATCAAGGAGAAGGCCAAGCTATCTCAATCCCTTTAAAATAATGTCGTGATGAGGATGGACGATGAAGGAACTGATCGAGTACATCGCGAAGGCGCTTGTGGACAATCCGGATGAAGTGAGGGTCTCAGAGGTAGAGGGCGAGGTAACATCTGTCTTTGAGCTCAGGGTGGCGAAGTCTGACCTGGGCAAGGTGATCGGAAAAGAAGGACGAACCGCGCGGGCCATGCGGACGCTGCTCACTGCAGCGTCCACCAAACTGAAGAAGAGGTCTGTGCTGGAGATAATCGAATAGTTGATGGATACCGATCTCATCGAGATCGCCAGAATACAGGGACCATACGGTCTGGACGGTAGGATGTGGGTCAGCCAGTACGGTGACCCGCAGTGTTTTTCTGGATACACCCACCTTATTATCTCGCCCCAGGGAAATCCGAAAAGGATACTCAGCTGTGAAAGACAACGCAAGCGCTGGGCGGTGAGGCTCGAGGGCATCAAGCAGGCCGCTCAGGTGGAGCTGATCAAGGGCGAGGGCCTATATGTGAAGCGGGAATGGCTGCCCGAACTCAAGCAGGATGAACACTACTGGGTGGACCTGATCGGATTGAAGGTGCTCGACCGGGATGCCCATATACTGGGAGAGATCGTGGACGTCTTCTCCAACGGGAGTAACGACGTGTATGTGGTGGATCGGGAAAAGCAGCTCTATATCCCTGCCACACGGGATGTGGTCACGGAGATCTCCCTGGAAAGGGGGGTTATCGTGATCGAGCGTGACCTCATCGCCGACCTGCTCGGGTAAGGCAATTCATGCGCATAAATCTCATCACCCTCTTTCCCGATATGTTCCAGGGTGTTTTCCGCGCGAGTATCGTCCAGCGGGCCCAGGACAGGGGACTCGTGGAAATACGCATTGTCAACCTGAGGGACTACGGTCTTGGTCGTCATCTGGTGGTGGACGATGCCCCCTTCGGCGGAGGCGGGGGCATGGTGATCAAGCCGGATCCCATTGCCCGGGCCCTTGAAGGCCTGGAAGGGCCCGGGCATGTGGTCCTCACCACCCCGCGGGGGAGGCTCTTTGATCAGGAGCAGGCCCTGCGGTTGAGCACCCGGGAGATCCTGACGATCCTCTGCGGACACTATGAAGGCGTGGATGAGCGCGTCTCAGAGCTCTTTGTGGACGAGGAGCTCTCCATCGGCGATTATGTGCTCACCGGCGGTGAGATACCGGCCATGGTGATCGTGGATTCCGTGGTACGCCTGCTGCCGGGAGCCGTGGGGCGGGACACGCTCGAGACCGGAGACTCCCACTACAACGGCCTGCTCGAGCATCCGCACTTCACCCGGCCCAGGGAATTCAGAGGGCTCGTGGTCCCCGAGGTCCTGCTCTGTGGCGATCATGAAAGGATTCGCTGCTGGCGGGAGGAGATGTCCCTCAAAAAGACGCGGGAGGTCCGGCCCGATCTTTTTGCCAGACATGCAAGGGCGCAAAAGGGTGGGGACAAGTAATGCTTGCGGTTGCGCTGGTACACTATCCCTGTCTGAACAAGAACGGCGAGGTGATCAGCACGGCTATCACCAATCTAGATCTGCACGATATCGCAAGAGTATGCTTGACATATGGTGCAGATCCGCTCTATATCGTTCATCCATATCAGAGTCAGCGGGACTTTGCCCGGCGTATCATGGACCACTGGCTCACGGGATACGGGGGGGCGTACAACCCGATCCGCAGAATGGCGTTTGAAGGCATACAGGTGAAAAGAAGCCTCGACGAGGTCAGGGAAGAGACGGGAGCGGTGATGATCGGCACGACGGCCAGAGGGAGCGATAGATCACTCAGCTGGGATGATGGACGGGGGCTGGTGGCGCAAGGTGATGCCTGCCTCGTGTTCGGCACCGGGTGGGGGATGGCACCGGAGCTCATGTCACAACTGGATGTCCTGCTCGCGCCCATTCAGGGGCGCGGTTCGTACAACCATCTTTCGGTGCGTTCGGCGGTCTCAATCACACTCGACAGGATTATTGGGAGGTAAGTTGTGAATCATATTGATCAGTTTGAGAAAAAGCAGATGAAGTCCGATCTGCCCGCGATTCGGATCGGCGACAAGGTCAGGGTGCATACCAAGATCGTCGAGGGCAATCGTCAGCGATCGCAAATCTTCGAGGGGGTCGTGATCGGCCGGCATCGGGGGAACAACCGTGAGACCGTTACCGTGCGCAAGGTATCCTCCGGCGTGGGGGTCGAGCGTGTCTTTCCCGTGCATTCCCCGAACGTGGAAAAGATCGAGGTGGTGACCCACGCCAAGGTGCGCCGGGCGAAGCTTTACTATCTCAGGGCCAGGAAGGGCAAGGCCGCACGGCTCAAAGAGATCCGCATCTGAGATGACCCTCGAGGAACGTCTCCTCTCCCAAGGCCGCATTCCGCTGTGCGGAGTGGACGAGGCGGGGAGAGGACCACTGGCGGGCCCGGTGGTGGCGGCGGCGGTCATCATGGACCCCCAGAGCCCCTTGCGATCCCTGGTCAGGGATTCGAAGGGCTTGAGCCCGAGGCGGCGCGAGCATCTCTTCGGGCTCATCACGAACTCACCCCAGGTGTGGCTGGGCTATGCCATGGTTGATGCTGCGCGCATCGATGAGATCAACATCCTTCAGGCCACGTTACAGGCCATGGCTCAGGCCGTATCGCGGCTAGGGCTCGTCCCGGCATGCGTGCTGGTGGATGGAACCGTGGCCCCCACCATCGACTGCGAGTGCCTCACCGTCGTCAGGGGCGATGTCACCGAGCCCTCGATTTCCGCTGCCAGTATCGTGGCCAAGGTGGTACGCGACAGGCACATGATCGAGATGGATGGGCGCTATCCTGGATACGGGTTTTCCCGACACAAGGGTTATCCCACCAGGGCCCACTACGAGGCGATCCGCACCCTGGGCGTCACTCCCATCCATCGAAGGAGTTTCAGAGGTGTCACGCAGGAGCACGCGGGACAAGGGCCGCCATGGTGAGGAGCGGGCCCGGGCCTATCTGTCAGGGTGCGGCTACCGGATTCTCCGGATGAATTTTCAGGGAAGGTGCGGCGAGATCGATATCATTGCCTTTGACAGGGAGGATCTGGTTTTCATCGAGGTGAAGTCCGGCGATAGCCAGGCCTTCGGCGACCCCCTGGGCTGGGTTCCGCACTGGAAACAGCGCCGTATAGTGAGGGCCTCACAGGAGTACACGCTTAAGAACGACCTTTTCCGGGCCCCCCAGCGCTTTGATGTGATCAGTGTCGATCCTAGGGGGGAAGTCCGGCATGTCAGGGATGCCTTCAGACCGTCCCATGATGTTTTTATGTGACCAGAATCTGGGTCGTCTGGCGCGCTGGCTCAGGATCATGGGGTACGATACCGAAAAGTTGTCTGCCTGGGATGAGACCGCCGTCAGGCAGGCCATAGCCTCCGGGCGGGTGGTGCTCACCCGACTGCGACGTATGGCCGGGAGACAGGGATGTGTGGTGATACATGCCGATGCGGTGCGTATGCAGTTGAGGGAGGTGGCCGGGGTCTGTGATCTGTTCTCCGGCCAGAGTCCGATGAGCCGCTGCAGCGTGTGCAATTGTAACTTGCGCTTGGTGGACTCTGCGGATATAAAGGCATGTGTGCCGGATCAAGTGTATATCACCCACAAGAACTTTGCCCGGTGCCCGGGTTGCGGCCGGATCTATTGGTCGGGAACGCATGCAATTAGAATCATTGAAGAAATAAGATCAATTACTTGCACAGGTGAGGAATAATGGCATCTCAGACGCGGCAGGAACTTGAAGAAAACCTGCTTTCCCTGGTCAAGGGTAAGCGCAAGGTTCTCATTCTCACGCACGAGAATCCCGATCCGGACAGTATCGCGGCCGCCTTCGGCCTCAAATACATCTTTCGCAAGTCCATGGGGGTGCAATCCATCATCGCCTACAGCGGCATTATCGGGCGGGCGGAGAACCGCAGCATGGTCAAGCTGCTCGGAATCGATATGGTGCCGTACAATACCATTGCGCCACGCAATTACTCGGTGATCGCCCTGGTTGACTGCCAGCCGCATACCGGGAATGTCATGCTGCCCAAGGGCATCAACCCCACCATCGTGATTGATCATCACCCTTTGCGGAAATCTTCACTGAAGGCGGGCTTCGTGGATGTGCGCAAGGATATCGGCAGCACCTCGACCATCATCACCCAGTACCTCAAACAGCTGGCCCTGCCCGTCGACCGCAAGGTTGCGACCGCCCTGTTCTACGGCATCAAATCCGATACGCGGGATATGGGGCGCGAGTCCTCGGATGCGGATATTAGGGCCTCGGTCTTCCTCTATCCCGATACCCTGCAGAAGAAGCTTGCCCGCATCGAACACCCCAAGATGCCCAAGGAGTACTTCAACGAGCTCTATTCGGTGCTGAAGAATGCACGCATCTACGGTGATGCCGTGGTGGCCCGTGTGGACATACTGGGCTGGCCCGAGATGATCGGGGAGTTCGCCGACGAACTCATTCAGATCGAAGGGGTTAGGTGGTGCCTGTGTTACGGGCGGCACAACGGATCGATCCTGTTTTCCATCCGCACTACGCGCACGAGCTACATGGCCGGGGTGATCGCCCACAAGATCTGCCACGGTATCGGATCCGGCGGGGGGCACGAAACCTACGCAGCGGGAAAGATCGATGTCGCCCAGGCCCTCAAGAAGGTGAAGGATCCAGAGGATATCCTCCTGAAGCGCTTTCTCAAGGATGTGAACTCCAGGGAGGTGGAACCCAAGGGCCTCGTGAGCGAGGGTCCCCCTGCCCAGGGCTGTGCCACCTCAGGCGTCAATGTCTAGCAGACGCGCGGCATATTCCACCATCTGACGATCTTCATCCTGGCTCACCTTGACGATACCCTCGTCTCTGTCCATGGATCCCGAGCGCACGATACCAGCGATTTCCCAGGCATAGGGATGGAATCCGAAGCGTTTTTTGTGCAGATGGTTGGCCAGGGCATTGAGCAGGCAGTTGGTGGAGTTGGGATCGGTATCGGCAGGTTTTTTCCAGCCCAGGGACCGGATTTCTGTGAGGATGGCCTCCTCGTCATAGGGGGTGAAGGCCAGCGGATGGATATTGACTGGCCAGGCCTCCTTGTCGGCCGCCAGATCCGCATCGCACAGGAAGAAGGGGGTGAGTTCGTCACCGATACGCTGCAGAAGCGGGTCCCGGACGGTGCGGTGGGAGACGCGCTGCAGCCGCGGGTTGGTCTGCATGATGGCCGAGCTGATGGGGGCCTGGCCCGGTGACCAGCCGTAGGCCACAAGTGGGATGCGCTGAGTCAACGCGGTCTTGAGCACGAGCGATTTTACCACCCCGATGCAGGTGGTGCAGATGGAGCTTGCCCGATCGAGGGTCTTGGGGCTGTAGATATCCTCCACCGAGGCCATGCGGAACATCCGTTTCATTAGCGGGAAGGGTGGCCTCACGATCATGCTCGTCACCCCCAGGGTGTCGGTCATGTGCGTGATGTTGATCTTGGCCTGATCAGAGACGAATCCGTTGTCAAAGGTCAGCGCGAGCACGTGCAGGTCGTAGCGCTCCCTGAGGAGGGCCAGCGTATAGGTGGAATCCTTGCCGCCGCTATAGGCCAGCAGGACGTCATAGGGTCCCGTGCCCCGTTTGTCTTCCAGCAGGGCCTCGAATCGCTTGAGATATTCATCGCGCTCCACTTCGCTCGGCAGCGGGATGTGCAGGCAATAGTTACAGACACCCTGCGTATCGAAGGTGATGCCGGGGAATGAACCCGGTAGTCCACAGCGGGCACAGTAGGTCATGACTTCAGGGCCTCCTTGTCGATTTTGCCCGAAGGCTTTTTGGGAATGGATGTGATGATGCTCCAGTATTTGGGATGCTTGTGGACCGAGAGACGCTGTCTGGTGAAGGCCACCAGATCATCCAGGACGAAGGTCCTGGGTTCGAGGGGCACCACATAGGCCTGGGGCACCTCGGATAGATATTCATCGGGGTGGCCGATCACGGCCACCTCGTGCACCAGGTGGGACTCCATGATGGCGTCCTCGATCTCCTTGGGCGAGACGCGTTCGCCTCCGATCTTGAGCATTTCCTTCCGGCGTCCTGTGAGGAAGATGAAGCCCTCCTCGTCCATGTGGCCCAGGTCGCCGGTCACCAGACCCCAGGGCTTGAGGGCCTTGGCGGTTTCATCCGGATCGTTCCAGTAGCCCTGCATGATGTTGGGGCCGCTGGCGCAGATGTTGCCCACTTCTCCGGTCTCGAGCGGATGGCCCTTATCGTCCCGGATGGTGATTTGCACCTCCGGGATGGGGATGCCGATGGAGCCGAGCTTGTCTTCGAACAGCCTCTCCGGCGGCAGGTAGGTGAGCCGGGCCGAGGCCTCGGTGGCCCCGTACATGATGAATATGTCCGCGTTCTTGTGGTGTTCCACCAGACGTCGCGTCAGGGCGGGCGACATGGCCCCTCCCGCCTGTGTGATGTATCTGAGGTGCGGCAACTCGGTCTTGGGGAAGATCGAGCGGTTCAGCAGGATGGCGAAGGTGGAGGGAACGCCGGCAAATCCGGTCACCTCCTTGGCCAGCATGTCCTGGATCACGGCATTGGGGAAGGCAAAGCGGTTGTTGATCACTAAGGAGCCCGCCACCATGAAATGGGTGTTCAGTAGCGTTTTGCCGTAGACATAATAGAAAGGCAGCACCGCCATGACGCGGTCGTGTTCGGTCAGCCTCAAGTAGGCGACGATGGACGACGTATTGCGGCAGAGATTCCTGTGTGAGAGCATGACCCCCTTGGGCCTTCCGGTGCTGCCCGAGGTGTAGACGACAGCGGCCAGGTCATCCTCATTCAGGGAGATCCTCTCCGGGGTGTCCGTCCGGGAAGCGATCTGATCCCAGGCAAAGTGGATCCCGCCAGGGTTCAGGGCGGCGCCATCTGCCCCGATGGTCACCGCTACCGACAGCCCTTCCAGACGCCTGGCGCTTGCCTGCGAGAGGATGCCGACCCGTGCGCCACAGTTCTCGATGAAATAGTTCGCCTCGGCCAGGGTGGACTTGTCCGGTACCTCCACGACCACCCCGCCCGCCTTCAGGATTCCGTAGTAGCCGATTACGGACAGGACAGAATTCTCCATGACCATGAGGACCCTCTCGCCCCTGTGTACGCCGTTCTCCTTGAGACATACGGCCAGGCGATCGGCCATGGAATTGATCTCCCCATAGGTGGCGCATTGCTCCCCCTGAAATACAGCGACCTTGTCGGGATGAGTCCGGGCGGAGTCTTCGAGGAAGTGATGCACCAGCTGTGGCATCAGGCGATACCCTTGCGTGCCAGGAACGCAACGATATTGTTGATGGTCTCAAGGTTTTCCGGAACGAGTTCCTCGTCCTCGATCTGGATGGCATAGGTGGCCTCCAGGAATTCCACCAGTTCGAGAACACCGGTGGAATCCATGATGCCGCCCTCGATCAGGGATTCATCGGGATCGGGTTCGGCCTGTGAGCGGCCCATGATAAAATTTTCTTTGATAAATTCAATCACTGTATCTTTGATGGCAGACATAATTCCCCTCTTGTTTCAAGAATAGGTAATCTATCGGCATCTTATTCGGCCGAGTTAATAATTTCAATGCGAAATCCCCCACTCTGGGACAAGATATCTGCAGCAGGGTCCCGGGGAAAGGCACATCTTCTCTTTGGGGATCCTGCCCTTCATTTCAGGCGGCCTATGCCGGGTGACCTGTTCGGGCTTTCTACGGGTGGGCGAGCGTGCGGGATAGTGATGATTCGGCCGCGGACTTAACAGAGGGCACATATGTGGATCATATACTCAAGGGTGTTTGAGATCTGAGACACGAATTCCGATAGGATAGGCAGTCCATTGAAGATGAGGGGGTACATAATGGGATTGTCAACAGGCTGCCTGCAGATCGATGCGGCCCGCGAGACGGCACGGGTGTCCGAGTTCCTCTCCGCGCAGGTGAAGGAGGTCTATCGTCGCAGCGGGGTGGTGGTGGGCCTCAGCGGCGGTATCGACTCGGCGGTTATGGCGGAATTGGCCGTAAGGGCCTTAGGCCGGGAGCAGGTCGTCGGCCTCATCCTGCCCGAGAGGGAATCGAATCCCCTCAGCAGTGAGTATGCGCGCAAACATGCCCTGGCAATGGGGATCGAACACTATATCCGTGATATTACCGACACGGTTGACGCCATCGGCTCCTATAACCGGCGGGATGCCTTCCTACAGCAGATTGTCCCCGAATATTCGTCGGGTTGTCGATACAATATCTCCCTGCCCTCCGATCTGCTCGAGCGCAGGGCCTTCAGCGTCTACATGCTCCAGGTACAGCTGCCAGACGGTAATCTCATCAAGAAACGCCTGGGCACGGAGGCCTTCCGCACGATAACCGCCTTTGCCAACATCAAGATCAGGGCACGCATGATCCACCTCTATGCCGAGGCCGAGCGGCGTGGCATGCTGGTGGCCGGCACCACCAACCGCACCGAGTATTTGCTGGGCGATTTCTGCAAGTACGGTGACGGCGGTACGGATATCGAACCCCTCTCGCACCTCTATAAGGATCAGATCTACCAGCTGGCACGCCATCTGGGGGTGATCCCCGAGATCATCAACCGCACGCCGAGCCCGGACACCTTCTCCCTGCCGGTGAGCGATCAGGAGTTTTTTTTCCGCATTCCCTTCGACAGACTCGATCTGCTGCTCTTCGCCTGGGAACATGCCATCTCACCCGAGGAGGCCTCCGGCGTGTTGGGGCTGCCACTGGATGCCGTCCAACGGGCCTTTGCAGACTTCAGCGCTAAGAATCGGACCACGACTCACCTGCGGGAAATGCCCTCAACCCTCATGCGAGCACGATGAGGCCCTCTGCCGGAGGGTAAGTACTGAAGTCCTGCAGGGGTTATGAATAGCTGTTCCCTGTGAGACAGATAAAGATTAGGGCGGTTTGTCCGATTTCAGCCGGGATCGCCCTCATGATCCAGCAACCCCAGGTCGATGAGCGTCTGGTATGCGGTGGTGAAGGCGAAATCGCTCAGCAGGGACTGAAACTTGGCCCCGGCGCCTGCGAGCCCCACATAGGTGCGGAACCGTGCCAAAGGCTTCATACCCGCTATCCTGGGCGGGGTACGCGACAATTCCCAGGGGTGGATATAGAAGATGAACGGCATGCCTGAGCGTTCGATGGACTTCAGGGCGCCTCGGGTAAGCGGGTAGGGCAGGAGTCTGAAATATCCTCCCCCCGATACGGGGAGGTTGATGGGCCCAACCCGGGCGGTCGAGGGCGGGAACTCCACTAGGTCATGCCCCTCCATGCGGTGGGGAAACCGCGGAGCATCAGGGATGCCGTAGGTATCGTGCACGATGGGGAAGATGCTCGAGTCATAGGTGAAACCGGTCTCCTTGAGGATATCCAGGGCCCACAGGGTCGCGGTGGTGATGGAGTAGGTGGGGGCACGGTAGCCGTGGACCCTTGCGCCGGTGATGTCCTCAAGGATCTGCTTGGCCCGCGTGACGTCATCGCGGAAGGAGGAGCGGTCCTGAGAAAAGATGACACGGTGCGCATAGCCGTGGCAGGCGATCTCGTGGCCCTGGGAGTGGATCTGCCGGATGAGGTCCGGGTGCCTTTCGGCCACCCAGCCCAGACAGAAGAACGTGGCCCTGATTTGATGCTGCGCAAGGTGGTCGAGGATCAGGCCCGCTGCATCTTCCACCTGCGAGGGATACCGGTCCCAGGAATCATGCGGGATCAGATCTGCAAGTGCATGGATTTGGTGAAATTCTTCAAGGTCGATGGTCAGGGCATGCTTCATAAGACCGATATAGTATTTTTAGGGCCCAAAAGGCAAGCGTCGTTACCCAGAAGGAAATCCTTCGCGCTGATCGCTCAGGCCCCGCCAATCACAATCGAGGAAATGTCTCCCGGGGCGGCTCATCTTATACCCCCGGCGGCGAAGAGCGATCATAAGCGATTCACAGCGCTTGAGAGGGTGTCACGAGCATAAAGTGATTGAGTATTCACTCGAGCTGGTGTATTTTTGTGCCGCAAATTATCCCGCTGAAGGTGCAAACCTGGTCATATATACTGCATCATAAGATATAAGGAGGGTAACATGTCATTCTCGGAAAAGTCCATCGCAGGCATCTTTCAGAATCGGGCGGAGAGGTATCAGTACGAGACCTTTCTGCGGTATAAGGCCGAGGGCAGATTTCACCCCATCAGCTGGAACGAGACGAGCCGTATGGTCCGGAATCTCGGCCTGGGTCTCATATCGCTCGGGGTCGATCGCGGGGATGTCGTCGCGATCTTCTCGGAGAATTCCTGGCAGTGGGTGGTGGCCGATTTGGCGATCCTCTCGATCGGTGCCGCCGACGCACCCATCTATGCCACGAGTTCGGGGGAAGAGGCCACATATATCGTCAATGATTCCGGATCTAAGATCGTCTTTGTCTCGGACAGGGAACACCTGGACCGCCTGCTCACGGTGCGACCCAAGATGGAAGGCCTCCAGAAGATCATCACCTTTGATCCCCTCGAGAGCGATGATGAAAACATCCTCACCATGGAGGCTGTCATGGATCTGGGCGCTCAGTCTGGTGATACGCACGCGTTTGACGATCGCCTGGAGGCCCTCGATCCCGCAGGGTTGGCAACCCTGATCTATACCTCAGGCACTACCGGTCCCCCCAAGGGGGTCATGCTCACGCATGCCAATTTCGTGGCCAATGTTTTTCAGTGCCTGGCCACGCATGTGGTGGATCATAGTGACGAGGCCCTCCAGATCCTTCCCTGGAGCCATTCTTTCGGCCGGACCGTCGGTCTGTACCTGGTAATGACGGCCGGTGCCACCCTGAGCATCGCCGAGAGTTTCGCTACGGTCCTCGATGACCTCAAGGCCATTCGTCCTACGCTCATGGTGAGCGTGCCGCGTCTGTTCGAGAAGCTTTATTCCGGTATCCTCTCCCAGGTGGAGAAGGCCCCTCCGGTGAAGAAGAAGCTCTTTTACTGGAGCAAGGACACGGCCGAGAGGTCCGTGGACTATCTCGTCGAGCATCGGGAGATGCCGCTGCCCCTGAGGCTGCAGTACCTGGCGGCGGACAGGCTCGTCTATTCCAAGCTGAGGGCCTCGCTGGGGCTGGACCGCATCAAGGTTTTCATCAACGGCGGCGGCCCGCTTTCGGTGGAGATCGACCGCTACTTCAACGGGGTGGGGGTGCCTCTGCATAACGGCTACGGGCTGTCGGAAACCACGCCTGTTACGAACACCAACACCTTCGAGACGCATGTGTTCGGCTCGGTCGGTCCCGCCATCCCCGATACCAAGGTGAAGATCGCCGAAGACGGGGAGATCCTCATCAAGGGTCCTCAGGTAATGAAGGGCTACCATAATCAGATTGAGGCCACCAAGGCGGTTTTCACCGAAGACGGGTGGCTTCTGACCGGGGATATCGGCTTTATCGATGATAAGGGGTGTCTCCACATCACGGACCGTAAGAAGGATATCATCATCACGGCCGGCGGCAAGAATATCGCCCCGCAGAACATCGAGAACACGCTCGTTTCCGATCTGATGATCGAACAGGCGGTGGTGATCGGCGAGGGGCGCAAGTACCTGAGCGCGCTGATCGTGCCCAATTTCACCGAGCTCTCCACCTATGCCCGCGAGCAGGGGATCTCTTTCGACGGCAACGAGGACCTCATCCGCAAGTCGGAGATCATCACCTTCTTCACGGAGAGGATCGAGCACCTCATGCGGGATTTTGCCCGGGTGGAGCAGATTCGCAGATTCACGCTCCTGCCCCGGGAATTCAGTATCGAAAGCGGCGAGCTCACCCCGACCTTGAAGATGAAACGCAAGATTATCAACGAGAACCACAGGGACATCATCGAGTCCATGTATCAGGAATAGAAGCATCCGTCCCGGGGGGGGTGACCCCCCCGGACGGTTTGTCAAGGACCCCTTCTGCGGGTGCGAATCTGTGAAAAGAAAACCCTTGCAATCTCCCTCCAAGTGCTATATGTAGTATGAATCGCCTTAACGAACACCACATATAGTATAATACAGACGGAGGGGCCATGTTCACCAAGATTAAAAAAAGGGACGGGAGACTTGCCAATTTCGATGCGTCCAAGATCACTGCTGCCATTGCCAAGGCGGGGCAGGCTACCGGTGAATTCGATCATGAAACCGCACATCGGTTGATGCTCAAGGTGCTCAGCATGACACAGCAGACCGCCACGGATGTGCCGTCGGTGGAAGCGATCCAGGATATCGTGGAAGAGGTGCTCCTGAATTCGCCCTATCGGCTTACCGCCAGGTCCTATATCATCTACCGGGACCAGCACGCCAAGATCCGCGAGATCAAGGCCGGCATGGGGGTGGACCTGATCGATCAGTATCTGGAGAAGCTCGACTGGCAGGTAAACGAGAACAGCAATATGGCCTTTTCGCTCCAGGGGCTGAACAACTATATCTCTTCGGAGATCAGCAAGCTCTACTGGCTGAACAAGGTCTATCCCCCGGAGATCAGGGATGCCCATCTGCAGGGGGACTTCCATATTCATGACCTCAACATCCTGTCGGTCTACTGCGTGGGGTGGGACCTCTATGACCTGCTGCTCAAGGGGTTCAAGGGGGCTTCCGGCAAGGTCGAGAGCAAACCGGCCCGGCATTTTCGCACCGCGCTGGGCCAGGTCGTGAACTTCTTCTACACCCTGCAGGGCGAGGCCGCTGGTGCCCAGGCCTTCTCCAACTTTGACACCCTCCTGGCACCCTTTATCCGCTATGACAACCTCGAATATGCACAGGTCAAGCAGGCGCTGCAGGAATTCATCTTCAACATCAACGTCCCCACCCGGGTGGGTTTCCAGACCCCCTTCACCAATGTGACCCTCGACCTCAAGGTGCCCTCTTACTATGCGGAGCAGGGCGTGGTGGTCGGGGGGGAGATTCAGCCGCAGACCTATGGTGAGTTTCAGTCTGAGATGGATCTCTTCAACCGCGCCTTTGTGGAGGTCATGTCCGAGGGCGACGCCCGCGGCAGGGTCTTCACCTTCCCGATCCCCACCTACAATATCACCGGGGATTTCGAGTGGGACAACCCCAACCTGGAGGGGCTCTGGAAGATGACCGCCAAGTACGGGGTGCCGTATTTCTCCAACTTCATCAATTCCGACATGAACCCCGAGGATGCCCGCAGCATGTGCTGCCGGCTGCGCATCGACAACCGGGAACTCGAACGCAGAGGCGGCGGCCTCTTCGGCGCCAATCCGCTCACCGGCTCCATCGGGGTGGTGACCATCAATATGGCGCGCCTCGGTTACCTGAGCAGCAGCCGGTTGGATTTCCTGCAGCGGCTGGCTACCCTCATTGACCTTGCCAGTACCTCCCTGGAGAGCAAGCGCAAGATCCTGGAACGCTTCACCGAGGGTAACCTCTATCCCTACACGCGTTTCTACCTGCAGGGCATCAAGGCCCGCTTCAACGAGTACTGGAAGAATCATTTCTCCACCATCGGCATCGTGGGCATGAACGAGGCCTGCCTGAACCTCCTCGGCGCGGACATCGGCAGCGATGAGGGCCGGGCCTTCGCCCTCGAGGTGGCGGATTTCATCCGGGAACGTCTGGTCGATCTGCAGCGCCGCACCGGCAGCAACTACAACTTCGAGGCCACCCCGGCCGAGGGGACCTCCTACCGGCTGGCACTGATCGACAAACAACGCTACCCCGAGATCATCTGCGCCAACGAGGAAGCCTGCCGCCAGGGCGCCGAACCCTTCTATACGAATTCCTCCCTGCTGCCGGTCAACTATACCGACGACGTCTTCGAGGCCCTCGATCTCCAGGACGAGATCCAGACGAAGTACACCGGCGGGACCGTGCTGCACATCTATGCCGGAGAGCAGGTCAGCGACCCGCGCGTCATCCGCGAACTGGTACGCAAGATCTGTTCTCATTACCATATGCCCTATTTCACCTTCAGCCCCACCTTCAGCGTGTGCCAGAACCACGGCTATCTCACGGGTGAACAGCCGGTCTGCCCCATCTGCGGGGAGGATACGGAGGTCTATTCACGGGTGGTGGGCTACCTGCGGCCCGTGGCCCAGTGGAACAACGGCAAGAAAGAGGAATTTTCCCTCCGCAAGAACTTCGTGGTCGATAAGGAAACCTCACCGCAAAGCTTCAGGGCGGAAACTCCTCCTCTAAGGGGCCCGATCCCCCGCGTAGATCCCCGGGTGGACCTTGCGGTCGAACTCGGTGAGCAGGTCACCGGGGGCTAGCCCGGCCCCTTAAAAGACGTAACTGCCGGCGGCGGTGGGATATGGCCTTGCGGGGTTTCCCCCCGCCGCCGGCCTTCATGCAGACAGCCGCTAGGTTGGGAACACCCGTGGTAGGCCTGTTGTTTGAACATCAGGCGCTCCCCGGAAGTGTAAGGGCCTTAGGGCCGCCCGGCAGGATTTTCGCCCCGCATCAGATCAGGACAAAGGCCGTACGGACAGGGATGACCATTTTCGTACAGGGGCCTTGCCTCTTTCCAGGCCAGTGGAACTGTGCTGCCCCTACCTTGCCTTGCTGGCGTTGGATATTAATACCTCTTATTAGACCCGTCGGCCGCAAAGGGAGTGATCTTTCGGGCCATACTGCGTCAGTGCAGGTATCAGAAGGCCGACGGATAATGCCCGTGAGGGTGTAGTGTCGTCAAAGGAGGGACAAGGCGATGAAGGACAATGGCCACGGGGCCTGGAGCCCCTATCTGGCGGGTGGCTTGAGCGGGGTGCTGCTTGTTGTTTCCGTAGCACTGACAGGCGAGTTTTTCGGGGCCTCGACGAGTTTCGTGCGACTCGCCGGTATGCTCGAGGAGGTGTTCCTGCCCGAACGAGTCTCACAGATGCCCTATTTTCTCAAAACGCTCCCCAAGGTGGAGTGGCAGGTCATGTTTGTGCTGGGTATCCTTCTGGGGTCGTTCCTGGCAGCCATGGTCTCGGGCAGTCTCGAACCGCGGACGGTCCCGCCCATGTGGGCGGAGCGCTTTGGAGCGTCACGGCTCAGAAGGGGCAGCGTGGCCTTTGTCGGGGGTGTCGTGATCATGATCGGCGCCCGTCTCGCCGGAGGATGCCCCACGGGACATGGGTTAAGCGGTCTTGTACAGTTGTCGCTCAGCGGGTATATCGCCTTGCTGTGCTTTTTTGCCGGTGGGATCCTCACGGCCAGACTGCTCTATCGACAGGAGGGCTAAAGACATGTATACGCTTGCAGGTGGCCTGATTACAGGGATTCTTTTCGGATTTTTACTGCAGAAGGGACGTGTGATCCGCTACGACAGACAGTTGGGCGTCCTGCGTCTGATGGATATGACCGTGCTCAAGTTCATGCTGAGTGCCGTTGTCGTGGGCATGATCGGCATCAGCGCCCTTGACGACCTTGGCTATGTGGCGCTGAAGGTGAAGACGACCGTCATCGGGGCCCAGGTCATCGGGGGGCTGATTTTCGGTGTCGGGTGGGGGCTGCTCGGGTATTGTCCGGGAACCTCCCTGGGGGCGCTCGGTGAAGGGCGCTGGGATGCCCTCTGGGGTATCCTGGGGATGATCGTGGGCGCGGGCATCTACGCCGAGATCTATCCTGCCCTTCTCAGGAGTGTCCTTGTGTGGGGCGATGTCGGCAAGCTCACACTGCCGGATCTCATCGGGATCAATCAATGGATCGTCATCGTCATCCTGACCCTGCTCGTGCTGGCCTTGTTCCGGTGGTTTGAGAAGAAGGCGCTTTAGGGCAGGGCCCTCAGCGCCGGTCGTGTATGACAAGATCGAGGATTCCGGTGAGGTCCTCGATCTTGAAGGGCTTGGTGATCACCCCGCTGAAGCCGTAGTCGCGGTAGTTGGTCACGATGGGATCGTTTGAGTATCCGCTTGAAACGATCGCCTTGGCGGCGGGATCGATCTCCAGCAGCCGCGCGATGGTCTCTTTTCCCCCCATGCCGCCCGGGATCGTGAGGTCCATGATGATGAGATCGTAGGGGTTTCCCTCTTCCTGGGCAGAGGAATACAGGCGCAGGGCCTCGTTCCCGTCGCAGGCGAACCCGCAGGCGTAGCCGAGGTGATCGAGCATGTTGCCGAGAACATCCTGGATGAGCTGATCATCATCCATAACCAACACTTTTTTGCCCCCTGTAGCTTGCATGTCTTTTTCCATCCTTTCAGGTTCACTGAAAACCGGTTGTGATGCCGGAAGATAGACGGTAAAGGTGGAACCCGTTCCTGGTTGGGACTGCGCCATGATGGTGCCGCCGTGTTGCTTGATAATGGAGTACGAGGTCGCCAGACCAAGGCCCGAGAGTCCCGGCCGGGTGCTGAAGTAGGGGTCGAATATGCGAGAGAGATCTTCTGCGGGGATGCCGGGGCCCTGGTCCTCGATGGCGATGGCTATATGTCGTCGTGAGGGCAGGGTGTGTTGCACACTGTCCCGGGCATCGACATTGTCCGCCCGCACACGCATGAGCCCCCCCTCGGGCATGGCCTGGATGGCATTGAGGGTGAGATTGCTCAAAACCTGGATGAACCGGTTGGTGTCGATCTCGGCCGGCCACAGATCTGCGGCCAGGGAGAACTCGGCCCTGACACGGCTTCCCCGCAGGGCGAAGTCGACGGCCTCGCGGATGGTGTCGCCCAGGATGGTTTGCTTGGCGGTATGTTCGCCGTTCATGGCGAAGGTCAGGAGTTGGCGGGTGAGATCCCGGGCCTGGAGGGAGGCCTTTTCGGTCTGCTCGAGCATGTCGAAGAGCTCGTCGTCGGGGGCGATCGTGGCCTTTGCCAGGGAGATATTTCCCATGATGGCTGAGAGGATATTATTGAAGTCGTGGGCGATACCACCGGCCAGGACTCCCAGGGACTCCAGTTTCTGAGCGCGCAGGTTTTCCTCCTCGGCGAGCTTGCGCTTGGTGATGTCGCGGGCGGAGGTGAGCACGGTCCTGACGGTGCCGTCAGGACCTGCCTCCGGGATGGCAAGCCAGTCGATCCAGGGTCCGCTCGGCAACTGGAATTCCCGGCGCAGGGTCTTTCCCGTCTCAATGGCCAGGTCGATGGTTTCCTGCCACAGACGGACCAGGTCGTCCGGCAGGCCGAGGTCTGAGGCTGTCCTGCCGGAAAGGTGGCCGGGGGGGAGGCCGGTGAGGTCTTTTACGCGCGAATTGGCATACAGAAAGTGATGCCCCTTGTCGAAGCGCATGATGGCGTCCTGGGAATTCTCGGCCAGGGTGCGGAAGCGCTCTTCGCTCTCGGCCAGGGCCTTGTGGGCCTGTTTGCGTTGGCGGATGTCCCGGCAGAGGGCCAGGATTTGCTTGCCGTCATCACCCTCGACCAGGGCGGCGTTGATCTCGATGGGCAGGATTTCCCCCCCGCGACCGAGGTGGTCAATCTCGAAGTGATCCAGGAACCTGTTTGTGAGCAGCCCTTCGAGCGCGGCCCGATAGAGCTGGGTGTCATGGGGGGCCGTCCATGAGAGCACGTTCTTCCCCAGAATCTCGTCCAGGGAGTAGTGGCCGGTCAGGCCGATGTATTCGGCATTGGCATCCAGCACTCGGCCCTTTACGTCGAGGATGACATATCCGGTATCGGTCGTCTCGATGAGGGTACGGTACTTCTGTTCGGAGTGTTTGAGCTGCAGATGCTGGGCGTTGATTTTCGCCAGGGCGGCCTGCATGCGCCTGCGCAGGGCATGAACCCACAGGGCGAAGGCCGCCAGTAGCGCTGCGGTGATGAGGATGAATGGTTTTAATGGCCTGAGGGTCAAATTCCCCGCCGCTTGCGGCGGAAAGGAGGGGTCAGGGCTTGCCCCGGGATGCATACGAATGATCAGTCCCCAGAGCTTTTGTGTGGTGTGTCCGGCGTTATCGATGCCGCTGGTCACGCCGATGCTGAAGCCCGGAGGAGCGGGGCGGTCCACGAGGGAGAGATGGGATGTGATCTTGGAGGACAGGAAAGCCATTATGTCATGGATGATCGTCCCGTTGTTATCAGAGAGAATGGCCCCGGCCGCATTGAGGCTCACCCAAGGCAGGGTTGACTGGATGGTGGTTAGAAAATCAAAATGTTTGAAGGGTGTCGTAGCGGCGTTACCACTCGCGGCGATGGGAACCTGTGTCGCGCAGGCGACCAGGAGGATTAAAAAGGCATGTTTTACCATATATAATTAAAATAAAATTGAATTCTCATCAATCAAGGGGAAATTTTTCACTGGATGTCAGGGCCTTGCTGTGGCATGTACGATCAGAGGGGGAAGGGCCGGAGGTGGTGATGCGTATCGGATATCTGCAGAAGTCCTCATTCATTGATTACCCGGGAAAGATCTCTGCAGTTATTTTCACCCAGGGGTGCAATTTCCGTTGCCCGTATTGCCATAATCCGGAACTTGTCAATCCGAACCGGCGTGAAAGACCGGTGCCCCTCGAGCCGGTGTTTTCCTTTCTGGCCAAACGCCGGGGCCTGATCGATGCAGTAGTCATTACGGGAGGGGAGCCTTCCATCCAGGGCGATCTGGTGCGATTCATCGAGCGCATCCGGCATATGGGCTATCTGGTGAAACTTGACACCAACGGCAGCCGCCCGGATGTCCTGGAGAAGCTCCTTGATCGGGGCTACCTGGATTATATCGCCATGGATATCAAGGCACCGATCGAGAAATACGGCAAGGTCGTGGGTGTTCCGGTGAATATCACCGCCGTGACGGCAAGCATTGAAGTCATCATGAAGTCCGGGGTGGATTACGAGTTCAGGACCACACTCCCCCGTTCCCTGCTCGCACCCGCAGACATCGTGTCGATCGGGACGATGATTGAGGGCGCCTCCCGCTATGTCCTTCAGAATTTTGTGGCATCCAAACATGTCGACAAACGCTTCGTGAACGAGAAGGGATTCTCCGAAGAGGAACTCACGCGGCTCGTGCCCCTCCTCGAAAACCAGGTGCGGCAGTGTCTGGTGCGGTGATGCCACACCCTTGAGTTAATGTGAGTGGCCTTCACCTGTCCCAAGAGGGCAGGCAGAGCTGTGCCCTCTCCGGTGGGCAGCGCCTTGCGCGCATCTGTGCGTGTGTCCGGCAGGGGTCCTGGCCCTATGGCCGGGAAAGCACGCCTTCCACTTTGGAAATGAGGGCCTCGGAGCGGAAGGGTTTCTGGAGGAAGTCCTCCCGGCTGGCGGTATGCATGTGGATCACGTCATCACCGTATCCGGACATGTAGATGACCCTGATACCGGGACAGAGGGCCTGGATCCTCTCGGAGAGGCGCTTGCCGTCGATGCGGCGCATGATAATGTCGGTGAGCATGAGGTCGATGCTCCCCACGTGATGCCGGGCCAGTTGGAGGGCATCCCCGCCGTTGCAGGCCGTCAGCACCTGAAAGCCCCGCAGGGTGAGGATTTCCGTTATCAGATCCCGCACCGTATCGTCGTCCTCTACGACCAGGATGGTCCTCTGTGGCGGACACGGATCAGGGGAGGGCTGCCTTGCCTCCTGCGAGCGGGATCCGTCCTGCTGTACGATGGTCGGGAACAGGATCCGGAAGGTGGTTCCCTGACCGGGGGCACTTTCGGCCAGTATATAACCAGCGGATTCCTTTACAATGGTGTTTACGGTCCACAGTCCGATGCCAGTCCCGTGGGCCTTGGTGGTAAAAAACTGATCGAAGATGTGCTCCCGGACATAGGCGTCCATACCCGTTCCTGTATCCTTTATGCACAGCCGTACATAGCGTCCGGGAGGCACCCCCGGGAACGCGGGATGTCCCTCTCCGAGTGTGACCGTCTCCGTACTCAGGTGGATTTCACCTCCGTCGGGCAGGGCATCGTATGCATTGATGACGAGGTTGATGAGAACCTGGGCCAGGCGGGAGGGATTGATGACGATCTGTTCTGCCGGGGCCTTGAGCTGGACCATTAGACGGATGTGTTCACCCACCATGCGGGAGAGGATGGGTTCGAGATTGACGACTTCGCTGTCGATGTGAAGCGGCCGGGTTTGGGATTTCTGCTTGTGGCTGAAATCAAGCACCTTCTCGGCCAGGGAGAAGGCCTTCCTCCCGGAGGTATGGATCTGTTCCAGCTTGGTATAGAAGGGATGGGTCTTGTCCATGGAATGGAGCAGGATCTCGGCATACCCGTTGATGGCGCTCAGGAGATTGTTGAATTCCAGGGCGATGCCACCGGCTACCTGGGCGACGGTCTCCATGCCGGACGCATGCAGGAGTCTCTGTTCCCGGAGCTTGTTTTCGGTGATGTCGAGTCCCTGATAGTGAAGGGCCCACACCTCTCCGTCCTCGATCAGGGGCCGTCCGCTAGAGAGCAGGGGGATAACCTTGCCGTCCTTGGCCAGAAGGGGGCCCTCATACTGGATCTCGTGACCGGCGAGGTTTTTCTTCCAGACCGTGATGAACTGCGCATGGTCCTCGGGAAGGGCGAATTCCAGGAAGTTGCGGCCGATGAGGTCATCGCTGCCGGCAAGTTCCCGGGCCTTGCGGTTGGCCCTGGTGATGATGCCCTGAGGGTCGGTGGTGATGCTTAGGATACTGGCGTTCTCGAAAAGATCCATGAAGAGGGCACGATCCTTGGCATACTCGCCGATATCGGCCATGATACCCATGACACCGGTGATGGCCCCGGCCTGGTTGAGGGGCAGACGGAGACACACGGCCCGCAATGTTCCCCCGCCCTCGACCGGTACGGACTCCAGGGCCTGATGGAAGGGGGCCTCTCCTCCGAGGAGGGCGCGTTCGAGGGCCTCTGTCTTTAGGGCATAGTCCTCCGGATACAGATCCTGCCCCGTCTTTCCGACGATCTCCATGCGGGGGATGCCGCCTGTCCTGGCGGCGAAGAAGGTGTTTACCCAGGTGTAGCACAAGCGGGTATCCTTGATGTAGACCATGGCCGGAAGCCTTTGCAGGACATCCAGCAGCCAGCCGGGCTCAGGCGGCAAACCGAGGGGCGTGAGATCATCCGATCTGAGATCTGCCATGGCGCTCTCCTGAAACCCGTATCGGACAGGCAGGAGCAGGCCTTGAATCGCTATGGTTCGCATTCCCCGCCGCTTGCGGCGTCAAGGCGGGTCCAGGGCTTGCCCTGGGAATCCTGTCCCTGCTTCGTCATGCCGGGCCTTTCCCACACCCTCTGTTTCTCAGGGCGGCGCCGGTGGCATACCCTGTGGGCCTGGTCGTGGCCCGGAGGGCATGCCATCGGCGTTTCCCCGGGACAAGATTCTATTACGGCCGGGGACGTCGGCGCCGGATCGGGGGTCCCTGTCAGGGACGATAGAAGCCTTTACAGTGATAGATGGCGGTATTGAGCCCGGTCAGGCGCAGGATGAAGTCCATTGCCCTCGGGCCCAACAGGGCCTTGATGATGGGGGGAATAAAGGCGGTGAAGGGCTTGGCGACGATGGTGCGGTTCGAGAGAATGGCATCTATCACGGCCTGTGCCATGTCATCGGGGGTCAGGGGCGGCTGCAGGGGTGGGGTCCGCATACCCTCGAACATGCCGGTGTTGATGATGTAGGGACAGATCAACGTTGTCTTGATGTGGCTGTGGCGGTTGGCCAGTTCGACGCGCAGGGCCTCGTTGAGCCCCACGAGGGCGAACTTTGTGGCGCTGTACATGCCCATCCCGGGCATGGCCAGCAATCCGGCCGAGGAGGCCACGTTCACGATATGGCCCTGATCGCGGGCCACCATAGGGGGGACGAAGGCCTTGAGCATCCACAGGGTGCCCATGAGGTTCACCTCGACCTGACTGTGGTGCTTCTCGTCGGGCAGGTCGAGGATCTCTCCCGTGAAGACGATGCCGGCGTTGTTGATGAGCACATCCACCCCGCCCGTCTCATCCTGGACCTCGCGGGCACAACGGTAGACCGCCTCACGGTCCGAGATGTCGAGCGGTTTTGCCCAGACTCTCGCCCCGCGTCCGCGAAGCAGCTGCGCCGTCTCTTCGAGCCGTTCCTGGTTGATGTCGCAGAGGATGAGCTGGCCCCCGCGCGCGGCGATCATCTCCGCCATGCACTTTCCGATGCCCTGTGCCGCTCCGGTGATGAGTACATTTCTTTTGTGCAGCTGTGTCATGGACCCTCCTGGATGACAATTAATTCCATTTTGCAATAATATGATTATAAAAAAAGATCAAGGAGAAACCATACTGTACTAGGCGAGGACCTCGGTGATGGTGCGCATGAGATCCTGGATATTGAAGGGCTTGTTGAGTCGACCCACGATAAGGGGGCTGGAGAACAGATCCTGGTCCTCATGCTCGAAGGAAAACCCAGAGGAGATTACGACCTTGGTTTCCAGGCCGCAGGCGCTCATCTCCTGCAGGGTGTGATAGCCGTCCAGACCCGGCATGATCATGTCCAGGATAATCAGGTCGAAGCCCCGGGCGTCGCTGCTGAGAATTGCGAGACAGTCCCGTCCGTTCGAGGCCGTGACCACCTCGTGGCCCAGGAACTCCAGCATTTCCTTGCCGATGTCTCTCAGCATGTCCTCGTCGTCGACCAGGAGGATACGCGCCAGGCGCGTGGGAGGATGTTCCTGCTCCTCGTGCGGGGCCTCCTGTTGGCAGGCGTCCACCAGCGGCAGCAGGATGCTGAACCGGGAGCCGGCATCCTTCTGGGATTGCACCTGGATGCCCCCTCCGGCGTTGCGGATGATGGTGTAGGTGATGGACAGGCCGAGGCCGGTTCCCTTCTTCGAGCCCTTGGTCTTGGTGGTGAAGAACGGATCGAATATACGCGGCAGGGTTTCCTCGTCCATACCACATCCCGTGTCGGTCACATCGATCCTGGCATACCGTCCGGTGGTGGGAAGGAGATAGAGGCGCTTGGTCTCGTCGTCCACCGAGACCGGCTGGACGTGGATGCCGATACGGCCGGTGTTCTCCGGGGGGATGGCATCCACGGCATTGAGGATCAGGTTCATGATGACCTGGGTGAGCTGGGTGTGATCGATCAGGACGCAGTATTCCTTATCGGGCCTCGGGAAGTGAACCTCTATGTGTTTGGGCACAGAACGTGTGGTGATCTCCAGGACCTCCTGCACCACCTGTCCGATGGAGATGTACACGGGCAGACCGTCGTTGCGTTTGGTGAAGAGGAGCATCTGTGTGATGAGATCTATGGCCCGTTTGGTGATGTTCTCCAGGGTCTGGATGTAGCGTTCCTGTCTGTTACGATCCTGTGTGAGCTTGAGCATGGTAAGGTTCCCGGAGATGCCGGTGAGGATGTTGTTGAAGTCATGGGCAATTCCTCCGGCGAGCTGGCCGATGGTCTCCATCTTCTGGGCATGGATGAGTTGCAGCTCCATGTCCTTTTTTTCCGTGACGTCCATGGCTGTGAAGACCACGCCGCCGGAGGGTGAATTGGCAAGGGGGTATATGTTGACGTCGAACACCTGGCCCGTATGATCCGTCAGGATCTGGTCACGCAGGGAATGGGGGGTGCCGCTGGTGAGCACCTTGTCGATGAGTTCCTCAAAGGGTTGCATGCGTGGGTTCAGATCCGCTATCCTCCGGCCGGGCAAGGAGGCCAGCGGGATGCGGAAGAGCTTCTCGGTCACCGGGTTGGCCATGTCGATGGTGGCGTCCCGGTTAAGGCAGACCGTGACGTTCGGACTCGACTCGATGATGCTCTTGAGGTGGTTCTTGAGCCCCTCGATGGTCTGCTGGGCCTCCTTGAGGGGGGTGATCACCTGGGCGTTGTACTGTACCTCGATGATCTTGCCCTCCTTTTTCAGCACGCTGCCGCTGGCAAGCAGGTACTCGACGCGCCGACCATCCTTGGATATGGCCCTGAGTTCGTAACTGGGACGTTTCCCACCCAGGAGATCGCGCCAGAACTTAAGATAGATATCCCGGTCGTCTCTATAGGCGATGGTGAGGATGCTCTTGCCTACGAGCTCGTCGCGGGCATAGCCGGAGGTCTCCTCCACCTTCTTGTTGAGGCGGATGATGTAGCCGTACTCGTCGGTGGTGATGATGAGTTCGTTGGCGTTTTCGAAGAGGGCCTCGAAGCGCTCCCGGCTCTCCATGAGGCGTTCCTCGAGGCGTTTGCGGCGGGTGATATCAGATGCCAGCCCGCAGAAGCCTACCTTGACGCCGGTCTGGTTGCGCAGCAGGGTCACGGAGATCTCGACGGTGGCCCGGGTGCCATCGGGCAGCCCGACCTCGAACTCCATGCGTGAGGGGATGCCGTCGCTGTCGTGGACCCTTTTGAAGACCGAGACCAGTACTTCCGCCGTTTCTGCGGTGGCGTATTCCCGGAAATTGGTGCCTACGAGCGAGTGTGCCGGACGTTGCATGAGACGACAGAAGGCGGGGTTGACACAGACAAAGCTTCCCGAGGGATCGACCTCGAAGAAGCCTTCCGGCATCTCGTCCAGAAACGCTCTGTCAGCAAGATTGCTCATCGCCTGCCTTCGCCCATCGCCCATGATATCGGAATCCTTGTCCAAAAACTTGACGGGACGTGGGCGGACAATTGCGTTCAAGACCGGGGCTGAAAAGAACGATAAGGCAGACAATGGTACATCCGGGTATCCAAAATATCACCGGCCACATGCAAAAAGTGTTTCTGGGGCAGGACGAGGTGGTCAAGATCGTACTCGCAGCGCTGCTGGCCGGGGGGCACATACTGCTCGAGGGCGTGCCGGGCGTGGGAAAGACGCTCATCGGGCTGACGCTGGCACGGCTGCTGAGGCTCCAGTTCCGGCGTATCCAGTTCACCAATGACCTGCTGCCGTCCGATGTCACCGGGTTCCATGCCTTCCGGCGGGGAGAGATAGAACCCGAGCTCATGCCCGGGCCGATCTTTGCGAGTATCGTGCTGGCCGATGAGATCAACCGCACCTCGCCCAAGACCCAGTCGGCCCTGCTCGAGGCCATGGAGGAGGGGCAGGTCACCATCGACGGCCTCACCTATGCCCTGCCCGTCCCCTTCCTGGTCATCGCCACCCAGAACCCACTCGAGATCGCCGGGACCTTTCCCCTCCCTGAAAGCCAGCTCGACCGCTTCCTCATGAAGATCACGGTGGGCTACCCTCCGCACGAGCAGGAAAAGGAGATCCTCTCAAAGGATATCGACCACAAGGATGCCTTAAGCCTTTCCCCGATCATGGATCAGGCGGAGGTGCTGGAGCTTATCGGGCTGGTCGCGCAGGTGGGGGTGCACGACGACGTTCTGGAATATATCCTGGCCCTCGTGCGGGCCACACGCTCCCATGCGGATATCGAACTCGGCGTTTCCCCGCGGGGCGGGCTGGCGCTGAAGCGTTCGGCCCAGGCCTGGGCCTTCATCCACGGTCGGGATTTCGTCACGCCCTCCGATGTGCGGCGGGTGTGCCTGCCGGTGCTTTCCCACCGCATCGTGACCCGGGGACATTCCCCGGCCGGGACCATCGAGGCCGTCCTGGATGAGACGCCGATCCCTGTTTGATCATCTCAGGCCCCCCAGGGGCTTCCACCTCACCAAGTCCGGATGGATCTTTTTCGTCTTCCTGATCGGGATCATCCTGGCCGCCATGCTGACCGGGAACAACCTGCTCTTTATCATCCTGGCCTTCATGCTGGCCTTCATGATCGTCTCGGGCCTGGAATCGGAACGCAACCTCCGCCACCTGGAGATCGCCCGCATCATCCCCGCCGAGGTCTATGCCGGGACAGAGGCCCGTATCGGCTACCACATCCGCAATCGCAGAAACGAGTCGCTGCGTCTGGTGATCAAGGATCTCGAGGAGCTGCATGTGGACTATCTCGCCCGGGGCCAGGGAGAGATGGTCTCCTGTGCGGTGGTCTTCCCCCGTCGGGGAGGCCTCACCCTGGGGGCGGTCAAGATCGCCACCACCTATCCCTACGGCCTGTTCGAGAAATCCCTGGTCCTGCCGACCCGGGATGATCTCACGGTCTTTCCCCGCCCGGTGGAATGCTCAGCCCTCAGGGTGAGAGGATCAGAAGGGAACGGTTCGGGACAGGACCAGGACAGCATCTCCCATGTCAAGGGCTACCAACCAGGGGATACGATGTCCTCCATCGTCTGGAAGAAACAGCATCTCGGGCTGGTCTCCCGTGTGGTGGAAGGCGGCAGCGGTACCAGCGGGATCATCGTACTGGTGCCCGGCGGCGAACTGGAGGAGAAGCTCGGCCAGGCGGCCTTCCTCATTCGCGAGCTCTTTGCCCGGGGGGTCGGCTTCGGGCTGGTCCACAACGAGTATTTCAGCGGGCTCGGCAGCAGCCGGCAGCACAAGCGCGACATCCTCACCCGCCTGGCAGGGGCAGTCGCCGTGGGCGAACCCCTCAGGGAGCACCTCAATGGCAGCGCCAATCTCATTGAGATCTGACCTCGAACTCCTTGCCGTGGGCATCTCGGCCACGGGCCTTTTGTGCCTGACCCTGGCCGACCTCCTGCCGCTTTGGGTATTCCTTGTGCTGGCAGTAGTGCATCTCGTCGTGTACCGGCGCCTGTACAGAGTCGCTGTGCTGCCCGTGACCCTGGCCGCAGGCGTGGCCGTGGCGGTGATGGGTCTCGAGGCCCTGAGGGTCCTGCTGCTCGGCCGGGAAGAACTGCTCTTGGCACTGCGGGACACGATCGTGATGCTGGCCCTCATCCGGCTACTGATGAAGAAGGCCCTTAGGGAGGTCTTCCAGATCATCGGCATCGCTCTTGGCGAGTGCATCATGTCCACGGTCTTTACCACCAGTCCGACCTTCCTGATCGGCATCGCGCTTTTGACCGTGCAGGTCCCCATGGCGCTGTATGCCCTGGACGGGCTCGCCTTCGGGGAGGATCCCGCACAGGTGAGGCGTACCGGATTGCGCTGGGCGCAGGTCCTGGTCGGGATCGTGATCATCAGCCTCATGCTTTTCTTCCTGCTTCCGAGACCCTCGTCCACGATCCTCAAACAGGGGCTTGTACACCGTACCCGTACCGGTTTCAGCGAGGAGGTGCAGCTCGCGCGCTCGAGCAGGATCAGTGAGGACCGTCGTGTCCTGATGCGCATCCTCTGGGTTTCGGGCGAGGCCCCGCCGCGCTTTTATCTTGCCGGGGCCCGGCTCGAGGAACTCGCTCCTAACGGGTTTCACAAACGAGACGCCGAGAGGGTCACCTTTCAGGAACAGGGGGCCTTTTCCGACCGCTTGACCATCTATCCCACCGGGATCACGACCAGGAATGTATTCTTTCCCTTCCGGGCCGTGGCCTTCGCGCCCGGGAGGGTGCAGTGTGAGGGGGGTACCTGCTACTGGAGCGAGGAGCCCCCGCCGGTCTATGACGTCTGGGTCGCGAGGGATCTGGGAAAGGAATCCCTGCCTGTGCTCCCCCTGCCGGACGCCCTGGCGGAGGTGGGGGCATACGGCCGGGAGATCGCCGGCCACGCCCCGGTCTCACTTCAGGTACAGCGCCTTATTAGGCATCTCAGGTCCGGCTATGCCGCCACACTCGAAGGTCTGGCGATCCCACCCGGCGTCAACCCCATCCACTGGTTCGTGTTCACGGGAAAGAGGGGCAACTGTGAGCACTTCGCCTCGGCCCTGGCCGTCATGCTGCGGGGATCCGGCATCCCCGCCCGGGTTGTGACCGGATTTGCGGTGAATGAATACAACACCAGCGGCGCCTATTTTCTGGTGCGGGCCCGGGATGCCCATGCCTGGGTGGAATATTTCGATGGTGTCTGGCATACCCTTGACGCCACCGCGCAGTCCGGTCTGACCCCCAGGCGCGGCCCTGGATTGCTGGATGCGCTGCGTTTCAAGTGGATCCGCTGGGTCATACAGTATTCACTCGATGATCAGATCCACCTGGCCCTGTACATGAATGTGCATACTCCCCAGATCTCCCGCTATGTGCTGGTCGCAGGTGCGGCTCTTCTGGTCCCCGGCACGCTTGTGGCCGGCGTGGTGCTGCTGGCAAGGCGCCGACGTCGGCCGGAATATGCCCGGGTAGTGCGGGCCTTTGCGCACCGCGGGCTGCGGCTGGGCGACGGCGACGACCACGAGGAGCATCTGCGGCAGGTGCAGGAACAATGGCCGCAGATGGCCCCCCCCTTCGAGGCCTACCTGGATCACTATCTGCCGTGGCGTTTCGGGCAGACCCCGGTTTCGATGAGATCCGAGACCGAGGACCTGCTCAAGCGCATCCGGGATGCTTCCCCTCCGGAGACGCCTTAATGGCCTGAGGGTCGAATTTTCCGCCGCTTGCGGCGGAAAGCAGGGTCCCTGGGTTTGCCCAGGGGATCATACCCCTGATGCCGGGATGCGATTAGCCACGGCGCTTCTGGGGGGTAGGGCATCAACGGATAATCTGTGGCGGCCTTCCCGGGAGGGCCGGGCAAAGATCCCTCAAGTCGCCGTGAATGACCGGGGAAAATGATGAGTCGTCCGACCGGTACGGTTGGCGGATGGTGTGGCCGTTTCGTAGCCGCCCCTTCAGGGCAGGATGATGATCTCCACACGCCGGTTCATGGCGCGCCCGTCGGCCGAGGAGTTGTCGGCGATGGGGCGTGTGTCGGCAAAGGAGATCGCACTGATCTTGTCGCGAGGAAAGCCCTGCTGTTCGAAGACACCCAGAACGGAAAGCGAGCGTGCCTGCGCCAGGTGCCAGTTCGTGGGATAGACCTTCTGGGTGCTCTCGGGCAGGGCCTCGTTGTCGGTATGCCCCGCGATCTCGATGTACCCGGGATCCATCTGTTTCATGCCGTGGGCGATCTTCTCGATGATGCGGGCGCCTCTGGGTGTGAGCCAGGCGCTGCGTGCGGTGGGGAAGAGCACCCGCTGCGGCAGCACGATCTTGATGCGTTCGTTGGTCTTGATGATGTAGGCCTGATCGTTCACGCGTTCCGTATCCAGCAGGGACAGCACATACTCGTAGGCCTTGTTCAGGCGCCACTGGGCCTCTTTGCGTTCCTGCATGAGGCTCTTGAAGTGGGATATCTGGGAGAGCAGGATCTTGTTGTTCTCTAAGCACTCGATATTCTTGTCGAGCAGGGTCTGTTTCTCGTCCTGACAGTCCCTGATCGCGACGGTGTTGCGTTCGTTCTGGCGCTCTTTCTCGGAGAGTTCCTGCGAGAGCCGGGTGTTTTCCTCGCGGGAATCCTCCAGCGCCTGCCGGCAGGACTCCATCTCCAGGCGTACGGCATCGTATTCCTTTACCGTATATTTCTGTGTGCATCCGGAGACAAAACCAGCCATAACAAGCAAAACAGCGATCAAGAGGCCCTTTATTGTGGATCGATTCACGTACACTCCCCGCATTGAACACAACCCCCTGTCCTGACGCCCACGCCACCGAGTCCGCTTATATCCATGGGTTGTCCCCACTCACCCGTATTATCACCATAGCGCCTCTCCCGCAACCGTGATGTTCAGTCCCTCTCTGCCAGGGATAGGGAAAAACGCATTGATGTTTCGCGTAAATCTGTTACAGTCCCAGAGCAAGCAGGGAGGGATGGCCATGCAATCATACCGCAAGGAACTGTGGTTCCAGACGAAGAACCGGGTGGAATTCATCAACATCACCCCTCAGGTCGAGGAGTGTGTGCGGCTAAGCGGTGTGAGGGAAGGTCTGGTCCTGGTCAATGCCATGCACATAACGGCCAGTGTCTTCATCAATGACGACGAACACGGCCTGCACCATGATTTCGGGGAATGGCTGGAAAGGCTGGCCCCGCATGCCCCGGTCTCGCAGTACCGCCACAACGTGGGCGAGGATAACGCCGACGGCCACATGAAGCGGCAGATCATGGGTCGGGAGGTCGTGGTGGCCGTCAGTGAGGCCCGGCTGGACTTCGGACCGTGGGAGCAGATCTTTTACGGCGAATTCGACGGTCGCCGTCGCAAACGGGTTTTGGTGAAGATTATCGGTGAGTAGGCAGGCGTGGAGGCAATCGGCGTACATGTCCAAGGCTTCGGCCGTAGCGCCGACGCATAAGTTCCCGCCGTCATGACGATCAACAGATACCTCACCGGGAATATCCTCAAGGGTTTCTTCGCCGCCTTGGGCGTGCTCTACGGGGTGATGCTCATCGTGGAGTGGATCAAGGTGGGGCGGCTGGTTTCCCTCAAGGATGCCGACGTGCTGCTGCTGGCCATGGTGCCCATGGCCGTGTTTATCATCCCCATGGCCTTGCTGTTCAGCGTGCTCATGGTCCTGGAGAAGCTCTCCTCCGAATCCGAGATCGTCGCCATGAAGGCCTGCGGGGTGAAGAACCGCGTCCTGTATGCCCCCATCGTCATCTTTTCCCTGGTCTGCTGCCTGGTGCAGCTGTCGATCGCCACCTATCTCGGCCCGCTGTCCATCAAGCGCATTCAGGGGGTGCTGCTTAAAGGCGCGCACGAGAAGATCTATGCCTTTATCCAGGAGCAGGTCTTCGATGACACCTTCAAGGATATGGTCTTCTATGTGGACGCGGTGGATACGGTGAACCAGGAACTACTGGGGGTGTTTCTGGAGACCAAGGACCACTGGGTGATCACGGCCCAGAAGGGGGCCCTGGCCATCGACGCCGGGGAGGTCATCATGAGGCTCAAGTCCGGCAGCATGTTCATGCGCGACGAGGAGTTGGTTCGCTACATCACCTTCGACGACTACCTTTTTTCCCTACAGACCGATCTGGGGCGCGACCTGGATATCGGGACCTACGAGGGGGCCACGCAGGCCGAGTTCCACGACATGATCAAGACCTGGCCCAATCCCCGCTGGATCAAGGAGTACCACAACCGCCTGAGTTTCCCCCTGCTGAATCTCCTCCTGGGACTGATCGGCATCACCTTCGGGGTGCAGCGCCCCCGCTCGCCGCGTTTCACGGGCTTTGTCATGGGTGTGGGGACGATTTTCGGCTACTATCTCGTGTTCGTCTTCGCGGATCGCCTGGTCAAGGGGCTGCTGCTCAACCCCCTGCTGGGCGCCTGGTTGCCCAATCTGGTGTTCTTCGCCGCGCTCAGCGCGGTATGGATCTGGCGCGCTCTCGGACGCACAAGGGGGGGCGCGTGAGAACCGGAACCCTCTTTCGGTATATCTTCAACCGGGCCGTCCGCATGTGGACCGCCGCCCTGGTGAGCTTTGTGCTGCTCGTGATGATCTCCCGTTTCTTCTCGAGCATCTCGATGTTCGCCGAGCACGATACGGACCTGACCACCATGCTGGCCTTCATGGCCTATTCCGTCCCGCAGGTGGTCTACTGGGTCCTGCCTTTTTCGCTCTGTTTGGGGATTCTCGCCGTGCAGGCACTCTTCTCGCGTCACCTGGAGACCATCGCCATGCAGACCTGTTCCGTGACGAACGCCGCCATCTACCTGCCGTATCTCATCGTGGGCCTCATCGCCACCGTCGTGATGGCAGGGGTCTCCTTCCAGGTCTACCCTCTGTCCCAGCGTCAGGCGGACCGCATCGAGGATGTCTACATCCGCAACCGCGATGTCCACGGCAGCTTCTCCGTCACCGGGGGAAGGTTCAAGGTGGCAGAGCGCATCTATTATGTGGGGCATCTGGATATCCAGGCCGCAACTATGCAGAACATCACGTGCTATTCCTTGAATTCGGGCCGTTTGGATGCCATTGTCACCGCCCGCAGCGCCCGCTGGAACGGGGAGGCCTGGAGCGCCGAAGGGATGAAGACCATCCACATGAGTCAGGAGGGGATCGTGGAGGAGCCCCCGGGAGAAACCCTCCCGCTGAAGCGGGGTCCGGAAGACCTGGTGATGGCCCGCGCCCGGCCCGAGGTGCTCACCATCGGCGAGCTCAGACGCTACCTGCTGCGTCTGAGGGCTGACGGTATACCCACCTGCAAGGTCGCGACCTTCTACCATAGCCGCATCAGCTTCGCGGCGGCTCCCCTGATCATGGTGCTGCTCGTGCTGCCCTTCGGCATGCGCTTCCCCCGCACCGGGGGCATCGCCCGGGGCATCGCCTTCGGGATCGTGCTCGGTCTTGTGTACTGGGCCCTGCATTCCGGGTGTGTTTCCCTGGGACAGGCGGGTCTGCTCCCGCCGATGCTGGCATCCTGGACGGCCAATCTGGCGGCCCTGGGCGTCGGCTCGATCACGCTGTACCGAAAGAGAGGTGAATATGGCTGATGTCGTCATTATCGGAGCCGGGCCGGCGGGCATCTTCGCCGGGCTCGAACTCATGCGGCTCGCGCCCCGGCTGGAGGTCGTGATCGTCGAGCAGGGCCGGGATATTTCCGAGCGCACGCGCAAGGGCAAGGATATGCTGGTGGGCTGGGGAGGGGCCGGAGCCTACAGCGACGGCAAGCTCACCATCTCCACCGACGTTGGCGGACAGCTGCACAGCCTCATGCCCGAGGACGAGCTTATGGCGCTGCTAGACTATGTGGACGGGATCTACGCCGGATACCCCGAGACGGGCAGAGTCTTTGCGGTGGACAGCGACGCGGCGGCCGCCCTGTCGGCACGGGCGCGGCTGGCGAGCCTGCTCTATGTGCCTGCACGTGTGCGCCATATCGGGACGGAGAACTGCTACAGTATCCTGAGAGACATGCACGACCAGCTACAGGGGAAGCTCAGGATCCTCTGCAATTCCCGGGTGGAGGCCCTCATCGAGAGCCAGGGGCGCATACAGGGGGTGAAGCTGGCGGACGGATCCATCCTGGAGGCGCGCTCCGTGATCGTGGCGCCCGGGCGGGTCGGGGCGGCCTGGATGGCCGAACAGGCCCGGGATCTGGGGCTTCAGACCTGGACCAATCCCGTGGATCTCGGCGTGCGCGTGGAACTGCCCGCGGTGGTGATGGAGGAATTCACGCGGCAGGCCTACGAAACCAAGCTCGTCTACTACTCGAAGACCTTTGATGACAAGGTGCGCACCTTCTGCATGAATCCCTACGGGGAGGTGGTGCGCGAGACCGTGGGGGAACTGTTGACCGTCAACGGCCATTCCTGGGCCAATCGGCGTACCGAGAACACCAACTTCGCCCTGCTGGTGAGCTCGAGTTTCACCGAGCCCTTCGACGATCCCATCGGCTACGGGAAGTCGGTGGCCTCCATGGCGAACATGCTGGGCAAGGGAGTCATCCTCCAGCGGCTGGGGGATCTGCTGGGCGGGCGCCGCACCACCGCCAGCCGACTCGACCGCTGCACTACGCGGCCGACGCTCAGGGAGGCCACCCCCGGGGACCTGAGCTACTGCTTTCCCTACCGCATCCTCACCAACATCATCGAGATGCTGGCCTGCCTCGACCGGCTCTGCCCGGGGGTGAATTCGGACCATACCCTCCTATACGGCGTGGAGGTGAAGTTCTACTCCAACCGCATCCAGCTGGATGAGACCCTCATGACCTGCATCGAGGGGCTCTACGTGATCGGCGACGGGGCCGGCATCACTCGCGGCCTGATGCAGGCCAGCTGCTCCGGGGTGATCGCGGCCCGCTCGATCGCGGGTACGGCGGCTTAGGCCGAATCCGCGATCTGACTGCCTGCCGCTGGCCCCGGGGTTGCCGCAGACACGGGTATGAACCCCGGGGCAGGCCCCAAAGTCCCCATTGGAGCCGTAAGCGGTAAGGGAAGACGATCCATGAGGATTAAATGTGCCCTTCATTTCAAAAACTTATGATCGGGGGCGCAGACATTTTTTGCTTGATCACCAAAGATTATTTATACTATCGATATACTTCATATAGAGTGAATTCCCAATTCGTGACTATGTCGAGAAAAGGAGATTTATATGGCGACTAAATATGTGTATCTGTTCGGGGGCAAGGGGACCAAGGCGGAAGGCAGCGCCAGCATGAAGGAGCTCCTCGGGGGCAAGGGGGCCAATCTGGCCGAGATGAGCAATCTGGGCATTCCTGTGCCGCCGGGATTCACCATATCGACCGAGGTCTGCGCCATGTACTACGAGACCCAGGGTCTGCCCAAGGAGGTCAAGTCACAGGTCAAAGAGGCCATCCGCAAGGTGGAGAAGGCCATGGGCCTGGGCTTCGGCGACCCCGAGGCCCCGCTGCTCTTCTCCGTGCGTTCCGGCGCCCGGGCCTCCATGCCGGGCATGATGGATACGGTGCTCAACCTCGGCATCAACGACGAGACCGTGCACGGCCTCATCAAGATGAGCGGCAACGAGCGCTTCGCCTATGACTGCTACCGCCGCTTCGTGCAGATGTATGCCGATGTGGTCATGGGCGCCGATTCCCATGCCCTGGAGGCGGAACTCGAGAAGATCAAGGAGCTCAAGGGGGTCAGGCTCGATACCGAGCTCACGGCCGCCGATCTCAAACAGCTCGTGGAGGCCCTCAAGGAGAAGGTGCTGGAGCTGACGGGCGAGAACCTGCCCACCGACCCCATGGAACAGCTGTGGGGCGGCATCAACGCGGTGTTCCGCTCCTGGAACACCCCGCGGGCCATCACCTACCGCCGCCTCAACAGCATCCCCGACGACTGGGGCACGGCCGTCAATGTCCAGTCCATGGTCTTCGGCAACATGGGTGATGGCTCGGCCACCGGGGTGGCCTTCACCCGCGACCCCGCCACGGGCGAGAACGTCTTCTTCGGCGAGTACCTGCAGAACGCCCAGGGCGAGGACGTGGTGGCCGGCATCCGCACCCCCATGCCCATCAATATCCAGGGCAAACACCACGCGAATGAGGCCTCCATGGAGGAGGTCTTCCCCGAGCAGTACCGCCAGCTCGAAGAGGTCTACCTGACCCTGGAAAAACACTACCAGGACATGCAGGACATCGAATTCACCGTGCAGGAGGGCAACCTCTGGATGCTGCAGACCCGCACGGGCAAACGCACCGCGGCCGCAGCGGTCGCCATCGCCGTGGACATGGTGGAAGAGGGGCTCATCACACGCGAGGAGGCCGTCCTCAGGGTGGACCCGGCCCAGATCGACCAGCTGCTGCACCCCATGATCGACCCCTCCGCCGACAAGCAGGTCATCGGTAAGGGCCTGCCGGCCTCTCCGGGGGCGGCCGTGGGCCGGGTGGTCTTCTCGGCCGAGGACGCCGAGGTGGAGGCCGCCCGCGGCGAGAAGGTGATCCTGGTGCGGGTGGAGACCTCGCCCGAGGATATCCACGGCATGGATGTCTCCCAGGGCGTACTCACCGCCCGGGGCGGGATGACCTCGCACGCGGCGGTGGTGGCCCGCGGCATGGGCAAGTGCTGCGTGGCGGGCTGCTCGGGGCTCTCCGTGGACCTGGCCGCCCAGAAATGCAGCCTGGGGGGGCAGACGATCGCCAGGGGTGACTTCCTTACCCTGGACGGGAGCACGGGCGAGGTGATTCTGGGCGAATGCCCCACGGTGGAACCGTCCCTGTCGGGGGCCTTCGGCACCGTCATGGAGTGGGCCGATGATTTCCGGCGGCTGGGGGTGCGGACCAACGCCGACACCCCCAAAGACGCTCGGGTGGCCCGCGATTTCGGCGCCGAGGGCATCGGCTTGTGCCGTACCGAGCACATGTTCTTCGAGGGCAACCGCATTCTGGCCGTGCGCGAGATGATCCTGGCCGACGACGAGGCCGGCCGCCGGAAAGCGCTCGACAAGATCAAACCCATGCAGAAGGGTGATTTCAAGGGAATATTCGAGGCCATGGACGGGCTGCCCGTCACCATCCGGCTGCTCGACCCGCCGCTGCACGAATTCCTGCCCCACACCGAGGAGGAACTCAAGGAGGTGGCCGAGAGCCTCAGGGTGCCCCTGGACGAGCTGCGATCCAAACGCGACGCCCTGCATGAGGCCAATCCCATGCTGGGGCACCGGGGTTGCCGCCTGGGGGTGACCTATCCCGAGATCTACGAGATGCAGGTGCGCGCCATCATGGAGGCCGCCTGCGAGTGTGCCCGGGCGGGCGTGAAGGTCAAGCCCGAGATCATGATCCCCCTCGTGGGGCACGTCCGGGAACTGGCCATCCTTAGGGAAATGACCGTGCAGGTGGCCGAGGAGATCCTGCAACAGGCCGGGGTGGAAATGAAATACCTTGTGGGCACCATGATCGAGCTGCCGCGGGCGGCACTCACCGCCGACGAGATCGCCCAGCAGGCCGAGTTCTTCTCGTTCGGCACCAACGACCTCACCCAGACCACCTTCGGGCTCTCGCGTGACGATGCCGGCAAGTTCCTGCCCATCTATGTGGCCAAGAAGGTGCTGCCCAAGGACCCCTTCATGGCCCTGGACACCAGCGGGGTAGGGCAGCTGGTCCGGATGGGGGTCGAGAAGGGGCGCACGACGCGGGCCGACCTCAAGTGCGGCATCTGCGGCGAGCACGGCGGCGAGCCGTCCTCCATCGCCTTCTGCCATCAGGTGGGGCTCAACTACGTGAGCTGCTCGCCCTACCGGGTGCCCATCGCGCGGCTGGCCGCCGCGCACGCTGCGCTTAACGACGCGTGATCATCAGCCTCGAGGGCGGGGAGGGGGTGGGTAAGTCCACCCAGGCCTGCCTGCTGGCCGAGTATCTGGGAGAGAGGGGGCTTGCGGTGCTCTCGTTCAGGGAGCCCGGAGGCACCCCTTTCTCCGAGGAGATCCGGGGGCTCTTCCTGAAGCAGGAGCTCGACCCTCTGACCGAGCTCCTGCTCGTGCTGGCCGCCCGCAGGCGCAACCTGATCGAACTGATCAATCCGGCGCTCAAGAGGGGCGACTGGGTCATCATCGACCGCTTTATCGACTCGACCCTGGTCTATCAGGGCCTCGTGGGCGGACTGGGCCTGGACCAGACACGTACGCTCATGCAGGCCAGCGGCACCTGGACCGTGCCGGATCTGACCCTCGTGCTGGACATGGACCCGAGCCGGGCCCTGACCCGCATCGACCCCTCGCGCCGCAGCCGTTTCGACCGGCAGGAGAGCTCCTTCCACCTTCGCGTGCGGGAGGGATTCGTGCAGCTCGCACGCGAGCGGCGGCACCGTATCATCGATGCCGTCCGACCGGTCCCGGAGGTGGCACAGGCGATACGTTCCATCGTGCAGGAGGTGCTCGCATGATCGGTGCGAGCCGGTGACGATGCCTGTGATCGGGTCAGGCGTCAGTCTTCGAATTGCCCGGCGTAGGCGGCATCGTTGTACAGGGATTCTCCGTAGAGGTTTGCGCCGTAGTCTCGTATGATGCCCTGGCCCTTTTCGGAGACGAGGAAGTCGATGAAGCGGGCGGCGTAGGGCTGCGAGGGGCCGTCACCATCGGGGCGGCAGAGCGCGTGATAGGTGTTGATGAGCAGCGGATCCCCGCGGTAGAGCACGGTGAGATGTTCGAGGTCGCCCTTGGCTTCGACCCAGGTGCTGCTGTCGGTCATGAAGTATCCGCCCTCAGCGTCCGCCCGTTTGAGGGTGGCCATCATGAAATCCCTGGTCACGACATACCAGGTGCCTGAGGGCTCGATAGAGGCCTGCTTCCAGACGGAGAGCTCTTTCTTGTGGGTGCCGGAATTGTCCCCGCGCGAGAAGAACTTGGCCCTGGCGGATGCGATGCGGGCATAGGCGTCGGCGGCGCTGGTGGCCTGACTGATGGCGGCTGGGTCATCGGGCGGGCCCACGATGTAGAATTCGTTGGAGCCGATGAGCGTACGCTTGGCGGCCCATCCCTCGTCGATGGCCTTCCTTTCGTCTTCCGGGGCATGCACCATGATGAGATCGACCTTCTTTTCCCTGAGCAGCTTCAGTGAGGCTCCGGACCCGGCCTTGACCCAGTGGACACTGGTGTCGTTCTGCCCGTTGAAGGCCTCGGCCAGGGCCTCCAGCAGCCCCAGTTCCCCGGGGCTTCCGGTGGCCAGGAAAAGCATGTTTTTTCCGCTGCCGTATACCCCGGAAACCTCGAGCGGCTGTGCAAAGGCCAGGGAATAGCCCATGAACAGCATCATCAGAAACGCGACGTGGAACCTTTGCATGGTGGGTACCTCCCAAAAATATGAAATTGAAAACATAGAAAAAATAATGCGATGCAGTCATAATTCAAGCAATGACCAGCCTGGATTGCCCATGAAGGTAAATCAACAAGAAAACCTTGATTCGCCACGCGTCACATTTCACGCCCACGGGGGCAGGGTATGCCCCCAGATTGGATGTGCGTCAGGTCTGACAAGGGCGATATCTAACAATGGGAGCGGAGCCAGCAAAGCGGAACCGGGGCGGATAAGGGTGGTCAAGTGAAACAAAGATATATAATTGACATACAAAAGAAAACAATGTTATTCATTATGCAAGCCAATTCCCGGGAGGGAGAGGATGAAGATCGATCCCGCATATGTCGGCACCCGCCTGAAGGTACACCGCTGCGTCCTCACCTGGCGCCAAAGCATGAACTATGCCGCCTCCGTGCATGACGACAACCCATGGTATTTCGACGATGAGCGTGAAGGAGGTGTCATTGCCCCCCCCCTGCTGGCCGTGGCCCTCACCTGGCCCATCCTTGAACATTTCCAGGATTTCGTCCCCGAGGCCGGGTTTCCCCTGGAGGCCATGCTGACCCAGGTGCATTACTCGGAACACCTCTGTTTTCACCGCCCTCTCAAACCCGGGGACGAGCTTACTATCCGGGGCCGTATCGCCGCCCTCCTGCCCCACCGGGCAGGCACCCATGCCGTCATCCGCTTCGATGCCTTCGATGCCGCGGGCGCTTTGGTCTTCACCGAGCATAACGGGGGCATGCTGAGGGGGGTAGGCTTGAGCGCCGCAGGACAGGGGGAGCGGGATCTCCCCGCTGTTCCTGCCCTGCCGCACGAGGATGCGCCCCCGATCTGGGAGGCGGGCATACCTGTCGATCCTCTGGCGCCCTTTGTCTATGACGGCTGCACCAATATTCACTTCCCCATCCATACCTCGGTGCAGTTCGCCCATGCCGTAGGGCTGCCGGATATCATTCTCCAGGGCACGGCCTCCCTGGCGCTGGCAGTGCGGGAGCTCGTCAACCGCGAGGCCGGCGCCGATCCGCGCTGCCTGAAAACCCTGGCCTGCCGCTTCAGCGGCATGGTGCTACCCGGAGAAGACATCACGGTACAGCTCACAGGGTGCCGGCGCGATCCCGGTGGGCGGGATCTCTTCTTCGTGGTGCGCAACGTATCCGGGGGCCAGGCCATCAGTCGCGGCTATGCCCGCCTCGCTGAGGCTGAGGACGGGAAGACTCATGCCGGGGAAGGCCGGCAGGCCTGAAATGGCACCTATCATGGGTATGAACCCCGCGGAAAGCATGTGCCCCTGCTTTCCGTCGCGAGCGGCGGGGAGTTCGACCCTCAGGCCATTAAGATCAAAGGAGGACGTATGGGTTGGGAACAGCTGAATCTGGCATGGCATTACGTTGAAAAATGGGCGCAGCAGAAGCCGGACCAAGAGGCCCTGGCCTTCGGTGAGGAGCGCCTGACCTGGAGGCAGTTCAAGGAGGAGATGGACCTTGTGGCCAAGGCCTTTCTGGCATGCGGGGTACAACGCGGGGACTGCGTGGCCCTGCTGTCCATGGCGCGCAATGAATTCCCCGTCACCTATATGGCCGCGGCCAAGATCGGGGCCACGTGGCTGGGACTCTCACCCAAGTATAGCCTGGATGAGCTGCGCTACCAGCTGGCCGACTGCCGGCCCGCAGTCCTTGTGGCCGTCCGCAGCTACCAGGACAGCGATCTGGGAGACACGATCCGAGTCTTGTGTGATGAGTTCGACTTTATCGAGCGGGTAATGGTCATCGGTGAACCCCTAGAGGGCACTGTCGGGTATGCCGAGTATGTCCATGGCCTGCGTCCCGAACCAGACGACGAGCTCGAACGGCGCGCCTTGGAGGTGCAGCCTTCTGACCCTATGCTCCTCCTGTACACCTCGGGCTCCACGGGCAAGCCCAAGGGCGTGATACATACCCACCAAAGCGTCATGGAGAATATCCGGGTGGAGATCGAAAGCTTCCGTATGGTGGAAACGGACCGTGCCCTGCTGCACTTTCCCATCAATCACGTGGCCGCCGACGTGGAGATCGGCTATGCCAGCATTATGGGGGGCGGCTCGCTGGTCTTCATGGACAAGTTCGACACCGGCGAGGCCCTGCGGATCATCGCACAGGAAGGGATTACCGTGCTGGGTCAGGTGCCTGTCATGTACCTGCTGCAGTTCAAGAACCCCGCCTTCTTCACCACCGACTTCAGCCGTGTGCGTACCTTTGTCTGGGCCGGGGCGGCGGCCCCGCAGGTCATGATGGACGTCCTCGGCCAGATCTGCTCGCGGACTGGGGCGAGTATGATCACGGGCTACGGCAGCACCGAGGTCTGCGGCTTCATCACCTACACCCGGCCCGACGACGACCGCGAGACCCAGATGAAGAGTGCCGGGGCCATCGCCGCACCCTTCGAGCTCAGGATCGTGGACGGGGCGCACCAGGAACTGCCGGACGGGCAGATCGGCGAGATCGCCGTGCGCGGGGCGTTTCTCATGCAGGGCTACCTCAACCGCCCCCAGGACACGGCCGCCGTGATCGACGACCAGGGCTGGTACTATACCGGGGACCTGGCCTACCGCGATGCGCGCGGCTACATCTACATCACCGGGCGGGCCAGCGAGATGTTCAAGACCGGCGGGGAAAACGTCTATCCGCGCGAGATCGAGGACGTGCTCGAGTCGCACGACAAGGTGCTCTTCGCCGCCGTTATCGCCGTGCCGGACGAGATCTACCAGGAGGTCGGCTGGGCCTATGTCATGCCCATGCCGGGCAAGAGCCTCGGCGCTGAAGAGCTCGAGGCGCTGTGCCGGTCACGGCTGGCCAATTTCAAGGTCCCCAAACGCTTCTTCATCCGCGAGCTGCTGCCCATGCTTGGCGGCGGCAAGGTGGACAAGCTGGCCCTCAAGAGAGAGGCCGGCTGAGGGCCTGGGTGGCGGACGGGCGGCAGCAGGCCGCCCGTCTCTAACGGGGTATTCCTCGGTCGGGCCGATGTGTGCTAATAAAGGTAAGCATGGATACAACCTTACAGCGCTCCCCCATGCCGGACAAGCTGAAGCAGCGGCTCTATCCCGTGGTGCTGGAGCTATTCTCGCAGAACGATTTCCACCAGGTCAACATCCGTGAGATCTGCCGCCGCTCCGGCCTGAGCCCCTCTACGATCTACAAGTACTACCCCTCCAAGGAAGACCTGCTTTTCTCCATCCTGGATGAGAAGATCTCCGCGATCGGCGATCTGGTGGAGGTCCATATTCAGGGCCTGGAGAGCGTACGTGAGATCTTCCGCAAAATCTTCTGGGTCACGCTTGAATACTATGACCGCAATCCCGGGGTGGCCATCACCGCCTTCATCACCGTGCCCACGCGCTCCTGGATGCGGGAGACCTCTTACGCCCGCACGGACAATCAAGTGATCATGCAGTCCATCCTGAGCGATCCTGCCCGGCGAGCCGAACTCGACCCGCTGCTGGACGAGGAACACCTGCAGGATCTGTATTTCATGTATTGCTCGCGTCAGATACACAAGTGGTACTATCATGGGAGGTGCTGGCAGCTGGTGGACACCATCGACCGCTTTTTCCCCCTCTTCTGGAAGACCGTGCGCCGGTCCTGAATCGTTGGGGATCACATTTTCCGCCGCTTGCGGCGACATGGAGGGGTCAGGGCCTGGAGTCCCATGATCATGCGGATATCAGGCGCCGGAGGTGAGGCCCTGGAAGCATCTGCAGGGTCACGCAAGAGCGGCTGTCGTGGCAAAATGAGGCGTGTGAGGATAGAGGAGGTCCCGGCCGGGATGGTTCCGGCCGGGACTTGCGAAGATGCGGGAAGGACGCCTTATAAGGATACTATTCCTCGATCCTGAGGGTAACGGTCTCCTTGGCCCCTGAACGGGTGATGAAGCGCAATCCGATGGCAATGAAAGAGGCCGTGCCGATGGCGATAAACAGGGCGCTCATGTGCCTTCCCTCCGTGCCGCCAGGGCCTCCTGGATGAAGCCCTTGAATCCGAGCACCACGCCCAGGATCAATCCGATAAGGGTAAAATTCGGGGCCATGTTCGTGATACGGTCCAGATAGAGACCCCCGTACAGACCCAGAAAGGTGACGATCACCAGCACGAAGCCAAACGAGCTGATCCGGGCAACCTTAGTCGCCAGGGCCCGCGGCATCTTGGTTCTCTTCATGACCCCCTCCTTTTTTCGCTAGAAGAGCTGTGCGATCATCTGTCTGGCCGGCGCGCTGTTGATGCCCACCAGGAGTGTGATGAGCACGAACATGGCCGTGGCCTCTGCCGGTGTGAGTCCCAGGACCCGATAGGTGAATCTGACCCCGATCCCTGTCATGAACAAACAACCGATTACGATCCATAATGCTGTCATGGCGTCTCTCCCCTGGTTAAGTATTCTCTTAACAAAAGGCAAGAGGTGTGCCAAGGGTGCTAAGGTTATAACATTAAGATAATACTGGATAAATTAAGAAGGCTTGGGGGGCGGGATTGCCATCCTGGCAGTGTACCCGGCCGTGGGGGGGCAGGGCATGGTACAATTTGTCAAAATGCGTGATTCAGATCACCCGTACTGTGACATTTTGGCAGCCACGGCCTTTTAGTGACCTGAGGACCAGATTCCCCGCCGCTGGCGGCGAGCATTGGGGCGCTGGGTTTGCCCCGGGGTTCACCCCCGTGATTGGAAGGTCCCCTCCCGCAGGGCTATCAGCCCTGCGGTTCAGTGAAGGTCTCCTGCAGGGGCTGCCGGGGGACGCTCAGTCCTCAAGGTAATACTCGATCGTGGATACTACCCGCACGGTCTTGTTCAACTGGCCGGACTCCATGATGCCCGGGACCGGGTCTCGCGGCTGGATCACGAACATCCCCTGGTGGGCCTTGCGGATTTTCCCGACCGTGCTGCCCGAGTCCTGGGCGAACTGCTCGGCGGCCAGCCGCGCCCTGCGGGTGGCCTCGGCGATCATCGCGGGTTTGAGTTCGCTCAGACGGGTGAAGAGATAGATCGGGCCGCCCTCCGGAGAGCCGTAAGCGGAGAGCACCACGCCGGCATCCACCAATTTCCCCACGTCCTGACTGGCCTTCTGGATCAGGTCCGGGTCGCCAGAGCGCACCATGAGGGTCTGGGTGACGATGTAGCGGCTGCGCAGAGAGGTGCCGCTATAGGGGTCCGCCATCTGGTCGTTAACCTCGAGCCGTTGCAGCTCGGTCGAGCCCGCATCGAGGCCGTGGTGTTCCAGAAAGTCCAGGATCGTCTGGGTGCTGCGCCTGATGATGGCCTGGGCCTGCTTCAGTTCGTCGTGGGTGGCCACATAGCGCAGCGGCCACAGGGCGACATCCGCCTTGACCTCCCGCTCGGAGAGGCCCTTGAGGGTCACGTAACGGTCCGCTGCCCGGCCTTCAATGAAGCCCTGTCCGGTGAACCAGCCGGCACATCCTACGCCGACGGCGATCAGTGCGGCGGCGATGATGCGTGCAAGGTCCTGCATTGCAACCTCCTCTTTCCGCCCGGCGGCCCCGGCCGTTCGAGCCGGGATATACCCCGCCATGTGCGGGGCACGGGGATGCTTGCCTCAGATGGAGGCGAGCTCCGCGTACATCTCGATTACGGGACGCCCCTCTATGAGGGGGGCCATCGCTTTGGAGAGGGTCTTGAAGTGCGGGGTGGTGCTGTGGCGGCCCAGGGCGTCGCCGTCTGTATACTTCTCGTAGAAGAGAAAGGCCCGGGGGTCGCTTTGCGAGCGGTGAAGGGCATAGGCGAGGGTTCCTTCTTCGCCGGCAACCCGGGGGACAAAATCACGCAGGAGCGCTTCCAGTTCCTCTTCCTTGCCCTCTTTCGCCCTGAAAACAGCCGTGATCACGATCATTCCATCCTCCTTGGCCCTGGTGGGGCACGCTTCTCTGGTTGCATTCCTGGCCACTGGCTTCTTCAAGGGGTCCAGGGTCGTCCCGGGACCCCTGTTCCATAGTCTAGCACGTTGCCCGGCCAGTGCCTACCTGTTTTGCGGCCCTTTAATGACCATAATTCCCCGACGCTGGCGTCGAGGGTTGGCTTTGATGTCTGTTTTTGGCAATTCCGGTGGCGAAGCCATAAAATTGGCTGAATACCTCGCTTTTTGCGGCGAGGATCGTCAATTTTAAGGAATTGCTTTATTCGCTTGAGGTGCGAATTCCTTGCTATTTGCGGCGTCAAGGCGGGTCCCGGGCTTGCCCCGGGGTTCATGAACATGATTGTGTAGGTTTTCTGAGCGCTCAGGCATCGAGTACCTCGCGCACGATGCGGTTCAGATCATTAATCGAAAAGGGCTTCTGGATGAAATTTATCCCCTGGGTCAGAATGCCCTGCGGGGCGATGATGTTCTCGGTGTAGCCGGACATGAACAGCACCTTGATCCCCGTCCTTTCGGACTGCAAGCGCTCGGCCAGCTCACTGCCCTTCATGGTGGGCATGATCACATCGGTAATCAGCAGGTGGATTTCGCCGGGGTGCCCACGGCTCACACACAGTGCCTCCGGGCCATCGGCGGCCTCCAACACGGTGTAGCCGTTTTTCTCCAGCACGCTTTTCACGAGGGAGCGTACCATTGGCTCGTCTTCGGCCACCAGGATGGTCTCGTCCCCCGGGGGCGCCGTGAGGGGCCTTGGTGTCAGGGGCTCATCCGCAGCAGGGGAGTCCACCCGCGGGAAATGGATGCGGAAGGTGCTGCCGCGGTGACGGTGCGATTCCACGCTGATGAAAGCGTGGTTCTGTTCCACGATGCCATAGACCGTGGCCAGACCGAGCCCGGTTCCCCGGCCCTGCTCCTTGGTCGAGAAGAAGGGCTCGAAGATGCGATTCAGGGTCTCCTCGTCCATGCCCTCACCGGTATCCTTTACCGAGAGCCTCACGAAATCCCCGCTGACGGGTTCGGTGCGCATCGGGCACGTCTCGTTCTCGAGAGTGACGCGGCTGGTCTGCATGCAGAGGCGGCCGCCGTCAGGCATGGCGTCGCGGGCATTGGCCGCGAGGTTGATAAGGATCTGCTCGAGCTGTCCTGGGTCGATCATGATGTTTCCCACGTTCTCATCCAGCCGGAGGTCGAGCAGTACGTCTTCGCCGATGATACGCTCAAGCATCTTGTGGGCGTTGGTCAGGACCGTATTGGGGTCGATTACCCGGGGGGAGATGACCTGCTTGCGTGAGAAGGCCAGCAGTTGGCGCGTCAGTGAGGCGGCCCGCTGGGCGGCGGTATTGACCTCATCGATCTGGGAGCGCAGCGGTTCGTCAGGGTCCAGCGTGGTCAGGATCAGGTCCGTCACGCCGATGATGACGCTGAGGATATTATTGAAGTCATGGGCGATCCCTCCGGCGAGTCGCCCGATGGCCTCCATCTTCTGCGTCTGTCGCAGGCGCTCTTCGAGCCGCAGGCGCTCCTCCTGGGCGAATCTGCGTTCGGTGATGTCCCGTGTGGTGAAGACCGCGCCGACATTGACCCCCTGGGAATCGAAGAGGATCTGCCCCTTGGTCTCTGCCCAGAGCGCATGTCCGTCCTTGTGCCGCAGGCGGTATTCCCAGAGCATGGGGTCGGGACTGAGCGTGGCATAGTGCTCCGCGATGATCATAAGGACCTCGTTCAGGTCATCGGGATGGACGAGCATGGTGACGGGCTGCCCCAGGAGCTCTTCCTCGGCATAACCCAACGTGGTCGTATACGAAGGGCTCACATACACGAACTCGGCCTGTTCATTGCTCATGGCGATGAGGTCGGCGGTGTGCTCCATCACGAAGGCGTACAGACCCCTGCTTTTGGCGAGTTCTTCATGGGCCTGTTTGCTCTCGGTGATGTCCAGCAGCGAGATCACGGCATGGGGGGTGCCCGGGATGCCCGAGGCGGTCAGGTGCATCACCCGCGCCTCCTCCGTGCGGCCCTTGAGGCGTACCTCGGCCGAGGTCACAGCCGGGGGGCAGGCCTCCCCCTTAAGGACGGGTGCGATTTCCTCCAGGTCCTGTCCACCGATAAAGTCATCCAGATGCATCTCGCCCTTAAGCCTTCGCAGATCGAGACCCGTGAACTCGCTGAAGACCGTATTGGCCAGGATGATATTCAGGTCGCGGTCGACGATTACGGTGGCGTTGGCGGTGCTCTCGAAGATCGTGCGGTAGCGCTCCTCGCTGGCCTGGATGAGCTGGAAGGCCCGGGCGTTGGACAGGCCCACGGCGATCAGCGCGGCAACCCCCTCCAGGAGGGACATGTCGGTCAGGGTAAGGTACCGCCGGGAGATCCGGCCCTCCGTCAGGAGGATCCCCAGCGTCTCCCGCTCGCCGACAACGGGCACACAGACCAGCGAATACAGTCCGAGAATTTGTATGAGCTCGCCGGTGGCGGGATCGAGCGCGTGGGAGAATTTGGCGATGTCTTCCACCAGGGAGGGTTTCTGCCCCCTGACGGCCCGGGTGAGGGGGTTGGAATCCGTGGTGGCGTCCAGCGCCAGGCGCCAGGCGCTCAAATCAGCCGCGTTTACACCACCGCCATATGCGGCGCCACAGATGAGCCCGTCTCCAGCCTCATCCCGCAGCAGGAGTGCCGAACGCGTCAGCCCCAGGTGCCGCGCGAGGGTCTCCAGGATCGTGACGCATAGGGCCTCCTCCGTGCGCACGCTGGATGCGGCCTGCGCGATCTCCTGGAGGAGTTCCGTGGTGCTGTAGTGCGTCGCATTCTGCTCCAAGAGGTCCCGGGCCGATGAAGCCTGGTCCTCGATGGTGGCGATCAGGTCGTGCCTTAGCAGGCCGTCGGCCGTGATCCACATCCCCCCTGTGAGCAGGCCCGTCAGGGTCGCCAGGAGGGTCCAGACCCCCGTGGGGAGGAGGAAAAAGGTGGCGGCGCAAATAAGGCCACCGAGGACCAGCAGATAGCGGGCCAGACGCCTCAGCCACACCGCCGGGCTGGACTCCCAGGTGACGAGGTAGCGGCAGACCGCCTGGCCCCGGTGCATGCATTCCGTATGCTCGATCCGGGCGTATCGCCCGGTATACAGGCGTGCCAGCCCCTCCAGGTTGCCGAGACGGTTCTGGCACTGGCAGGGATTCTCGTGTACCCCCTCCAGCGGGGTTACGAGGATCTCGATTCGGTTGCGTCCCAGGCGGCGGGTCTCCATGCGGACGTGTCGGGCGATGTAGGAGGAGAAGCGCCCGACAAGCTCGTAGGTGCTTAAGGGGCTCATGAATCCGAGGGCATGGGTCTTGAGCGTGCCGAAGGCCTGGGATGACACCGCGTAGCGTCCCACCTCGCGCGAGATCTGCGGATTCTGCGTCTCCCGGTCGAGGATTTCATGGAAGCGGTCGATCTGGTCCTGAGTGAGCCAGTGGGCGGGGTCGCGCAGCTCGTAACGGGTGATCCCGGCATAGTCCAGGAGCGTGTCGCTGGGGATGGTGGGATAGTAGCGCCTGAGATACTCCACGTAGGTCTGGATGATCTTGCTGTTGTAGAGTCTGGTGGCCTGTGCCATGGGATGTCCTGTGTTCTCCAAAACCAACCTCATCTCATCAGAGAAGCATCCTTTTGTAAAGGGAAAACGATTTCTTCCCTGCCCCTGCAGGCCCCGAATGGGGCGGATCCTCATCTGTCTGGGGGCTGAACCCCGGGAAAATCCCTCGGTCCCGATTGAAGCCCTTTACATGAATGTGAGCGCGAGCGGCAGTCACAAGCCAGGCTCCTAGGGGAGTCCGAGGGGTCAGTCTTCCTTGAGAAACTGCTTGATTTTGCGTTTGACGGAATCGGGCAGGCGGATTCCGATTTCCGTCAAACGCGATTCATATTTCTTGAAGGACAGGGCGTTCTGTGAGCAGGCGCAGAAGATTCGGAGGTAGCTCTGAACACTCCCCTCCACCTCCTCGCGGAAGAGGGGATCCTGATCGAGCAGGTCCTCAACCGGGGCGATGACACGGTAGTTGACCGGCCGGCCCATGGCACGGTAGGCCAAGAAACGCTGGGTGACCTCGCACTCGAAGTTTTTTTCGTGGATACTCTCCTCGACCTGATTGAGGTTGATGCAGTCCAGGATATGGAAGTCATAGCGCGGGCCCTGCAGATCCTCGAGCAGTGCCTGCGCCTGCTCGAAGCGCTGGCAGTGGACGAAACCGTCGTGGCAGGGTTCGGTGCATCGGGAATAGACAATGAAGTCGATGTCCGAACTGGACTGTGAAATGCCCATATTCACCGAACCCATCACATCCATGGCGATGTCTCCCTGAAACCTGGCCTCGAGCAGGGGAATGACCTCCTCGAGGCTGTCGAGGCGGTCTTCGGTCTCCGGGGTCTGGAAGGTGCGGTAGAACTTCTTGATGTCGTTGAAGAGCGCGATCTCCGGGATGTGGGAGGATCTTAGGGCCTGCATGTCGAAGTTGCGCCGCTGGAGCAGGGCCTCATAGCGACCGGGATCGATGACCTTTTCGGCCCAGGTCCCGTTGCTGGGGAAGTAATCTGCCACGTCATGGATCTTCCTGTCGCTGATCTTCTTGAGGATGATCTTGTGCACCTGACGATCTTCGATCTCGATGAGGTGGAAGAATCCCCCTTCGAACACCTCGCCGTTGGTGAGGGTGACGGCACCGAAATTGGAGGGATTGAGATAGAGTGTCCCCCCCCTGGCCTGGACCCCCCAGGCGTCGTGGGCGTGTCCGGTGAGACACAACAGCACCTCATGGCTGTCACAGTAGGTGCGCAAGGTTGGCGATCCGCAGGGGCCGCCATAGAGCGCCTTGTCGTGGATGCCAAAGGCGGGCTGGTGCGCGGCGATGATCTGGGGTCGGGAGGCGCTGAAGAAACGGTACATCTCATTGTCGGTCTCGTTGCTCCCCATGCCGGCCCGGTATTTGACGATATAGCGCTCCGGGATGCCGGCGGTCCACACCTCTGCCCCACCGTAACCGCCGAAGCTCATGCCATCCAGCTCGCAGGACTTGAGGTGCAGGTCATGATCGTGGAGCGAGGTGTATCTGAGGTCCATGTCGTAATTGCCCGGCAGGCAGAAAACCTGGGCCTTCTGCTTCATGGTGATAATGTTTTTGAGCACCTTGTATTTCTGCTGCATCACCCTCCGGGCGCGGATGGTCATCTGCTGGAAAAGGGTGCCCCACGCCTGCAACTCCTCCGGGGTGTCGGGGTTTTCGAGCAGTTCGTCTACAAAGTCCTCGATCAGAACATGCACGGCGCCCATCCTGTGCCTGATCCCGTGGAAGTAGGTCTGTAAGATATGATAGCGGATCGAGGTTTCCATGCTGTAAAAGGGGATGTCGATCAGGTCGCCGGCGATGAGGTAGACATCGGCCCGGGTATCACACAGAAGGGTCGTGACCTTCTCAAAGTCTCCATGGATGTCGGTGGCATAGATGATCTTCATGGCATAATCCCTTCAGGTCTATTTCAAGCTTATCGGACAGGCGTCAGGCAAGCTGAAGGATAAAAATATGGCATATTATCAGATCACCAGTTCGTGGACGAGTCGTCCGTCCGGCCTTCCGGGGCGCGCACCCCGGGAGGGGAAGATCCAGCGCGACGCTCTTCCCACTGACGTACGAGGTCCTTGTGGCAGTAGGGTAGTTCGTAGCCCTCGGCGCGGCGCACCGGGTGCGCCGCGCCGGAAGGGCAGTAGTCAAAGCATTGCCCGCACCCCAAGCAGCGCGCGGTGATCACCCGGGGCTTGCCGGCATGGATCTCGATGGCCCCGAAGGGGCAGCGGGAAAAGCACTGCCAGCGGCAGCGCAAAGGGTCAGGGCAGAGCTCGGCTCTGATCGCGGCATAGCTGTAGCCCGGCAGAAAAACACGATTCCCTCGGGAGATCTGGTTTTTGAGCGGCACGCAGTAGTCCGCCCGGCAGTGGCAGTAGGACAGCAGAAAACCGCGCAGGGTGGCGCAGCCCCAGGCGGAGAGGACCCGTCCCCGGGCGTGCCAGTGTCTGGCCGTCGCGCTGAGCTCGGTTGCGCTGACCCTCCGATAATACCGGGGATACACACTCTTGTGGCCCTGTCCCCAGGAGGCGATCATTACGCAGGTGAGGTTGGGGTCCCACCCGTCCTCGAGTCCCGGGGCGAATTTGCCGGTGCCATGCCGGCACTCGCAGCGGCCGAGCGCCATGTAGTAGCCCTCGCCCTCGAGGGTGTGTACCAGGCGCGACACCTCCTCGGGCGTGATCACCTCGCCGTGGATGAAGCGCAAAAGCACCCTGCGGGCGGCGACCTCGTTGACCAGCCAGCGTGTCAGCCGGTAACGATAAGGCCACTCCGTCTCGGTCAGGCGGTTGAGGACATGCATGAGCAGGTGCTCCAGATAGCTGCCCACCACACTGAAGGGGTAGGGCAGCTCCCTCAGTCGAATTCGGCGATGAGACTGGTGGCCCATTGTGACCTCCTTTATGCACGGAAATACAATTCATTCAAATGCGGGGGGCTCCACCGTCTGCGGGCTGGAACGATCCCTGTGCCCGTCTTTGGGATGCATCCCCCCGATACAGTCACTGTTTCAGGCAGACGCCTGCCTGTCAAGGGGGAGGATATCCTGATGCGGTTGGAAGGGTGTCAAGGGCGCGGCACGGAAGGGGGTAGCGTCTTGTCTTGGAACTTATCTTGCGGAAAAGATGTCTGTGCGTGCCGGGATGCAGGACGGGGGCGGCAGGTGCCGCCCCCTTGGGCCTTACACGTCGATATTGCCAGCCAGCATGGTCTTGGTGGGACGGAAGACCTCGCACTTGAATTTGTCGGCCAGCTCGTTGCACTTGGCGATCAGTACGTCATAGCCGATGCTTTTGGCCAGGGTGAAGGGGCCGATGCCGCCGCCGCCGTTGGCCATGGCCAGGTCGATCTCCTTGGGGTCGGTGCACACGCCCTCCTCCATGACCTTGGTGGCCTCGTTGACCTGCAGGGCGATCATGTGGTTGGCATCGTACTCGGTGGTGGGATTGGAGGTGTCGATCTGTGGCCGGCCGGCGGACCAGTCATAGATGCCCTTGCCGGTCTTGCGGCCGAGATTGCCGGATTCCACCTGAGCCTTGAGGGCCGCCGTGGGGGTGTAGTCCTTGGACAGCGTCTCGGAGAAGTACTGCTGGGTGTGGGTGGCGATGTCGATGCCCACGTAGTCCATGAGCTCGAAGGGCGCCATGGGCATGAAGGGCTTGAAGGCGGCGTCAAACTGTTCCGGGCTGGGGCTGCCGGCCTCCAGGATGCGCTGCAACAGCAGGCCCGAGGGGGCGTTGACCCGGTTGTAGATGAATCCCGGGGAGTCCTTGCGCACGATGACCCCGACTTTCTTCATCTTCTGGGACACACCGAAGGTCACCTGGATCGACTCGTCCGAGCTCTCGTTACCATAGATCACCTCGACCAGCTTGAGCAACACGGCCGGATTGAAGAAGTGCATGCCCACAACCTTGTCCGGGCGCTTGGTGGCGCTGGCGATCTGGGTGATGCTCATGGTGGAGGTGTTGCTCGCCAGGATGGCGTGGGCCGGGGCCAACTTGTCGACCTCGGCGAAGATCTTCTTCTTGAGGTCCAGGTTTTCGGGGGCCGCCTCGATGATCAGGTCGGCATCGCTCACCGCCGCGGCCAGGTCCACGATCGGGACCAGGCGAGCGAAACAGTCGTCGTAATGTTCCTGGGTCAGCTTGCCCTTGCTCAGGAGCTTGTCCATGCTGGCCTTGATGCTCTTCATCCCGTTGTCGACGAAGCTCTGTTCGATGTCCCGCATGGCGACCTTGTAGCCTGCCATCATGGCAACCTGGGCGATCCCATTCCCCATGGCGCCTGCCCCGAGTACCGCGATCTTTTTCACATCATCAGCCGTCATTCTACTCTCCTTATATGGTATGGTATTTATCTGTCGTGTCCGTGTCACACCGCTACGCCCGGGAAGGACTCAAACGGTGCTGCCCCCCTTACTCGCCCTTGAAGTTGGGCTCGCGCTTTTCCAGGAAGGCCGAGAAACCCTCCATGGCATCCTTGGAGACCTGCACGGCCCCGATTCCGGCGCGTTCGGCCTTGAGCCCCTCGTCGATGCCCTGATCGATGCCGGTCTGGATGGCCTTGAGCGTGGCGCTCACCGCCAGTGGCGGCCGCTTGGCCAGTGCCTCGGCGAACTCCAGGGCCTCGTCCATGAGCTTGTCCGCCGGGCAGACCCGATTGATCAGTCCGATCTCCAGGGCCTCCTGGGCCCCCAGGCGCTTGCTGAACAGGATCATATCGAGCGCCTGGGCCTTGCCGACCACCCGCGGCAGCCTCTGGGTGCCGCCCCAGCCGGGGATGATGCCCAGGTTCAGCTCGGTCAGCCCGATCTTGGCCTTGGGGTTGTCGGACATGAAACGGAAGTGGCAGGCCAGCGACAGTTCGCAGCCACCGCCCAGGGCAAAGCCGTTGATGGCGGCGATCACGGGCTTGGGGAACCGCTCCACGCGGGTCCACAGATCGGAACCATCGGGTCCCTTGCCCACATTACCGGCGTCGCTGACGTCAAAACCGGCACAGAAACCCTTCTCCCCGGCCCCGGTGATGATGACCACCCGCAGGTCCTTGTCGTTCTCGATCTCGTCCAGCGCCGCACTGAAATCTTCACGCAGTCCGAGATTTACGGCATTGGCCGGCGGCCGGTTGAGCCTGAGGATGGCGACATGATCCCTTTTTTCCAGAATGACATTTTCATAACCCATCTTAACCCTCCTAATGATAAATTATTATCTTGAAAACCGTCTTAATCGCTTCGGGCCAATTCCCCACCGCTGGCGGCGTGAAAGGGAATCCGGGGCCGGCGTCAGGAGCATACCCTGATTGCCCGTCCGTGAAAATTCAGTATTCAGTCTGATAACCCCTATACCAAACCGCAGGGAAAGTGTAAACCTCCTTTGGTTTGCCCCACAAGAAGGTCAGTGGTGGAGGTCCCGGGTCAACCCGGCCCTCTAGCGGTAGAGCTTCTTTTCGTTCTCGACCACATCGATGATGTCATAGAGGATTCCCGGTAATTTCCGGATGATACGCTCCCAGGAAACGGTTTTGGGTGTTTCATACAGCTGGTCGCGCACCTTGTGAGCACTACTGACGATGGCCTCGATCAATCCGTTATCGATGAAGGGCTGGAATTCCTCGTGAGCGGTCACATGGGTGGTGAAGCGGTTGATCATGAGATAGGGCGAGAGCAGGAGGTCGCCGGCGGAGAGGATCACGTCCTTGAAGACCTGGTGGACCATGGCCTCCTCCTGGTTGGTGTCGTATCTGAGGCCGCAGAAGGCGGCGTTATCGGCGTACATCTTGATGAGGTCGTCGGCTACGTTGAGGTAGGTGATGGTGAGGTCGCGGATGAAGTGCTCCGAGATCATAAGCCCCTCCTCGATCACCAGGGCGCTCAGCAGGGTGCTCACAATGTCGATCCCCATCTTGTGCAGGCCGGCTGTGGGGTCATGCTCGGAGACGATCTGGTGCTTGTGGTCGAAAGGTTCCATGGAGATCTCCACCTCGGAGATGTGCGTGGCCTTGCGGTAGACCTCGATGAGGGTGAAGATCTCGACGCCCCAGTTGGTGGCGAAATACATGCGCTTGAGGAGCTGGTTGTCGAAGACCACCTCGCCCGAGAGCTGGTAGTTGAAGGTCAGCAGAAAGTCCACCAGACGCAGGACCTTCTCTTCGTGGGTCTCGGTGAACTTGCGCTTGAGGGTGATGAGAAGCGGATCCAGCAGGAGGCGCTTCACCCGGCCGTAGAACTGCTGCTCCTTCAGGCGCGCATAGAAGGCCTTGCTGAACTGGTAGCCCAGGACCTGCACGGGGTAGAACATGCGGTCGAGCTGGGTGCGTTCGAAGGTGCGGATATCGGCATCGATCAGCCCGATGGTCTGTGCCTCCATGGCCAGGGCGATACCGAAGGACATGAACATGTTGCGGCCCTTGCCGGGTTCGTGCAGGTCGAAGCCCGCCTCCGAGAGCTGCTGGTAGAGGGCCGTGAAGCCGGGCCCGTCGTTGTGCTGGATGAGGTAGTTCTCCAGCCCGTAGTGGTTCAGGATCTGTGCCAGTTCGCGGGCCTCCTCCGCCGTGGCGCGGTCCAGGCCGAAGATAATCTGGGAGAGGTAGTCGGCGCCCTTGAGCTCCCGGACGATGTTCTCCAGTACGGGACGGTTCTCGGCCTCGGTGAATTCGGAGGCCAGCAGGGGCAGGACCAGGATGGCCTTCCTCCATTTGGAACACTGGACCAGCTCGTCGAGCATCTGGGGGCTGTCGCGGGTGAGCATGTGAAACGTGGTGATCTTTGTGTGTTTCTGAGAGAAATTCGACATCTGCCCCCCCTTATTATGAGCCCCACCTTGCGCGGAGGGAACATACATGCCGCTCTCACGCCGGGCCCTTTGCCAGAATTCAAAAGAAAGTAGATGATATAATAACAGTCCGGGACCCGGGAGGCAAAGGGAAAGTGCCCCATGGGGGGGCGGGGCGCGTCCACGAAAATAATGTCGATATATGATCAATTGATGATATAATGGCAACTATCGTATGGGGTCATGGAGGTTTGTATGCCGGAGCATATCAGGAACAGCCCGGGAAAGGCCGGACTGGAGGATTTTCTGGCCATCTGTCTGGCCCTGTCCGCCGAGCGGGGATGGTTCTCCCTGGACGAGGTCTCGGCCTTTGTGACACCTCAGGAGGCCCGGCCGACGAACCTCCTGAGGGTCATGGACAAGCTGCTGCATCAGGGACTCATCGCTGATTGCGATACCCGGGGACCGGGCCACTACCTGATTGGCAAGAAAGTGGACGAAGGACGGATGCAGCTGCGGATCCCCCCCGAGCTCCATCACAGGCTGGCGGACTATTTCGAACAGACGCCCCAGGGCGTCCCCTCGGCCAAGATCGCCCATCACTGGGAGGGCGCCGGCCAGCCCCAGAGGGCCTTTCCCTATTGGATCGAGGCCGTCAGGGAGACCTTTGCCGCCGGGGACACGCGGCGGGGCATGCAGATCGTCTCGCAGGCCTTTAACGTTCCCCCCGAGAAGGACTGCCCGCGCGATATGGAGCGTCTCTACCTCAAGGCCTTTGTGGACCTTTTCGAGACCACGCCTTATTTCCGCAACCACCCCCACATCGACAGGATCATCGCGCTGATGCAGGATATCTGTATCCGGGAGGACGGCAGCCCCCTGGTGATGACGGCCCTGATCTATATCCTCTCCAGTCTCGTCTGGCGGGGCAGATTCGGGCAGGCGCAGCCGCTTTTCATGGTCTTCTTCCGCAAGAGCAAGCACACACGCTATCCCCAGATGGACCAGGTCCGCCGGCGTGCGCTGGGGATTGCCTACTACGTTCAGGGCAAGATCGACCGCGCCGTGCGCATCTTCGACGCCCTAGCGGGCGAAACCGAGAACCTGCCCTCGGACCCTGTCCTGCTGGAATACTACCTGGGCGTGGCCCACTGCTATGTCCTGGCCGGGCGCATCTCGCGGGCCACCTCGCTGCTGGATTCCATCCGTACACATGCCCATCTCAACGCCTTTGCGGATATCGAAGGCTGGGCCACCTGCACCCTGGGGGTGGTCCTGATTGAGGCCGGGCAACACGACAAGGCGGACCTGATCCTTACGGAACTGCAGGATATCCCGGGCTGGGAGGCACATTATCTGAGCCGGCTCGGATGGTTGTGGTCGCGGGTCTATCTGGCCTATGCCCGCGGGAACTTCACCGACATGGTGCGCTACGCCCAGGAACTGGATGCCTTCAGCGGGCATCGCATTCCGGACTTCTTCATGCCCACGGTGGTGGAGCTGGGTGTGGCACTGGCCAACATGGACACGGCCTTCCTGGAGAACACCGGCCTTGAGCATTTTGTGGGGCGGGCTCAGGGCCTCATGCAGACCTATGCCACCCAGCCCCCCTTCCGGGCCACGCAACAGGTCTACGAGGCCTTCTATGCCTACCTGCAGGGCGGCCAGGCCGAGACCACCCTGGCGCAGATCCTGGCGGCCGAGGAGGTCCTCGGCCGTCAGGGATTTCACCTCGTGGTGGGCAAGGCGCGCATCCTGAGCGCCATTATCCTGTGCGAACAGGGGCGCACGGAGGAGGCGCTCGCGTGCCTGAAGGCCTTGAGCGAGGTGCTGCAGGATTTCGGCGAGGACCTCCTGGGCGGTTACCTGCGGGATCTGGTACAGCCGGAATCCCCCGAGCGGTTGCTCCTGGAGGCCGTGATGAAGATCAGCCGCTCGCTGGGGACCGTGCGCGACAAGGACCTGGCGATCCAGAAGGCCATCGAGATCCTCAACCGCATCTCGCGCGCCGAGCGCGGCGCCATCTTCCTCAACGAGGAGATCGAGGGACATCGGGAGCTGGTCCTGGCCGCATCCCAGGGGCTGACTGCGGAGTACGTGGGTTCGCAAGTCTTTGCCGGGATGCTGGACTGGATCCGGGAGAGTGCCACCTCACTTAAGGGGCGCCTCTGGCGGCCGCCTAAGGGCCAGTCCGGGCTGTTCCAGCCCAGGGCCGCCCTGTGTGCGCCGCTGATCATCCGCGATCAGGTGGTGGGGGTGGTCTACCAGGACAACCGCATCCGGGACGATCTTTTCGAAGGTCTCGACCTCATCCAGGCCCTGGCCACCCAGATCGCCGCCTCCCTCGAGAACGCCCGGGCCTACAGCCGCATCGAACACCTCAACAACTTCCTGCTGGAAAAGAACGCTTACTATGAGGAGGAGTTGCAGGAGTCGCACGTCAAGGAGATCGTAGCCAAGTCCCGGGCCATGAAGCGGGTGCTCTCGCTGGCCCTGACGGTGGCCGCCACCGGCAGCACGGTGCTGCTGACCGGGGAGACCGGGGTGGGCAAGGACCTGGTCGCCATGACCATCCACAAGCAATCGCCACGCCGGGAGAGGCCTTTCATCCGGGTCAACTGTGCGGCCCTGCCCGAAGGGCTTATCGAGAGCGAACTCTTCGGGCACGAAAAGGGTGCCTTCACTGGCGCCCAGACCCGGCGTGTGGGCCGTTTCGAGCTGGCGCACGGGGGTACCATCTTCCTGGACGAGATCGGCGAATTGCCGCTGCAGCTGCAGGCCAAGCTGCTGCGCGTGCTGCAGGAGGGCGAGATCGAGCCGTTGGGTGGTGCACGCCAGCGCCAGGTGGATGTGCGGGTCATTGCCGCCACCAACCGCGATCTGGAGCTCGAGGTCCAGGAGTCCCGTTTCCGCGCCGACCTCTACTACCGGCTGAACGCCTTTCCCATCCCCATCCCGCCCTTGAGGGAGCGTCGCGAGGACATACCGGTACTGGCGTGTCATTTTCTCTCCCAGGCCTCCAAGCGTCTGGGCAAGCGGTTCCGGGGCATAACCACGGCCGACATCGAGCGCCTCAAGCGCTATGGTTGGCCCGGCAACATTCGTGAACTGAAGCACGTCATGGAGCGCTCCGTGATCCTGAGCCGCGGGGAGGACTTCGCGGTGGTGCTGCCGGCCGCCCCGGCGGTCGGTGAGGGTTTTGAGGGAGGGCTGCCCCCCCTGGAGGAGATGGAGCGGCGCTACATCACGAAGGTCCTGGAGCTGTGCGGCTGGAGGGTTTCCGGGGTGCACGGGGCGGCCGAGATCCTGGGCCTGAAACGATCGACCCTGGTGTCCCGCATGAAGAAGCTGGGGATCGTCAAGACCTGGAAGCAGTCCGCATCGCTTAAGTCCTCCTAGGCCCCCCCGGGGGGCATCACGGATCGAATTGTCGATATCTCGGCAATTTGGGGATTTCGCCTGGGGCCTGCCCTTGCCGCGATCGGCCTGTACCCTGGCTTGGCGGGTTGCCGCCATGCATGGTACGTACCTTGCTTATACTGGGGGCAGTGGAGGAGAGAGGCCCTGGCGGCCGGGTCTGCGGGTGGTCATGACCGGGGCTGCGGCCCGACTTCCCCGCCGCTTGCAAAGGGTCCCGGGCCTGCCTGGGGTGCATACCCATGCTTGATAGATGAATTGATTGATAAAAAGGAGGTCTCTATGTCCCCATTCAGTCTGGACGATGACTACCAACAGATCCGGAAATCCATGCACTGGGAGATCCATGCACTGATTGATTGAAGAAAGGAGGTTTTTATGTCCACATTCTGTCTGGACGAGGACCAGCGCCAGATCCAGGAATCCATGCACCGTTTTGCCGTCGATGTCATGCGGCCGATCGCACGCGACTGCGACGAGGAGGCCTCCCTCCCGGAGGACTTCCTCGCCCGGGCCTGGGATCTGGGGATCGGCGCCAGTTCCGTGCCCGAGTGTTTCGGGGGATACGCGACCCCCCGCTCGGCGCTCAACAACGCCATCATGACCGAGGAGCTCGCCTACGGAGACCTGGGGCTGGCCTGTGCCGTACTCGCCCCGCAGCTGTGCGTGCTGCCGCTGCTCGAGATGGGCAGCGTCGCCCAGCAGGAGCGCTACCTGCCCCCCTTCTGCGGCGAGAGCTATGTCGCGGGCAGTCTGGCGCTCATGGAGCGCCGCGTGGGGTTCGATCCCTCCGATCTCAGGACCACGGCCATAAGGCGCGGCGGGACCTATGTGATCGACGGTACCAAGTGCCTCGTGCCGCTGATGAGGCACTCCCCGGCCCTGATCGTGGTGGTCTCCGAGGTCACAGGCGGCGGGATTCCGGGTTGCGCGGCCTTTATCGTGGAGCCAACCGCGCGCGGCGTCACGATAGAGGGGCCCGAGAAGAACATGGGGCTCAGTGCCTTGGCCACCTACAGCGTGCGTTTCGAGGGTTGCGAGGTCCCGGCAGAGAACCGCCTGGGGGCCTTCGACTACAACCGTCTGCTCGCCTTGGGCCGCATCGGTCTGGCCGCCGGCGCCGTGGGGGTGGCCACGGCCGTGAAGGATTACAGTATCGCCTATGCCAAGGAACGCCCCGCCTTCGGGTACCCTATCGCCACCCGCCAGACGATCGCCTTCATGCTGGCGGACATGGCCATCGAGGTCGACTCCTGCCGCATGCTTACCTGGAAGGCGGCCTGGGCAGCGGACAGGGGGGACAACCCCCAAAGGCTGGCCTTTCTGGCCAAGGGGTATGCGGCCGAACAGTCCTTCCGCATCGCCGATGCCGGGGTCTCGATTCTCGGCGGGCACGGGCTCATACGGGAGCACCCGGTGGAGATGTGGTTCCGTAATGCCCGCGCCTTCTGCATGCTGGAAGGCCTGCTCATGGTATGAGATGACGAGGAGGTTGAAGATATGATCAGATTCGACAAACCCGAGCGCATCACGGCCGTCAGCGATATGTTGCACGGCATGGTCACAGACATCGTGCGACCCATCGCGCGCTACTATGACGATCACGAGCACGAGCGGCCCCGGGAACTGGAGGCCTTCGGCCCCATCATGCAGGCCGGCCTCGGCGGGGGCGGTAAGCGCGGAAAAAAGGAGAAGAAGGAGCTTAAACCCACCGATGACCGCATCGGGGCCAACGCCATGGCGGTGGCGGCGGTGGAGGAGCTCGCTTGGGGCGATGTGGGGCTGATGCTGGCCATGCCCGGGGGCGGCCTGGGCAATGCCGCCGTGGACGCGGTGGCAACCGACGAACAGTATGTGCGCTTCGGCAGGAAATACTGCGCCATGGCCATTACCGAGCCCGGCTGCGGCTCGGATGCCAGTGCCGTCAGCACCACCGCTGTGCCCGACGGTGACGCCTATATCCTCAACGGCGAGAAGATCTTTGTGACCGACGGGGATCGCTGCGAGGCGGTGGTGGTGTGGGCCACCCTGGACAAGTCCCAGGGGCGCGCGGCCATCAAGTCCTTTGTGGTGGAAAAGGGCACCCCGGGCTTGAGGGTGGAGAAGCTCGAGAAGAAGTGCGGCATCCGGGCCTCGGATACGGCCACGCTTGTGCTCGAGGACTGCCGCATCCCCCGCGACAATTTGTTGGGTGACCCCGAGATACTCCCCGAGGGCGGATTCAAGGGAGTGATGCAGACCTTCGACAACACCCGCCCCCTGGTGGCAGCCATGGCCCTGGGCTGTGCCCGCGCCGCCTACGAGTACACCCTCCAGGCGTTGGCCAGGGAGGGCATCACGGTGCGCTACGACCGCCCCCCCCTGGAGCGCCGGGTCGTGGAGCAGGAACTCCTCTGGATGGAGACCCAGCTCGAGGTGATGCGTCTGCACGTGGAGCGCTCCGCCTGGATGGCGGACAACTCTCGGCCCAACAACCTGGAGGCCTCCATGGCCAAGGCCAAGGCGGGTAAGGCCGGGAACCTCATCGTGCAGAAGTGTGTGGAACTGCTGGGCTCACTGGGTTACTCGCGCGAGGAACTGCTCGAGAAGTGGATGCGTGACAACAAGGTCAACGACATCTACGAGGGCACGCAGCAGATCCAGATGCTGGTGATCGCCCGCCGGATACTGGAATACGGCCGCGACATGCTCAGCTGAAGAGAGGCGCGGAACGCATATTAGTCATGGAGAAGGAAGAGCATAATATTTAAAGAGAAAAGGAGGTTATTACTTATGGCTGCAATCGAGATACCCAAGGGGATCAAGGCGCGTGAGTTCTTCACCTCGTTTCTGCCCCAGGCCTTTGCCGCGAACGTGAAGGACTTGGACCTGTCGGCCTACCGGGAGATCGACTTCCGTATGGAGTTCGATATCACCGGGGTCAACCGCGAGAACTACGGGGTGATCCTCCGGGGCGGGGACACGATCGAGGTGAGTGAAGGGGCGCTGGAGGGGGCCATGATGGTCTTCGAGATGCCCGCAGACGTCTTCGAACGGGGGCTGGCGGGCGAGATCCCCGAGTTCCCCCTGGAGCAGTTCCTGGCCAACCCTCGCGACCTGATCACCTCCCTGCCGCCCGAGGAGGCCAAGAACCGCATCCAGACCATCAAATCGATCAGCGGCATGATGGAAGTCGAGGCCCTCAAAGGCAACGAGAAGATCGAAATGAAGGTCAAGTTCAACGGACAGAACGATCCCGCCTGCAAGTTCATCGGGGATATCAAGGTGCTCACCGACATGATGATGGGGGAGACCAACCCGGTGCAGGGCTTTATGTCCGGTCAGTACAAGATTACGGGGTCGCTGCCCTTTGCCATGTCGCTGCAACGGGTTTTCCCCTCCTGATCCGGACGCTGCCTGAGAGGAAAGGGCAAGGGAATGGGGGTATCCCCATTCCCTTGCCCTTGTTTGCCGGTGTGCATATGGTAGAAGGTAGACAAAGGTGTTGATCGCCGGGGCAGAACTCCAAGCCGCGTCCATCTCCTGATGTCGGGCCTGCCTGCAGACATCACGTACACGACTGCGCCGCACCTGTGGTGCGGCTGTCCCCGGGCAGGCAGGGGCTGGTTTGGAGGCCCGTACATGAAGGCATGATTATGACCGGCAATATGCCGGTATCTCTAATGATAAGGAGGCATCTATGGCTTACCGGGACGATACACTCTGCGGGATCTTTCACAGCCAGGCCCTCTCGCTCGGGGATGGGGTGCCATTTCTCATGGGGAAGTTCGACGATGAGGGCGAGCCGTTCCCGGATTACCGCTGTCTGACCTGGGCCGCGGTGCGTTCCGAGGTGATCGATCTCGCCCGGGGGCTCATCGCCCTCAAGGTCGGCCGGGCGGACAAGGTGGCCATCTTCTCGGAAAGCCGGCCGCGCTGGGTGATCGCCGATCAGGCGATCCAGGCGGTACGGGGAATCGAGGTCCCGCTCTACCCCACCCTGAGCCGGGACGAGCTCGCCTATATGATCGGCGACAGCGAGTCCCGTATCATCATCGTCTCCACGCGTGAAAAGGCCGAGATGGCGCTCGCCATCCGCTCGCAGTGCCCTGAACTCAGGCAGGTGATCACCATGGGGGCCTGGGAAGGACCGCGCCCGGAGGATCTCTTTACCTTCAATGAGGTGCTGAATCTCGGACGTGGCACGGTGGATGAGCACCAAGTGGAGGAGCGTCTGGAACAGGTGCGCCCAGAGGATCCGGTCTCCATCATCTACACCTCGGGCACCACCGGCAGGCCCAAGGGGGCCGTGCTGACCCAGGAAAACTGGGTCAAGAACATGCACCAGACCTCGGACTCCACCCTCATGCGCCGCCAGGCCGAGCGCAGGGACATGCACCTCATGTTCCTCGTGCACCTGCCTTTGTGCCATGTTTACGGCCGCACGGCCGACTACCACGTGGGCGGGCTTAAGCAGGCGGGCGTCCTGGCCTTCGAGAGCGATTTCGGCCGCATCCCCCAGGCGCTCCGTGAGCTGCGGCCCAATGTGATCATCAGCATCCCCCGCTTTTTCGAGAAGGTCTATGATCAGACCAATGCCATTATCTCCCGCGAGAAGCCTCTTGTGAAGAAGGCCTTTTTCTGGTCCATGCGCCAGGGGCAGAAGTTCGCCGATGCCATGTCCCGGGGAGCGCGTATGGGGCTTCTCGACATGCTGCAGTTCACGCTGGCCAACATCCTGGTCTTCAACCGCGTGCGGACGCTCTCAGGGCTCGATCGCCTGGTGATGGGAGGCTCGGGCGGAGGCAAGCTCTCCAAGGAAGTCTGCACCTTCATCCGCGCCCTGGGTATCCAACTCACCGAGGGCTACGGACTGACCGAGACCTCGCCGGTGATCAACTACAATTCGCCGGAATTCCGTGGTCTTGACCGCGACCATCTGACCTGGTTCCAGGATAAGATGATCGATTGGACCTTCGATTGCATGATCGCCAAGCAGGCCCAGGGCAAGTCGCCCTTCACGCACCCCTTAAGGGCCCTCAAGCTGTGTATGGCCTACTATACGGTGGCCTACCGTCTGCAGATAAAACCGGGCACCGTGGGGCGCCCCGTGGTCTGGACCGAGGAGAAGATCGCCCCCGACGGCGAGATCCTCGTCAGAGGCCCGCAGGTGTTTAAAGGCTACTGGAAACTGCCCCGGGAGACGGCCGAGGCCTTCACCGAGGACGGGTGGTTCAAGACCGGCGATATCGGCCGCTTCGACGGCGACGGCTTCCTGGAGATCACGGACCGCAAGAAGGAGCTTTTCGTCACCTCGGGCGGCAAGAACGTGGCCCCGCACCCCATCGAGCTGGCGCTCACCGCCCGGCCCTACATCGATCAGGTATGCCTGATCGGCGACGGGAGGAAGTACCTGACCGCCTTCATCGTGCCGGATTTTCCCGAACTCAGACGCCTGGCACGCTCCCGGGGCTGGGATGGCTCCGACCACGCCGACCTGCTTCAGAGAGCCGAGGTCAAGGACCTCATCAGGGAGCAGGTGGACGCCGTCAATGCCCAGCTGGCACGCTACGAGCAGATCAAGTACTATACCGTGCTGGAGCGCCCCTTCAGCATCGAAGACGGTGAGCTCACCCCCACGCTGAAGCTCAAAAGAAGGATCATCAACGAACGCTTCAAGAAGGAGATCGAGCAGATGTATGCGGCACAATAATGCAATCCAGCTAAAATTATTGAAGAGAATATGAATTGACATTCATTTTCCAGTGTGAGATTGATGCTTAAAAGCTGCCACGCAACCAAATAAGGAGGGTATTATATGAAGGAATGTGTCATTGTGGATGCGGTCAGAACCGCCAATGCCAGGGCCCATGCCGAGAAGGGCTGGTTCCGCAACGTGAGGCCCGAAGAGCTGCTCATCGCCTGCTACAAGGCGATCTTCGAGCGTAACCCCCAGGTCAAACCCGAGGAACTGGCGGCGGTCTTCTGCGGGTGCGCCAACATCACCGGCATGCAGAACGATATCGGCCGCGTCGCCTGGCTGGCCGGCGGTTTCCCGGACTGCGTGCCCAGCAATACGCTGACCATGCAGTGTCCTTCGGGCATGGCCGCCGTGGAGCACGCTGCCCGGGCCATCATGTGCGGCGAGGGCGATGTGTACCTTGCCAGCGGCGTCGAGGACATGCAGAAGGTGCCCATGGCCATGAACTTCGACTTCTCGCCCCTGATGTTCTCGCGCTATAACCCGGCCGAGATCCCCATGGGCGCCACGGCCGAGAAGGTGGCCAAGCTCTACAAGATCAGCCGCGTGGATCAGGAAAACATGGCCTTCTGGAGCCACAAGAAGGCCTATGAAGCCACCGAGGCCGGCAAGTTCAAGCAAGAGATCGTGCCCGTGGAAGGCGAGAAGGACGACGGCACCAAGTTCATGGTGGACCGCGATCAGTGGATCCGCAACGACATCTCCATGGAAAAGATGGCCAGCATGACCCCGGCCTTCGATCCCGAAAACGGTGTGGTGACCGCGGCGACATCCTCGCCGCTGACCGCCGGCGGTGCGGCGTTGCTGCTCATGGAGCGCAGCAAGGCCGACAAACTCGGGCTCAAGTATCACCTCAAGTACGTCTCTGGCGCCATGGGTGCCTGCGACCCCACCCTGATGGGCATGGCCCCGGTTCCGGCTGCCAAGAGACTCATGCAGCAGACCGGCCTGAGCGTGAAAGATATCGATGTCTGGGAGCTCAACGAGGCCTTCGGCAGCCAGGGGCTGGCCTGTCTGCGCGAACTGGGCATCGCCGAGAACGCCCCCTTCGACAACGTGAACATCTGGGGCGGGGCCCTGGCCATCGGCCATCCGCTGGGAGAGTCCGGCGCGCGCATCATCGTGACGCTCAACAACATCATGAAGACCGACCGCAAGGACGCCAAGTACGGGGCCGCTATGCTGTGCGGGGCCTTCGGCAACGGCAACGCCATCCTCTTCCAGAACGTCAACAAGTAATGAGTTAAGATACCCGGGCCCGAGGGCATACCCCCTCGGGCCCGACCCCTTAGTTCCCACCCCTTTGGCCATGTGCGTGAGCGGAACTGCCGCGTGTGCCTGATGTGGCGCCCATCTGGGACCTGACTTGGGAGCAACCCTGTTGTTCCCATGATCGCAGTGGCGCAATGCATAAGGATGTATTATATAGGTCAGGGGGGGGTACGCCAGGCTTGCAGAGGCGCTTGGCCCCGGGAGGACGCGATGGAGGCAAATATCATGAACAGGCGCGGCAGGGCCTTCCTGCCGCTGGTGATCCTGCTGGCGCTGATCGGCATCTGTATCTGGTTTTGCGGCACCCACACGGTCATCCGCGCCGAGAAGAGCCTCTTCTGGATCGAGAAGCCCTACTTCGGCCTGGACAAGATCTATGTGGACGTGCGTGACTGGGACATGATGGACTACCTCTCCCACCCGGATATCGCCAAGGAGCTTGCCAGGCGCGGTATCGAACAGCGGCGGGATGAGGGCCACAAGGAGCAGACCGGGGAAAATCTCCCGCAGAAGCTGGGCCGCGAATGCGAGGAGGCCCTCGAGAAGGCCCGGGACATCACCCAGGACCTCACGGAGAGGCTCGGTCGTCAGTGACCCACCCCTGTACCCCGTATGGGGGTGCGGGGGCGTTCGTTCTCGAGAGGGCCTCCCCGCCGATGTGCCGCATTATCCGTGCACTTTTACACGGTTTCAAGACCTGATAAGCCTATGGGCCGTATACGACCAAAGAAAATCTTCAGCCGTTCGCTTCCTTCAGCATACCCTTCATGCATGTCTTTCCGGATCACGGGGTGTGCTGCACCAAGGGTACCCCGGGGGACTGACAGCAGGGGAAGGGCAGGGGAACGTGGCGGTACTCATTGCATACCGCATGGATGTGAATCCCGGGTCTGGCCCTGGGCCCCTTTTCAAGACGCCAGCGGCGGGGAATCAGGCCCGTAGCGATTGAAGTCATAAAACCATTTACAGGCATGGGCTTGCCCCGGGGTTTATCCCCATGATCGCCCTGGGGGCTATGCCCGGGCCTTCCAGGAGGGGAGCTCCTCCCTGAAGAGGCCATCGGCCCATTCCAGGGCGTCGAGGTAGAGTGCGGGCAGATGACCGGGGGGGATGTCCAGTCTTATGGCGTAGCGGGTGGCCTCTTCCCAGCACCCCCTCTCGTAACTGACGGCCAGCTCGAGGTAGGCGCTTAAGGGCGTCGCCCGTCCCAGGAGGGTGCGCTTGATGTTCGGGGAGAGCGGGAGCTTCTGCATGATGGAGGGCATATGGTCGTCCAGGATGGCATCGATGAGCGAGAAGAGCCCGGTGGTGAAGAGCTCGGAGGGGTTGGGGCGGAAGGTCCCCCTCCCGGCGAGGCTTTCGCACAGCTTGGCCCGGATCAGGGACGTCCTGAGCAGTTCGTCCGGTTTGTCCTGGCTGAGCTCTGCGAGGACGATCACCGAGAGGAAGCGTTTGATGCCGGTCTCGCCCAGCATGACGATGGCGTGTCTGATGGAGGTGATCTCGCAGACGCGGCGGTAGTAGGGCGAGTTCATATAGCGCAGGAGTTTGTAGGAGACCCCGACGTCCCGTTCGATGAGGGAACTCAGGCGCGGTACGCTGAAGTCCCTGCCGCCGGTCTCCGACATGATCTGCAGCAGGTTGACCTGCAGGGTGGGGATGTCGCGTTCTTTCATCACCTGGGGCCGGCTGAAGAAATAGCCCTGGAAGTAGGTGAACCCCATGGATAGGGCCTGACGGAACTCCTCGTCGGTCTCCACCTTTTCGGCCAGCAGCCGGATGCCGGACGCCCGGAAGCGCTCCACCATACCAAGGATCTCCGCGGGACTGCTGAGTCTGAAATCCACCTTGATGATGTCGCACAGCGTGATCAGCGGCTCCATCTCCGGGGTATACTGGAAGTCGTCCAGGGCGATGCAGTAGCCCTGAGAGGCGATGGCCGTGAGGCTTTCCAGCAGCGCGGCGTCCACACGTACGTCCTCGAGCACCTCCACCGTGGTGATCTCGGGTGGGAACATGAGGGGGATCCCGCGTATGAGCAGTTCGTGGGTGAAATTGATGAAGGCGTGCTTGCCGTCGGTGATCTTTTCGATGTCCGCGGTGAAGAAGGTGTTGCTGAGCAGGCGCGAGGTGGCGCATTCGCCGTCGATGTCCGGGAATATGTTGTCTATCGAGCCCCTGAAGAGCAGCTCATAGGCATAGATCTCCTTGTGGGCGTCGAAGATCGGCTGGCGTGCCATGAATACATCCATCGTGGGTTCCCTGTATCTAGGTGTGCCGTACTCTTCGGTAGATCCTGGGATGGGCTTGACAGTCGAGGACAGGGGAGTCGTATTCGGATCTACGGACGGCCCCGGGCAGGAGGATCACAAGGCGGTACATGCCGCTGTAGAATCCGGATACACCGCGGTTTTCACAGTGTTGACATGACCTGGCAGATGTGGTCTATTGCTTGCCTACTGATGCTTATGGTGAGGTTTAAGGAACGATGGAAGAAAAAGATTTGCAACTGATCAGAAAATATGTCCCCCACAATCAGGAGCTCAAAAGGCTCTGGGACGAGCACCTGGATCTGGAAAAGCGGCTCGAGCAGTTCAACAGGCGCAATTATCTCAGCACCGAGGACGAGTTGCTCAAGAAACAGATCCAGAAGCTCAAGCTGGCAGGCAAGGACCGCATAGAAGAGATACTGAAGACCTATCGAAGCGCTTAAAGCGGCAGCGCAGGGAGACCCTATGCGGAGAATGACAGGGGCCAGTGCGCTCATCGAGGCCCTCAGGTGTGAGGAAGTCAGGCATATCTTCGGTTATCCCGGAGGAGCGGTGCTCGATATCTTCGATGTCCTGATGGATGTGGACGATATCGGTTTTGTGCTCACAAGGCACGAGCAGGGGGCGGTGCATGCCGCCGACGGCTATGCCCGCGCTAGCGGGAAGGTGGGGGTGTGCCTGGTGACCTCGGGTCCGGGGGCTACCAATACAGTTACCGGAATCGCCACGGCCTACATGGATTCGGTGCCGCTGGTGGTCTTTACCGGGCAGGTTTCCACCAATCTCATCGGCAACGACGCCTTCCAGGAGGCGGATATCGTCGGCATCACCCGGCCCTGCACCAAGCATAACTACCTCGTCAAGAACGTGGACGACCTGCCCCGCGTAGTAAAGGAGGCCTTCTATATCGCCCAGACCGGGCGGCCCGGGCCCGTCCTGGTGGATCTGCCCAAGGACGTCATGAAGTCCTATGTGAACTTCAGGTACCCCGAGGAGGTGCACCTGGAGAGCTACTGCCCCACCTACAAGGGACACCTGGGGCAGATCAAGCGTATCGTCGGCATGATCCTCAAGAGCCGCCGGCCCGTGATCTATGCCGGGGGCGGGGTGGTGCACGCTGGGGCCGCCTCCGAACTCAGGGAATTGGCGCGCCTGACACAGATCCCGGTCACCACGACCCTCATGGGGCTTGGATCGATCGCGGCCGGGGACCCCCTTGCGTTGGGCATGCTGGGCATGCACGGAACCTACTGCGCCAATATGGCGGTCACGGATACGGATTGCCTGGTGGCCATCGGATCGCGTTTCGATGACCGCGTCACCGGCAAGATCGATGAATTCGCCCCCAAGGCCAAGATCATCCACATCGATATCGATCCCACCTCTATCAGCAAGAACCTCAAGGTGGACCTGCCCGTGGTGGGGGACTGCCGGGTGGTGCTCACCGAGATCCTGAACCTCATCCGCGATCGGAGCGACGAACTCGGTGAGCTTCACGAACGGCTGGTCCCCTGGCTGGCGAGCATCCGGACCTGGAAGAGGGAGCAGCCGCTCAAGTACAACTGTGGCAAGGGTATCAAGCCCCAGTATGTGATCGAGGAGCTCGACCGCCTCACCCCGGCTGACACCATCGTATCCACCGAGGTGGGGCAGAACCAGATGTGGACCGCCCAGTTCTACCGCTTCACCGAGCCCCGGCAGCTGCTGACCTCGGGGGGGCTCGGCACTATGGGATATGGGTTCCCCGCCGCCATCGGGGCCCAGGTGGCCTATCCCGGGCGCACGGTCATCGACATCGCCGGCGATGGCTCCATCCAGATGAACATCCAGGAGCTCACCACCGCGGTGCAGTACTGCCTGCCCGTCAAGGTCATGATTCTCAACAACGGGTATCTCGGCATGGTGCGCCAGTGGCAGGCTCTTTTCTACAAGAAGCGTTATTCCCATACCTCGCTGGAGGTGTCCCCGGATTTTGTCAGGCTCGCCCAGGCCTATGGGGCCGCCGGAATCCGTGTCACAAAACCGGACGAAGTGACCGGGGCGATCGAGCAGGCCCTCGGTACCCCGGGCCCGGTCTTCGTGGACTTCCATATCGAACCGGAAGAGGATGTGTACCCCATGGTTCCGGCCGGGGCCCCCATCAACAACATGCTCCTGGTGTGAGGTGAGGATGAGAAAGGTGCTATCCATACTGGTGGACAACGAGGCCGGAGTGCTCTCCCGGGTGGTTGGTCTGTTTTCCGGTCGGGGATTCAATATCGAATCCCTCTCGGTGGCCCCCACCCTGAATCCCCGGATGTCCAAAATGGTGATCACCACCAATGGCGACGAACAGGTGCTCGAACAGATCCAGAAGCAGCTCAACAAGCTCGTCAATGTCCTCAAGGTGGTGGATTACCGCTCCCGGGAATTTGTCGAGCGCGAGATGATCATGGTCAAGGTCAAGGCGCTGTCGGAAAGCCGCGCCGAGGTGCTGCGCATCGCCGACATCTTCCGCGCCAAGGTGGTGGATGTCTCACCCAAGTCCTATACCCTGGCCCTGACCGGCGACAAGGACAAGCTCCAGGGCTTCATCGACATCCTCACCCCCCTGGGGATCATCGATTTCGTCCGTACGGGGACCATCGTCATGGAAAGAGAAATGCACGGAAGGAGAAAGGTAATCGAATGAAGGTCTACTATGATACCGATGCGGAGTTAAACCTGATAAAATCACGCAAGGTGGCGATCCTCGGTTACGGATCGCAGGGCTTTGCCCATGCCAACAACCTCAAGGAATCCGGGGTGGAGGTGGCCGTCGGACTGCGTGAGGGCAGCCCCTCCTGGACCAAGGCCACAAGTGCCGGGCTGACGGTGATGTCCACCGCGGATGCCACCCGCTGGGCTGACGTCGTCATGATCCTCATACCCGACGAGCTTCAGGCCGAGGTCTATGCCCGTGAGATCGGGCCCAACCTAAGCGCGGGCATGTACCTCGTCTTCGCCCATGGCTTCAATATCCACTACGGACAGATCACCCCGCCTCCGGGCGTGAGCTGCTTCATGGTGGCCCCCAAGTCGCCCGGACACATGGTGCGCTACGAATATACCCAGGGCCGCGGGGTACCCATGCTGATCGCCGTCGAGATGGATGCCTCAGGCGATGCCAAGGAGATGGCCCTGTCCTATGCCTGCGCCATCGGTGGCGGCCGGGCCGGGATCCTGGAGACGACCTTTGCCGAGGAGACCGAGACCGATCTCTTCGGCGAGCAGGCGGTCTTGTGCGGCGGGGTAACGTCCCTGATCATGGCCGGCTTCGAAACCCTGGTAGAGGCGGGTTACGCCCCGGAGATGGCCTATTTCGAGTGCCTGCACGAGCTCAAGCTGATCGTGGACCTCATCTATGAGGGCGGCATTTCGAATATGCGTTATTCCATCAGTAATACCGCGCAGTACGGCGATCTGACCCGCGGCCCCCTGCTGATCGACGAGGAGGTCAAGGAGCGCATGCAGGAGATCCTGGAGATGATCCAGGACGGCCGCTTCGCGCGGGAGTGGATCCTCGAGAACAAGGCCGGGCGCCCCGTGTTCAACGCCCTGACCAGAAAGGGCGAGGCCCATCCGATCGAGGAGGTGGGCGGCAGACTTCGGGCCATGATGCCCTGGATCGCACAAGACCGCAAGGTCAATAAGAAGGAGAATTGATGCTGATCAGGAAAGAGGGGCTCCCCTTCATCGCGGCCTTAACCGGCATCTCGCTGCTGCTCAGGCGCACCCCCCTGAACGTTCTGGCCTGGGCGCCGACGGCCTTTGTCACCTGGTTTTTCCGTGATCCCGTGCGGGTGGTGCCCTCGGGCAAGGGGCTCGTACTTTCTCCCGCCGACGGGAGGGTGATGGAGGTACGCCGTACCCAGGAGCAACGGGTGGGCCCCTGCACCAAGGTTTCCATTTTCATGTCGGTCTTCAATGTGCATGTGAACCGTGCCCCCATCGGCGGGGAGGTGCTGGACAAGGAGCACCGCCCTGGCACCTTCCACATGGCCAACCTAGGGAAGAAGACCGAGGCCAACGAACGCATGCTCCTCTACCTCTCCACGGACTACGGGGTGATCCGCGTGGATCAGGTGGCGGGCATGATAGCCAGGCGCATATCCTGCTGGCCGGTCAAGGGGCAGCGGGTATCGCGGGGCGAACGCATCGGACTCATCCGCTTCGGTTCGCTGGTGGAGCTCTATGTGCCCGAGTGGGTCAACGTGCTCTCCCAGCGGGGCGATCGGGTGTTTGCCGGGCAGACCGTGCTGGGGAGGGTCCAGAAATGAGGAAGAGAAATCGGGACAGACGCAAGCGCACCGTACCATTTCTGCCGAATTTCATCACTACCATAGCGCTGTTCTTCGGATTTTATTCCATCTCCTTCTCGCTCAAGGGCGAGTTCGAGACGGCGGCCATCCTGATCCTTCTGGCCGGGCTCATCGACATGATGGACGGCCGTGTGGCGCGGGCCACCAACACCACCTCGGCCTTTGGCAAGGAGTACGACTCCCTCTCGGACGTCATTTCCTTCGGCGTTTCGCCGGCCATCCTGGCTTACCTGTGGAAGTTTAGCGCCTACGGCCGGATCGGCTTCCTGGCCTGTTTCCTGTTCGTGGCCTGCGGCGCCCTGAGATTGGCGCGTTTCAACAGCGACACCTCGGGCAACCTGAGCAGCTTCACCGGGCTGCCCATCCCGGTGGCGGCCGCCACGGTGGCCAGCGTGGTGCTGCTGGGCCGTGAACTGGGGGAGATCCCCCCGGTGCCGCTGCTCATCGGGGTCTACGGGCTCTCCTACATGATGGTGAGTACGATCAGCTTCCCGAGCTTCAAACACATCGACTACATCCGGGCCCATCCCTTCCAGTTGCTGGTGGCCGGGTTGCTCCTGCTGGTGGTCGTGGCCTCGGCCCCCGAGATCATGATTTTCGTCATGGCAATGACCTTTGTGATCGGCGGGACGCTCAGGGATCTGGTCCGACGGGTCCGGAGCAAGACACGGGACAGACAGGCCCTGGAAGAGAAACGCCATGTCGAGTGAGAGAATCATCATTTTCGACACCACCCTGAGGGACGGCGAACAGTCGCCCGGGGCCAGCATGGATGTGCACGAGAAGGTCCTGGTGGCCAAGCAGCTGGAGCTGCTCGGGGTCGACAAGATCGAGGCCGGCTTCCCCATCTCCTCGCCGGGAGACTTCGATGCCGTGCAGGCCGTGGCCGACAGCGTGCAGAACTCCATCGTGGTGGGGCTCTGCCGCACCCGGCCCGAGGACATCCAGCGGGCCTGGGAGGCGGTCCGGGAGGCCCGCCGTCCGGGTCTGCATACCTTCATCGCCACTTCGGACATCCACCTCCAGTACAAGTTGCGCATGTCCAAGCAGGAGGTGCTGTCTTCCGTGGAAGAGGCCGTCCGGACCTGCCGTGGGTTGGCGCCTTCGGTGGAGTTCTCGGCCGAGGATGCTACACGCTCCGACCGAGGCTTTCTGGCGGAGGTCTTCAGCACGGCCATCGCCGCGGGTGCCGACACCATCAACGTGCCCGATACCGTGGGGTACACCAACCCGCAGGAGTTCTCCGAGCTCATCGCCTATCTGAAAGGGCACGTGCAAGGTATCGAGGGCGTGACCATTGCGGTGCACTGCCACAACGACCTGGGGCTGGCCACGGGCAATTCGCTGGCCGCCGTGGTGGCCGGCGCCCGGCAGGTGGAGTGTACCATCAACGGGATCGGGGAGCGCGCCGGTAACACCTCGCTGGAAGAGATCGTCATGATCCTCAATGTGCGCAGGGACATCTACGACTTCTTCACCGGGATCGACACTACCCAGATCTATCCCACCAGCCGCCTGGTCGCGCATATCACCGGCATTTCGGTGCAGCCCAACAAGGCCATCGTGGGGGCCAACGCCTTCGCCCACGAGGCCGGCATCCACCAGGACGGCTTCCTCAAGGAGCGCTCCACCTACGAGATCATGACACCCGAGGCGGTGGGTATCGGTAAGTCGCACCTGGTGCTCGGCAAACACTCCGGCAAACATGCGCTCAGCAAGCGCCTCGAGAGCCTCGGCTACCGCCTGAACGAGGACGAGCTGCTGCGGGTATTCAACCGCTTCAAGGTGATTTCTGACAAGAAGAAAGAGGTGTACGACGCGGATATCGTCGCCATTGTTATGGACGAGATCTACCGCGTGCCCGATCGCTACCGCCTGCTGAACCTCAACGTGAGCTCGGGCACGGTGGCCGTGCCCACGGCCACCGTGGAACTGGCCATCGACGACGAGGTCGTCAAGGCCGCCGAGTTCGGCAATGGGCCGGTGGATGCCCTGTACACGACCATCATGAAGATCACGGGCTTCGATGCGCAGCTCGAGCGCTTTTCCGTGAGTTCCATCTCCGGAGGCACCGATGCCCTGGGCGAGGTCAGCGTGGAACTCAGGGACCGCGATCTCCTGGCCATGGGGCAGGGCTCGGATCCGGACATCCTCGTGGCCTCGGCCAAGGCCCTGGTGAATGCCATGAACCGTCTGGAATTCCTGAAGCGCAAGAAGGACGAGGAGACCACTCCCCGGTAGCGGCCACACCCTTCAAAGGCGGCCGCGCTGTTGGTGTGCGCGGGGAAAACGGCAGGATCCGGAGGCGATGGTTAGCGCCTGAAAAGCCGGCCGGGATGATGGTTCCCGGCAAATAACGGGCAAGAACCCCCGGGCAAGCCTGAGGCCCCTGCTTGCCGCCGCAAGCGATGAGGGAAGTAGACCTAGAGAGCTGATAAAAGACAGAGGAGAATATACGTGGGCAAGACCATAGCGGAAAAGATCCTGGAGGCCCATACGGATAGTGAGCGGATCGTGCCGGGCGACATCGTCCGGGTGCGCGTTGATGTGGCCCTGGCCAACGACATCACGGCGCCGCTGGCCATCAGGGCCTTCGAGGACAGCGGGATCGAGAGACCGGCAGAGCCGGACCGCATCGTCTTCGTCCTCGATCATTTCACCCCCAATAAAGATATCGCCTCGGCCAACCAGTGCCGGTTGGTGCGCGACTTCGCCCGCAAGCATGCCATCGAGAACCTTTTCGATGCCGGCGAGGTGGGGGTAGAGCATGCCCTGCTGCCCGAAAAGGGGCTCACCCTGCCCGGCGACCTGATCATCGGGGCCGACTCGCATACCTGCACCTACGGGGGGCTGGGCGCCTTCGCCACCGGCGTGGGGAGCACGGACCTGGCCGCGGCCATGCTTACCGGCCAGGCCTGGCTCAAGGTGCCCCATACCCTGAAGTTCGTCTTCTCGGGCAAGCTCAGGCCCTGGGTGGGCGGCAAGGACCTGATCCTGTACCTCATCGGGGACATCGGGGTGGATGGCGGCCTGTATCACGTGCTCGAGATGGGGGGCGAGACCGTCGAAGGCCTCGACCTCAGTGGACGGCTGACGATGGCCAACATGGCCATCGAGGCCGGGGCCAAGGCCGGCATCATCGCCGCCGACGCCATAACCGAAGACTACGTCAGAGAGAGGGCCAAGCGGCCCTATACCATCTATACCAGCGACGCGGACGCCCGTTACCTGGAGGTGCACGAGTACGACTGCGCCGCGATCGAACCCCAGGTGGCCCTGCCCCATCTGCCGGAGAACACCCGCGGCATCAGCGAGGTGGGCGAGATCCGCGTGGACCAGGTGGTGATCGGATCGTGTACCAACGGCCGCATCGAGGACTTCCGTGTGGCGGCCACCCTGCTCAAGGGGCACAAGGTGGCCCGCGGCCTGCGGTGTCTGATCCTGCCGGCCACCCCCCAAGTCATGCGCGACATGGAGGCCGAAGGCCTCCTGAAGATCTTCCTCGAGGCGGGCTGTATCCTCGGCCCCCCTACCTGCGGCCCGTGTCTGGGGGGGCACATGGGGATTCTGGCGGATGGCGAGCGCGCCGTGGCCACCACCAACCGTAATTTCATCGGCCGCATGGGGTCCACGAAGAGTGAGGTCTATCTCACCGGTCCGGCCGTGGCCGCGGCCACGGCCGTAACCGGGACGATATCCGCTCCCGAGGAGGTGGCGTGATGTACAGGGGTCAGGTCTTTCGCTTTGGCGACGATATCGATACGGACGCCATCATTCCGGCACGCTATCTGAACACCTCCGATCCTGAGGAGCTCAGGAAACACTGTATGGAGGATGCCGATTCAGGGTTCGCCTCTCGGGTGAATCCCGGCGATATCATCGTGGCCGGCAAGAATTTCGGCTGCGGCTCCTCCCGGGAGCACGCCCCGGTGGCCATCAAGGCCGCCGGAGTGAGCTGCGTGATCGCCGTGAGCTTCGCGCGCATCTTCTTCCGCAACAGCTTCAACATGGGGCTGCCCATCTTCGAATCCGAGGAGGCCGCGCGCGAGATCCGCGCGGGGGATATCCTCGAGGTGGACCCTGCCAGCGGCCTCATCCGCAATGTGACCACCGGGAGCGCGTACCGCTCGCGGCCCATCCCCCCCTTCATGCAGGAGCTCATCGCCAACGGTGGTTTGATCGAACATATCCGTCGACGGGGAGGAATCTGAGGGGATGACGGGCCGGGAGGGTGCATAGGATGGCCGCGTCGGGATACAAGGTGGCGGTGGTGTGCGCCTCCGGGGTGACCGGAGAGGAAGTGCTGCGAATCCTGGAGGAGCGCAACTTTCCCGTGCGGGAGGTGGTGGCCCTGGCGGGGGCGGAGGCCCCCTGCACGGCGGAGGTCGAGTTCCTGGGAGAGGTGCTCCCGCTCAGGGCGCTTGAGGCACAGGCCTTCACCGGGGTCGAACTGGCGCTTTTCGCCGGGGACGGGCGCACCAGCGCCGAGTATGTCCCGGTGGCGCGCGCGGCCGGCTGCACGGTGATCGATACCTCGGCCTGCTTCCGCCTGCAGCCCGAGGTGCCGCTCATCGTGCCCGAGGTGAACGCGGCGCGCATCGGAGAACACCAGGGGATCGTCGCGGTTCCGGGCTCGTCCACGATCCAGCTGGTGGTGCCGCTGGCGCCCGTGCATCGCCGGGCGCAGATCCGGCGCCTGATCGTCTCCACCTATCAGGCGGTCTCCGAAAACGGAGCGCGCGCCATGGACGAGCTCACGGAGCAGATCCGCGAGCTGTTTTCCTTCCGTGACCCCACGGTGGATGTCTATCCGCACCAGATCGCCTTCAACGCCCTGCCGCATGTGGGAGATCTGCTCGAAAACGGCTTCACCTCGGAGGAGATGATGCTCGCGAGCGAGGTGTGCAAGATCCTCGAGGATGACTCCATCGGGGTCTGCGCCACCATGGTGCGCATCCCGGTATTTTACGGACACTCCGAGAATGTGCACGTGGAGACCCAGCACGCCATCACCCCCGACGAGGTGCGCGAGCTGCTGCGGGCAAGTCCGGGGGTCAGGGTGGAGGATGATCCGGCCCACGACATCTATCCGCTCTCGCTTTTCGCCGCCGGGCGGGACGAGTGCTTCGTGGGGCGCATCCGGGCCGATCTCGGTACGGATCGGGGCATCATGATGTGGATCGTGGCCGACAACACCCGCAGGGGCTGCGCCCTGACGGCGGTCCAGGTGGCCGAACTGCTGATATCCGGATGAGGGCACCCAGAGGGGGGCGCCGGCAGCAAGCGTCCCTCCTCGGAGGTTTTAGTGGCCTGAGGGTCGAATTCCCCGCTGCTTGCGGCGGCAAGATGGGTTCAAGGCTTGCCTTGGGGTTCATACCCATGAGTGGCCTGAGGGTCGAATTCCCCGCTGCTTGCGGCGGGTCCAGGAGCGGCACTTAAGGTAATACCCATGATTGGCGGTGGGCTGACGTTATGAAGATCACCCTCGGACAGTATATCCCGCTAGAATCCCCGGTGCACCGGGTCGATCCGCGGGTGAAGCTCTTTCTCATGGCGCTGGGGATCGGGGTTGCCTTCCAGCTCGACACCGTCTGGGGGCTGGGCGTCTTCGCCGCGGCCTGCCTGATCTTCACCCTGTGCTCGAGGATTCCTCTGGGGCGGTTGTTTTCGGGACTGAGCCCCTTCCTGTGGCTCTTTCTCTTCACTGCCGTGCTGCACATCTTTATGACCCCGGGCGATCCCCTCTCCTGGCTGCCCCATGCCACGCACCAGGGGCTAGCCAACGGCTTCCGGGTGGGCTTTCAGCTGGTGTTCGCCATCTGGATCTCGACCCTCATGACCCTATGTACTTCGCCGCTGGACATGGTTTGGGCCCTGGAGTGGTACCTCACGCCCTTACGGTTGGTGCGCGTGCCCGTGGACGAGATCGCCCTGCTGGTCATGCTGGCCATACGTTTCATCCCGATCCTGTTCGAGGAAACCGACCGCATCGTCAAGGCCCAGAAGGCCCGTGGCGTGGACCTGGAGTCCGGCGGTCTCCTGGGTAGGGTGCGTGCGCTTGTGCCGGTCCTGGTGCCCTTGCTGCACGGGGTCTTCCGCCGGGCCGATGATCTGGCGGTGGCACTCACCCTGCGCGGTTACGCACCGGGGATCCGGCGCAGCCGTATGAAGGTGATCCGTCTGCGTCCGGCGGACGTATTCTCCCTGTTGGGGGGCTCGGCCGTGCTCGTGCTCTGTATCGTACTCTGAGAACCGGACAGAGGTCGGCACCCCTTCTGAACGTTTGAGGGGATTATGGGCATGAACCTTAAGCGCCGGTCTTGGATCCTGCCATGATACCGCAAGCGTCTCTGTAATGCGTCAAGACGACCCCTAAAGAGGGGGCAGAGGATTCCAATGGACTGAGGGTCAGATTTCCCGCCGCTTGCGGCGGAAAGGAGGGTCATGAGCTTGCCCTGGGATTCACGCCAATGATCTAGGGGCGCTTAACGCGGATTTTAGGGCCAACCCGAGCTGTTCCAGGGTATAGGGCTTCCTGATCAGACCACCTGCCCCGAGCTCCAGCGTGTCATTCACCTGCGCGCTGTGCGAATAGCCGCTCACGATGAGGGCCTTCTGTCCCGGATGGAGTTCGAGGACCCTGCGGTAGGTGGCATGTCCGTCCAGGCCCGGATCCATGACCATATCGAGCAGGACAAGGTCCACGGAGTGATCCGTGAGGTAGACAAGGGCCTCCTCGCCCGAGGCCATGGTTGTCACCGTGTAGCCCAGGCGCTCCAGCATGGCGCTGGCGATGAGACGCTGCTCGGGTTGGTCGTCGATCACGAGGATGTGCTCACGCTGGCCCCGATAGTGCTCGAAGGGGATCTTGTGGATCTCTGCGGGCGCCTCGGCGGTGGACGGGAAATAGAGCCTGAAGGTGGAGCCGCAGTCAGGGACACTGTCCACTTGGATGTATCCCTGATGATCCTGGACCGTGCCCCACACAACCGCCATGCCCAGCCCGGTGCCGCTGCGACCCATGACCTTCTTGGTGTAGAAGGGTTCGAATATGCGGTGGATCTCGGTGAGATCGATGCCCGTGCCGCAATCGCGCACGCTGAGCACGCTGTAGTTGCCCGGGGGGACGGTCTGGTAACCCGGCAGCGGGGCTGTGGTGCTGAGATTGTAACTGGAGATGAGGATCCGCCCACCTTCAGGCTGGGCCTCGGCGGCATTCGACACCAGGTTCATGAGCATCTTGCGCAGGTGCACGCAGGAGCCCTTGATGTGGGCAAGGTCGCTGTCCAGATCGGTCTCGATGGTGACCAGGGGATGGAAGCTCAGGAGCTTCTCGCATTCCGGGGAGTCGAGATAGTCGCGCACCACGTCGTTGAGGGTGATCACGGTGGGGTCCATGACGCCCCGACGGGCGAGGGTGAGCAGGTCGTGCACGATGGCCGCTGCCTTCTGTCCAGATTTGTTGATTGATTCCAGAGGTTTTCTCAGGGGACTGTCCGCGGGGAGGTCCATCAGGAGCATTTCGGGGTAGCCCACGATCCCGGAGAGCACGTTGTTGAGGTCATGGGCCACGCCGCCGGCCAGCAGGCCCAGGGCCTCCATCTTCTGGGCGCGGCCGAGTTGTTCCTGCAGATCCTTGCGTTCGGTCAGGGAGTGCTTCCACTCGGTTATGTCCCGCAGCGAGCCCACGACCTTCAGCGCTTTTCCGCTCTCGTCGCGTACGAGCGAGGCCGTGATGGAGCAGGAGCGGTGCGAGCCGTCGTTGTCGATGAGGTCGGTATCGTACAGGGTGATCCGGCCCTGGTCCAGGACCCTGTGGATGAGGTTCCCACCCGCCTGCGATTCGCGGTAGAGTTTCTGGATCGGCTTTCCCCGCAGATCGCTACGCCGGTACTGGGAGATCTGTTCCACCGAGGGGCTGATCTCGAGGATGACACCCTCGAGGGAGGTCTCGAAATAGACGTCCTGGATGTTCTCGAAGATGCCCCGGTAGCGCCTGGTGCTCTCGCAAAGTGAGTCCTCCTTTTCCTGGGCGCGTCTGAGGGCGTTGGCGTGGATGGTGAAAATCTGGTAGGCCACGATACCCATGAAGAAGAAGGTCAGGCTGTTGTCCACGGCGTATTCCAAAACGGCCGCTTGCGGCAGGACCCCGTCGGCAGAGATATGCAGGATAAAGGCCATGAAAAGCAAAATGTTGGCGAAGAAATAGAGCGCGATGGTCTTCCTGAAGCGCAGGATGATGAGCGGGGTTAAAGACAGGGTCCCGAAGACCAAGACAATGGTATCGTATTTGGAAAGCATGAAGGGACGCGGTTCCACGAACATGGTGACCCATACCCCGGCCAGGGCAGCGATCAGCAGCGTATGCGCCGCCAGGCTGAAATGCCCGCGGCGCAGCCAGTTGACCGCCAGCAGCAGCACGATTCCCACCAGGGCGGGCGGCATGAGCAGGCGCAGATCGTCAATGCCCCTGAGGATGAAGGCGATGCTCAGCGCCACCAGGACGAGCGCCAGCGCGAAGCAGAGGACCAGCAGGATGCGCGCCTTCTGGTACAGAACGAAGTCGACGTCCTCGTAGGCCTTCAAAAATTCCTTGAATGACATCCCTTTCATGGCTTCATTTCCGCAGCATCTCACCAGACCTTTCGGCTAATGTGCATGATGTAATTAATATTTTGTGAAAATAAGGCGGGTAAGCCAGGCGCGAACAGTCAAGTGTGACTCTGGATTGACGTCTGGAGGCCTACTCTTTGCCCTTGTCCGGCCTCACCCCTGAGGCCGACAGGCCCTTTCAACCCGGGGACGACCTTCAGATCACGCAGTTCTATCTTGCACACCGAGGAGAGGGGTGTGCCCGGGGTTCTCCCTGGGTTCGCGCTTGGACTCCAGACGCATCGTCACACGACAGCGCAGGCGGTTGGGTCGAATTCCCCTACTACTTGCGGCGTCTGGAGGTTCCAGGGCCTGCCCTTAAGCTTCATGCCCATGATCGTCCGCGCTTTCAGGCCGGCAGATTCAGGGGGCCACTTTTACCGCGGCCCCCTCGAACAGCCTGCCGCCACCTGATACGACCACCTGCTCGCCCTCCGTGAGCCCCGCAGATATCCAGACCATCTCGCCCGAGAGGCCCTTTTCCTGCACGACGCGGCGATGGGCGATACCCTCCCCATCGACGACCCAGACCGCCGAGAGACCCTCGTCGCGGATGAGAGCTCCACCGGGCACGGCGAGCATGCCGGAAACCTTCGGCAGGCTAAAGTGCGCCGTGACGAAAAGGCCGGCCTTGAGCGCGAAATCCTGGTTATCCACAGCCACCTTGACCAGGAAGGTGCGGTTTGAGGGGTCGATACGTTCATTGACGGCCACGATCCGTCCGGGAAGCGGGGCCGGGGCGAAGGCAGTGGTAAGGCTCACGCGAGTGTCGTCGCCGATGCTCAGGGAGGTCCGCTCCGGCAGCTCGATCTCGGCTACCAGAACGGTGAGGTCCATGACCTCCAACACCGGGGTGCCCGGGGCGACGCTTTCCTGCTCTTCAAGGAAGCGCTGTGTGACCACGCCGTCGTAGGGGGCGTGAATGCTGCAGTCGGCCAGGGCCTGACGGGCCTGGTCGCGAGCGGCCTGCGCCAGGCTCACGGCGGCCTGGGCGCGCTCTTGGGCGCTCATGGCCTGATCGCGCATCTGCTCGGTGGCCGAACCGCCGCGAAAGAGATTGTCGGCCCTTAAGCGCTCGCGCTCGGCCTCACGCAGGAGGGCCTCGACCTGGGAGAGATTGGCCTCGGCCCGGGAGAGGGCCAGACGGTAATCCACCTCGCGAACCTTGAAGAGGAGCTCTCCGGCGCGCACGCGCTGGCCGATGTCGACCCCCAGGGTATCGATCCGGCCTCCCACCAGGGCTGCAAGGCGGGCGTGCCGGGTGGCCACCAGGGTGCCCGTGGCCTCGATCTGCGGCGACAGATCGGTGCGTACGACTGGGGCGACCTTCACGAGGGGTCTGCCCTCGCGCTCCTGGACGGTGGGTGGTGCCTGATCCTCCGGCGTGCCGCAGCCGCCCGCAAGGGCTGCAATGAGGATGAGCAGGGACAATATGGAGAGGAAGGCCCGGGTGGTTCTTTGGTGCTTCATGATCGTTCTCCTTGGGTTGCGGACTGGGGCGGGGCCGCATCGTGGCGGTGCCGCCAGGTATTGAGACGGTCCTTGACGTTGTCGAGCATGACATAGACCACCGGAACCACGATGAGGGTCAGAAGGGTGGACGAGACCATGCCGCCGATGACCGCCACCCCCATGGGGGCGCGTGATTCGCCTCCCTCGGTCAGCCCCAGGGACACGGGGATGACGCTGGCCACTACGGTAAGGGCGGTCATGAGGATGGGTCTCAGCCGGATGACCCCGGCGGTGACCATGGCTGATACCTTGTCCATGCCAGAAGCGCGTTGCTGGTTGGCGAAATCCACCAGCAGGATGCCGTTCTTGGTGACGATACCCATGAGCATGATGATCCCGATGAACGAGAAGATGTTAAGCGTGTGCCCGGTCAGCAGCAACGCCCCGAAGACGCCCACCATGCACAGAGGCAGGGCCAGCATCATGGTGAAGGGGTGCAGGAAGGACTCGAACTGGATGCACAGGATCATGTAGATGAAGAGGATAGCGATGAACAGCGCGCGCGAAAGACTCTCGAAAGACTCTCGCATACCGCGGCTCTGGCCGGAGAGCTGGACGTCCCAGGTACCGTCTTGGGGCAGGTGCCGCTCGATGGTCGCCAGTGCTCGGTCGAGGCCCTCGGCGGCCGGGATGCCGGCCACATTGGCATACAGCATCACCGAGCGCATGCGGTCGTAGCGGTTGATCACGTTGGGACCGCTGCCGACCTCGAAGGTGAAGAGGTTGGCGGCCTCGATGAGATCCCCGCCCCGGGAACGCACCGCGATGCGGCTCAGGTCGGCCGGGCTCAGACGGTAGCCGGGCAGGGCCTTGACCCGGATGTCGTAACGGTAGCCGGCCTCCTTGAAGGTGGCCGCGTCGGTACCGCCGAAGAGGGTATAGATTTCACCCGAGATGGTCCTCACATCTACCCCGAGGTCGTCGGCCAGGCCGCGGTTGATGCGCACCTTGACATCCGGTTTGGTAAGGCGCAGGTCCGTATCGAGGTCCGTGAAGCAGCCCTGGGACTTGAGATCCTCCACGATGCGGTCGCGCACCCCGGCCAGGGCCTCCACACTGGGCCCCTTGATGGCGATCTGGATGTTCGAATCGCGATTTCCACCGCCCAGGGCTGAGAGGGATTCCACTGTGCATACCGTATCCTCGAAGATGGCCAGTTCACGGCGCAGATGCTCCATGAGGTCCTGCTGGGTCGCCGTGCGCATCTCCTTGGGGGTCAGGCTGGCCAGCAGCAGGCCCTTGTTGACCTCCTCGCCCGAACTCAGACCCACGGCGGTGAAGGCATGGTCGACCTCGGGCAGGTCAAAGAGCAGGCCCTCGATCTCCCGCAGGCGCGAGGCGGTCCGCTCGATGGAGGTCCCGGTGGGCAGCTCGAAATTGATGAGGAAGGCCCCCTGGTCCTCGTCCGGAGAGAGCTCGGCCCCGATGAGGGGCACCAGGGCGATGCCACCGGCAAAGGCCGCCAGGGCTAGGCCGATAACGCTCTTGCGGTGGCCGAGCGACCATTCGATCAGCGCGCGGTAGGCCCCTTCGAGGGCCTCCAGGGCGTTTTCCAGGGCGACATAGGCGCGGTTGTGGCTGGTGCGGTGCCGGATGAGACGCGAGGACAGAAAGGGCGTCAGCGTCAGCGAGACAAAGACCGAGATCAGGATGGTCAGCGCCACCGTAAGCCCGAACTGATAGAAAAAGCGGCCGATCATGCCTTCCATGAAGGCCACGGGCAGGAAGACCGCCGCGATGGAGGAGGTGGCGGCGATGACCGCCAGGGCCACCTCGGAGGTGCCCTTGCTGGCGGCTTCCCTGGCCGGCATGCCGCCTTCCACGTGGCGGAAGATGTTTTCCAGCACCACGATGGTGTCGTCGATCACCATGCCCACGGCCAGGGTCATGGCCAGCATGGTCATGTTGTTGATCGTGAACCCGAGGGCCTGCATCACCATGAAGGCCCCGATGAGCGAGACCGGGATGGCCATGACGCTGATGAAGGTGGTGCGGAAACTCCTCAGGAAGAAGAACATGGTCAGGGCCGTCAGCAGGACCCCCAGCAGGATGTCGAACTGCACCCCGCGCATGGACTTTTCGATGAACTCCGAGCCGTCATAGGCGATGTCCACCCGGATCCCCTCCGGGACGTGCGCCGTGATGGCGCTCAGGCGCTGTCTGACGGCGCGGGCCACCTCCGTGGTGTTGGTGCCGGACTGCTTGCGGATGCCCATTCCCACCGAGGGACGTCCATTGTAGCGCGCAATGCTGCGCAGGTCCTCGAAGCCGTCGTCCACCCGTCCCACGTCCTTCAGCCGGATGGTGCTGCCGTCCCTCTCGGCCACGACCAGCTGCCTGAGGTCGTCCACATGGGAGTATTCACCTTTGACCTTGATGCTGTACTCGACCTCGCCGGTCTCGATCCTGCCGCCGGGCAGCTCCACGTGTTTGCTCTGGATGGCGGACACCACGTCCAGGGCCGTGAGCCCCCGGGCCTTGAGGAGCAGGGGATCGAGCCAGACGCGGATCTGACGCTCGCGCATGCCCCCCACCTGGACCTGGCCCACACCCACCACCGACTGCAGCTGTTCCTTGAGCACCTTGTCGGCATAGTGCGTGAGCTCCCCGTAGTCCACACCGCCCGAGACCGAGATCCACATGAAGGCCTGGGAATTGATGTCGAACTTGGCCACCACGGGCTTGTCCGTATCGTCCGGCAATTCGCCCTCGGCCAGGTTGACCTTGTCGCGCACCTCCTGGGTGGCGATGTCGACGTCCTTGTCGAGCTCGAACTCCACCGTGATCTGGGAGAGGCTCTCGTAGCTCTGCGAGGTGATGCTTTTGATGCCGCTGATGGTCTTGATCTGTTCCTCGATGACATCGGTGATATCCGAATCGACGATCTCGGGACTGGCGCCCTTGAGCACCGTCGTGACGGTGACGATGGGAAAGTCCACCTGGGGGAAGAGGTCGATACCCATGCGCCAGAAGGCGGAGAGTCCGAAGACGATGACCGCGGCCGCGATGGTCAGCGTGGTGACGGGTTTGTTGATGGCCAGATCCGCAAGTTTCATCTCGGGGCACCTCTCTTAGGGGTTGGGGGTGAGCGTGCCCGTGGCCAGCTCGAGCTGGACCCGAGCCAGCGAATGGACATACAGGCTCTGGTAGTAGATCAGCTGAGCCTGGTTCAGGGCGGCGCGGGCGTCGAGCACGGAGACCTGATCCAGGGTGCCCTCGCGGTAGCCCACCTCGGCCAGGCGCAGACCCTCGCGGGATTGCTCCAGGGAGAGGCGCTGGGCCTCCACCGCCTCCTGGGCGTCCTTGAGGTTCATCAGGGCGGTCTTGACCTCGAAGAGGGCCTGCTCCTGAGCCTCGAGCACGGCGATGCGGCGCTGCTCGAGGGCGCCCTTGTGTTGCCGGATGCGACCTTCCCGACCCAGGCCGTTGAAGAGCGGGAAGCTCAGACGCAAACCCGCCTGCCAGGCGTCATCCCAGTCGTCGTTTACGGCCAGATAGGGGTCGGGCTTGCCATACTTATGGGCGTAGAAGGCGTCGAGACTGGGCCAATACTCGCTGTAGGCGGATTTAAGGGCCTCTTCCTGCAGCTTTTCAGCCAGATGGGCGATGGCCAGGTCCGGCCGGTGGGTGAAGGCGGTGCGGATGGCCTCCTCCTCAGGCGCATCCAGGGGCTCGTAAACCAGGCTGTCGCTCAGGGTATAGCGGCTCTCCTGCGAGACGCCCATGGTCTTGCTGAGATTGGCGCTCGCGGTGTGCAGGGCATTCTGATAGCGCAGCAGCTCCGTCGAGGCGGCCGTAAGGTCCACCCTGGCTCTCAGCACGTGGAAGTCCGAGGCGGCACCGAAGCGGCGCTTGGTCTCCACATCAGAGAGGTGGGCCTGGGCCCTCTCGACGTGTACGCGCGTGACCTCGATCTGGCGACTGGCCAGCAGTGCGTCCTCGTAGGCCTTCAGGGTGGCGAAGATGGTCTGCTGCAGGGCGGCCTTGAGCTGTTTATCCGCCAGGGTTTCGTAGCAGCGCGAGGCCCTCAGGGCCGCCGAGGCGGCCCCGCCACGGTAGAGCGGCTGGGTCAGCGCGATGGATGCCGTGTGGTTGTCCTTCTGACCCAGGGCCAGGTATTCCCCGCGGTAGACGGCGTAGTCCTTGTCCTGTCGGATATAGGTCCCGTCGAGGGTAAGCGTGGGCAGCACCCCCTGGTAGGCCTCGATGATGCGCCCCTTGGCCACCTGTTTTTCCTCGATGACCGACTGCAGGGCGCGGTTGTGGGTTATGGCCAGGGCCACGGCCTGATCGCGCGTGAGATCGCCTCCGATGACGCTCGCTGATCCCTGGGCGGAATCACGTGTGGCCTGCCAGTGCAGGAAGGCATCCTGGCGGGCGCGGTTGATATCCTGCTGGAGCGCGTTGCGGGAGGTGCACCCCGTCAGGGCCATAAGCCCCAAAAGGGCGGCTGTGAGCATAACATACCGGATGTCTTTGTGTGCCTTCATGGGGGTCGGAGGTCCTTTCTCTTTAGGGGGATGCGATGCCGTTCAAGAGGATGTCACGGACGGTGTCGACCTGTTCCGCGATGGAGTTTTCGGATCGTCCGGAGAGTTTCAGCAGGATCTGGCCCGAGTTGGCCTCGATGATCATGTTGGCCACCAGCGCAGTGTTCATGGGCCGAAACATGCCGCAACGCACCCCTTCGTCGAGGATCTGGGAGATTTTTTTCTGATAGTGCCAGTAGTGGGAGTCCTGTTCCAGGCGGGGGTCGGAAAGCGCCTCTTTGTCACGTATGAGGATGCGGAAGAGGGTGAGGTTGTCCTCGAAGAACTGCAGACCCAGGGAGAGGAAGTGCTCGAGCTTGATCTGCGGGCTGAGGTCGCTGTCCAGCAGATCATCCAGCTGTCTGAAGAGCGGCTCGAAGAGGGCATCGACCGCGGCGCGGATCACCTCGGGCTTGCCGGAGAAGTGCAGATACAGGGTCCCTTTGCCCACACCGGCCTGCTCGGCGATGCTCTCCATGGTGATGGTCTCGGTGCCCTGGGCGAGGACGATGCTCATGGCGGCGTCAAGTATGAGCCGTTTGGTGAACTCGTCCTGCATCTGCTTGCGTATTTTCTGACGCTCATTCATCCATATTTCCCAGTGTCGTTCTCAGGCGGCTGTCGTTGAGGTGGAGGTGGACAGGAACCCAAGTGTGACTGGGCGGTCATAAACAGACTGTAGGGTCATTGTCAAGCCAATAAAGTTTGCCCCTAGGCAAGGTCCGGGTGAGATCCCTGGAAGGGATGGGCCCGTTATGCACTATTCTCTCTTCTTGGCGCACAAAAGAGCGGGCATTTCATGGCCCCGCTTGCGTGGGACTGAGAAAGGAGACCACACCCCCTGTTCGGGTCGGAGTTGACAAATAGGGCCGCACGATCTATGGATAACTGCATTCACTGATTTATCGCTATGGTTTACATTCCCCGCCGCTGGAGTCCTCAAGGGGGAAACCAGGTCCGGGGGTCATAGCGATCATAAATGACATGGGTATTCAATGAGATGACTGGAGGCATCATGAAGAAAAAAAGGATCAGAAACCTTTTATATGTCATCCTGATGATCACGCTTCTGGTCCTGGTATATGCACGTGTGCAGGTGATAGAAACCCTTTCGGCCCGACAGGGCACGGGAATCGAACAGGTCTACCAGACAAGCGGCGTGCCGGTCGAGGTGGCGACGGTCCAGCAGGGGCGCTTCACCAGATCCTGCCTGGCGAATGCCCAGGTCCACGGCATCCGTCAGAGTGCCATCGCCACCCCCGTGCAGGCGCGCATCAAGCGCGTCCACCACCGGGTAGGCGACCATGTCGCGGCTGACGAGGTCATCATCAGCCTAGATAAGGAAGATCCGCGCACGAGCGCCCAGTACCGGCAGCTCAAGGCCCGCTTTGAAACGACCCTGAAAAATTACCAGCGCATCCTCGAGCTCTTTCGCACCGGGGCCGTTTCACGGCTCGAACTGGACCAGATAACCCTGCAGCTCGACGTGGACAAGGCCAACCTGGAGAGCGTGATCGAAACCGTCAACCTCTCCAGCCCCATTTCAGGCATCATCGTGGACCTCAATGCCCGGGAGGGTGAGCTCATCACCCCGGGTCAGCCGGTGGCCTTGGTGGCCGAACTCGAGCGCGTGCGGCTCACCGCGCAGGTGAGCGGGGCAGACATCCGCTGCATGCGCGTGGGGCAGCGCGTGATCATCTCCCCCGGGGCTTCCGAGAACGACATCCAGGGGCGGGTGACCAAGGTCGCGCTCACCGCGCTGCCCGGTACCGGACTCTTCCTGGTGGAGATGGAGGCCGACAACCAGAACCACAGGCTCAGCATCGGGACCTACGCCCCGGTTCTCATAGAGGTCATCAACGATGAGCAGGCCCTCTTCGCCGATCTGAGAGCCCTGCAGCAGGATGGGGAGGGATACTCTGTGTTCACCGTCTCTAAGGGATATGCGGAAAGGAGGCCCGTGGAAATCTCCGGCATGAACGATACGCAGGTGCGCTTCCTCACCGGGGTCTCCGCGGGGGACAGGGTCGTGGTGCGTGGATTCACCCGCCTGGGCCAGCACACGAAGGTCGTCTACTAACCTCCCATGCATCCGATCCGCGCCTTCATCAACCGCCCCGTGACCACCGTGATGCTGGTCAGCGTCTTTGTGGTGCTGGGCGTGATCGCCTACCAGCGGCTCAACATGGACCTCTTTCCGGAGATCGATTTTCCCCTGGTCATGATCACCCTGGTCTACGAAGGCGCCGCCCCTGAGGAGATCGAAACGCAGCTGGTCAAGAAGGTGGAGGACGCCGTCGCGAGCATCAGTGATATCAAGCACATGGAATCCTATGTGCACGAGCATTACGCCCTGGTCTTCATTGAATTCTCCTTCGGGGTCGATGTGGACATCAAGGCCCTCGAGATCAAGGATAAGGTGGAGGCCATCGCCCAGGATCTACCCGAGGATGCGGACCGACCCCTGATCGAACAGTTCGACCCCTTCGACGAACCCACCCTGAGCGTGGCCCTCTTCAGCGATAGCCTCCCGCTCAGCGAGATCTATGCCCTGGCCGACGGCCGGCTCAAGGACGCCTTCGGGCGCGTCACGGGCGTGGCGCGGGTCGATGTCGTCGGGGGCCGCGAGCGGCAGATCAACGTCCGCATCGCCCCGGTCGCCCTCATGAACTACAGGATCTCTATCCTGGACGTGATCGCCGCCATCAAAAACGCCAACCTGGACGTGCCGGCCGGCACCCTGGACCGCGGCATGCTGGAGATCGGCGTGCGACTCAAGGGCCAGTTTGAGGGCGTGGAAGAGATCCGCAACCTGAGGATCGCCATCGAGGATGTGGGCATCATCCGGCTGAGGGATGTAGCCACCGTGGAGGACGCCTTCAAGGACATCACCTCCCAGGCACGTTTCATGGGTGAGGAGGCCGTCATCCTCGAGATCTTCAAACAGAGCGACGCCAATGTGGTCGCCACGGCCGACGGCGTCTACCGGGCCCTGGAGCAGATCCGCGGCAGCCTTCCCGAGGGACTGCACATGGTGCTCGCCACCGATGAGAGCACCTTCATCCGCGACTCGGTTGGCGATGCCCTGACCAGCATCGTGCTGGGCGTCCTCCTGACCACGGCGGTGCTCTTCCTGTTCCTGGGGGATATCCGCGTGGCGCTCGTGGCGGCCGTGGTCATACCCACCTCCCTTATCTCGTCCTTCATCGTCATGCAGGCCCTGGGATTCACGATCAACATCATTACCCTCATGGCCCTGGGCGTCTCCATCGGGGCCCTCGTGGCCAACGCCATCGTGATCATCGAGAACATCTATTCACACGTCCAGGTGCACGAGGATCCCCGTGAGGGGGCCGCACGGGGCACGGCGGAGGTGCTGGTGGCCGTCCTGGCCGCGGCCGGGACGAATATCGTGGTCTTCATCCCCATCGCCTTCATGAAGGGGGTTTTCGGCCAGGTCTTCTACCCCTTCGGTCTCACCGTGGTGGCGGCCACGGCCTTCTCGCTGCTGGCCTCGTTCTCGCTCACCCCCATGCTGGCGGCTTACGCGCTGCGTCGTGGCGGAAGCAGCGGGTTCGGGATCATCGGGCCCCACCTGCGTTTCTTTGCGCGCGCCATCGGGGCGCTCAAGGCCGAATACCTGCGTCTGCTCAGGATCTGTCTTAGTTTTCGCGGGCTGACCCTCCTCGTAACCCTGGCCACAGTCTTGGGCGCGGTCTTTCTGGCGCGCTATGTGGGCGGTGAGCCGTTCCCGACCTCGGACAGCTCCGAGATCACCATCGAGGCCGAGCTTTCCCAGGACGCCGCCCTGCATGCCGCGACCCTGACCCTGGACCGCATCGAGGAGCGCGTGCGTGCGATCCCCGAACTCAGGGACTATTCCTCCACCATCGGGGGGGAAAACAAGGGGCTCTCGGATGTCACCGTGAGGGTACGGTTGGGGGATCTCGAACAGCGTTCCCGCAGCGATCAGGCCATCGCCGAGGGCCTGATCGCCCCTTTATGCACCATCCCGGACATGGATTTCAGCGTCAGCGCGGGACGCAGCTCCGGGCATGAAGGCGATATGAACATCGAACTCTACGGCCCCGATTATGACGAGCTCGTGAACCTGTCGTACGCGGTCAAGGACATCATGGATGCAACCGGAAACTTCCAGAGCATCATCAGCTCCTACAAGCCCCCCCGGAAAGAGCTGCGTTTCGTACCGGATGGTTACAAGACCAGCGCCTACGGCGGCAACAACGCCCTGCTCGGCACGGTGCTGCGGGCCTCCATCGAGGGGGTGGTGCCGTCCGTGCTGCGGGAAGGGGGCGAGGAATACGACATCCACGTGGCCCTCAGCGACCGCTACACCACGGCGCTGACGCCGCTGGGCGCGCTGCTGGTGCCTTTGGGCAAGGAGATGGAGCTCAACCCCATCACCCAGGTGGGGACTTTCCTGCCCGCGGTGGCCGAATCCAAGATCGAACGCAAGGACAAGGAACGCAAGATCACCCTGACCGCCTATATCGGGCGGCGCACCCTGACGGAGAACATCGCCATCCTTGAGAAACAGTTCACCGGTCTCGAGCTGAAGGAGGGCTACCGCATCGAATTCGCCGGCGACGTGGAGATCAACCGCGAGGCCCGCGCCTCCACCAGCGAGGCCTTCATCATCGCCTCCATCCTCACCTTCATGCTCCTGGCCGCCATCCTCAACTCCTTTGTGCACCCCTTTACCATCCTGTTGAGCGTGCCATTGGGTCTGGCCGGGGTTCTCTATGCCTTGTTCTTCTCGGGCATTACCCTCAACATGATGTCCATGATGTCCATTGTCATGCTGGTGGGCATCGTGGTCAACAGCGCCATCCTCATCATCGACCAGGCCATGGCCGCTACGGCCGCGGGAGAGGAGGCGGTCGCGGCCGTCACCCAGGCGTGCGCCGACAAGTTCCGGCCCATCCTGATGACCAACATCGCCATTATCTGCGGTCTGCTGCCCCAGGCCTTCGGCGGCTCGGGCGCGAGTTTCCGCAGCGCCCTGGCGCTGCCCACCATCGGTGGTATCATCCTGTCGACCTTTTTCACCATGTTTTTCATTCCGGTGGTTTTCGTCCTGGTGGAGCGCCTTCGGGCGAGGAGCCGCAACGGCTAGATCCCTGCAAACCAGTACCCGGACTGCTTGCTGCCGGGAAAGACCCGCCAGGCAGAAGCGGCGCTGGTCCGTTCGTATTGACAGGTAGGGATAAAGCACATATTCATGTGAGCATGATCGTGCTTCCCAGTCACAAGACCAAGCTCGTCTGTACCATCGGACCCGCCTGCCGTTCCGAGGAGCAGCTGCAGGGGCTCGTGAAAGCCGGCATGAACGTGGCCAGGCTCAACCTGAGCCACGGCGACCTCGAGCAGCATGTCCGGGACATCCGCGCCATCCGGGAGGCAGCGCGCAAGCTCGGATCCGTGGTGGCGATCCTCGCCGATCTTCCCGGGCCCAAACTGAGGATCGGGGAGCTCACAGGTGGCGGCATCGAGCTCAGACGTTCGGAGACGGTGGTGCTGACCACGCGGGACATCGTGGGTGACGCGCGGTGCATCCCGGTACCCTTTGAACCCCTGCCCGACAGTGTCGCTCCCGGGAGCGCCGTCTCGCTCAACGACGGCTTCATCCAGCTGGAGGTGGAGGCTGTGCACAAAGACGAGGTGCACTGCCGGGTGGTGGTGGGAGGCAGGCTGCTCTCCCACAAGGGCATCAGTCTGCCGGGCGCCCGCCTCGATGTGGAGGCCGTGACCCCCGCGGATCTCAAGCTGATCGACTTCGCCCTTGAGGCCGGTGTGGATGCCCTCAGCATCTCCTTCACCCGCTCGGAGACCGACATTCTCAGGGTCAGGGACCATCTCGCCCAACGCGGCGCACATCTGTGCGTGATCGCCAAGATCGAGCGCCGGGAGGCTATCGAGAATATCGACGCCATTATTGAGAATGCCGACGGGCTGATGATCGCTAGGGGCGATCTGGGGGTGGAGATACCCATCGAAGAGGTGGCCAGGGTCCAGAAGGACCTCATCCGCAAGGCCAACCTGGCCGCCTGTCCCGTGATCACCGCCACCCAGATGCTCGAGAGCATGACCGAACACATCCGCCCCACGCGGGCCGAGGTTACGGATGTGGCCAATGCGATCCTCGACGGCACCGATGCGGTCATGCTCTCGGAAGAGACCGCCATTGGGGCCCACCCCCTGGAGGCCGTCGAGATGCTCGCGCGCATCGCCCGGGTGACGGAGTCCCCTCGGGGTGATCTGCCCGTCTGCACCCCCCTGGCCGAGATCGTGAGGGCCATGCCGAGGCTTTCCACCGAAGACGTCCTCTCCCTGGACGTCATCGAGGCCGTACGCACGCTGGGGGTGCCCCTGGTGATCGCCCCCACCTTAAGCGGGGGCACACCGCGGCGCATCGCACGCTACCGGGGGGCGGCCTGGATCATCGCCTTCTGCACGGACGAGAGGGTGCACAAGGCGCTCTCCCTTTCATGGGGGGTCTGTCCGGTTATAATGAATGAAGATTTGAACGATGCCGATCTGGTTGGGCATCTCAGGTCCTGCGCGTTGCTCGATGTGGGGCAACGGGTCATCGTGGCCCGTAGACTGCCACACGCGAGTCTGGGCAAGACCAATTCCCTCAAGATCATCACCCTGGCGTGATATGCGGGCGTCCTGTGCGTTGCCCGAGACAGACCTATCTGCCGAACCGATAGGTGAGGTAGCAGAAGGCCTGCGAGGTGTCGAGGTCCTCAAAGGCCGGTGTCGACGCTGCGCCAGGCGCGCTGGCCGCCCTGAAGAGATTGAGTCCCATCCAGAGTGCCAGGCGCTTCCCCTCGAGGCCCAGCGAGAACGAACTCCCCGTGCTCAGGACGCTATCGGCCTTTGCCAGGAGGCCGCCGCGGTGATCGAGTAGACGGTAGCCTACACTGAGTTCTCCTCTCAGACAGACCTCCCCGAGATCTGCAAGCTCGAAGGTCGGACCCAGGAAGACGGAATAGGCGTTTACCGAGACGGTTTCCTCCGGGGGGGCGGACGACGCCCGGCCGGTGAAGTGATCGAGGTGACCGCGGAAGGCGAGGGCCACCTGGGCGGTGAGGTTGTAGGCCCCCTGGACGAGGGGGGCCACGGCGCCCGGGGCGCCGTGCGGGCTGCACAGCCAGGCCAGACCATCAAAGGGGAACCTCCCAACTGGGGCACTCGCGGACGGGGAGGCCTTGACCTGAGGTGTGGCAGCAGGCCTTTCCCTGGATAGGAGAAGTTTCTGGTGGCGGGGAACCAGGGAAGGGGGCTCATGGAGGGTGATGGCCGCACAGGATTCGGAGAAGGGCTCCAAGGCCCGTGAGGGCGCAACAAGACCGAGGGCGGTCAGGATAACGATGATGAAGATTCGTATTCCCTGGAGGCGTCGCATGGGCCTTCTCCTGTTCATTGATCGGAAGCAAGGGCGAGGCCAGGGTTATCTGTCAGAAAATATAGTGGAAATTGATTTATCCACCAAAGAGGGAATGCAATGGCGTGACCGCAGTCACACAAGCGTAATCGGGGATTATAAAGGATCTCCCCCAGCGGGGCCCCTGAACCGGGGCGTGCGAAGATGTTGTCTTCTCTCTCGACAAAGACTATAGTGGTCCGCACACGGAGCAGGGGATATCATCCGCGCACCAATCGCAGAAGGGGGAAAAGATGTCCGAAGGGCTCGATGTGATTATCATCGACGACGAGGAGGAGGTATGCTCGGTAATCACCGAGACCATAGCGAAGTTCTATAGCTGGGGTGAGATCCTGACCTTTACCGATATCGATGAGGCCGCGCACTACTGCCTGACGTGCCGCAACGGCATCATGATCTTCATCCTGGACGTCTTTGTGGGAGACAAGAACGGATTTGCCTTCCTGGATGCCATCGAGGAGCGTTTCCCCTCGGCCTGCAACGATACGATCATGATCACCGGCAAGGCCAGCGATGACGTGGTGAACATGTGCGTCGCCCAGGACGTGAATTATCTCCTGGAAAAGCCGGTCAAACCCTACGCCCTGCAACTGGCCGTGAGATCGATCGTCAACAAGTACCTAACCTTTGCCAAGCGATTGCTCAAGGATGCGGACTTCGCCCGCAGCGTCTCACGGGTTTAGGGCCTGTCCGATCTGGGCAGCGACCTCATTCCCCGCGGCACAGCCTGTGCCACAGCTCGTCATCCGAGGTCTCGGTGACGCAGATAGCCGCCTCGCGGGCGAGGGGATCGATGCGGATCAGCGTGCCATGGATCGTTATGGATTCGGACGGAATGCTTACCTTGGCGGACATCCCCTTCATGAAGGCTGCCTTCTGCGGCCGGACGACACTGAAGACGGCCCGGGTGTCGAGGCACACCCCGCCCTGAGAGATGTCCTTGATATACCCGCGTCCGCTGTAGGCGATACCCACCTTCATCAGGGCCACGGCCCTCACCGGCCTGCGGGCGTATGCGCGTCTTTCTTCCCTGAATGCTTCCACCCTGTTCTCCACGATGTTGCCCCTCCTCCATGAGATGACATGCAAACACTGCCACGGATATGGCATCGCAAGGCACATGGAATTTCAAGACAGGTATCCTGCATACGTTGATTGAGGAATTATTTCAAGACATCATTTGCATTCTGTCCCATCTCAACGGCGGCAAAGGGCCTGATAATGCGCCGTGGCGGCATGGGACAGGGGCGGTGGTGCAGTGGGGATGAGGGCCTTGTCGGGTCCTGTATGTACCGTTGACCCGGGCAGGGGCGTCCGTCTCCCGGGTGATCTCCTCTGGCGCGTGTCCGGTTTCATGCCCCGAGCAGACAGGCAATGGTGACCGGCCGCACGCGCCCCCGGGGGGCGCCACCCGCACTATCATCATCCGCGCCGGGGCAGGGGGATGTACTCGATCTCCTGCGACAGGGACGAGACATAGGCCGGCCGGATAACCTTGGACTGGATGATCTGCTCGATGCGGTGGGCGGCCCAGCCCACCACGCGGGCCATGGCGAAGATGGGGGTGTAGAGCTCTTTGGGGATGCCCATGAGCTTGTAGACAAACCCGGAATAGAAATCCACATTGGGGGCGATGACGATCCCTTTGCGCTGCATGAACAGATCCCGGCCGACCTCGGCCACCAAGTCGTAGAGCATGAACTCGTCGAGAGCGCCCTTGATGCGGGCGTACTGCTCGGCCTTCTGGCGCAGGAGTACGGCCCGGGGATCCGACAGGGTATAGACCGCATGCCCCAGGCCGTAGATCTTGCCCTTGTGATCGTGGGCGCTGCCATCAAGGATGCGTTCGAGGTAGACCCTGATCTCGTCGCGGTCGCTCCAGTCTCTTACGTTTTTCTTGATGGACTTCATCATGCGCATGACCGCCTCGTTGGCGCCGCCGTGCAGCGGCCCGCTGAGCGAGGCGAGCCCGGAGCAGATCGCCATATAGGTATTGGCGCCGCTGGAGGAGACGGTGCGCACCGTAAAGGTGGAATTGTTTCCGCCGCCGTGCTCGGCGTGGAGGATGAGGGCCAGATCGAAGAGATAGGCCTCGAACTCGGTGGGAAGCTTCCCCTTGAGCATGTACAGAAAGTTCTCGGCCGTGGAAAGGCTGGGCTCGGGCTTGATAATGCGTAGGTTGGCGCCCTTGAGGTAGCGCATGACGTTATAGTTGTAGGCCACCACGGTGGGGAACTTGGCGATAAGGTTGAAGCAGCGCTCGCTGACGGTTTTGATGTCGGTGGCATCGGGGATGGGGTCGCAACGGCTCAGATGGGAGATCACGGCGTGGAGGGCGTACATTTGGTTGTCGTTCACGGCCTCCTGCATGAGGATGCCCCGCTCGATCTTTGTAAGGGCGCGCCGGCGGGCCAGGGCGCGTGTGAAGCTCTCCAGATCCGAGGCGTTGGGCAGTTCGCCTGTCAGCAGGAGGTAGGTGACTTCGTCGAATCCGAAGCGACGCTCGTTGTAGATGTTCTGCACCAGGGTCGCGACATCGTAGCCGCAGTAGAGCAGCTTGCCCTCCAGCGGTTCGACGTTGAAATCGTCGCCGTTACCGGAGGGAATCTTGCGGTATCCGATCACCAGACCCTTGGAGGTGATGCCGGCCACCACCCCCGTGCCATCCGGGTTGCGCAGGCCGAGCTTGATATCCTTTTCCTTGATGAGCTCGGGCGACAGCTTGTCATGCGAGATCGCGAGCTGTTCGATCTTGTTCAGTATCTCTTCCATGTCTTCCTCTCATGGCACGGCTTTCTCATCGTTCTGAGCCGTTTTCCCCCGACACTGGCGGCTTAAAGGGGTGCTCGGGCCTGCCACGGGGGTCATACCCTTGCTGAGAGAAAAATGCGTGCCGTAGTTTTATAAGCATTCAACTATACCATGGAAAAATATTTCGTGCCACTGAAAAATGTCGCTGATCCGGTTGAACTGCAAGTGGAGGTGTGTTATGGGCCCAGGGTGAGGGTATCTTCTGCAGAGGGTTCGACAGCGCACCCCGGGGGGGCTTGTGCCGGTGCGCTCTATATCCTGGGCTCGGCCCTGATGTTTGCAACCCTGGGGGCGCTTATCCGGCAGGCCTCAACCTGCCTGCCCAACGAGATGATCGTTTTTTTCCGCAACCTTTTCGCCCTCCTTTTCGTGGTGCCCCTCTTTCTTGCCCGGCATTCGCCCGACCAGCTCAGGACGACCGTACCGGGATTGCACCTCCTGCGCTCGGCGGCGGGATTGGGCGCCATGTACTGCTATTTTTATGCCCTGGCCCACATGAAGCTGGCCGAAGCCGTGCTCCTCTCCTATACCAGCCCGCTGATCATCCCCTTGGTGGCATCCCTGTGGATACATGAGAAGGTCTCCCACCGTGTGGGCAGTGCAGTCGTGATCGGATTTGTTGGGGTAGTGTTCATCCTCAAACCGGGCGCCGGTCTTTTCCAGGCGGCCGCCCTCGTAGCCCTGGGGGCCGCGGCCATGGCCTCGGTGGCCATGGTAACCATCAGGCGCATGTCCGCCACCGAGCCGCCTGTTCGCATCGTGTTCTTCTACACCTTGCTGGCCACCCTGATCTCGGGCCTGCCCCTTATGTGGGCCTGGCAGACGCCCGGTCGGGGGACCTGGGGCCTGTTGCTGCTCATCGGGGTGGTGGCCATGGCCGGACAGTTTCTGATGACCAAGGGCTATAGTCTGGCCCCGGCCTCCCAGGTGGGTCCCTTCATCTACGCTACCGTGGTATTTGCCGCCCTGATCGGGTGGGTCGTCTGGGGCGAGTCCCTGGACATGTTCACCGGCATCGGGGCTACCCTGGTCTGTTTGGCCGGTATCGTGGCCACGACGAGCTTCGGGAGGCCCTCAAGGGGCGGGAGCGTTCAGGGCACAGCCTGAGTGCCGTTGCCCCAGACTGACTCGCCCGACAAGGCGCCGGTCTATCTCCTCCAGGCGGCTTTCAGCCCGGACAGGTCGCGGCCTGCCCGGGCAACTCTTCGATCCCCGAGGTCTTTCCTCGGGGATCAGACATCTCCTGGTCGGTGGCGTGGTGCAGGGGCTTTTGCCGGCCGGGTTACAGTGTACCTGAAATATTGAATCGTTCTCCCGGTCGCAAGTCCCGCCTTTGACGGCTTCAGCAGGTTTACAGGGCTTGTCCAGGGGAACCCTGCTCATTATTACAGGACGCAGGACGAACCAGGTCTTGCGGTTGGGAGAGGAGGCCATGACTGCCAGGCGTGAATGTTTGTCGATCGGGGAGGTGTTTTGTTGGCATAAACACTCCATGAAGACATGTCAAAAAATGAGCAAGGGAGGTCGCGATGAAGCCGATGGTCTGCGGTATATGCGGAGAGGATATCACCGATCCCGAGGAGGCGTGTCCCTATTGCGGGGCCGAACCCAACCACTTCGTGGAAAAGGGGACGGTGGACCAGGAACTCCTGCGCAAGATCTACGACGAGGGGGGCGCGACCTACTGAGGAGATGGCCCCCGCCCGTTGGGCGGGGGCCATCTCCTGCTCCTCAAGCCTCGGTTGGGGGTGTGCCCATGAGTTCGCCCACCGCCAGGGCCTCGGTCATGAGGTCACCGATGATGCGCGAGAGGCGGGCTGCATTCTCGATCCTGCCGCCCTCGGCGATGACGGCCATGTCATAGAGCACATCAATATAGTCCACAAGGTTTGCATCGCTGGCATCCTTCTCAAAGAGGGCCTTGATCTGAGAAAAGACCGGGTGGTCCACATTGAGTTCGAGCACGCGTTTGATCTGGGGCACCTGCTGGCCGCTGGCCTTGAGCAACTTCTCCAGGTAGGTGCTCATCTCGTAGGTGTCTCCGGACAGACAGGCCAGGGAATCTTTGAGGTGGGTGGAGGCCTTGACCTCCTTCACCCGGTCGTCGAGGTGTTGCTTGATATGGCCGAACAGGGGTGTGAAGTCTGCATGGTCCTCGTCGTGGGGTTCATCGAGGTCCCCTTTCTGGGCGCTCTTGAGGGGCTTGCCCGCGAATTCCCTCAGGGTCTGCACCACGAACTCATCCACCGGGTCGGTCATGAGCAGGACCTCGTAATCCCTGTCCTTGAGCCGCTCCAGGTGCGGGCTGTTGATGAGGGCGGCGAGGTTGTCGCCGGTGATGTAGTAGATGTTCTCCTGGCCGGGCGCCATACGCTCGACATAGGTCTCAAGGGAGATGCCTTTCTCCGAAGCCTTGGTGGTGCGATAACGGATGAGATGTGAGATGCGGTCCTTGTTCTCGTGGTCCAGGTAGACACCCATCTTGAGCATCTCGCCGAACTCGCTGTAGAACTTGTCGTACGTCTCCTCGTCCAGGCCCTCGAAAAGCTCGAGGATCTTCTTGACGAGATTGGTGCGGATGTTCCTGACCAGACGGTCCTGCTGCAGGATCTCGCGGCTGACGTTCAGGTTCAGGTCCGGGGCGTCCACCACTCCATGTACGAAGGTGAGGTACTCGGGGATGAGTTCCTTGCAGTCGTCCATGATGAAGACCCGCTTGCTGTAGAGATGGATTCCGTGTTTGTGCTCGGGACGGAACAGGTCCAGGGGCGCCTGGGAGGGGATGTAGAGCAGCGCGTCGTACTCGGTGGTACCCTCGAATTTCAGATGCAGGTGCGCCAGGGGTGGATTCCAGTCGTGGCTGATGTGTTTGTAGAATTCCTCATGCTCCGTCTCGCTTACCGTATCCTTGTTTCTGGCCCAGATGGCCTTCATGGAGTTGAGGGTTTCCTCGACAAAGACCTTCTGGGTGGTATTGCCCACCGGTTTGCCCTCGGTATCGCGGATGAGTTTGTCCTCGGGAATCGGTTCCTCGCGGGTCACGTCCATGGTGATGGGGTAGTTCACGAAATCCGAGTGGCGCTTGACGATCGAGCGCAGTACCCATTCGTCGGTGAAGTCCTGTTCGTCTTCACCGGGTTCCTTGAGATGGAGGATGACCGCCGTGCCCCGAGCGGGCTTGTCTACCTCCTCGATGGTGTAGCTCCCGCTCCCTTCGGATTCCCAGCGCACACCTTTCTGCTCACCGGGGGCCCGGGTGATCAGGGTCACCCTGTCGGCCACTATGAAGGAACTGTAGAAGCCCACCCCGAACTGGCCGATCAGCTCCGGCGCCAGGGTCTCGCCCTTTTTGGATTCCTCCATGGCTCGGAGGAAGGCGGCTGTACCGCTCTGGGCGATAGTTCCTATATTGGTGATCACCTCGTCCCAGGTCATGCCGCAGCCATTGTCGGCTACGGTGATGGTGCGGTTTTGTCTGTCAGGGATGAGCTTGATCTTGAAGGTGGTATCCCCATCGAGGATGCCGGGCTCGGTCTGTGCCCGGAATCTGATCTTGTCGATGGCATCGGAACTGTTCGAGATGAGTTCCCTGAGGAATATCTCGGGGTGTGAATAGAGCGAATTGATGATGAGGTTCAGCAGGTGCTGCACCTCGGTCTTGAATTTGCGGGTACTCTTCTTCTTTTCCATTTCCTCTCCTGTTTCAAATCAGAATAGTATGCTTTTTTTAGGGTGACTGCCCCAGGATTTCAAGACCTTCGGGCCATAACCCCGATGTTGTGGTTTGACTGTTTAGCATATCTGGTTACCCGGAGCAATCATCGCTTGGTGCCTGGCATCGGCGACAGGCTCCCTGCGGTGTGGCTTTTACGCCCCGGCGGCGAGGGGTTCTCCGCAGAGTTCCTTCCAGGACTGGATATCGGAAACCATGGTGATGGCGATCGCCATCTGCAATGTATCCGGATAGACCCTTTTGATCTCGCCCCACACGGTGAGTTCCAGATCCGCAAAGGAGACCGTGACGGACCTGTCTTTGAGGTGACAGGCTTCGGATGTAGTAAAATCGATATGATGGTCGGTGTCAGCGGTCATGAAGGCAACCCGGAAACCGCCGAGGGAGATATCCAGGGTGTCAACCAGGCCCTGCAACACCCGGCCGATGCGGATGTCCCGGATCGGGTCACGATAATCACAGTTGAGGGTGATGCGCGCCTGCAGGTGTAGCGGGTATCTCTTATATCGTCGCCTATCCATGTCGCAGACGTCCCTCAGGATCGAGTTTCCCGCCCTGCCGTGGGTTATACTGACGGTGAGGCGGCCCCAGAGTGACAGAGATTATGAAAGCGAGGCCCTGAAGACAACCCCAAGCGGGAAGATGGATCACTTAGAACAGTCCCTCCTTTCATGTGTGCTTAAGGTGCGCAAGCTCAGGTGCGACACCTCCCTGACGGCCTTCATGGATGAATCAGGGGTATGAACCCCAGGGCAAGCCTATGACCATCCTTTCCGCCGCAAGCGGCGGGGAATTCGACCTTCAGGCGATTAAATATCATCGAGATGCCACGTCCTCCTCTGTCGCGATGTATGGCTGCCAGGTTCATCGTTGTATATCGTGAACGGATTAATTATGGGTATGGCTCCCAGGGTAAACCCCAGTCTCCCTCCACCATATCGCAAGCGGTAGGGATATCGACCCATAACGATTAAATTCTCCCTTATTATACCACTATTTAGCGCAGTATGAAACCCTAAAACGTATTGCCGGGCAGGTGAGTGGCAAGCTCTCAAGCGCTCTGGGCCGTATCATCCGCCGCTTGCGGCATCGAGGGGGTCCATGGTTTGACCCGGGGTTCATACCCATTATCGCCCGCGACACCTGCTCCCTGTCCATTCGGGCAGGGGGGCGGAATCGGTCGGAAAGGCCCTTTTCCGAAGGGGCAGACCCGGTTTGCGGACAGGCTCCAAAGGCCGACCTTCTGACTTCATCCCATTGATTTTTCCCTTGCTTTAAGATAGGCTGCACGCTCGACAAACATGGCATGCGGCCCTGAGAAAGGCGTGGGAAATAAAGATGAAATATAAGCCTTGTATGAAGCACAAGCTGGTGCGCAAGACGGTGCGTGAGTTCGCCGAGTCCGAGCTCGGTCCCATCGCGCACGATATTGACCGTGACGGACGCTTCCCCTGGGAGGTCATGGAAAAGATGCGCCCGCTTAACTACTTCGGGCTGCAGGTGCCCGGACGATATGGCGGGGCCGAACTGGATTCCATCAGTTATGCTATCGTTATCGAGGAACTCTCGCGCGTGTGTGCGGCGGTGGGCCTGTGCGTGACCGTCCACAACAGCGTGGGTTTGTACCCCATCCTGGCCTACGGCACCGAGGAACAGATCCAGCGCTATGTCCCCAAACTGGCCGCGGGCGAATATATTGGCGCCTTCTGTATCACCGAGGCCAATGCCGGCTCGGATGCCGGCGGGGTGGAAACCCATGCCACCCGTACGGACGGTGGCTACCTCATCAACGGCACCAAGATCTTCGTCACCAACGGCGGGATCTGTCACTGTCCGCTCATCTTTGCTGTCACGGACGCCAGCGGTTCCCAGAAGAGCCCGAGTGTCTTCCTCGTGGAACGGGGGACCCCGGGGTTCTCGGTAGGGGAGATCGAGGATCTGTGCGGGATGCGGGCCAACCCTGTCGCGTCGCTGTTTCTCGAGGACTGCCGCGTGCCGGAGGAAAACCTCCTCGGAGCGCTTGGCGACGGGATGAAGATCGGACTGGCCACCCTGGATGCGGGACGCATTGGAATCGCGGCCCAGGCCCTCGGTATCGCCCAGGCCGCCTTCGAGGCCTCCCTGCGCTATGCCAGGGAACGTCAGCAGTTCAAGCGACCCATCGCCTCCTTCCAGAGCATCCAGAATTATCTGGCCGACATGGCGACCGGCATCGATGCCGGAAGACTCCTGCTTTACCGGGCGAGTGCACTGAAGGACGGCCTCGGCCCCTTCGGGGCCGAGGCCGCCATGGCCAAGCTCTTCTGTTCGGACCTGGCCTCCCGGGTGAGCGCGCAGGCGGTGCAGATTCACGGTGGGTATGGCTACAGCAAGGAGTACGACGTTGAGAGATACTTCCGGGATGCAAAGATCACCGAGATCTATGAGGGTACGAGCGAGGTCCAGCGCATGGTAATCTCGCGCTCGATCCTGTCCCGGCCGATGTGAAGGGGGGGGAGGAAAATGCTGAACCTTGTCGTGTGCATCAAGCAGGTTCCCATGGTCACGGAGCTCCCCTGGGACCGGCAAACCGGGACCCTCAGGCGTGAACTAGCCGAAGGGATGATGAATCCGGCCTGCAAGCATGCCCTGGAAGGGGCCCTGCAGCTCAAGGAGACCCACGGGGCCTTCATTACTGCCATCTGCATGGGCCCGCCCACGGCCAGCGAGGTGCTCTTTGAGGCCGGCGCCCTGGGGGCCGATCGCTGTCTGATGCTCAGCGATGCCCGCATGGCGGGATCGGACACCCTGGTGACCTCGTCCGTGCTGGCCCGTGCAGTCGAGATATACTGCCCGGACTTCGATCTCATTCTGTGCGGGTGTCACACCACGGATAGCGAGACCGCTCAGGTCGGTCCGCAGCTCGCCGAAGAGCTGGACCTGCCGAGTGTGGCCTATGCCGAGCACCTAGCGCTTGAGCGCAATATTCTCACGGTGCGCCGGCTATCGGACGGTTTCATGGAAACCCTGGAGATGCAGCTGCCTGGGCTGGTAACGGTCGCCACCCAGCACTTCGTTCCCCGGTATACAGCGCTGGGAGGTCTTCAGTGCGCCTTTGCCGGTCACAACCTACTCACCATCGGGGCCGAGGATTTGGGTCTGGACCCCCATGGCCTCGGCCTTAAGGGGTCCCCGACACAGATCATCAACGTGTACCAGTCCGGGACCCACAAGGAAAACCTCGTCCTGAATGGATCGGCCAAGAAGATCGTGGAAGATCTCCTCGAGCGCTTCGAGGACCGTCTCGGCGGGGCCATCGGCAAGGATCTGAAGGCGGGTGAGGTATGAAGGCCACGAATCCAGCACGACGGATCATGGTGTTCGGGGATTACCGGAACTATTTCCAGAACCGGGTGACCCTGCAGCTCCTCTCAAGGGCCGTGGAACTCGGACGGGAGATGGCGGCCGAGGTCAGTGTCGTGGTCATCGGGGATGGGGTGGATGAATGGGTCGGGGAGTATATCGCTCATGGCGCTCACAGGGTGTACGTGTACGAACACGTTCGCCTCAAGGACTACAATATCGAGACCTATGCCTTTCTCCTGGCGCGTCTGGCAGCCGAGGAGGCCCCTGAGATCATCCTGGTTGGTTCCACCGCCTTCGGCCGCGAGCTGGCACCCCGGGTGGCCAAGAAGCTCGGCACGGGGCTCACGGCCGACTGCATCGCCCTTGACCTCAAGGCAGACGGCCTCCTGGTGCAGACGGCCCCGGCCTTCGGGGGCAGTCTGCTGGCCGAGATCGTGACCCCGGGCGTATACCCGCAGATGGCCACGGTGAGGGCCGGCATTTACCAGGAGATCCCGCATGACTACGCGGCCCAGGGCGAGATCGTGCGCCTTGCGCTGCCCGAAGACCTTCCTCGGGAGCGCGTACGTCTGGTCAGGAGTGAGCGGCAGCCCACGCGCGCCCAGCGCCTGGAGGATGCCCGGGTCGTGGTCCTGGGCGGCCGCGGCATGGGGAGCAAGAAAAAGTTCAAAGGACTTTACGAGCTTGCCGGTTTGCTGGGGGCCGAGGTGGGAGCCACCCGCCCGGTGGTCTACGCCCGCTGGGCCGGGCAGGAGGCCCTGGTGGGCCAGGCCGAAGGACATATCCGACCGCAGGTGCTCTTCTCCTTCGGCATCAGCGGCGCCATCCAGCATACCGCTGGCATCGATGACGGGGCCTTCATCATCGCCATCAACAAGAATCCGCAAGCCGCCATGATGGAGATGGCGGATGTGGCCATCGTAGCCGATGCCCCCCAGGTGTGTGCGGCCCTGATTCGCGAACTGAAGCGGCGCATAAGGTCATAAGCCTCCCGGAGTGGGGTTGTCTGGGTGTAATGTAATTGCATCAGCGTGGGTCTGTGATTATAATATCCAAGTATATAGAGAATTTCGATTATATTTAATCGTTCTGGGAGGATTATCCGCAACTGGCAAACGGAACAGGTGTCCAGGGTTCCTCCGGCGGGTGATCCCCCCTGATGATTATGTCATGCAAGAAGGAGGTCTTAAATGCGTTATGCACGATGGATCGTATGGACAAGTGTTTTCTGGTGCCTCGTGGGGGGTTGTTCGTCCGAGGATAGCGGCCAGTTTCTGGTCGCTGACGCGGCCGGACAGCAGGGCCTCACCCGTGAGGAGAAAGCGACGGAGCAGCTCGAGGAGGTGCTCGCCCTCCAGGGCCTCACCCTGGTGGATGCGGTGGAGGTCGGGGGGCACACGGGCTATCTGGCGCAATTCAGTCCGCCGCAGGGTCTGGTTTCGTCACCCAAATACTGCCTGATCCTCACCGGGACGCCCTACAGCATGGGTTACCAGGCCTGCTACCTGCGGCCTGAAGCGGCGCACGGCATGCTCACGGACTTCATGCGGCGGGTAGGCGTGGGCCAGCTCAACATGCTCGGGATCGGCATCGACCCCGATTCCGAAGAGGGCTACCTCGTCTTTGACCAGCTCTATCCGGTCATCCTCGATTTCTGCTATGACGTGGAGGCCTATATCCCACAAGGTCTCAGGGAGGAGATGCAGGGGGTCGTGGACGGGATGCATTCCCGGGGATATCTGGACGTGACCTATGATGACGTGCTGGTCCTGAATCAGGGTGTGGACAGCACCTATTATTTCCTGGGGGCCATGCTGGGCAAGACCCTCAATCCGGACGACAACCGCAAGGCTCTCTCCGCACTGGTTTCCATGCTGCAGGCGAGTTCCACCCTCGGGCGCAGCGTGCAGATCACCGACGGGCAGCCGCAGTTTGTAGGGCTGGGCAGGGCCCTGCTCCCGCGCAGCGGGTGCAACGAATTCGTGGTGGGGGGGCAGGCGACCGCCAGCGGTGAGACCTATCACGGTCGGGACTTCATGTTCTCCACCGGCGGCATCTATCAGGACGCGGCCTGTGTCATGGTCTATCTCCCAGATGAGGGCCTGCCGTTTGTGACCGTGGATCCGCCCGGATTCGTCGGGCACAGCACCGGACTCAACGCCGAAGGAATCTCCATCGGCATGGACGTCACCCAGGGGGCCGCCTTCGGGGCCGACGAGGGCGTGGGCTGCATGATGATCGCGCGGCAGGTTCTGCATGGATGCCGCACCCTCGAGGAGGCGGTTGATACGGTCAGGGGCACGCACCGCGGCGTGCCGTGGCAGTACATCGTGGCCGACGATACACCCCATCCCACCTACGGCTGCGGGGCCGTGATCGCCTGCGGGAGAGACGCCCCCGATTTCGACGGGCCCGATACCCTGCCGGCCTGGGAACAGTGGCTCCTGCAGGGGGCCCCACTCGCACTCTTCGGCGAGGAATTCTGCCTGGGCGTTGATTATACCGCCCGGTTGGGGGATGAAAAGCCCGAGCAGGGCCTGATGGTGCGCTCGGCGCGATGGATCTTTCCGGCCCAGCTGAAGGACACGAGCCTCACCCTGCCGATAAACGATGCGAATTTCCCGGCCTACGAGCGCACACACCTGGGCGTCTATTTCCCCGACCAGATCGAGACCTGCCCCGATGTGGTGGTGGCCACCAACCACTATATCCTGCCGCGTATGCGGGTGACCCAGTTCCTGCCGGTGGTGGCCCTGATCTACGCCCTGGGGCCGCTGCCCGAATCCGTGTGGCGCTATGAGACCATGGTGGAGCTGATTCTCGAAAACCATGGGGGAATCGAATTTTTCGGTGACGACGCGCAATATCCCGCCCGGGGTTCTGCCGGGTGGATCATCGACTTCCTCAATACCCAGCGGGAGAACTGGTGGTTCTACCGTGGGCAGGACCAGGACGGAGAGCCGGTCGAACCGCTGGACCGGGAGGTGGAAGGGCACCATGTGGTCATGAACAATACCAAGGGCGAGCTGAGGGGGCTCTTCGGCCGCATGACCGACCCCTGGGTGGGTGTGCAACTGGCACCCTTTGAGGCCTGGCACGCGGGTCAGGATCCCTCCTGAGGACGTGTGTGAAGAGGCCCTTCGGGGCGCGGGAAAAAGAAAGGAGGAAAGCACATGCACCGGACAATCGTGATACTTATCGGGGCCGTGATGCTTTGCATCGGGGGCGCCTGTTCGTCGTCCGACAGCTCCACCGTGGCGCTCGGAACGCCGTCAGGGAGCGCCGGGTTGGAAACGGAGCGCGCAAGCTATGTCGCGGACATCCCTGCCGTGCTGGCGGCCGAAGGCCTGGAGATACTGGAGAGCGTGGAATGCGACGGCGATATGGGCTACCGCGCCCGTGACGACAACGACAAGCCCTACCTGCTCCTGCAGGGGACGTCCTACAACATGGGCTACCAGATGGGGGCCCTCAGGCCCGAAGGCGTCTGGATGCTGGGCAAGGTGTATCCCTTCCGGCTCATCGGGGACATGCTGGGCATCGCGGTCGACGACCTCCCGCCGGCTCTGGTGGACTTCATCTTCAACGAGGTCATGACCCTGTGCCGCAATGCCCTGGAGGTCATCCCCGACGAGCTCGAGGCCGAGATGCAGGGGGTGGCCGACGGGGCCACCTCCCGGGGCTGGGAGGTGGGTTTCGAAGATGTGCTCCTGATCAACGAGGGCTTCGATGCCATCTATGCGATCCTCTTCACCGGGACCATTCCCAGCATGCAGGGGCTCAGGGACCTCCTAGAGAGCCTGCACGCCGAGAACCCGCAGCTCGATGACTATATCCGCTTCGAGGGCTCACGGGTGCTCTTTCCCCGAGGCGACCCCGGCGCCCTGGGCTGCAACGAGTTCGTGGTCTCGAGCCAGGCGACGCCTGACGGCACGGTCTATCACGGCCGCGACTTCATGTTCCCCACCGGGGACATCATCCAGGACACTGCCTGCATGGGGATCTACCTGCCCGATGAAGGGCTGCCCTTTGTATGCGTGACCGCCCCGGGCTTTGTGGGGCAGACCACGGCGCTGAACGCCGAAGGGCTCTCCATGGGCATGGACGTGGTAAGGGCGGGCTGCACACGCAGCGATCCCGGCATGAGCTGTCTGCTGGTGCTCAGGGACCTCGTTCAGCACTGCGGCACCCTCGAGGGCGCCATCGAGCGCCTGCGCGGACTCGACCGCGGGGTCTCATGGCTCTACATCCTGGGTGACGACGAGTTCAGTGAAGAGCACACCCACGGCGTGGTGGTGGAGGAGGGCATGCGCACCCCCTCCTTCGAGGGGCCCGATCTCCTGCCTCTCTGGCAGCAGTGGCTGCTTGGGGCCTATATCGGGCGCCTCGACGAGGGGCCGCTGCCACAAGACGGCCTGATGCTTAGGAATCAGGAATGGATCTACCCGACGCAGTTCCTGGGTCTCGGAATCACGATCCCCACCCCGGAGGATGAATGCGTCCTCGGTATCCAGTTTCCCGGCCAGATCGAGACCTGGCCCGATGTGGTCATGGCCACCAACCACTATATCATCCCGCGCATGGTGTTCACCGCCTACACACCCTGGATGCATCTCGTCGACGGCCCGGGAAGCGTGACCCGTTCCCGGGTGCGCTATGAGCTGCTCTTCGAGCGCCTGGCCGCGGAATATGGCTCCATCGATTTCGACACGGCCCGCGATCTGATCGATTTCCTCAATCCCAACAGCGTCTACGGGGATACGGGCTACTATGAGCCCGCCGGGCAGATCGAGGGGCACCACGCCATTATGGACAACACCAACCTCGTCCTCGAGGGGCTCTTCGGCTATTACGGACCCGATCCAGGAAACAGAACGCCCTGGGCCAGGGTGGAACTGGGGCCCTTTCTCCAGCAAGGACCTCAGTAGGCGATAAGCACTCCCGACGCTGACCCCCCGGGGGCCTCAGGTTTTCCACCCCCGGGAGGTCTTTTCACCCCTCCCTTTGGCGGGGGAGAAGCCCGCCCTGCAGGCACCATTCAGGTTTAAGTAAGGATCTACCGATGAGGTGGGAAGATCCCGTGCATCGCCAGGGATCGGCAAGGTGACCTGCGAAATGGGGAACACACAGCCATGAAGGAAATGAGCTTCAGCATGCATAGGCGCGAAGGAGAGCGGGAACCCCCCCTGAATGAAACGGCGGCGTTGCGCGAGACCCTCGGCCACTACCAGGTCATCACCCAGTGGATGAAGGATCTGGTGGTCAGGTGGGACATGCAGCTGCAGCCCGTGTTCATCAGTCCTTCGGTCCAGGATTTTCTTGGATATTCCGTGGAGGAATGTCGATCCATTCTGGGTAACGCGCAGGATTTCGACCTGAAGTTGTTCATAGCCCCCGGATCGTACGAGGTGCTCCTCGAGGAACTCGCCGAAAGGATGGGTTCGGACCCGGGCCCCGGTGCCCCCGAACGTCAGCGTTCCATAGAACTTGAACTCATCCGGAAGGACGGCTCCCGGGTGTGGACCGAGACCAAGGGCAGTTTCATCCGGGACGAGGCTTCCCGGCGTATCGGCAGCATCACCGTCACGCGCGACATCAGCGAGAGGAAGAGGGGCGCGGAGGCCCTTCTTCAGGCCCACAGACAGTACGCCGTGACCCTGGATGCCATGCACGACTACATCCACGTGGTGGACCGGGACCTGAAGATCGTGCTCTTCAACAGGGCCTTCCGGCAGTGGTGCTCCGGGCTCGGCTACCCCACGGATGTCGTCGGGCGCAACATCTTCGAGGCCTTTCACTTCCTGTCCCCCGCGATCGAGGAGGAATATGCCGCGGTGTTTGCAAGTGGGGAGGTCCTCGAGACGCAGGAAGAGGGCACCCATGACGGCCGACTGATCGTCACCGAGACCAGGAAGATCCCGATCATCGTCGACGGCTGCGTCACCCAGGTGGTGACGGTGATCCGGGATATCACCCACCAGAAAGAGGCAGAGAGGCGTCTGCGTACGAGCGAAGAACGCCTGCGTACGGTCTTTCAGACGACACCCGATGCCATCACCATCAGCCTTGTCGAAGACGGAACCTTTGTCGAGGTCAACGAGGGCATGTGCGAACTAACGGGCTATTCCCGGGACGAGGTCATCGGGAAGAGTGTGCAGGAACTCAGGCTCTGGGAAAGGCCCGCGGATCGCAATCTGATTGTGGATCAGCTCTCGCGCACGGGTGAGGTGCGCAACGTGGAGACGAATTTCCGCCGCAGGGACGGCCGGATCCTCCCCACCCTGTTCTCGGCCCGGCGCATTACCCTCGACGGCCGGAGCTGCCTGCTGACCGTTGCCCGCAATATTGAGGGCTGGAAAAGGGATCAGGCGGCCCTGCGGGAATCGGAGCGCCGCTATCGCCTGCTGGCCGAGAACCTCACCGAGACGCTCTGGATCCTGGACCCGGAAAAAGGACGCTTCACCTACATGAGCCCCGCGGTCTGGCGTATCCGCGGCTACTCGCCGCAGGAGGCCCTGGCCCTGCCCCTGGAGAAGACCTTTGCCCCGGACTCGCTCACGAAGCTCAAGGGTGAGATTAAGCACTTGATGAACGCCGAAGGGTCGCCTGTCAGGTCTTGCGAGACGGAGGTCATCTGCCGGGACGGTAAGACCGTGTGGTGCGAGGTCACCCTCAGCCGCCTGATGGACGAGGGGGGCGATTCCCTGGGCATCCTGGGCGTGAGCCGCGATATCATGGAAAGGAAGAGGGCGCTGGCGGAGATGCACCATCTGGAATTTCAGCTGATGCAGGCCCAGAAGATGGAGGCGCTCGGCACTATGGCCGGCGGTATCGCCCACGACTTCAACAACATCCTGGCGGCCATCATGGGCTTCACCGAGATTGCTCAGATGAAACTGCCGGGAGAGAGTGAGGCCGGCAGAAGCCTGGAAAAGGCGCTGGGCGCCTGCGAGCGCGCCAAGGCGCTCATTAACCAGATCCTGTCCTTCAGCCGGCGGGAAGACCGCGAGAGCAAGCCCATGCAGGTGGCCCCCATCGTCAAGGAGGCCCTCAAGATGCTGCGTTCGTCACTGCCGTCTTCCGTCGAGATCAGGACGCAGATCGACGACCCCCGGGCCGTGGTCGAGACGGACCCCACCCAGATCCACCAGATCGTCATGAATCTGTGCACCAATGCGGCGCACGCCATGCCTTCCGGGGGGCTGCTCACGGTTCGGCTCTCACGGGTGGAACTGGGGCCGGCCAATACGGCTGCGCTTTCGGGCATATCACCCGGGGCCTACCTCCTCATGCAGGTGACGGACACCGGACAGGGAATGAGCCCCGAGGTGATGGAGCATATTTTCGAGCCCTACTTCACCACCAAGAAGGAGGGCGAGGGTACCGGTCTCGGGCTGTCCGTGATACACGGCATCGTCCGCAGGCACGGGGGTGCCATCACGGTGGAGAGCTTGCCCGACGAGGGGACCACCTTCCGTGTGTATCTTCCACGAATAGAACAGAACCCCGGCCAGAAGCGCCCCCTCCCCGAGAATCCCCTGCCGCGGGGGAGTGAAAGCATCCTCTTCATCGATGACGAACAGGCCCTGGTGGATATCGGACTCCAGATGCTGGAGTACCTCGGTTATCAGGTCAGTGTCCGTACCAGCAGCACCGAGGCCCTGCAGCTCTTCTGCTCCCAACCGCAGCGGTTCGACCTGGTGATCACCGACATGACCATGCCCAATATGACCGGGGACGAGCTGGCCCGCAGGATCACGGAGATCCGACCGGGTATGCCCGTCATGCTCTGTACCGGCTTCAGCGAGCGCATCACCCCTGAGAATATCCATCACCTGGGGATCAGAAAGCTCGTCATGAAACCGCTTTCCCTGCGCGAACTGGCCTGCGATATCCGCGAAGTACTCGATTTGCCAGACCGGGTCGCGCCCTGAGCGTTCGAGGGGCAGACTCCTCGGTGACCCCGGTTCAGGGCACCGGGCTGATTACCATATGCCGCTCCTTGAGGATAACACCCGATAACCACTCAAAGATGCCGTGCGGTGTACCTGTTACAGACATTTGGTGTGCTGCGATAAGCCTAATATAGCTGACAAAACAAGCGCTTAGCGGTCCATGACACCTTGACAGGGCATATCCTGCCCATTACTTCATCAAGGAAACGAGTGCTACAACACTGTGCATGCGGGGTGGTGTAGTACAGGGTCAGCGCTTTATGCCAACCATGGTGTAAGGGTTAAAGGGGGAGTTGGGAACAGCCCAGGAACAGGTGCAGGTTCTCAATGTGCCCAAAGGAGGGTAGGTCCATGTCGGAGGAAAGGGATACGTCGAAGGGGGTGAGCCGCAGGCAGTTCGTGCTCACCGTCGGAACGGTCGCCGCCGGGGGGGCGGCGGTCTCACTCGCGGGTTGCGCTGCGTTTCCAAAGGGGGCTGAACCGTCATCCCAGGCAACGGGACAGAAGTTCATCGCCGTAGATCAGGACTTGTGCTCCGGCTGCCGTATCTGCGAGCAGGTCTGTAGCCAGTTCCATTACGGGGTCTTCAATTATGGCTACAGCATGATCCAGGTCGATCGCGATTTCGGCGGCAGTGGATACTGGATCGACACCAAGACCTGTCGCCAGTGCATCGAGCCCTGGTGTCTGCGGGTCTGTCCGGAGAAAGGGGCCCTCTACCGCCATCACGATACCGGGGCCATCGTGGTGGATGAGAAAAAGTGCATTAAGTGCGGCAATTGTGTCCCGGCCTGCCCCTTTGGAATGATCCTGCTGCATCCCGAGACCTCTCTTGCCTTCAAGTGCGATCTGTGCAACGGGGACCCGCAGTGTGTCGCCCGTTGCCCGATGCAGGCCCTGAGTGTCAAGCCGCTTGAGTGGCAGCAGAGCGAGAGGGGAGGTGCGTAGCCATGGCTAAGGCATATATGGGAAAGGGTCTGCGGGTGGACCTGACGGCACAACGTGTAACGACGGAGGTCTTGAACGACGCGGATGCACGGGACTATATCGGTGGCTACCTCCTGGGGATGAAGATGCTCTGGGAGGAGTATCGGCCCGAGTACGGGGCCTACGATCCCAGGAATCCGCTGATCTTCGCCACCGGACCCCTCACCGGGACCACGGCCCCCACCGGCAACAGCCTCACCTGTAACACCAAGTCACCCCTGAGCACCTTCGTCTCCGGGCGCGCTGGAGGCCATTTCGGGCCGCAGCTCAAACTGGCCGGCTACGACTACATTGTCATCACCGGCCAGTCCGCCCGACCGGTCTGGGTGTGGATCGATGACGGTAAGGTGGAGATTCGGGATGCCCGCTACCTGTGGGGCAAGACCAGCAGGGAGACGGATGAGGCCATCAAGGGCATCATCGACGACAAGGACATCCAGGTCCTTACCATCGGTCCGGCCGGGGAGCGCAAGGTGAAGTTCGCCACGATTAATGCCAACATCGACCGTGTCTTTGGCCGCGGCGGGCCGGGTGCGGTCATGGGGTCCAAAAATCTCAAGGCCATTGCCGTACGCGGCACCCACGGGCTGGAGCTGGCGGACCCCGTACGCTTCCAGACGGCGGTGCTGAAGAATTTTGCCGAGTTGGCCGAGCGTGATCCCTGGTCCTGGGACATGATGCCCAAGGTCGGCACGGCGGGATGGGTGGAGGCCATCAATTACTACAGTATCCTTCCTATCAGGAACTACCAGGCGACCTATGACGATCGTATAGCCGGCGGGACCGATCATAAGGCCTACCTGAAAAATTTCGAATACCGGCCCTATGCCTGCGCCAACTGCGCCCTGAGCTGCGCCCACTACGTGCCTACCATCAAGGAGGGCAAGTACGCCGGGCTCTCGGGCGGTACCCTCGAATATGAGACCACCGCCGCCCTGGGTGCCCGATGCGGGGTGCGTTCGATCCTCGACGTCATGAAGGGCAATGTCCTCTGTGCCGAATTCGGTATCGACACCATCTCCTGCGGGACCACCATCGCCTGGGCCATGGAGTGCTTTGAGCGGGGGCTCATAACCAAGAAGGACACCGGCGGCATTGAGCTGACCTTCGGCAATGGCGATGCCATGGTGGAGGTTATCTCCCTGATCGCACATCGGGAGGGGCTGGGCGATATCCTGGCCGAGGGCTGCCTGCGGGCCTCCCGCACGATCGGCCGCGGCAGCGAGGTCTATGCCATGCACGTCAAGGGCCTGGAGATCAGCGGCGGCTGCTCGCCCCGCGGATCCAAGTTGGGGGCCCTCATGTATGCGGTCAACGAACGGGGTGCCCATCATATGGACCCCTATGGGCCCACCATTGATGCCTACGGGTATACGCTGCCCCAGGCCGGCATTCCCGAGGCGCTTAATCCCTATGACGACGGTAATTCCGGGGCCATGTTCCACCTCAAGAAATATGCGAAACTGGCCGACATGCTCGGGACCTGTGCCTTTGTCCTGATCAACTGCCAGATCCTGCCCGAGACCGCCTCCGAGCTGTATTCGGCCGGTACCGGTATCGAGCTCTCCGGACACGACCTGATGGAACGCGGCGAGAAGCTCATGGCCCTCATGCGGGCCTTCAATGCCCGCGAAGGCCTCACGGCGGCCGATGATACCCTGCCCAAGCGCTTTACCGAGGAGGAGGTGGAGATCAGGGTCCCCAAGGAGCTGCAGCACTGGACCGGAGGCAAGAGCACGATCTACCGCAAGTCGGATCTCAAGAAAACGCTCGCCGACTACTACAAGACCGCCGGTTACGATCCTTTGACCGGGTTGCCCTCAAGACAGCGCTTTGCCCAACTCGGGCTGGCCCGTGTGGCCGACGAACTCTCCTCACGTGGCATCCGGCTGGGCTAAGCGATGCCCGGGCGGGCATGCGCCTGAAGCACACGCGTATGCCCGCTCCTCGCTTCTCCATCTGGATTATCCCAGCCGATGATCACGAAGCCCTCCGTAAGTGTCGTCCGCGGTCGCGACCGTGGTCATACCGGGAATGAATAAAGGACGGCTCAAGCATCTGCACAACATGACGATAAGGAAATTATAGGGCGCAATACATAACCTCCTCTTTGCACCAGGCATGCAATGTGCCTGGTTTTTTTTGCCTGAACCGCAGGCTTAATCACTCTTTATCGCCTTCCCCGCCGCTTGCGGCCTCAAGGGGTTTCCAGGGCTTGCCCTGGGATTCTTACCCATGATGCGTATCGAATCCGCAAGCACCACCAGGGTATCCCCTGACAAGCTGCGGGAGGCGGCGCATCAGCGGGGATACTCGAAGAACCCGCGGCCGCTTTTGCGCCCGAGCCACCCGGCGGCGACATAATTGCGCAGCAGGGGGCAGGGACGGTATTTGGAGTCGCAAAAGCCCTGGTAGAGGGTTTCCATGATAGCCAGACAGGTATCCAGGCCGATGAGGTCCGCCAGGGCGAGGGGGCCCATGGGATGGTTCATGCCGAGCTTCATGACCGTATCGATGTCCTCGGCAGTGCCCACGGAGTGGTACAGGCAGTAGATGGCCTCGTTGATCATGGGCATGAGGATGCGGTTGGAGATGAATCCGGGGTAGTCGTTGGCCTGAACGGGGGTCTTGCCGAAGGCCAGGGCCAGGTCCCAAGTGGTTTGGAAGGTCTCCTCCGAGGTGGGCAGGGCCCGGATCACCTCCACCAGTTGCATGCGTGGCACCGGGTTCATGAAGTGCATGCCGATGACCTCCTGGGGTCGGCCGGTCTGGGCGGCGATCATGCCGATGGGGATGGACGAGGTGTTGGTGGCCAGGATTACCCCCGGGGGACAGGCGGCGTCCAGGTCGCGGAAGATCTGAAACTTCAGATCGGGTTTTTCCGTAGCCGCTTCCACCACATAATCGACGCCGGACATATCCTCGAGAACGGTGCTCGTGCGGATACACCCCAGGGTGGCCTCGGCCTCTTCAGGTGAGAGCTGCCCCTTGTCGACGCCCTTGGCGATCTGCCGTGCGATGCCCTCCTTGCCCCTGAGCACGAGGGGCTCGCTGATGTCGTTGAGGATGACCTCCCGTCCGCTGGCAGCGGCGACCTGGGCGATTCCGCTGCCCATCTGTCCCGCCCCGATCACGCCCAATCGTTGAATGTCCATGTGTCCTCCTCCAGTATATCTTGTATACATATATACCGATGACGTTTCCCTAATTCTGGGGAAACATCTTGCAGCAATTCCACCCTTTACGAATGCCCATGCTCGCGTTTCACCACCATGGCCACCGCCTCCCCACCACCCAGACACAGGGAGACAAGGCCGTTTTCAGCCTCCCGGCGGATCATCTCGTAGATCAGGGTGGTGAGCACGCGGCAGCCGCTGGCCCCGATGGGGTGCCCCAGCGCCACGCCGCCGCCGTTGACGTTGAAGATCGCCTCATCCAGATCGAGCTCCCGCATGACCGCCAGGGTCGAGCCGCTGAAGGCCTCGTTGACCTCGATCAGGTCGATTTCTTTCAGGGTGAGACCTTCTTTTTTAAGGCACTTGGGGATGGCCAGGATTGGTGCGACCAGCACATAGCGCATGTCGATACCGGCCGAACAGTGGGCGCCGATGGAGGCGAGCACCGGGCAGGCGAGTTCCTCGGCCTTTTCACGCGACATCATCACGACACAGGCCGCCCCGTCGGCGATGACCGAGGCATTTCCCGCCGTGGTCAGACCTGCGGCCTTGAAGGCCGGCTGCATGTGTGATAGTTGCGCATAGGAGGTCTCACGCGGGCATTCGTCCACGCGGAAGAAGGCGGGGCCTGTTTTGCTCGGGGGCAGCGGCACCGGGACGATCTCGTCGGTGAAGGTGCCGTTGCGGTTGGCGTTCAAGGCCTTTGTATAGGATCTCTCGGCATAGAGGTCCTGGTCTTCGCGGTTGATGTGGTATTTTTCCGAGCACAGTTCATTGGAGATCCCCATATGGAAGTCATTGACGATATCCCACAGCCCGTCATGTACCATGTGGTCCTGCAGGATACCGGGACCCAGTCGGTAGCCGAAGCGGCCCTTTTCCAGGTAGTAGGGGGCCGCGCTCATGTTTTCCATGCCACCGGCCAGAACGATCTCGGCGTCGCCGCATTTGATGGCCTGGTCGCCCAGCATGACCGCCTTGAGCGAAGAGCCGCAGACCTTGTTGATGGTCAGGCATTCCAGTTCCCAGGGGAAATCCGCCAGGACAGCGGCCTGTTTGGCCGGGTTCTGACCGTATCCACAGGGCAGGACCATGCCCATGATGGCCTCGTCCACCTGGGAGGGGGAAAGGCCGGCCCTTTTGACCGCCTCCCCCATCACGAGGGCACCCAGCCTGGTGGCGCCGATATCCTTGAGGGACCCGTTGAAGTTTCCGATGGGGGTCCTGACTGCACTGACAATGACCGTTTCTCTCATGCAGGCCTCCTTTATTCACATAAGCGGCAAGGCCATCTGGGAACCTGACCGTGCCATGCGCATGAAACCCAATGTAAGCGCTGACCTTCTACGCCGCCATCGGCGGGAAATTCGATCCATAGCGATTAAGGTCTGTCGATAAAGGACTCCGAGAAAAAATTCAAGTAGTTTTCTAGATATTCGGTGCACTATACCTGATTGTGGCTCGGGGGGGCTTCACCGCACCAGGGTGCGCTGCAAAGGGCCCGACAAGGGGGTGGCCCTCAGGATTCCTGTCCGAGCCGAAGGCCGGACGCCTGCTTCAGGCACGCACCGCCTCAGTGCGAGAGGAAGAACCCCTTGGACCACTTCAGACGGTGCCAGATGCGGATGCCCATGCTGCGATGCTCGTTGAGGATTTTCTTGAGCATGTAGGTTTCGGTGTTGGGATTGATGGTGATGGCGCGCAGTACCACGACCTTGCGTGGGGCATAGATAGTAGACTCCAGGCGCGTTCGGGAGACGAAGGACATGTCGTGTTCCCGGATGGTCTTGTGCAGTTCCACATTGATTTCATTAATGATCTTGGTGATCCTGGTAATCTTCTCCGCGTTGCGCCGCGGATGATTCATCAGCTTGCCTAGACGCTCCTGAAGTTCCTCGGGCACGAAGCGGTAGTTGATGATGAACAGTTCGGGGCGGTTCAGCAGCTCGAAAAGGGGATCCTGTTCGATGAGTTCGGTAAAGGTCGTCTGCAGTTCGCGGGCGTGATTGAAGATGATCTGGTAGCCGCCGTGCCCGATGATCTTGAGGGCGGCCCAGGGCTTGAGCGCCGCAAAGGGGCGCGAGCCCTCGATGGTGAAGCGGCCCTGATCGACCGAGCCCTCGCGGATGATGTAATTGGAGGTGTGATAGATGTAGCGTGAATCGTTCACCTCCCGGAAAAGACAGATTCCCATGGAGTTCGGGGCATACAGGAGCTTGTGGGAATCGAGGCTGACGGAATCGGCCAGCTCGATGCCCGTGAGCAGCTCACGGCTGCCCTCCATGAGGAGCGATCCACCGCCCCAGGCGGCGTCCACGTGATAGTGGGCGCCCAGTTCACGGGCCAGTTGTGCCAGTCCGCACAGATCGTCGACATTGCCGGTTTCCGTAGTGCCGGCGATGCCGATGAGGGCGACAAATTTCGTGGGTTTGCCCTCGATCAGGTCCTCACGTTTGATCTTTTCGATGATCTGCCTGAGCTTGGCGATATTGATCTTGTTCGTGTAGGGGTGAACCGGGGCATAGATCACGCCCCTTTCCCCTATACCCAGGAGTGTGGCCGCCTTGCAGATGGAATAATGGCCGCGTCGGGAAACGAGGTATACGGCCTGCCGGTAGCCATAGTAATTCAGTGCCCGCGCAAGCCCCTCCTCGCGCACCCCCCTGAAGCGCCTGCCATGCACAGGGAAGGCCTTCTGCATGGCGATGGTCAGCGCGGTGAGGTTGGCCACGGTGCCATCGGAGGTTATGGTCCCCATGGCGATGCCGTGATTCTGAATGTTCTGCCGGTAGAACTCCGTGGGTTTCTGGAAGACCAGGCGGTGCATCCAGCAGAGAAACTCCCGCTCCACAAAGGAAGACGCCTTAGCGCTCTCGATCTTGACCTGATTCTGGTTGAGGCTGACCGCGATCATCTCGAGCAGGATCATGAAATAGGGGATGGCCGATGTCATGTGGCCGATGTAGTAGGGGTTGGCCACCTTGACCGAGTGTTTGATCACGTTGTTCTTGATCTCGTCCAGGACGTCCTTGATGAGCATGGGGGTGCCGGGGATTTCGATGTTGCTGAAAAGTCGGCCGAGATCCTCCATGGAGATGGATGAGTGGATGCCCCCCTTCTCCTTGAAGAAATCATGGATCATATCCAGAAGATGTACCCCGAACTCTACGAAGCGGTCGGATGAATCGGGCATGATGAAGAGCTTTTTCATGTATTCTGGGGTAGCCTCGAGTGACCTGGCTCGTGAGTGCGCGTCAAGTTTTAATGACTCCATGATCTTGCCTCTCGTTCCATTTTAAAGAGGAGTAGTATATAACATAAGCAAGGGAAGGAAAATAGGAGAAAGTTGCCCAGCGTTATGAAAACAGCCACCTTGTTTATCGTACCAACACCGATCGGGAACCTTGGCGATATCACGATCCGGGCCCTGGATGTGCTCGCGAAGGTCGATGTGATCGCCTGCGAGGATACCCGTCATACGCTCAAACTCTTGAATCATTACGGGATAAAAAAGCGCCTGCTCTCGTATCAGAAATTCAGCGAAGCGCAGAAGACCCGCACCATCCTCCAGGCCCTGGAGGATGGGCAGAACATGGCCCTCATGAGCGACTCCGGCATGCCCTGTATCTCCGATCCCGGAGCGATCCTGGTGGAAAGGGTGCGTCAGGCGGGCTTTCGCATCGAGGTCCTGCCCGGTCCCTCGGCCGTGGTGACTGCCGTGGCCGCCGCCGGGGTTGCAGGTGCGTTCCGTTTTCTGGGCTTCTTCCCCCGCAATGCAACTATAGCCAGGAATGAACTCATGCGGATGCGTGTCGCCACGGATGCGACGGTGTTCTATGAAGCACCCCGACGCCTGACAAGGACCCTGGACTTGCTGCGGACATGGCTTGCGGATCGTCCTATCTGCGTCGCCCGAGAGATGACCAAGATCTATGAAGAGTATATTACCGGCACGAGCGCCGAGGTGCTTTCCCGGGTGGAGGCCCTGCCCGCCATCGGTGAGGTGACCGTGGTGGTGCACCCAGCACCGGCCCTGCCGCAGGAGGACACCGCGCTGATCGCGCAGCGTGCGCGCGTGCTGCGCGCGGCTGGGGGTTCCCGCAGGGATGTCCTGAAGGTGCTCATGGAAGAGAGCGGGGCGAGCCGCAATGAACTCTACAGCCTCCTGCTCACCCTGGATCAGGGACCGGACTGACCCGCCGCCGGGAAAACCCGAGTGATTATGGGTGCTGGAGGTTAAGGAACAAGGAAAGTGTGCCGATAGGAATATGACCAGGATAAGGGAAGGTGGTGCAGATGAAGGTTAATGCTGAAACATCCAATATAATCAAAATAATAAAAAACGACTCGGACCAGGAGGCCAAGGGCCGCTCCACCAGGGAACTGCAGGACAAGGCCCGAGACATGGTTTCCATCGAAAACAAGCATGCCTCTGATTCGCAGGTCGAAAACGTCGAAGAGGCCAAGGATCTGCTGGCCAATGTGACCCGTGACCTGCCGCGCCATGGTGAAGACCTATACAACCTGAATTTTCAGCGCATAATGAACCTTATCGGCTAAGTAGAGGGAGCTTTACCTCCAGATATCCAGGGGAGGGGGTCGCCTGATCTCCTCCGTCGTTATCTTTCCTCCGAATCAGAAGACATTCCTGTGCGGGCCAAGCTCAGAGGCTCATGGGCTGGGGTTTCTCGGATTCCTGATCCTGGCCGAGCCGCTTGATTCGTTCCAGGTCCTTGCGCACCTCAGGGGCGATGATGGTCTCCATGCGGGGGGATTTCTTGATGAAGAAATAATAGTCATCCCCGATATAGGGGCCCATAAGCTGCTGCCGGAAGTGTCGCGAGGCGATGTCGGCAATGCTCAGGATCGAGATCTCCTTGATGATCTCCGGGACCTTCTGGGCCACGTCGCGCAATGACCAGAACTGCGGCCAATGGTATTTTTCGATACAGGAGCAGAGTCTTTCCGGCATACCCCATCGGCGGGCAAGTTCGCCTCCCAGGCTGGCATGATCGATGCCGAACTGCTCGTTTTCCCAGCGGATGCACGCACGCGGATCGTCAGGGGCCTCGTCCCCGGGCTGGGTCAGGGACTGGAGCATGAGGTTCCTGCCCATGTTATGCAGCATGCCCAGGGTCACCATGGTGCCGCCGGAGACCCCGATCCCGGAGGAGGTGGCCAGGTAGGCGGCCATGGTGGAGGTCATGTTCGCGTGGATCCATTCCCCGCGGGAGGGTTGAATCCCGATCTTCTTGATGCGTTCCTCCATGACCAGGCGATAGATCTCGTTGTACCCGAGGATCACGATGGCGTTGAAGATATTGTCAATCTTCTGGACAAGCCCATAGTAGGGGGAGTTCACCCGTTTGAGAATGAACGAGGTGAGGCCCTGGTCGGTGATGATGAGCTGGCTGATCTCCTTGGGATTGATCTCGGGACTATTCAGGGCCGAGGACAACTCCATGATGAGTGGGGAGATTTTATCGGTCTCGCTGAGGAGCTTTTCGATTCTCTCCGGGTACTGTGCGGGCCTGTCCTGTGCGGGTTTCCAGTCCAGGTTGTAGATCTCTTTTGAAAATTTCAGCTCATCGGTAGAGGCGATATGTACGTAGCGTGACGGTGCCTTGCGCAGGGGACGATGCTGTCCCCGGTTTGTCAGCTTGAGGATGACGAAGAGTGCCAGGATGCAGAAGATGACATATACGATTAACCATCCGATTTCGTACGCTTCCATTCATCATCCTATCGGGAAATTCATCGTGTTTCTTGAGGGGGAATCTGTACTTTCCTAAATGACCCGTGGGGAAAGGGCATCCTGCCAGTCGCTAAAAATCAGAGGCGGGATGTCGTCCACCGTACACACGAACAGGACCTGAGTGGTGATGCTGGTATCATTGACGAGTTTGAGCACATCGGGCTCGTTGTCGGAGGGGATTATGACCCGCGGGATGCCCGCACGCCGGGCGGCGAGGATTTTTTCCTTGATCCCCCCCACCGGGAGGACCCTGCCGCTCAAGGTTATCTCGCCTGTGATGGCGGTATCGTGACGCAGGGGACGGTGCTGAAAATGTGAGAGCAGGGCGGCGAGCATGGCCAGCCCTGCCGAAGGACCGTCCTTCGAGATGGCGCCGGCCGGGACATGGATGTGGATATCGATCTTGGAGGATTCCGAGAGGTCGATGGTGTGTTCCATGCCGTGACCCTTCAGGTATCCCAGGGCTATCCGGGCGGATTCCTGCATGATGTTGCCCATGTTTCCTGTCAGCTCCAGCCTGCCGCTGCCCGGCATGGAGAGGGTCTCGATGATGAGGATCTCGCCGCCGGCGGGTGTCCAGGCCAGGCCCGTGGCCATACCGATGCTGTCCTCACCGAGGGCCTTCTGCTTGTGCCGCGGTGCCGGGCCGAGCAATTCCTGCACCACCGGGTCAGAGATATCCCCGGGGAGTTCTTGTGCGGAGGCCTTCTTGCGGGCGAGCTTGCGATAGAGGGATTCGATCCTGCGTTCGAGATCCCTGACGCCGGACTCCATGGTGTACTGGTCAATCAGCAGCGCAAGGGCCGCCTCGGTGAAGGGGGGGTGTTCAGGATCAAGCCCCACGCTACGGGCCTTCTTGGGGACCAGATACTGCCGGGCAATGCTGAGTTTTTCCTCGTCGGTATAACCGGAGATGTTGATTACCTCCATGCGGTCGAGCAGGGTGGGGGGGATGCCCTCGATCGTGTTCGCCGTGCCGATGAACATCACATGCGAGAGGTCAAAGGCCACCTCCAGGTAGTTGTCCTTGAAGGCGAGGTTCTGTTCGGGGTCCAGTACCTCGAGCAGGGCGGACGAAGGATCGCCGCGAAAATCCTTGCCGATCTTGTCGATCTCGTCGAGGATGAAGACCGGGTTCATGGTTTTGGCCCGCTGCAATTCCTTGATGATGCGGCCCGGCATGGCTCCGATATAGGTGCGTCGGTGCCCCCGTATCTCGGCCTCGTCACGGATGCCGCCCAGGGACATGCGGATGTATGCCCGTCCCATGGCCGTGGCGATGCTTTTACCAAGGGAGGTCTTGCCAACCCCCGGGGGGCCGCAGAAGCAAAGGATGGAGCCCTTGGCCTCGGGGTTTAGCTTTTTCACGGCCAGGAATTCGAGGATGCGTTCCTTGACCTCGACCAGGTTGTAGTGGTCGCCGTCGAGGACCTCTTTGGCCTGCTCGATGTCCAGGTGATCATGGGAGTACACCTCCCACGGCATATCGAGAACGAATTCCACGAAGTTCCTGCTCACCGAGTATTCCGGGGAATACTGGTGCATGAACTTCAGCCGGCTGAGCTCCTTGACCAGCGCGGAACGGGCCTCGTCGCTCAAGGGGGTTTCTTCGATGCGCTCCTCGAGGTCCCGGATGTCCTCGGCGAAGGGGTTGTTCACCTTGGCGAGCACCTGTTTGGAAGAACGCGGATTCAGGCGGTTGATGTAGGTGAATATGAGCTTAACGCGCGAGATGCTGTCCGGGGTATTCAGATAGCGCAGCTTTTCGGGATAGGTGAGATCGAGGTTGGATGCCACCATGTCGGCAAAGGTGCCCGGGCTCTTGGCACGGGCCTGATGGGCGATATCCGGAAACATCAGCCGCACCAGGGCCCGCACCCCCTGGATAAGCCCTTCATTGATCAGGTTCTTTTCATAGATGTCGGGCAACTCGTTCACGTGCAGGTGATCGGAGGTGCCGTCGGAGGTCTGCAGGGCCTGGATACGGCATTGGCCCTCGAGGCCCAGCTCGCTTCCGCTAAAGGAATGCACGGCGCACTTCAGCCCGATGTCACCAGCCTTCACAGGCTGTCCGAAAAACAATGCGATCTCTCTCTCGTGCCCGATGTGTTCCGACTGGTGCGGGTCGACGGGCACCGTAAAGTTGTGGGTCGGGAAGTAGACATTATTCTGGATGACGATTGTCAGCATCGCTTTGTCCTCGTATAGAATATTATACATGGATGCCGCCCACGATCAAGCTTCATAACCTAGAGCAGGCTAAAGTTCACGCCAGATCTGTCCGAGATTTTTTATTGTGGAGTATTTAATGAATTCCGAGGCCAGCGAGCAGACCCGGGGGCGTATCCTGAGCCTCCTCTCCCGCACGACGGATATCCTTACCCTGCCCACAGTGATCAAGGATATCATGGACATCAGCCGTAATGCGAACTCGTCCGCCTCCGACCTTACCGATATCATCGAGAGCGACCCGGCTCTCACCACCAAGATCCTGGCGGTGGCAAACTCGGCCTACTACGGATTCGTCAAGAAGGTGTCCACGGTATCACACGCCGTGGTGGTGTTGGGCTTCCATGAGATCCAGAATATCGCCATGAGCATGTCCGTGATCGAGCTGTTCGACCGGCGGGGCTCGGAATTCACCGAGAAGCTCTGGCGGCACAGCTTCGCCGTGGGGGTGGCCACCCGCATGATGGCGAGTTACCTGAATCTCAAGATGGACGGCAAGTATTTCGTGGGCGGCCTGCTCCACGATGTGGGCAAGATCTTCCTGTGCCAGTATCTCCCCGAGCTCTTCCGGGAGTTGCTCGACCAGCTGGACCGTGGCACCAACATCTACACCTACCACGCCCTCGAAGAGAACTTCTATGGGATCTCGCATGCCGAGATCGGGGGGCGGCTGCTGAAGTCATGGATGTTTCCCCCGGAGATCTGTGATGCCGTGACCTGGCACCACAGTCCCGCCCGAGCCCAGATCGACCCCGCCTTTGTCGCCTGTATCCACCTGGCGGACCTCCTCTGCACCATCAAGGGGATCACCCCCCTCAGGGACAGACATTTCCTCACCCTGGATCGGGGTGTGCTCCCGGTCATCTATGCCCAGAAGGAGGATTTTGACACGGACGACCTGACACGCCTGCTTTCACAGCTCGACCTGGAGATCGAGCGGCAGTCGGGATTCGTATCGGCGCTCAAACGCTAGAAACCGGCGCGGCACAGGGCCTTCCTGCCAGGAGGCACGCCGGGTGCCGGGGATGCCGCCGCGGCTCAGCCCAGCAGTCTCCCCAGGAGGGTATGCCCCTCCTCGATGAACAGACCGGTCTGGCCTGCGGCTGTCTCCGTGAAACGGCAGGGGTTGTTGCGGGTGTTGCTGCTATCGTAGAGCACGAACGGGACCGGATCCGCGGTGTGCGTGCGCCGGGCGATGGGGGTAGGGTGGTCGGGCAGAAAGAGCACCCGGTAGTGTTCGTCACGGGTCTCAATGGCCTTGAGCACGTGGCCCACCACCATGTAGTCGAAGTCCTCCACGGCCTGGATCTTCTCGCGGATCAGGCCGCCGTGGCCGGCCTCGTCCGGGGCCTCCACGTGCACATACACCAGATCGTGCCGTGTGAGGGCCTCGAGGGCGGCCTCAGCCTTGCCGCGATAGTTGGTGTCGATCCAGCCGGTGGCCCCGGGCACACTGATGATCTCCATGCCGCGCAGTTTGCCCAGGCCGTTGAGCAGATCGACGGCCGAGATCATCGCGCCGCTGATGCCGTAGGCCTCCTGCAGGGTGGGAACCTGCATGCCGTGGCCCTGGCCCCAGGGCCAGATGGCGGTGGCCTCGCGTTTGCGTTCCTTGCGGCGTCTGAGGTTCACGGGATGGTCCTTGAGGATATGGCTTGAATCTTCGATCAGTCTTTGGAGCAGGTCGGAATTGGGCAGGTAAGTGTCTATGTATTCACCGATGATGTCGTGGGGCGGGGTGGTGGCGAGCCCCTCGATATCCAGATCCTTGACAACCATGAGGTGCCGGTATTCGATTCCGGGGTAGACCTCGATCTGCGGCTGCGCGCCCAGGGAGGCCTTGAGGGTGGCGATGACCTCGCAGGCCTCCTCGGTGGAGATGTGTTCCGCGCAGTAGTCCTCCATGATGAGCCCCTTCTCACGCTGGGAGAGCGTGACGAGGTTGATGCGGAAGGCGGTCTCCTGTTCCCCCAGATCCACCCCCATGCTCACCGCCTCGATAGGGGCCCGTCCGGAGTAATAACGTGCCGGATCAAGGCCCAGGACCGTCATGTTGGCCACGTCACTACCGGGCGGAAAGCCTGGCCTGATGGTCCGCACCATACCCAGTTCACCGCGGGAGGCGAGTTTGTCCATGTTGGGTATGGAGGCAGCCTCCAGGATGGTCCGGCCTCCCAGTTCTTCCAGCGGCTCGTCCGCCATTCCGTCACCGAGCAGGATGATGCTCTTCACGCCCTGTTCCCCCTTTCATCCCTGCAACGTTGCAATTCTTCACAGTCTATCGGCATCCTCAGACGTGGTTCTTGAGGGCCTTGTCCTCGACACGGATCACCACCGGATAACCCCGCACACCCTCGAGATGGGCAATCTCCGCCAGGGCGGAGCGGATATTGGCTTCTAGCGCCTCATGCGTGAGCATGACCAGCGGAACGCAGTCCTCCTGCTGTTTGGGCTTTTGAATGACCGAGACGATACTGATCTCTCTCTTCCCCAGAACCCCGGCGATATTGGCCAGTACCCCGGGCCGGTCGATCACGTTCAACCGCAGGTAATAATTGGTGCTGACTGCCTCGATGGGCAGGTAGGTCTTGCGTTGCGACATGTCCTTGCGATATCCCAGGTGGGGAATGCGACCGGCCACACCCGCCTGGATGTTGCGACCGATATCGGCGAGATCGCTCACCACGGCGCTGGCCGTGGGCATCATACCGGCCCCCCGGCCGTAGAAGAGGGTGGAATCCACGATGTCGCCGCGCACGTAGAAGGCATTGAAGACGTCATCCACCTTGGAGAGCAGGTAGTTGAAGGGGATCAGGGTGGGATGCACGCGTGCCTCGACCATATCTCCGCGGTCGATGGCCAGGGCCAGCAGTTTGATCTTGTAGCCGAGTTCGCCTGCAAAGGTGATATCCATGCTGTCGATGCCGGTGATGCCCTCCACGTAGACCCCGTTCAGATCGGGTGCAATCCCGTAGGCTAGGGAGCTTACTACGGTCAGCTTGTGGGCGGCATCGATGCCCTCTATGTCCAGGGTGGGATCGGCTTCGGCATAGCCGAGGGCGGTGGCGCGCGCAAGGGTCTCCTCGAAGGAGGCACCGCTCTTGGTCATCTCCGAGAGGATATAATTGCAGGTGCCGTTGAGGATGCCGTAGATGAAGGTGTAGTTATTGGCGATGAGGGCCTCGCGCAGGGTCTTGATGATGGGGATTCCGCCGCCTACGGCGGCTTCGTAGTACAGGTCCCGCCCGTGGGTCTGGGCGGCGTCGAAGAGCTCCCGGCCGCTAGTGGCCAGCAGGGCCTTGTTGGCGGTCACCACGTGTTTACCCGTCTCCAGGGCCTTGAGGATGAAGCTGCGCGCGGGCTCCTTGCCCCCGATGAGTTCCACCACGATATCGATTGCGGGATCGGTAAGGACGGACGTGGCATCGGTGGTGAGCATGCCCGGAGGGAAGGCCACGCCACGGTCGGTCGTGATGTCCAGGTCCGCGATGGTCTTGAGCGTCAGGGAGAAGCCCAGACGTTCCTCCAGGAGCGCATGGTTCTGCAGCAGGGTCTTGGCGACGCCCGTTCCGATGGTTCCCAGTCCGATCAGACCAATCGTGATCTCTCTCATTCCGAACACTCCTTTGCTCGTGAAGTTCTTATCGCGTCCAGGGCCTCTTTGGCGCGGTAGGAACTGCGCACCAGGGGGCCGCACACAGCATAGCGGATACCGAGATTTTGCGCAAGATGGGCCCAGGCATCAAATTGCTCACGTTCCCAGTAGGTCTTAACCGGGACCTGGGCCGCCCCGGGCTGCAGATACTGCCCGATGGTGACGATGTCCACCCCCGAGCGCTGCAGGTCCCCGAGGAGTTCCTCGACCTCGCGGGCCTGCTCGCCAAGGCCCACCATGAAGCCTGATTTTACCACCACCTCAGGCGCACTCCGCCGCGCCTGGTCCAGCAGGGACAGGCTGCGATCAAGCGCGGCACTCGGCCGGATCTCGCGCTGCAGCCGCGAGACCGTCTCCACGTTGTGATTGAACACGTCCGGGGCGGCCTCCAGCACGACCCTGAGCAGGTCGCGGCATCCACCGAAGTCCGGGGTGAGCACCTCGATGGAGGCCTCGGGTAGGGTCTGCCGCAGGGCACGAATGGTGGCGGCAAAGGCCTTAGCGCCTCGATCGGGCAGGTCGTCGCGCGTGGGGGAGGTGACCACCACGTGGGAGAGCCCAAGCTCGCGCGCCGCCTCGGCTACGCGTGAAGGCTCCGCGGGATCCAGAGGATTGGGCCGGCCGTGTCTCACGGCACAGAATCGGCAGTCCCGGGTGCATACGTCTCCCATAATGAGGAAGGTGGCCGTGGGCCGCGCGAAGCATTCGCCTATGTTGGGGCAGCGGGCCTCCTCGCAGATGGTGTGCAGCGTTGAACGCCTGAGCCACCCCTTCATGACATGCAACTGGGAAAGGCGCACGTTGCGCTTGATCCAGGCGGGGGGGCGGGGGGAGTTCTTCATGGCATCCGGGTGCCAGCTAGTGCAGTCGAGACGGCGGCGCTTTTCGGCTGGGTTGACGATACGGCCAGGAGGGCCGGATAACGGGCATTCATGCGGGCAGGGACTCCCGGATCTTGTCTCTGGTCTTGAGCAGATGCTCCGAGATCAGGTGCACCTCTGAGATCACGGGGATGAAGTTCGTGTCGCCCTTCCAGCGCGGCACGATGTGGATGTGGAGGTGGTCCTCGATCCCGGCCCCGGCCACGGATCCGAGGTTGCAGCCCACATTGAAGCCGTCCGGGTGCATGGCCGTGCGGATGGCCTCGATCAGTTCCCTGACGAGCTCCATCATCGCGCCGGACTCGTTGGCATCGAGGTCCGTGAGATCGGCCAGGTGGCGGTAGGGTGCCACCAGACAATGACCAGTAGTGTAGGGGAAGCGGTTCATGAGGGCAAAACAGTGAGGCGCCTTCTTGATGACGAGGCTGTCCTCCCGGGCGGGGGCCTCGCAGAAGAGGCAGGCCTGCTGCTGGCTCTTGGGACTCAGGATATATTCGGCCCTCCAGGGCGCCCACAGGTTTTTCATATCTTCCGGATTTCCCCCCGTATGTCTTTCCCGTCGATCACTATTATACCGAGGGTCCTCGCGCTTGTAAATCGCGAGTCACACACAGAACCGGGGTTGAAGAAGAATACGCCCCCCTCGGTGCCGCAGAAGGGCGCATGCGTGTGTCCGTAGATGATGGCATCCACCCCGGCGAAGGCCTCGCGGATGCGCGCACGAATCCCGGCCGGCGGGCCCCACCCGTGGATGATGCCCAGCGAGAGCCCTTCGACGGCCAGGGTGCGTTTGAGGGGGAAGGCCTGCTGCACCGCAGGGGGATCCATATTGCCGCTGACAGCGATTACCTCCTTGCCGGTGGCATACAGGCTATCGAGCACCGAAAGGTGCACCATGTCGCCCGCATGCACGAGGAGGTCCACCTCCGTAAGATGACGCCCGACCACCGCGTCCAGCTCAAGGCTGGGCCCCTTGAGATGGGTGTCGGAAAGGACCCCGATCGTCTTCATAAGGATATATCTGACTACATCTGCGTCATATTATCAAGCCCCAAAGGGGCCGGCTGCGGCGTGATCCTCGGGCCAGCGAGTCCCTTGAGGTGTGGAATAGATACCCTTCACAGATAGGCATCTGCATCCGGGAAGAGGTTTTTGACGTCGTAGACCACGCACCCCGGGGCCTTGTAGGCCTTGAGGTCAAGGGCGCGAAACGGCGTATGCGCCACGGCTGCCATGATGCCCTCGTAGGGGCCCTTCAGACCCTCCTGGTTTGTAATAAGCTCGATGCCGTATTCGCTCTTAACGTCGCCGGCGTCGGCCACCGGGTCGAAGATGTCCACCGTGCAGCCGAAGTCCTCCAGCTGACGGACGATGTCGATTACCTTAGAGTTCCTGATGTCCGGGCAGTTTTCCTTGAAGGTGATCCCCAGCACGAGCACGCGCGTGTCGGTTATGCGATGGGCCTTCTTGATCAGCATCTTGACGAGCTGCGTGGCCACATACCTCCCCATGCCGTCGTTGAGCCGTCGGCCGGCCAGGATGATCTGGGGGATGTAGCCGAGGCCTTCGGCCTTGTGGGTAAGGTAGTAGGGGTCAACCCCGATGCAGTGCCCGCCCACCAGGCCGGGGGAAAAGGGCAGAAAGTTCCATTTGGTCCCGGCGGCCTCCAGCACGTCCCGGGTGCGGATGCCCATGCGCTGGAAGATCATGGCCAGCTCATTGGTGAAGGCGATATTGATATCGCGCTGGGCGTTCTCGATGACCTTGGCGGCCTCGGCTACCTTGATGGACGGCGCCAGGTGCGTCCCGGCCGTGATGATGGAGCGGTAGAGTTCGTCGACGATGGTGGCCGTCTGAGGGGTGGAGCCTGAGGTTACCTTGACGATGTTCGCCACGCGGTGCTGCCGGTCGCCGGGATTGATGCGTTCCGGACTGTAGCCACAGAAGAAATCCCGGTTGAAGCTCAGTCCGGAGGCCTCCTCCAGCACGGGGACGCACTCCTCTTCCGTGGCCCCCGGGTAGACCGTGGACTCGTAGATGACGATGTCCCCCCGGGAAAGGGCCTCACCCACGGTGCGGCTGGCCCGCAGCAGCAGGGTCAGGTCCGGCCGGTTGTAGGCGTCGATGGGGGTTGGCACGGTGACGATATAGGTGTTGCAGGGGTGGATATCGGCCAATTCGGTCGAAAAAGAGAGGTGCGTCGCCGCGACCAGTTCTTGGGGCCCGATTTCGCCCGTGCGGTCGAAACCCTGACGGAGTTCCCGGATGCGCACGGGGTTGACATCAAAACCCGTAGTGGGGTAGCGCCGGCCGAATTCCGCGGCCAGGGGCAGACCCACGTAACCCAGTCCGACGACGGCGATCCGATGGTCCATATGGCTCCTCCTGTGGTTGCCTCAAAATGTGCTGTTGTGCGTTATCGGCAATTAAGCGATCAATATCCAGCATAATTCTCCACCCTTGACACTACCGCATAAAGAACATAGACAAATAGTCAACTTACAGGGAATTGGCAATGAAATATCAAAAGATCGGGGTGTTCGACTCGGGGATCGGGGGGCTCACGGTGCTGCGCGACCTCAAGCAGCAGCTGCCGGAGGTGGATATGGTCTATCTCGGCGACTGTGCCCGCCTGCCGTATGGAACCAAGTCCCAGCGCACCATCGTGCGTTACAGCCTTCAATGCGCCGAATTCCTCGTCTCCAAGGGCATCGATCTGCTCGTGGTGGCCTGCAATACCGCCAGCGCCCATGCCCTAGGCGCGCTACGCGAACAGCTTGGACTGCCGGTGGTGGGCGTGGTACATGCCGGCGCCCGGGCGGCGGCCGCCGCCCGGGGGGGCAAGCGTATCGGCGTGATCGGCACATCCTCGACCATCGCCAGCCGGGCCTATGAAAGGGCGTTGGCGGAACTGGTCCCGCAGGCACACGTCTTTGTGCAGGCCTGTCCGCTCTTTGTGCCCCTGGTGGAAGAGGGCTGGTGCGAGGATGCCATCACGCAGGAGGTTGCCCGGCGCTATCTGGCCGGCCTGAGGGAGGTGGGAATCGATACCCTGCTTCTGGGCTGCACCCACTACCCTCTGCTGAAAGACACCCTGTCCACGGTCCTGGGGCCGAAGGTCGAGATCGTGGACTCGGCCCTGTCAACCGCCTTGGAGGTTACACAGTTGTTCGGCCAAGATCGGGCATGCACCGGGAAAGGGGATGTGCTATATTACCTGACGGACACCGCACCGCGCTTCATCGAGCTCGGGGAGCTGTTTCTCGGGCATGAAATGAAGTATGTATATGAGGTCGATCTTGAGATATAATGCCACGAACGGGTAAGAATGCATGAAACCAGGCAAACTTTCACGAGTACGGAATATCGGATTTGTTGCGCACATCGATGCGGGCAAGACCACGGTCACCGAACGCGTGCTCTTCTATACCGGCAAGATCCACCGTATGGGCGAGGTGCATGATGGACAGGCCACCATGGACTGGATGCCCCAGGAACAGCAGCGGGGCATCACCATCACCTCGGCCGTGACTACCTGCCAGTGGAACGATCACGAGATTCATATCATCGATACCCCGGGGCATGTGGATTTCACCATCGAGGTGGAGCGCAGTCTCAAGGTCCTGGACGGGGCGGTTATGATCCTGTGTGCAGTGGGTGGGGTTGAGGCCCAGACCGAGACCGTTTGCCTCCAGGCGCGCAAGAACAGGGTTCCGCTGATGGCCTTCGTTAACAAACTTGACCGCATAGGGGCCGATTTCACCTCCGTGCTCAGCCAGATGGACGAGCGTCTCGAGGTCCGCTCCCTGCCCCTGCAGATACCGTATTATGCGGGAGACGAATTCAGGGCCGTGGCGGACCTGATCGGCATGCGACTGCTGGTATGGTCACGGGACAGCCAGGGCATGGAATACGAGGTGCATCCCCTCCCGGAAGACATCCGCGAAGAGGCACACCGGGCCAGGGAGCGCATGCTGGAGATCCTCGCGGATTACGATGACGCCATCATGGAGCGTTATCTGGCGGCCGAGGAGATTGCCCCCGAGGATATCAGGACCGCCATCCGGCGAGCCACGATCGCCAATCAGGTGGTGCCGGTGCTCTGCGGCTCGGCGCTCAAGAACAAGGGCATTCAGCCACTCATCGATGCCGTCATCGATTACCTGCCCTCCCCCCACGAGGTGCACCCCGTGATCGGCCATGACAAGCTCACCGGTGAGAAGGTCATGATCGAGGCTAACCCGGAGCCTCCCCTGGTGGCCTATGTATTCAAGGTCTATATGGACGAAGGCCGCCGGCTGGTGTACCTGCGGATCTACGCGGGAACCCTCGCGGTGGGTCAGGAGGTCTTCAATACAACCCGCGATAGCAAGGAGAAGATCTCGCGCATCTTCCAGATGCACGCCCACCACAAGCAGCGTATCGAGAGCGCCTCGGCCGGCGACCTCGTGGCTGTGATGGGACTGAAGGATGCCATTACCGGTGATACCCTGTCCACGGACGGTGCGCAGCTCGTCCTGGAACCCATCGACGTGCTCAAGCCCGTGATCGCGGTGGCCATCGAGCCCAAGAGCTCGGATGCGGCCGAAAGGCTCTCCCTCTCCATGCGCAAGATGATGGAGGAGGACCCCACCATCAAGGTGGAGGAGGACCCGGATACGGGTCAGGTCATCCTCGAGGGTATGGGCGAACTGCATCTGGAGATCGCCCTGGACCGTTTTCGTACCACCTATGGGGTGGATATCAATGTGGGTAAACCCCAGGTCCTCTACTGCAGCACGGTTTCAAACGCCTCCCAGGCCGAGGTGGTTTTCGATAAAAAGATCGGCGAGGTTGAGCACCACGGCCATGTGGTGGTGAATGTGGCCCCCGTCAAGCGCGGCGAGGGCAATGTATTTGAATTGCCGGACGGGAATGTCGATGAGTTGCGTGAGAATCTGCTGGCGGGGCTGAAAGAGGCCTGCCTGGCCGACCCGGTCTTCGGATTCGAGGTGGTGGATACCGCGGTGCGGGTGAGCAAGCTGCTCGTCAACGACAAGACCACCCCGCAGGGAATCAAGATCGCATCTCAGATGGCGCTGCATGATGCCCTGCGCCGGGCCGAGATGGTCAGGCTTGAACCCATCATGGAACTGGATGCGCTTGTGCCGGAGGAGCACGTCGGCGACGTGGTGGGGGACCTGAGTGCCCGCAAGTCCAGTGTGGAGGGTGTGACCATCAAGGGTAAGTACCACTCGGTCAAGGCCTTTATACCCCTGTCACAGACCTTCGGCTATTCCACGCAGCTCAGGTCTCTGACCAGGGGCAGGGGGAGCTTCAATATGCGTTTTGCGGGGTTCGACAATCGATGAAGGGGGGCTGCCAAGTGAAGAAAAGGGCGCAGGTCAGAGGTGCCGAGCAGGACCCGAGCGGACAACCGGCTGACCGGCAGGGTGCGGTTATGAACAGGGAAGCGTCCGTCAGATGCATATGTACAAGAAGGGTGAGGTGAAGCGTGCCCAGGCGGTATAGGTGGTTGATCGACCTCGGGATCCTGACCCTGACCCTCTGGGTGCTTTCCGGTATCATCACAACCATCGCCGGGCATCTACTCTACGAGCCGCCGCGGCCCGCCGCGGCCCCCCAGGCGCTCCCTACCCAGAAACAGGCCTCCAAGACCAGGGGCTACTACGACGTGATCATGCAGCGCGACCTTCTGAAGGTGGCCCGCAGCGGACCCAAGAGCGACAGGGCCCCCGTGGAGGAGGACATCGTCAGGCCGCTGGCCGAGATGGGCCTGACCCTGAAGGGCACCATTACCGGTTCCAAGGAGATCGCCCGGGCCATTATCGAGGAGAAGCGCCAGCAGGAGATCTACCAGGTGGGCGACCGCATCAAGGGGGCCGAACTTCTGGCCATATACCGCAACAAGGTCATCATGGATGTAGGGGGGCAAGAGCAGATGCTCGTCGTGGAGGAGGCCAAGGGATCCACCCCGAGTGCTGCACGACCCAGGGCCGCCGCACCCGGTGCGCCGACCCTGTCCGGTCCGGAGCCCGGGGACCTTTCCGGGTTGAGCAATATCATGCAGAACCTCGACGAATATATCGGCAAGGCGCGGGTGGTACCGTATTTCAAGGGTGGCGAGGCCTATGGATTCAGGGTGAGCAATGTGGAGAGGGAGTCCATGATCTATGATCTCGGGGTGCGCTCCGGGGATGTCATCCGCGCGGTCAACGGGCAGCCCATCCGAACGCCCGAGGACGCCTTCAAGCTGTACCAGGAGATGCAGAACGAGACCGCGGTTGAGGTGGAGCTGGAACGCAGGGGTTCATCCATCAATCTCACGGTTCCGCTGCAATAGCTAGGTGAATTTGAGGACGAGTCGCCGTGTTTGAGAGATACTTCGGGCTCAAGGAAAACCCCTTCAATCTGACGCCGGATCCGCAGTACCTCTTCCTCTCCGACGTGCACAAGGAGGCCCTTTCACATCTGCGCTACGGGATCGAGCAGAAGAAGGGCTTCGTGCTCGTCACCGGAGAGGTGGGCACCGGGAAGACCACCCTGTGCCGGGCGCTTCTCGGCATGCTGGGGAGCAACACCAAGACAGCCCTGATCCTGAACCCCTCCCTGTCTGACCTGGAACTGCTCCAGTCCATCAACCAGGAGTTCGGCCTGCAGGCCGAACTGAGCTCGAAGAAGGCCCTGCTCGACGAGCTCAATGCCTTCCTGCTCGAGGTCAAATTCACAGGCGGCAACGCTGTGCTGATCATCGACGAATGCCAGAACATGGACGCGCACGTCCTCGAGCAGGTGCGCATGCTCTCGAATCTGGAGACGGAGAAGGAAAAACTGCTGCAGATCATCATGGTGGGACAACCCGAACTTGCCGGGATGCTTGCGTCCTCCTCCCTCAAACAGATCAATGATCGTATCGTGCTGCGATATGCCATCGGGCCGCTGAGCAGAGACGAGACCCGGGACTACATCGCGCATCGGCTCATGGTTTCGGGCTCGCATGGCGACATCCGCTTCACCCGTAGCGCCCTGAGGCGCATCATGGGCTTTTCCTCGGGACTCCCGCGACGGATCAACGCCGTATGCGAGAGGGCGCTGCTGATCGCCTACCTCAAGGGAACCCGTAAAATCGATGCCCCCATCATCCAGACGGCCGTGCGCGAGCTCAGGGGCGAATATGCGTCCCCGGCCTTCTGGCGCGCCATTCTCATGCCCGCCGGGGTCCTGGCAGTGGCCATGATCGCCGTGGCCTTCCTGTGGCCTATGCTGCCGACAGGTATCATCCCCTCAAGGGTGACCCCGGTTGCGGAAACGATATCCCCTGCCGCGATCCTCACGCAGACGGCGACCACCACGGGTGGTGTCTCCCCTGCGGCGCAAGGGGAGAACGTCCCTATCAGGCGCGACTGGATCGTTCCCGGATACCAGACGGCCCTGGAACTGCTGTACCAGATTCCTGAGGGGCTTCGGGGTCCGGACGATCTGAATCTGCACCCCACACCCGAGAGCCTCCGTCACATGGACCGGCCCTTCATCGCCTCGGTGGCCGGAGGCTACGGCGTGGTCTCGGTCTGCGAGGGCGATTACGTGCGCGTGGTGGGACCCTCCCGGGGCGTTTTCGAAATCCCCATGGATGTGTTTGTCCAGCTCTACAAGTGGAATATCATGGTGAGCTATACCCGCTCCCTTGAGACGAGAATTTTGCGTCTGGCCGATGAGGGCGATGAGGTGCGTCTGATCCAGGTCGTACTCGCCAAGAAGGGCTACCTCACGATCGAGCCGGACGGGGTCTATGGCGTGGAAACCGCGGCCGGGGTGGAAAGGCTGCAGGAGGACTACGGCCTGCGCCGGGATGGCATCGTCGGACCCGAGACCCTGGCCCTCATGGGCATGCTCGGGAGGGAAAGGCCGTGAGCTCGATCTATGATGCCCTCAACAAGGCCCAGGCGACAGACACGGGTATGTCTCAGGGCGCTGAGATCGCCACGGGGGGGGGCAGGGTGCCCCGGATGGGGTTTGTGCTGGCCGCCGTACTGATCACCTTTGCCGTGACCTCCCTGGTATTTCTGACCCTTGGCGGCGACAAGGGTCGGGAGGGCCTTGCCGTGCAGGCCGAAGAGTCCCTCCCGCAGGCCGCCCCCTTAAGCGCGCCCGAGATGTTCCTTGAGGCCGAGGCCCTGCGTAAATCCGGACAGGCCTACGAGGCCATCAGGGCATATGAGGATGTATTGAAACTCACCCCTGACAGGGTGGAGGCCTATCTCCAGCTGGGAGGTCTCTATTTCAGCCACGGGGAATACAATCAGGCGCTCATCACCTACACCCGAGCCCTGAAATATTTCCGTCATGACGCCCGGGTGCTCAACAACACGGGTAGCGTCCTGCTCGCCATGGGGGAGACGGAGCGCGCCATCGACTATTTTCACAAGGCCTTAAGGGACAACGCAGATTTTGTCGAACCGATATATAATCTGGCGTGTGCGTATGCCCAGAAGGGTGACCGGCCGCAGGCCCTCGCCTATCTGGAACGGGCATCTGCCATGCATGACGCAGTCAGACAGTGGGCCGCCGGGGATCCCGACCTCGAGTCTCTCGAGGATGAGGCGGCGTACCGGGCCCTGATCGGCCGGGAATGAAGGATGAAGGGGGAGAGATGGTGAATAGATGCAGGGTGTTCCTGATGGTGATTATGATCATGTCCCTGGGCTCAGGCCCGGTGTGGGCGGTCAAGCTCATGCAGGAACAGGGTGCGCCCGTGAAACAGGAAGCGGCACAGAAGGGGACAGACACCGCACCAGGGAAAACACCGGAGCCCGAGAACGCTCCGCCGCGCGTGGCCAGTCCGGAGATCCAGGTGGCACCTTCCGGGCGCACAACTCAGGCGGAGCCGCGCGAGACCAGACGAGGGCCCGCGGCCCCGGGTGCCCTGCCCACACAGGCCACGCCTGCCCGGACGGCGGCGCCTCCGGAGCAGGGTGCGGAAGAAGACCAGTATGTCACTATGGATTTTGACGGCGTTGATATTAAGGTTTTCATCAAATTCATCGCCGATATCACGGCCAGAAACTTCATCATCGACGACAAGGTGACCGGCAAGGTCACCGTGATCTCCCCGCGCAAGATGACCCTGGACGAGGCCTATCAGGTCTTTCTGAGTGTGCTCGAGGTCAACGGCTACGGCACCGTGCCGGCGGGCAGCGTCATCAAGGTGGTTAAATCCGCGGACGCGATCACCAAGAGTCTGGAGACCACCCAGTCGGTGCCTTCCTCCCATCAGGACCGCATGGTGACCCAGATCATCCCGCTGACCTATGCCGACTCCAACGACATGCGCACGCTGCTCTCGCCGCTCATGTCCAAGGGAACCTCACAGATGTTGGCCTACCCGCAGAGCAACGTGCTCATCGTCACCGATGTACTCTCCAATATCAAGAAGATCCTCGACATCCTCAAGGTGGTGGACGTACCCGGATTCGCCCAGGAGGTCCGGATCTTTCCGCTCAGCTATGCCACGGCCACGGACCTGAGCGCCAAGCTCACACAGATCCTGGCCCAGGAAACCGGCACGGCCCAGCGCACCGTGCGCACGCGTGTCCAGCCCGGAACGCTCGCCGGGCGGGCCGAGGCCAAGATCATCCCGGACGAGCGGACCAACGCCCTTATCGTCCTGGCCTCGGCCCTGGACATGAAGGAGATCGAAGGTCTCATCGAACGCATCGACATCCCCACCCCTACCGGCAAGGAAGACGTCCATGTCTACTATCTGCAGTATGCCAACGCCGAGGATCTGTCCACGGTCCTGAGCGACATCCCCACCCCGGAGAGCCCGGAGGCCACGGCGGCCGCCAAGGCCAAGTCCACCACCAGCAGCGGTAAGCAGTCGTTCAAGATTTCGCCCGACAAGGAAACCAACTCGCTGATCATCTATGCCGACCCGCACACCTACCGCAGTATCGTCGAGACCATCAAGTACCTCGACATCCCGCGCAAACAGGTCTATGTGAAGGCGCTTATCATGGAGGTCAAGACCGACAAGGACTTCAAGGTGGGCGTAGAGTGGACCGCCTTCGAGGATTTCGAGTACGACCGTCACAGCTGGAGCTACGACAGCGATTCGGACACCTGGGGTCCGACGAATCGCCTGGGTGGCGTGATTGCCAGGACCGGCTCCAGCTTCACGAGCGCCTCCAATCTGCCCGCCGGGGCGCTGCTGGGCGTGGTGGGCGAGGCCATCACCATCGGTAGCGGGGACAGTGCCATCACCTTCCCCAACTTGACCTCCTTCATCAACGCCATGGCCGAGGACACGGACGTCAACATCATCTCCACCCCACAGATCATCACCATGGACAACAAGGAGGCCGAGATCGTGGTCGGCGCCAATGTGCCCTATGTCACCCGCGAGACGACCGATTCCACCAACATCTCCAACACGGTGCGCACCTTTGATTATCGCGACGTGGGGGTGACCCTGCGCATGACGCCCCAGATCAACCAGCAGGGCACCATCCGCATGGACATCTTCCAGGAGATCACCACGTTGGTGGAGGGCACCGGCGAGCAGGAGTACGCCCCCACCACCCTGAAACGCTCGGCCACCACCACGGTGACCGTGAAGGACGGCACCACCCTGGTTATCGGTGGGCTGATCGGGGATACCCTCACCCTGGGCGAGACGCGCGTGCCGCTTCTGGGGAGGATCCCGGTGCTCGGTTGGCTTTTCAAGTCCAAGACGCGCACGAGCGAGAAGACCAATCTCTTCATATTTGTAACCCCGGCCATCATCGACTCGGACGAGAAGGTCGACGAACTCTACCGGCAGAAATACGGGGAGGTCAAGTCCCTGGAGGGGATTTTCCAACAGGGGAAGAAGGAAAAGCAAGATGCGAATCCAGAGCCTTGAAGATGTGCTGCGCGCCGGGAAGATCCTCGACGAGGATGCCCTGGAGCGGGCCCGCTCCCTGCAGCAGGAAAGGGGGCTGAGTCTTGCAGAGGCCCTGCTTTCCAGCGGTGAACTCGGCGATCATGACCTGCTGCAGGCCCTTTCCTTGCAGTGGAACATCGAATATCTGCCCCTGATCGGTGAACCCGAGGTGGACCCGGCGCTGCTGGACAAGCTTCCGGTGAGCTTTTTGAGGCGCTACACCATGGTGCCCCTGAAGTGGAAGGGGGATGATATGGTGGTGGCGGTGCACGACCCCCACGAGCAGGAACCCCTCTTCGATATCTCGCGTGCCCTCGGTGTCAAGCACGTGCGGCGCGTGCTCGCCTCCCGGCAGGAGATATATGCCGCCATCAACCGGCTCAACGAACTCAAGGACGAAAGCGCCAAGGAGATCATGGCGGACATCGAGGAGGAAGAGGATGCCCTCCTGAAGGACCTCGAGAACATCCAGGATATCACCGTGATGGAGACCGAGGCGCCCATAATTCGCCTCGTGAACCGCATCATGGTGCAGGCCTTTCGTGAACGTGCCAGCGATATCCACGTGGAACCCTACGAGACCGACGTCAAGGTACGCTTTCGCGTGGATGGCATCCTGCACGACGTGCTCAGCCTGCCCAAACGGGTGCAATCGGCGGTGGTCTCGCGCGTCAAGGTTATGGCCACGCTGAACATCGCGGAGAAGCGCCTGCCCCAGGACGGGAGAATCGGCATCAAGCTCGGCGACCACTCCGTGGATCTGCGGATCTCGGTGGTGCCCACGGTCAACGGCGAGCGGGTGGTCATGCGTATCCTTGACAAGTCCTCGGTGCTGCTCGGGCTCGAGGAGCTCGGTTTCTACCCCGACGACCTGGCCATCGTGGAGCGGCTCAGCCGGCAGGAGCACGGCATCGTCCTTGTCACCGGCCCTACCGGTTCGGGTAAGACCACCTCGCTCTATTCCATGCTCAATCGCATCAATTCGCCGGATAAGAACATCCTCACCATTGAAGACCCCATCGAATACCAGCTCAAGGGAATAGGCCAGATTCCGGTGAATGCCAAGGTGGGCCTGACCTTTGCCTCGGGCCTGCGCTCCATCGTGCGTCAGGACCCGGATGTCATCCTGGTGGGCGAGATACGTGATCTGGAGACGGCCGAGATCGCCATCCAGGCGGCGCTCACCGGCCACCTGGTCTTCTCCACCCTGCATACCAACGATGCCTCCAGCGCCATCACACGGCTGATCGACATGGGTATCGAGCCCTTCCTGGTGACCTCCTCGGTGAACGCCATCATGGCGCAGCGGTTGGTGCGCCGTATCTGCAACAAGTGCCGGCAGGCCTACTTCCCCGAGGATGAGAGCCTGCTGGAGATCGGGCTGTCCAAGGAGATGCTCGACAAGGACGGCTTCCTCTACCGTGGCGCCGGCTGTCCCGAGTGTCTGGACACCGGATACAAGGGACGCACCGGCATCTACGAGATCCTCACCATGACGGATACGATCAAGTCCACCATCCTGAAGACCTCGGACTCCAATCAGATCAAGCAGCAGGGCATCCGCGAAGGCCTGCATACCCTGCGTGAGGATGGGGCCCGCAAGGTGGAGGCCGGCATCACCACCATTGAGGAGGTACTCAGGGTGACCCAGCAGTAATGTCAAAGCCCCGCAAGGTCTTTAGCTGCTCGGCCTGCGGCGCCGACTTCGCCCAGTGGATGGGACGCTGTCCCCGTTGCGGGGAATGGAACACCCTGGAGGAGGACCGGGCCCCTTCGGCCAGGGTCCACACCGGGATCAGGCCCGAACGTGAGGCCCCCGTTCCCATCACGGCTATTGCCACTGCTGGCCTGGCCCGGTGTGAATGCGGACTGCCCGAGGTCGATCGGGTCCTGGGCGGAGGCGTGGTGCCGGGTTCGCTGGTGCTCATCGGCGGCGATCCTGGCGTGGGCAAATCGACGCTCATGCTTCAGGTGTCCCAGAGCCTCGCCGCCAGGGGCCAGCGCATCCTCTACGTGAGCGGCGAAGAGTCGCCTACCCAGCTGAAGTTGCGCGGCGAGCGTCTGGGGGTGAAGTCGGATAATATCCTGGTCTATTCCGAGGTGACGATCGAGTCCATCCGCCGCCAGATCGGCCTGATAAGGCCGGACCTCGTGATCATCGATTCCATCCAGGCGGTCTTTTCCGCGGTACAGGATTCCCCCCCGGGAAGCATGTCCCAGATCCGGCACACGGCGGGCGTATGCATGGAGATCGCCAAGGGCGAGGGCGTCACGATTTTCGTTATAGGTCACGTCACCAAGGACGGCTGGATCGCAGGCCCCAAGATGCTCGAACACATGGTGGATACCGTGCTCTATTTCGAGGGCGAGCACAGCGGTGCCTTCCGCATCCTGCGCGCCGTCAAGAACCGCTTCGGCCCCACAGGCGAGATCGGTGTATTCGAGATGCAGGACACCGGACTGAGAGAGGTGCAAGACCCCTCCAGCATCTTCGTGCACGGGCTGGGCGGGGATGTGCCGGGCTCGGCCGTGATGGCCACCCTCGAGGGAAGTCGAGCGATCGTGGCCGAGGTGCAGTCGCTGGTGAGTTCTACCGCCTTCAGTCAACCCCGCCGTATTGCCATGGGGATCGACACCTCCCGTCTGAACGTGCTGCTCGCGGTATTGGAGAAGCGCGCCGGGGTTTTCTTGTCCGCCTCGGATGTGGTCGTGAATGTGGCCGGTGGGATGAAGGTGATCGAGCCTGCCTGCGATCTGGCCGTGGCTATGGCCGTGGCCTCCGGGACCCTGGATCGGGTCGTGCCCCGGGGCACGGTGTGCATCGGCGAGATCGGTCTGGCGGGTGAGTTGCGGCCTGTGGGAAACATGGAGGCCCGACTCAGGGAGGCCTCCCGCATGGGTTTCACACAGGCCGTGATCCCCAAGGCGGGATCCGAATCCCTGGCCCCGCCCCGGAGGGATTTCACCCTGAGGCCGTTCGTGCTGATCGGTAATGCCCTGAGTGTGCTGGCCTGAAGCGACAAGGGGGCAGGGGAGGACCCGTTAATCAGGGGGATGAACCCCAGGGCAAGCTTCTGACCCTCCTGGCCACCGTAAGCGGCGGGGAATTTGACCCTCTGTCCACTAAAAGGAAAGGCGGGACGGGCGGGGGAATCATGTCTTAATCCCGGGGCAGGTCTTGACCTCCCCTTTACCACAAATGGCGGTAAATGTGGCCCAGAGCGAAGCTGGGGCATGAAAACCCGCGGCAAGTCCTGAAACGGCATAGAATTCGAGCCATAGAGAATAAAGGTTATGTATTCCGGGATGATGGAGCGGAGTCTCTCAAGTTGTGTGCGGTCGTTGACGATAGAGTGCATAAGAGAGGACCATGCATAAATACAACATCTATCTATCCATTCCCCTGTCGGGACGCTATGAGCTCATCAAGGATCATTCACGTCCAACCGGGATCCAGCGGGAAGATTACTGGGCCGAATGCTTTGCCTGGGAGGACCTGAAAAAGGTGCTGCCCTTCGCACGCAAGCAGGGATGGAAGGTGAAGATAGAACCGATAGAATATGAAGATATTTTTGGTAAAATGCACGTTTTTTCCTTCACCTGCGGCGTCAATCATGATGTGCGCATCCTCTCGATTGCAGGCCTGCGGGCCATCATGGCCCGTGATCTGGGATTCACCCACCTGGCAAAAAACACTTTAAAACCATTCGGCTATTGACATACGCAGGATGCGGAATTAATAATTCTATGTAGTTATAAGTAAGGAGGAATGTATGGGCACGCTGACAAAGAGTGGTATCATTGACGAGATAGTGCTGAACTCCGGTTTGTCCCGCAAAGAGGCCAGCGATTCCGTCGAGCTTTTCATTGAGATCATCAAGGCGACCCTGGAGAAGGGTGATCCGGTGAGCATTTCCGGCTTCGGCAAGTGGAAGGTGAGGGACAAAGCCGCCCGTCGGGGGCGCAATCCCCAGAGCGGCGAGGAGATCACCATCACCCCGCGCCGGGTGGTGACCTTTTCCTTGTCGAATGTCCTGAGGTCCAAGCTCAGTAACGGCTAGCGCACCTCACCCAGCCCACTGTCAGACAAGGTATCAAGACCAGGCAAACACATCCTGGCCGGGAAGTTTCCCGGCCAGGGGCGTGTTTTTTTGTAAGCATGCAGGCTCATAGAACGACCCCGTACCCCGGTTCCGCACAATCTTTGATTTAAAGAAGCACTCACGGTTCAGGATATCGGGGGGAACAGGGTGTCCGGCATCACCACCTTTGGCGGTGATGCCGTGATTGGTCTAACCTGGGGCAATCAGTCGCCGGGTTCGATTGCGTCCGTGGGGCACACATCGGCACAGGCCCCGCAATCGGTGCAGGTGTCCGGATCGATGCTGTATTTCTCGTCTCCCTCACTGATAGCACTCACGGGACACTCGTCGATGCAGGTCCCACAGCAGATGCATTCGTCATTGATAACATATGCCATAACCGCTCTCCTTACTGTATGTGGTTTTTATAACAGGGTGGTATAGGAATCATATCGAAATGGCAAGTTTTTTTTAACGATTGAATCCTCCTTCTCAATTGATTGCTTGACGATATTTGCACTGAAATGGCAAGTTTTAATGCACCATTGAAAAGACGCCTACGCAACCCAAGACTATCATATGATTTATAATGAAAGACCAATCTTGATAGATCAGAAAGACGTCTGCCCCGGCAAGGACAACCATAGTTTCATGGGGGGGCGCGTATCGAACCGGCAGCTCTTTGCTGGCGGTGTGGCATGTGGGGGGGCTGCGTCGTTCCCGTCGGGGGCGCCGAATGAGGGCTTGACCTGTCGGGGACCAAGATGTATGAAAAGGGACCCTTATCTGAGCTGAAGGGACCTGCTTTTCGGGGGGGATCTTCAGTCCTCGGAATGACTGGTTGTACGAAAGGGGACCTCGTCATAACAGGTATGAAAAACCCTGGGCCCCCCTTGGCGCTGCCAGCGATGGGGAATTCTAAATCATCGTGATTGAAACTGAAGGATCAGGCATGAGAGCCCTCTGGTGGACGGAAATCGAACCTCGCGAAATGGTACCTGGCTACCGGGGCCGATTTCTGCACACCGGGAACATGACCGTGGCCTACTGGGAGGTTTCAGCCGGGAAGGTCTTGCCTGAACATGCCCATCCACACGAGCAGGTGACTAACATCATCACAGGGCGCTTCGAGATGCTTGTGGATGGCCATGCGCAGATACTCGGTCCCGGGGCGGTGGTCCTGATACCACCGGATACCGTACATGCGGGGCGCTCGCTTGAAGATTGCGTGATCATTGATGTCTTTTGCCCGCAGCGGGATGATTACATATGCTGAAAGAGATGGTGATGGCCCTGAAGGACCGGTCCTACTTTTTCGACGGGGGACTGCGTTTCGAATGTACGCAGTGTGGTTCCTGCTGTACGGGCGAACCCGGTATTGTCTTCGTGAGCGTCGAAGAGCTCGAGCCCATCGCCCGTTATCTCACCATCCCACGCCAGGTCATGATCGAGCACTGTCTGTACCCGTTCCAGGACGGCTTCAGCATCCGTGAGGATGAGGACGGACGATGCATCTTCTATGAGAACGGATGCGCTATCTACCCCGTCAGGCCGGTGCAGTGTCGGACCTTTCCCTTCTGGTTCCAGAATCTCGGCACGATGGAAGCCTGGGACGAGGTCTGCCTGGGGTGTCCGGGGATCGGCAAAGGGCGCCTGTACACCAGGGAGGAGATCTTCGAGGCCATGGATGCGAGTTTTCACGGGTACCTGCGGGCAATCAACCAGATCCTCGAAAAGGGATAGGACCTAATGGAGTCGCTGCAGTATACCCCCATCGGTGTTATCCACAGCCCCTTTATAGAACTCGAGGGCATGCCCATCCAGCCGGCCGGAGCGCGCGGTGTCAAGGGCAGGGTTCACCTCGCACATGAGTATGCCCCGGGACTCAAGGACCTGGAAGGCTTCTCACATATCATCCTGATCTACCATTTCCATCGCTCGGTCGGATATGAGCTGCATGTGGTACCCTTTCTGGATACGGTCTCCCACGGGGTGTTGGCCACCCGCGCACCGCGGAGACCCAATGCGATCGGGCTGTCCGTAGTACGTCTTTTGGGTATCGATGGCCCCACCCTTACCATCGAAGACGTGGACATTCTCGACGGCACACCGCTGCTGGATATCAAGCCCTATATACCCGATTTCGATCATCGCCCCGGCGCCCTTATCGGCTGGCTCGAGGGTGGTGTCCGCGCTGCCGGTAGCCTGCGCTCCGACACGCGCTTCGATCCATCGCGCTGATCAGGGAGGGCCCGGCCATGGCAGGTGACACCCCGCGCAGACAGGTGTGGCTCCTGTGGCGCCAGGACGATAATGGACACCGCTTCCTTGTTGGCACCTGCAGGGATGAAAAGGGGGCCAGACAGGCCCTGCAGCGTTACGAGCAGGGATGCCATAAGCAGTATTTCTGGATTGAAACGTTCGCAAAAACAGGATAGTTGCCTCTAGCCCGGCCCGGTTGTCTTTTTACAGACCTCCATTATATTCACCTAGAAGAAGCACGGCAGAAAGGAGCATGTATGAATCTCAAGGCCTTGTTTGAACCGGAATCCTTGGCCGTTGTCGGCGTTTCCTCCCACAACGAGCTTCACCCCGCAAACGTGATCTACTATAAGAACCTGTTGCGCTATCCCGTTGAAACCTATGCGGTGAATCCCAAGGCCGGCCTGTTCAAGGGGCAGATGGCGTATGCGAGCATCCTTGATCTCCCGCACAAGGTAGATCTGGCCGTGATCGCGTCGCGGGCCGAGCGCGTACCCAGTATCCTTGAGGAATGCATCCGGGTCGGGGTAGGCGGCGCGGCGATCATATCGGGCGGTTTTGCCGAGGTGGGGGCGACCGGGCTTCAGGAACGCATCGTGGCCATGGCCCGTGAGGCGGATTTCCCCTTCATCGGCCCCAACTGTCTGGGGATCTACTCCCCGGGACATGTGGATACCTTCTTCTTCCCCACCGAACGCATGGTCACTCCCCAGAAGGGTAATGTGGCCCTCATCTCCCAATCCGGTGGTGTGCTCGTGGACCAGATGATCCGCTTCCTGGGCGAGGGGGTGGGGATGTCGCTGGGGCTCAGCATCGGAAACAAGGCCCTGATTCGCGAGATCCATCTCCTCGACTACCTGGAACACGATCCCGAGACGCGGGTGATCTCCTTCTATGTGGAGGGCTTCACCGAGAAAGAGGGCCGTGAGTTCCTCGAGGCCTCGCGCCGCTGCAACAAGCCTATCATCGTCCTCAAATCGGGCAAGACGCCCGGGGGGAGCCGGGCGGTATCCAGTCATACCGCCTCGTTGGCCGGCGATTACAAGGTCTTCTCCTCCGTGCTTTCCCAGTACGGCATCGTCGAGGCCAGGAGTCTGGCCGAACTGCTCTATTTCAGCGAGGCCCTCAGCAATCACCCCCGCTCCATTCCCGGCCGGGTAGGTATCATCACCGGCAGCGGCGGTCACGGGGCCCTGGCCACGGACCTTTGCAGCCTGTATGGCCTCAGCGTGCCTGATCTGGGCAGCAGCGACCAGGAAAGGGTACGCAGTCAGCTCTCGCCCACCGTGAAATCGATCGCCACCTGTTCCAATCCCATCGACCTCACCGGCAGCTCCACCGACGAGGATTTCATCCAGGCCGCCACCGAACTCGCCATGATGGAGGATATCGACTGCCTCATCATGCTGCTCCTGCCTTATTTTCCGGGCATTTCCCCGGACCTTGGCGGCATGCTCGCCCGTGTCCAGACCAAAGTCGGCAAACCGATGGTGGCCTATATCCCGCGCCTCGAGAAATACCGCATGCTCATCGAGGGCTTCGAGATCAACGGCGTTCCCGTGGCCCACAGCATCGAAGGGGCCGTGCATATGGCTCAGGCGCTCAAACTGTATCGTAAGGGCACCGCGGTGGCATCGGCCAGTATCCCGACCTAGGCACTTACCGGGCGGTAAGGCCCAGTAGCTTCCTGCCCGGGAAGCAGACAACCTTCCCGTAGATAAGATCACCCATAGGGGAGAGCAGGCTTGTGCGCCAAAGGCAGGCCTGCAACCGTGGCCGGCAGCCCCCCCACAAAGGGAATTGAGGCTTGATGAGCGTACGATTTAAGGATATGGGGAGGAAAGATGACACATACCCGATTTAAGCTGCATTCCCGCATTGGCAGGGTTTCCCCCGGCACGATCCGGCGGAGGACCGACAGCAAGGAAGGTTCAGAAAACAGCGCTACAGGGAGGATGAAATGAAGATTGCACTTCCGTCGACGGGAAACAGGGTTGATGAGCATTTCGGACATTGCGAGCACTTTACGGTCTTCGAGGTCGATGACCAGAAACGGATCACGGGCAGGGAGGTTGTGCAACCCCCTGCGGGATGCGGGTGCAAGACCGGGATCGTGGATACCCTCTCGGCCATGGGCGTCACGGTGATGCTGGCCGGGAACATGGGGGCGGGTGCGGTCAACGTGCTGTCCTCTCACGGGATCGAGGTGGTACGCGGGTGCAGTGGCGAGGTTCAGGTGGTCCTGGAGGCTTGGCTGGGCGGGGCGCTTGAGGATTCCCGAATCGAGTGCCACGCTCACGACGGGTGTGACGGCCACGACCACTAGATTGCTAACCGCCGTTCCCCGATGGGATTGGCCCTTCATGAGTGCACGGGGAAAAGGACAAGCACGACCATGACCTGGGATGCGGTCATCTTTGACCTCGACGGGACCCTTCTCGATACCCTGGAAGATCTGGCCGACAGCATGAATGCGGCCCTTGCCAGACAGGGCTTTGCGCCCCGTGCCTCCTCGGACTATCGCTTGCTCGTGGGGGAGGGTATGCGTGTGCTCTGCGAGCGCGTGCTGCCGGAGGATGAGCGCAACGAGGCTACGATCGAAGGCCTCATGGAGGCCATGCGCTCGGAATACGGGAGGGGCTGGGCCCACAAGTCCAGACCCTATAAAGGGATCCCGGAACTGCTCGATGCACTCACCTCCCGCGGCCTGCCTCTGGCGGTACTCTCCAATAAGCCCCATGACTTCACGCAGGAGATGGTGAAGGCCTTCCTGGGTCGCTGGAGTTTCACGCGGGTCTGCGGGCTCAGGCCCGGTTTTCCGCGCAAGCCCGATCCGATCGGGGCCCTCCAGATCGCGCGTGCCCTCGGGGTCAAGCCGGGGCGGGTGGTCTTTGTGGGGGACACGAACGTGGACATGTGCACCGCCGTGAATGCCGGTATGCTGCCGGTAGGCGTGCTGTGGGGCTTCCGGGGCAGGGAGGAGCTCGTAGGCAGCGGGGCGCGCCTGCTTGTGGGCTGCCCCGCGGACCTGCTTGCACTTTTCGGGTGAGGGCGCCCTCTCTGCCCGCCGGCCTTCTCCGGGCTTCAGAGGACGGGTGCCCCTTTGTCTGCCCAATGAGAACCGATGCCCGTTCTGGACCGCAAAAGCTTCCCGGCGCTCTCCTGGGCCTCGTCCAGGCTCAGGGACTGGATGGTGCGTTGAATCTGGGGCAGATAGCGGGGGTCGAGGCTGAAGGTGCGTACCCCGATGCCGAGGAGGAAGGCGACCAGGTCCGGCTCGTGGGCCATCTCGCCGCAGACGCTGATCTCCTTGCCCGCATCCCGGGCGACACCGACCACCCGTGCGAGTGATCGGAGTACGGCTGGGTGGTGTGGCAGGTAGAAATCCGCCACCAGTTCGTTGGTCCGATCCACGCCCAGCAGGTACTGGATGAAGTCATTGGTGCCGATGCTGAAGAAATCGACCACCTGCACGAGCTCGTCCATGATTTCGACTACGGCAGGCAGCTCGATCATCATCCCGATGGCGGGGGAAGGGTGGTGCGCGAGCCCCTCCCGGGTGAGGTCCTCTCGGGCCTGATGGACGATGGAAGCGGCCTGCAGGAATTCCTCGGTGGAGGAGATCAGGGGAAACATGATCCTCAGTTCGGGCGCCCCTGCGCCGGCGCGCAGGATCGCCCGTAGCTGTTGCGCGAAGAGGTCAGTGTGCTTCAGGGAGAAGCGGATCGAGCGTAGCCCCAGGGCGGGATTGGGTTCGCTTGCGTGGTCAAAGTATGCCAGGAGCTTGTCGCCGCCCACGTCCAGGGTCCTGAAGGTGACCGGGAGCGCGGCCATCTCGCGTACAAGCGTGCGGTAGACGACGAGTTGTTCCTCTTCCGACGGCGGCGTGGCGCGGATCATGAAGGGGAATTCCGTACGGTACAGCCCCACGCCCTGTGCCTTAAGCCGCCGGGCCAGTGGCAGTTCGCTGAGCAGGTTGATGTTGGCCTGCAGGCTCACGCGAATGCCATCCCGCGTGCGGGTTTCCTCGTTCATAGCCGCGGAAGAGGTCATGGTATGGGTTTCCTCCCGTTCCTGGAAGCGCTCCCGGACTTTAGGCGTGGGGTCCAGATAGATATTGCCCTGCGTGGCATCCAGCAGGACCTCTGTCCCCGGCGCCAGATTCATGAGCCAGGCATCGGTGCTGATGATCAGGGGGATCTCCAGGCTCCGCACCAGGATGGACACATGCGAGGTAACCCCGCCGCTTACCAGTACGATCCCGGCGATGCCTTCTAAGGCCAGGCTGATGATGTCGGAGGGGTAGAGGTTACTGGCGATCACAACCGCACCTTGACACCCGCAGGGACCATCCGACTGATCCTGCAGCAGATTGCCCATGACCCGCCGCATGAGGTCTTCCACATCGTGGGCTTTCTCGCGGAGGTAGGCCTGGGAGCTGGAGGCAAAGGTATCCATGTAGAAGGTGCACACCTCATAGAGTGCCTCCGGGGGATTCAAGCCCTTCTCGATGCGCTCCGTGATTCTGTCGATGAAGGTGCTGTCCTTGAGCATGATCTGCTGGGCGGTGAAGATCAGCGAGACCATCTCGGGCAGGCGCTTTTCCATGCGCCGCTGCAGTTCGGCCAGCTGAGCGCGGGTGGCCTCCAGCGCCCGGGTGAGGTCTGAGGGCCCCAGGTCCTCGCGGGGGTGCTCGGGCAGAAGGGCGCGTGTCTGTGTGTGGGGGGCAAAGATATGGGCCGGCCCGGAGGCGATGCCTGGCGAGGCCGGTATGCCCTTGACGAGGATGGACCGGGGACTCCGGACGTCTTTGCCGGGGGAAAGCACCCGGCTGTCCCGGTCCTCCTCTCCCTGCCTCAGGGGCAGGGGGCGGGGCGTGCCCCGCTCCGGGACGGATCTCAGATGCATCAGCACCCGGGCGTGTTCGATCGAACTCGCCAGCTGGGAGGCCACCGCCCTCAAGGTCAGGATGTCGTGTTCATGGAACACCTGGCTCAGCGGGCGCTGAACGGTGAGCACACCGATACTCGCGGTTCCCAGCAGGATGGGAACCGCGAGAAAGGCCTCGAAGGCAGCCTCACCGGTCTCGGCAAAGTAGCGGTAATGCGGATTTTCACTGGCTCGGTCCACATGGATGGGTCGGCGTTCCTCATGGCACAGCCCCACCAGCCCCTCGCCCCGGTGCAGGCGCACGCGGCCGACGGAAGCGGGATTCAGTCCCTGCGTGGCCTGGAGCACCAGCTCTTCGGTGGCCTCGTCGTACAGGTAGATGGAGCTGACCTGGGCGCGCATGTGGTGCGCCACCAGGCGCACGCCCTGCTCGAGAAAGGACTGGATATCCGGGCTGCCCGCCATCATGGCGCCCAGTTCACCGACACTGATCAGCAGACCGAGGTGCGGATTGTCCATCTCAAGACCTCCCGGAAGGGTTCTCCTGAGAGCAGCAGGGGCCCCCTCCATCACGGCAGTGCGCGGAGCGCTCCACCTGAATGGCCGTATGGGTGATGCCGTAGCGGCGCTCGAGCTCGGCATTCACCGAGCGCAGTACCTGGTCCGTATTCACGACCGCCTCCTCTCCCAGGCAGATATGGCAGGACAGAAAGACCTCGGTGGAATTCACCGACCAGATGTGCAGCCCGTGAACGCCGCCGCCGGAGGCGGACTCCAGGGAACGCTGGATGGCGGCGGTGTCGAGATGGGCGGGCGCCACCTGCAGGAAGATGCGCAGAGACTCCCGGATAATGCCCACCGCGCTGGACGCGATCATGACGACGATTACGAGGCTTATGAGGGGATCGAGCCAGAAGGCGGGCCAGAAGAGGAGGATCAAGGCCACGGCGATCACGGCTCCTGACGAAAGGGCATCGTAGAAGAGATGGAGGAAGGCGGCCCTGAGGTTCAGGTTTCTGTCGCGCTGTCCCCTGAGTGCCACGATTGAGAAGACGTTGCCCAAAAGACCCACGAGTGCCACCGGCAGCATGACCTCGATGGCGATCGGGTGCGGATTCTGATAGCGATCGAGGGCCTCGATGAGGATGAAGGCGGCGATGGCGACCAGGGTCAGGGCGTTGATAAGGGCCGTGGCCACCTCGATCCTCCGCAGGCCGAAGGAGAAATCCAGGTCCGGCTCACGCCGCATGAGCCGCTCCCCGACGAAGCCGAGAATCAGCGCCAAGACATCCGAGAGGTTGTGGGTGGCATCCGAGACAAGCGCCAGGCTGCCGGAGAGGAAGCCGCCGATATACTCCACCACGGTGATCATGACATTGAAGAGGATCACGAGCCCGAGGGAACCCCTCGGGGAGGGATGCTGGCCGTTGTGGTGGTGATGGTGGTGTGTCGGCATTTTCAGCTCCTCATCGTGCGTTACACTTGGTGCGCTCATTCGCTGATGTGTTCGAAACCCTGGGCCAGGACCCTCTTGACGTGGGCATCGCTCAGGGAATAGTAGACGAGTTTGCCTTCCCGGCGCTGCCGGACGAGCTTCGACCGACTGAGGATCTTCAACTGATGGGATATGGCCGAGTGGTTCATCCCCAGGAGGGCGGCGATGTCGCAAACGCACATCTCGGCGGCAGCCAGGGCGAAGAGGATCCTGATCCGGGTGGCATCTCCAAAAACCTTGAAGAACTCCGCCAGTTCATTGAGCATGGCCTCGTCCTGGGGCATACGTTGTCCTACCCGGGCGACTACTTCCGCATGGATGACCGTACAGGTGTGCTCCATATTCATATGAATATATGTTCACATGTTCAAATTGTCAATGGTATCCCTCCTGCCCCACAGGCCAAGGCCCCATTATTTGATTGACCGGGGCCGTGAACATTGGATAGGGAGTCTTTAATGGCCTGAGGGTCAAATTCCCCGCCGCTTGCGGCGGCAAGCAGGGGCCTTAGGCTTGCCCTGGGGTCCATACCCATGATTGAACGTGGGACAAAGGAGCCGGGCGTGACCGGAACAATCGTGAATACCGGGGCGATTCTGGTGGGGAGTGCGGTGGGCCTGTTCGCCGGACGACATATCTCTCCGGGGATCAAGTCCATCCTCATGGAGGCCCTGGGATTGGCCGTGATACTCATCGGGATCAAGATGGCGCTCGTCGGGAACACCCCCGTGGCCACCATCAGCTGTTTGCTGCTGGGCTCAGTGACCGGTGAGCTTTTACGCATCGAACGTGGGGTCGAGCTTCTGGGCGAGCGACTAAAACGGCGCTTCCGCTCCGAGTCGTCGACCTTTGTGCAGGGGTTTGTAGCGGCCTCCGTGCTCTACCTTACGGGGGCCATGATGATCGTGGGCTGTATCCAGGACGGAACCGTGGGTGATTCCAGCACGCTTTTCGTGAAATCCCTGCTCGACGGGGTGGCTGCCACGGCGCTGGCCTCCTCCCTGGGCATCGGTGTGGCCTTCTCGGCGCTGTCCGTGCTGGTGGTTCAGGGCGGGTTCACCCTGCTGGCATCCGCCCTGGCCTTCCTCCAGGACCCCTTAGTCCTGAGTTCGGTGGAGGCCACCGGCGGTATCATCATCGTGGGGATCGGTGTTAACCTGCTGGGGCTCAAGCAGATCAAGGTCGGCAATATGATCCCCGCCATCGTGTATGCCATGATCTATCCTCTGATCCTCTGAGCGGCACCGCACATCAAAGGGACGGCCAGAGCGATAGCGATGGATCTGACATCAGGGGCATGAACCTCGGCGCAAGCCCTTGACGACGCAAACGGTGGGGGAATTCGCCCCATAGCGATTAATGAATGAGGAAGACGATGAAGGATTTTATGATTTATAGTAATGAGACGCTCCTGCTGGTGATCGATATTCAGCCGCGGCTCTATCAGGCCATGGAGGTGCCATTCAGGCAGGCGTTCCTCGACAACAGTCTGATCCTGATCGAGTGCGCCAAGGCGTGCTCTCTGCCGCTTGTGATCTCTGAGCAGTACCCGCAAGGCCTCGGAGAGACCATGCTGGAGGTCGGGCGCCTGACCGAGGGCATCCCCCGCTATGCCAAGATGACCTTCAGCTGCTTCAGAGACCCGGACCTGAAGCAGGTACTGGTGGAGACGGGCCGCAGGTCCGTGATAATTACCGGGATCGAAACGCATGTGTGTGTGCTGCAGAGCGCCCTCGACCTCCTGCGGGCCGGTTTCAAGGTGGTGGTGGCCGCAGATGCGGTCTGTTCGCGTTACGCCGAGGACCGCACAGCGGCCATCGAGACCCTGCGGGATGCGGGAGCCCTCGTGTATACCACCGAGACCATTGCCTTCATGCTCCTGGAGCGGGCGGGGACGCCTCTCTTCAAGAAGGTCGCACCGCTGTTCAAAGGGGCATGAGCGTCCCCGGGCATACATGGCACTGTTCCCCTGATAAATTTCATGCCTTACCCCTTGAAAGCCGGTTCCGGGTGTGATAGAAGGGCTGACCAATACACACGTCCCTTTTTTTACGCAGGCTTCGGGTGTCCTATGGGAGGATGATGCCTGCAGGGGGCGGAGGATAAAAACCCAGAGAAGGAGGAAGTATGTCGGTAGTTAGCATGAAGCAGCTTCTGGAGGCAGGCGTCCATTTCGGCCATCAAACCCCGCGTTGGAATCCCAAGATGAAACCCTATATCTTCGGGGCCAGAAACGGTATCCACATCATCGATCTGCAGAAGACCGAGAAACTCTTTGATCAGGCGTGTGATTTCATAAGGGAAACCACGGCCAGCGGGGGGCGCATTCTATTCGTGGGGACCAAGAAGCAGGCCCAGGACGCCATCGAGGAAGAGGCGCAGCGCTCCGGGGCCTTCTATATCAATCACCGCTGGCTGGGCGGCATGCTCACCAACTATGAGACCATCAAGCTGAGCGTCGAAAAGCTCAAGTGGCTCGAGAATATCATCGATAACGGCACGATCGAGGACTATCCCAAGAAGGAACAGCTCAGCATGAAGCGCCACAAGATGAAGCTCGATCGCGCCCTGAACGGGATCAAGGATATGGATCACCTGCCGGATATCGTCTATGTGGTCGATCCTACACGGGAGAACATCGCTGTCAAGGAGGCGCGCAAACTGGGCATCCCCATTGTGGCCATCGTGGATTCGAATTGTGATCCTACCCTTATCGATTATGTCATTCCCGGCAATGACGACGCCATCCGGGCCATCCGGCTTTTCACCTCGAAGATCGCCGAGGCGGTCATAGAGGGGCGTTCCCTCTACGAGGAAAAGCTGCAAAGCGAGATAAAGGAGGCCTCTTCAGAGGTCGAAGGTGCACCTTCGGCGGCCGAGGGTCGTCCCAGGGAGCAGATCGGTCAGGGACTCGAGGGTGAAATCGAGATCATCGTCAAGGGCGGTGATGATGAACTCCCTAGCGGCACGGTCGATGAATTCGAGGATGAAGAAACAGCCTAGAGCATGAGGGGAGGGAGAGCGTGCAGATAACAGCAGAAGACGTCAAGAAACTGAGAGATAAGACCGGCGTGGGCATGATGGATTGCAAGAAGGCCCTCACCGAGGCCGGGGGTAACTTCGATAAGGCCGTCGAGTTGCTTCGCAAGAAGGGCATGGAGGTGGCCAGCAAGCGCTCGGGGCGGGCGACCTTACAGGGAACCGTGATCTCCTACATCCATATGGGCGGCAAGATCGGCGTGCTCCTCGAGGTGAACTGCGAGAGTGACTTCGTGGCCAAGTCGGATGATTTCACCAGTTTCGCCAAGGATGTCGCTATGCATATCGCCGCCGCCGGCCCGGAATGGGTCAGCTGCGACGAGGTGCCCGGTGAGGTGCTGGACAAGGAAAAGGAGATCCTCAAGGAGCAGGCCCTCAAATCCGGCAAACCCGAAAAGATCCTGGACAAGATCGTCGAGGGCAAACTCAAGAAGTTCTATTCCGAGCGCTGTCTGCTCGAGCAGCCCTTTGTCAAGGACTCGGACGTGAGCGTGGGGCAGCTACTGGAACAGCTGATGGGCAAGACCGGTGAAAAATGTCTCATCCGGCGTTTTGCCAGGTATCAGTTGGGAGAAGAGCTGTAGAACCGTGACGATCCGGTATTCCCGCATTCTCTTGAAACTCAGCGGTGAGGCCCTGGCCGGCGCGCAGGGCTTCGGGATCGAGCCCGAGGCCCTGGCCCGCATCACCGCATGTGTGCGGGTAGCCGTGGAGACCGGGGCGCAGGTGGGCATCGTCATCGGCGGTGGCAACATTCACCGCGGCGCCCAGACCGGGATCTTCACGGACCGTGTGCGTTCGGATCACATGGGCATGTTGGCGACGCTCATGAACGCCTTGGCGCTGTCGGAAGAGATGGGCCGCCAGGGCCTGGAGAGCCGCATCATGAGTGCCTTGGAGGTTCCCCGGGTGGTCGAGACCTTTGTTCGGGCCCGGGCACTCAAACACCTCGATCACAACCGGGTGGTACTCTTTGCCGGGGGCACGGGGTGCCCGTATTTCACCACCGACACTACGGCCGCGCTGCGCGCGCTGGAGATCGGGGCCGACGTCCTGATCAAGGCCACCAAGGTCGACGGTGTCTACGACAGGGACCCTGTGCGGTATCCGGAGGCCGTCTTCTTTGCCGAACTCGATTATGACGAGGTGCTCAGCAGAAACCTGAAGGTGATGGATGCCTCAGCCATCGCGTTGTGCCGTGATAACGGCCTGGAAATCCGCGTCATGAACATCAATGTGCCGGAGAAGCTGCGGGGGCTCCTGATGGGCGAGGATATCGGATCCCGTGTATGGGCAGGGGGAGGATGAACCTATGGTTGATGATGTACTCAATGAAATGAAGCAGGACATGGTCAAGAGCCTCGAGGCCATGAAGCAGGCCCTGGCCAAGGTGCGCACGGGCAGGGCCTCCATCGGCATTATGGACGGGATCCTGGTGGATTACTACGGCAGCCCGACACCGCTGAACCAGCTGGCCACCCTGTCCGTACCCGAAGCTCGGCTGATTTCCATTCAGCCCTGGGATAAGGGTGCCCTGGGGCCGATCGAAAAGGCCATTATGAAATCGGAGCTCGGTCTGACCCCCAATAATGACGGGAACATCATCCGGGTGCCTATCCCCCCGTTGAACGAGGAACGCCGCAAGGAACTGGTCCGTATGGTCAAGAAGATGGCGGAGGACTATAAGATCGAGATGCGCAACCATCGCCGGGACGCCAATGCCCTGCTCAAGGATCTCGAGAAGGACAAGGAGATCAACAAGGATGAGATGCAGAAGGGGCTCGACAAAGTGCAGACCGTCACGGACGAGAGTATCAAGAAGGTGGATGAACTCCTGTCCGTAAAGGAAAAAGAGATTCTGGAAGTTTAATCGGTATGGGTCGGGTTCCCCGCCGCTTCTGGCGTCAAGGAGTGGCCCGGGCTTGCCGGAGGGTTTTCATAGCCACGATAGAAGGCCGGGTGATTGAGCGCTTGTTGATATGGGGGAAGCGCAGGTGTGTGGTCACAGTCTGTATGCGGTGGCCGGGCACAGACAGGACAATGATGAGGGAAACGGCCAGAACAGCCTAGGAGGAACATGCATGAGTGCCGCACAGATCACAAACGAAACCGCTCGATTCATGATGTATTTCAAGTCCGCCACCCTGAATGAACTCAGGGTCCTGTCACGCATGCTGAACGTGGCTATGGTTGATTTTGTCGAGGCCGCCATGAAGGCCTATATCTTTGCCCGCGAACAGGAACTCGGTAGCCCGGTGCCGGCCAGGAGCGTCGAGCGCTATGTCGGTCCGCGTAGCGCCTGTACGGAAAAACGCATCCGCTATGTCATGAAGCTCGAAAAACAGACCGTGGAAACCATGCGTGACATCGCCTTCCTCGATTCCCGTCGCTTCACCCAGGTCTGTGACGAGGCCCTCGCCGATTTCATCAGGTACACCAAGGAGGTCAAGAAGCTGCGCAACGTGTGGATTTCCCGCTCCGATGTTGAGGCGGTCCGGGGAAGGAAGAGCGCCGGTACGCGGCAGGTAGTCTTTTCCCTGCTCGAAGGCTACAAGAGCGCCGAAACCCTTGGCAAGAAACAGGGCCAGCACAGGCAGGGATCCGATCCTGCCAAAAAAGTCAGCGCCAGGAAGGTTGCGCCCAAGAAGACCAAGAACCGATCCCGGTAACCTCCATGCCGCCTGCCCCTGATGCCTCCCGTGACGTGTCGCGGTTCTTTCAGGCCTGCACCCTGGGTATGGTCGGCACCACCAGCCTCTTGAGCCTCTATGGCTACCTTTTCGTGCGCAGCCATGCCCTCAAGCTTCAGCAGGAGATGCAGCTTTTCGCCGCCCACGGCATGACCACGGTGATCCGGCCCGATGACGCCTACCTCACCGCCGCGCGCCACCAACTGGGTAACGCACTCTTGTTCGGCTGCACCCTGGGAGTCCTGTTCGCCCTTATGGGGTCCCTGCTCGCACTGAGGCCCTGGTTCAGGGGGCGCTTCAGGCGCGGGGATCTTATCTGGCTGGTCCCCTACGGCGCGGTGTGCCTGTGTCTGTGCTACAGCCGCGAGATGCCAGCTCTGGCGTTAAGCTGTGCCGCCCTGACCCCGGGTGCCTTTTTCCTCCCCTTTGCCGGGGTGATGCGCCGGCGCCGCGAGAGGGTCTGCCCCTCCCTGAAGAGATGGGGTTTCTGCGTGCTCGTGCTCGTGCTGCCGGTGCTCACGCTTTCTTCCTCCTCCTTTATCCAGATCCGGGATGGCATGCTGATGCTGCCCGGTTTGAGAGAGGTGAGCACCTTCTACTATCAGCACACCCTGATCGCGGCCGATGTGATCAAGCCCCTTGCCCAGCGCTCGCAGAACGTGATCGCCCTGGCGCACAGCCGGGCCAGGATCGGTCCGCGGCCACACGGGACGCTGTGGATCCGCAGCGTTGACCCCTGCAGGCTTGCAGGCAGCAGCAGCCTGGTGGCCGGCACACAGGACCTGCCATGCACGGCCCTGCGCGTGGAGGATGCCTCGCCGCTGAATGCCCAGAATCGCATCATCACCGCGGGATCTCGGCTCTTCGACCGCAACCGCCCGATGCGACGCGGTATCGGCACCGCGCTCAAGGCCCTGCCGCTGGTAGGCCTGCTGGCGCTTGTCTGGCTCGGATTTGCGCTGGCCGGGAGAGGCCTGACCCTGACAACACTCCTGCTGGGTATCTATCTTGCGGGCTGGCTGCCCGCCGGCTACCAGGTCTTCCTCATACACCAACTTCAGACACATCCGGAGAAGGTCCACGCCTACGTGCTTTCCGAACACGAGGCCCAACGCTACGTGACCCTCCTGAGCGCCCCCGACGAGCTCAGCGCACGCGAACTGGAGCGCTATGCCCGGGATCAGAGCCCGCGGGTGCGTCTGAATGCCCTGATCGTGGCCGGCCAGCGGGGAGAGGCCTCACTGGTGCCCCTTCTGCTGGACGCCCTCGAGGATGCGAACATGAATGTGCGCACCAAGGCCTGCTGGGCACTGGGTAGGATCGGGGGAGGTGAGGCCCTGGCTGCCCTCACAGGTGTCGTGCACGACGATGACTGCTGGTATGTCAGGGAGTACGCCTACCGCGCCCTCGGCAGGATCCAACCGGAATCCAAGGTGGTCTGGGACTAGCCGGCTTCTCGGCCGCCATCCCGGGCAGGCACCGCACGACCCTGCGCACCGGTGTCGAATTCAATCACCATAACTCCCCGACGCTTAAGTCGAGGATAGTCAAGCTCAAGGGATTGTTTCATGTGCCCAGCCCGGGAGCTGAAGACCGACCTCCCCATCCCCCGCCTTCCATGAGGGGGATGGGGAGGTCGGTCAGGTTTGTTCTTTTCTCTTAAAAGCCGGGCCCCCTTCAGGGAACAGGGGGCCCGGCTGGGATTCAGGTAACGAGGTCCTGGATCTTGAGCATGAAGCCGCCGAAGGCGCCGCCGTACTCCGGGGAACCCTCGAGATTGAGGTCGCCATCGGAGATGGCCGTGAGGGTGTCCTTGCCTTCACAGAGCACGGCATAGGCTGAATCCAGCGAATTGAAGCGCATGTGAATGAAGGGGGCCTTGCGGGCGTAGCGCCCCCGGCCGGCCTTGGTCTTGCCGGCCTTGACGCGCAGGTAGGCCGCGTCGCCGTCGGGGTCCACCGAGAGCTGGTAGATGCGGTCGGGCTGTTTGGCCGTCCAGGTCTGCATGTCCTCGTCGCCGCCCTTGTTGAGCTGGCTGAGCGCGTTGGTGACCATGTACATGGTCATACGCACCTTGAGGGCACGCTTGGAGGGGTCACTGGGGTGGTTGTCGGGCATGAGCATCAGCAGGCCCGGGAAGAGCAGGCCCAGGCGCACGAGCAGCCCCAGGCGCCAGAGGCCCCTGAGGCGGGGCAGGCCGATCTCGGAGGGCTTGCCGCCGGTGAACATGGCGTTCATGGCGGCCATGTCGCGAAAGCCGATATAGATATCCGGCCGCGGGTGGATGCCCTGGAGCACCTCGAGCCCCCCGTCTTTGAACTCGAGGTAGGCGCCGGTGTCACTATGGTGGACGGCAAACTGGATCACACCGTCGAAGCGCCCCAAGATGTCCTTGGCCTTACTGCAGTCGGCCTCGTAGATGACCTTGAAGAGCGGAAAGATCGACCGCAGGATTATCCGGTTGGTAAGCTTAACCGTGTCAGCCATGGCCTACACCTCGTCTTCCCAGTCTTCGTCCTCTTCGATCTCCATCTTCATGAGCGCGCCCACGGCCTCGACGATGCCGTCGGCATCGAAGCCGTAGTGGTGGTAGAGGTCCTCGGGATAGCCCACGATCGAGAATGCGTCCGGCACACCGAGTTTGCGGAAGGCGCAGGCCTTGCCGCTGGCGGTAATCACGTCGGCCACGGCCGAGCCCAGGCCCCCGAAGATGTTGTGTTCCTCGATGGTCACGATACGGCGCGTCTCGCGCACGGCCTTGATGATGATGTCGGCGTCGATGGGCTTGATGGTGTGCATATCGATGACGCGTACGGAGAGGCCCTGGGCCCCAAGCACCGCGGCGGCGCGCATGGCCTGGAGCACACCCACGCCACAGGCGATGAGGGTGACGTCGTGGCCGTCTTTGAGGGTCACGGCCTTGCCGATGGTGAAGCCATAGTCCTGCGTGGTGTGCACGTGGGGCTCGAAACCACGGCCGATACGGATATAGACCGGGCCGGGCCATTCCAGGGCCTGGCTCACGGCGTTGCCGGTCTCGATGCCGTCGGCGGGCACGATGACGGTCATGTTGGCGAAAGAGCGCATCACGGCGATGTCCTCGGTGCAGTGATGGGTGGAGCCGGCCTGGCCGAACGAGATGCCGGCGTGGGTGGCGATGATCTTCACGTTCAGGTTCTGGTAGCAGATGTCGGTGCGCACCTGTTCGGCGCACCGAAGAGAAGCGAACACGGCAAAGGTGGAGACCACCGGCAGGAGCCCCGACTGGGCGAGTCCTGCCGCCATGCCGAAGAGGGAGTTCTCGGCGATGCCGACATTGATGAAGCGCTCGGGATACCTCTTTTCAAACCGGCCGATCTTGGTGGATTTGGCCAGGTCGGCCGTCATGGCGACGAGGTTGGGGTATTTCTCGCCCATCTGCGAGAGGACCTCGCCATAGATTTCCGCCTGGGTCAGCTTGTCACCGTCGGTAACCGACCATGTCATACCTTCAGCCATCTTGCGCCTCCTTTATCCGCAGAGCTCTTTGCGGAGCTTGTCGATGTCTGAGAAGGCCTGATCCCGGATGTCGGAATCGATGCCCCCGTAGTGCCACTGGGCGTTGCCCTCGAACTGGCAGACCCCCTTACCCTTGATCGTGTCGCAGATGATTATCGAGGGCTTGTCCTTGACAGAGTGGGCCTTTTCGATAGCGGCCACGATCTGTTCGAAGTCGTGGCCGTCGATCCTCTGGGTGTCCCAGCCAAAGGCCACGAATTTGTCGACCAGTGGCTCGAGGGTGGTGATCTCCTCGGTGGGGCCGTCGATCATGAGCTGGTTGCGGTCGATAAAGGCGATGAGGTTGTCCAGCTTGTGGTGACCGGCCAGGATAGCGGCCTCCCACACCGAGCCCTCACACAGCTCACCGTCGCCCATCATGACATAGGTGCGGTACGACTTGCCTAGCAGCCGGGCGCCCTTGGCCATGCCCACCGCGATCGCCAAGCCGTGCCCCAGCGATCCGGTGGAGGCGTCGCAGCCGGGCACCTTGAGGCTGTCGAGGTGCATGCCGAAGGGCGAGCCGGTCTTGTTGAAATTTTTCAGGAGCTTCTTGTCGAAATAGCCCTTGTCTCCCAGGACGGCGGCCCATCCGAGCCCCCCGTGGCCCTTGGAGAGGATGAAACGGTCGCGGTCCTCCCAGTCAGGGCGCGTGGGATCGATGTTCATAAAGCGGTAGTACAGCGCCACCAGGACATCCGTCTGGGAGAGCGAGCCCCCCACGTGCCCGCCACCCGCGGTAAAGGCGATCGTGACGATTTCCTTGCGGATCTCACACGCCTTGCCAATCAACTCCCTGTTTTCTTCAGGCGTAAGCGGCATAGATCAAACCTCCTCCACTATGGTCTCCCCTTGCGGGGGTACAGCCTCAATCGGGCACGAACATCCTGCGGCAGATGTTCACGGTCTCTTCCACGATGCGTGCGGGGGCGGTCTCTCCCCCCAGGAAGGTCTGCTGGCGGATCTTCAGAAAGGGGGAAACGCGCGCGAAAAGGAGCATCATGAGATGGTTGTCGATGAAATAGACGGCCATCTCGATGTCGATGTCCCTGCGGATGTAGCCGTCCTCGATGCCCTCCCGGATCAGGCGCGTGAGGTACTGTCTCCCCACCTGCTCGATCTTCTCCGCGTATTCATCGGCAAAGGCGTCCATGCCGGTAGAGATGAGCGCCAGATAGAGGTGGGGAAAGAAGTGCATATCCTCCATGGAACAGATGACCTCGGTAAAGATACTGCGGATCTTCTCCAGGGGGTCGCCCCTGCGGTTTACGATCTCGGTGTAGTAGTCGTCGAGCATGCGGATACCGTCGTCCACAGTCTCATTGAAGAGCTCTTCCTTGCTCCTGAAATACTTGTACATGGCACCAATGGAGATGCCCGCGTTCTCGGCGATGGTATTGATGTTGGATTTGTGGAAGCCGTGGGTGGCGAATTCCCTGGCGGCGACATCGAGGATTCTGCGCTGCTTTTCCTTCGAAATACGGTGAAAGGTTGCCTTAGCCATGCATGCGCCCCATTAGCGAGTAATTACTCACTCACTAACGGGTGTGCTGGCGTTTGTCAAGGTCAATCAGGGGGGCAGGGTCTCCTCGGATCGGGAATTGTGAGCAAATTTTCTGCGGTGGTCTCGTGGATTGCGGGGGAGGTAAGTTGAATTATGTGCCAATCTGTGTTAGGCACCCTGACTAAGAAGCAGATCACAGACATACGGGGCCTCTCATGGCCAAGACTGAGGCGTAGATCACAGACATTAAGGAGTTTTTCATGGCTGACCCGACATGCAATACAACATGCGAGGCTTGCGAATCGCAGTGCAAGCAGAAGGAAGAAATGCAGCTAAGGCGGAGGCTGGAGCGCATCAAGCGCACCATCATGGTCATGAGCGGCAAGGGCGGGGTGGGCAAATCCACGGTGGCCGCCAATCTGGCCATGAGCCTTGCCCGTGAGGGCTACAGCGTCGGCATCCTGGACGGCGATATTCATGGTCCGAACATCCCCAAGATTCTCGGGGTGGAGAACCGCAAGCTTTTCGCCGACGAGGAGGGGAGCATCGTACCGGTTGCGGCTCATGCAAACCTCAAGGTGATCTCGGTGGGCTACCTGCTGGACAACCAGGATACGCCCGTTATCTGGCGCGGTCCCATGAAACACACGGTGATGAACCAGTTCATCAAGGACGTGAACTGGGGCGAGCTGGATTACCTGGTGGTGGATTTGCCTCCGGGAACCGGCGACGAGCCCCTCTCCATTGCCCAGATCATAAAGGGCGCCGAAGGCATCGAGGCCCCGTACGCCATCGTGGTTACCACACCCCAGGATGTGGCCCTGCTCGATTCGCGCAAGAGTGTGGAGTTCGCCAAGGCCCTCGAGTTGAACCTGCTCGGAATCATCGAAAATATGAGCGGTTTTGCCTGCCCCCATTGCGGAGAGAAGATCGATCTCTTCAAGATCGGCGGCGGGGAAAGGGCCGCCTTAGAGTTGCAGGTCCCCTTCCTCGGTGCCGTACCCCTGGATGCGGATATCGTTCTCCAGACGGATGCCGGAAAGCCCTTTGTCACCGGTGACGAGCGCACCGCTGCCAATAAGGCCTTTCACATGATCGTGGAAAACGTGCTCAAGGTCCTATAGGCGTGCACACCAGTCTCGAATGTGTGGCCTGTCTCGTACGACAGGCCGTGGATATCGCAAGATCGAACCTTCCCCTCCAGGCACAGGAGGGGTTTGTGCGGGAGACGCTGGAGAACCTCTCGCGTTTCGACTACGGCCATGCCCCTCCGCTGATGGCCATGGAGATGTATGCCCAGATCCGTGAACGCAGCGGGATCCTCGATCCCTATGCCGAGATCAAGCGCCACTATACCGAACTGGCCGTGCAGTTCTTGCCGCAGTTGAAGACCCTCACCCGGGAATCCGGGGATGCCTTTGATACGGCCCTACGCATCGCCCTGGCCGGTAACATCATCGACTTCGGAGCCGGGGGGCGCGACGGTCTCGATGTGGAGGCCACGATCAGGAGGGCCCTTGAGGCGCAGCTGTCCATCGATCACACCCATGCCTTAAGGGAGCGGCTCGAGCGGGCCCGCAGCGTCCTGTACCTTTGTGACAATGCGGGCGAGATCGTCCTCGACCGTATCTTTATCGAGGTGATCGGGCCCGAGAAGGTGATCTGTGCCGTACGCGACAAGCCGGTGATCAATGACGCCACGCTTGCGGATGCCCATAAGGCCGGGCTGGACACCCTGTGTCGGGTGATTTCCAGCGGCTCGCCCGCGCCAGGCACGCCGCTACAGCACTGTACGGAGGAATTTCTCGCTCTCTACCACAGCGCGGATCTCGTCATCTCGAAGGGGCAGGGCAATTTCGAGACCCTCTCACAGGCCGACCGCGACATCTTCTTCCTGCTCATAGCCAAGTGTCCGGTGATATCCCGGGAGATCGGTGTGGCTCTGGGCAGCTTCGTCGTCCTGCACGCCGGTACCCTGTCCCGGGTGCGGGTGTTGCCTTCTGCACCCGATGCGCATTGAGTCCGGATTGTGCTGAATCTCTCTGGATAGACGCCCCGTCCCGGGTGGTGTCAAGGAGGGTACAGGGCTTGCCCTGGGGTTCTCATCCCCATGATTAAGGCTGTTCGCTGCCCTGAGCGGGCACCAGGACGCAACGGTGCCCTTACCTGTCCGTGACGCTCGGGGCCCAGGGGATGCGGTGGTCTCAGACCGGGGAGGGCCGTAAGGGGTCGATGGAACGTACCGCGGTATAGATCCCATAGAGGGCCACGTTGTTGCTGCGAGGGTCAGCGGGGAAGAGGAAGAAGCCGGGCTTTTTTGCACGCGGAGCGGGGATCTCGCCCCGGATGACCTCGCCATCGCTGAAGGTGACCGCCACCTCGCCTGCTCGCGCGGCGGCCGGATATTCGGCGCACTCCCGGCAGGATGGATCGCCTCTGAAGTCCCGCACGAAGAAGACGGCCTTGAGTTCGCTGAGGTGGACCTCGATGAGTTCACCCTTAAGGGGCAGGAAATGGAAGCTCGGTTTGGTGGCCGAGAAATCAAGGGCATGCCCTTTCGTGAGGTAGCCTTTGCGGTAGTGTACAACCAGTTTGTCCATGGGGCCTCCCGCTCGATAGATACTCGAAGAGGTAGTATGCAACAAGCATACCCGTAAAGAATGTTTTCAATATGCTGAAAAAGCATGTAAAATGTGGACGAATGGTCGTGAAGACCTGCTGAAGGGATAACCGTTTTCCAACCGCAGGGAAAATGATTGCCTTCAAGCGGCTGGCTGTATGCCACGAAACGGTCCTGGAGACCGATCAGGCCCTGACGGCACCGCCGGGAACTGTCCATCCGAGCCCGCCTCCCCGATACAATCCCTGTATGTCGAAGGAGATTTCGGTTGACAGGGACAAGCGAGTAGGATAGAAGCGGATGAGATTGAGAATCAATCTCAATAAGAAGGCGGGATGCAGGAGCGCAAAACCAGGTTTCAGGAGTTTTTGAAGGGTAAGGGGCTCAAGCTCACCCCCGAGCGTTTCGCGGTGCTCGGCGAGGCGCTTGCGGCCGAGGGGCACTTCGATGCCGACCAACTCTTCGAACGCGTCCAGCGCTACAACAAGAAGGTCTCGCGTGCAACCATCTACCGGGTGATCCCGCTGCTGGTGGAAGCGGGCCTCATTACCGAGACCCTCAGGTGCCAGGGCCGTGTGAGCTACGAATGCCTGCAGGAAGGCTCCCGGCACGATCACATGGTATGTATCGCATGTGGCGCGGTGATCGAGTTTGCCGAGGGGCGCCTGGAGGCGCTTATCCGACAGATCACGGCTGAGAGCGGATTCGTGGCCATAGAACACCGTCTGGGCGTGCGCGGATACTGCCGGGACTGCGTTGCCAGGGGGTTCACTGCTACATCGCAGCCCCCCCGGGACGCAGCTCAACCAGAAAGCGAGGAATATGCATATGACACTGAGTGAGGGCCTGGAGGGTCAGAGCCTACGCATCACGGCCATCGAGGGCGGACAGGGGCTGCGGCAGAACCTGATGCTGCGCGGCATATCCGAGGGCAGCACGCTCAGGGTCGTAAGCAACGGCAACGGACCGGTGGTCCTGGAGCTGAACGGATCGACCATTGCCCTCGGGAGGGGCATGGCGGCCAAGGTCCGCGTGAGCGCGGTCAGGGGTTGAGGGATGCGGCAGCCCCTGGATCGTATGGCCTTTGAGCAGGAGGGCGAGGTGGTGGATATCCCCTTAGACCTCAGGTCCCGGCTGGCCGCCCTTGGGCTACGCGTGGGCAAACGGGTCAGGATGATCACCCGCGAACCCCTCAGGGGCCCTGTCGTTGTGCTGGTGGAACATGCCAGCGTTTCGCTGGGGATCGGAATCGCCGACAGGATCTGTGTGGAGGTGGACGAATGAAGGTCCTGCTGATGGGTCACCCCAATGTGGGCAAGAGTGTGATCTTCAACCGGCTGACCGGGGCCAATGTCATCTCATCCAACTATCCCGGGACAACCGTGGACTATACTCAGGGCTATATGCGGCAGTCCGGACAGGACATCCAGCTGGTGGATGTGCCGGGCACCTTCTCGCTGGAGCCTCGGGACAAGGCGGAAGAGGTGGCGGTGAAGATGCTGCGCGAAAACCGTGATGCGCGGGTGATCTGCGTCATCGACGCCTCCAAGCTCGAGCGGGGCCTCTACCTGGCGCTCGAGATCATGGAACAGGGCTTTCCCATGGTGCTGGCACTCAACCAGTGGGACATCGCCCAGGACAAGAACATGGTCATCGACGCCCGCAAACTGGAGCACATCCTCGGTATCCCCGTGGTGCCCACGGTGGCCATCAGCGGCGAGGGCGTCTCCACCCTCATGGCCCGCCTCATGGAGACAGGGCCGGCCTCGCCGACGGAGATCCTCACGCGTCTCAAGGTCGGAGATCTCATGACCCACCCCGAGTGTTCCGGCTGCGGGCGGTGCCTGGCGCACTAGACCCGGACCTCAAGAGCCTCAGGGAGAAGACATGACGCTGACGCCCGAAGAGAGATGGCAACTGGTCGAGGACATCACTGGCCGCACCGTGAGTTTTGGACTCTATCGGCATACGCTCAAGGATGCCATCGGCGATTTCACGGTCAAACCGGCCACGGGCATCCCCTTTGCCATCGCCGTCCTGTATGCCTTCTGGAGCATCTTCACCGCCTTTGCCGGGTTCATCACCGACGGTTTCATGGTGAAGATCTTCGACCAGCACTGGCTGCCCTGGCTGCAGGCGGCCTTCCCCGGGGGTCCGGGCAGCTGGTTCTACGCCCTTATGGTTGACGGTGGTCAGGTCATAGACGGGGTCTACACGCCCAACACCAGCTGTCTCGAGTCCTTCGGTGTGCTCACCTCGGGTCTGTTTCTACCCATCGGCGTCGTGTTGCCCGCCCTGTTCGTCTTCTACATCATGCTGGCCCTGCTCGAGGATATCGGCTACATGCCCCGGTTGGCGGTGCTCATGGACACGTTTCTCCACAAGATCGGACTGCATGGATACGCGATCGTGCCCACGATCCTCAGCCTGGGCTGCAATGTTCCCGGGGTGGAGGCGACCCGCATCCTGGAGACCAGAAAACAGCGCTTTATGATGATGACCCTGCTGGCGGTCTTCATCCCGTGCGGGGCGCAGATCGGGATCATGCAGGACGTGATCCCCGAATACATCGGATTCGTGATGCTCTACCTCTTTGCCGGATACTTCATCTACGGATTTCTGCTCAACAAGCTCGTGCCGGGCAAGGCGCCCGAGATTCTGATGGACGTGCCCACCTACCAGCGACCCCTCGTGGGCAGCATCGCCAAGAAGGTGTGGATGCGCACCAATTCCTTCCTCAAGGAGGCCATCCCGCTGGTGATGCTCGGGGTGCTGCTGGTCAATTTTCTGTATTGCCTCGGTATAATCGATAGCCTGGCCACGCTCATGGCCCCGGTGTTCGAGGGCTGGTTCGGGGTACCCCGGGAGACGGCCGGCCCCCTGCTGGCCGCCTTTCTGCGCAAGGATCTCGCCATCGCCCAGCTCAGCGCCATCGAGATGAGTGATTACCAGATGATCTCGGCCGTGGTGCTGGTGAGCATCTATTTCCCCTGTGTGGCGACCTTCCTGATGATGCTGCGCGAGGGCGGGAGGGTGTTCTTCGGCAGCCTGGCGGCGCTTCTCGTCGTGGTCTTCAGCTATGGCGGACTGCTGCACCTGATCTGGATCCTGATGGGGGTGCAGTGATGGAGACGCCGCGGGCCTTCCAGGAGACCGGGGTGGTGTATGGGGTATATTTTTCCCTGCTGGGGACGATGTTCCTCTCTTCCGGGATGGCCGAGCTGATCCTCGCCCTGGCCGGATCTCCCTTCGCGGCCGGGCCTCTCGTGCTGCCCGCCGGTGCCTTCCGGGGCGGCTGGGGCGGACTGGTCATGACAGGCGCCGGGGTCATGTGCCTGGCAGGCATCCGCGATGCAGGCGAAATCCATCAGTTTGCCAAGGTGGTGATGGGCTGCATTCTCGAATGGATCGTGGCCGCCACGGATCTGTTCGCACTGCTGATGGCCTCCATCCCGGGCGGGGAAGAGGGGGGCTGGCTCAATACCTGGGAAGGGTTCGTGAACGCCTTCCGGCCGCCGTATACCCCGGCCGTGCTCCTGCTGCCCTTTTCCCTGGTGGTGATCTTCTTCATCCACCGCTACCGTATCGAGAGCGACCCTTCCCGCAAGTCCTTGCGGGAACAGGGAAGCGATCAGGGCTAGAAGTAATAGACCAGGCGTAGCTGCACTCCGCTCTGGTGGGTGGTGCTGCCCGGCTCGTAGGCGAGCGTAGTGCTGCCGGTGTACATGTACATGAGGAAGGGGTCGCTCAGGCGGATGCTGCTGAAGAGATAGTAGGGAACGAGGCTCAACTCCAGGCCAGGGCTGAGGGCGTAACAGACCGGGATCTCCAAAAGATGTCCGTCAGAAACCTCGAGATCCGAGTCGTCGGCCGTCAGCCAGGAGCCTTCAATGCATAGGCTGCCGCCGAAGGCCCGGTGCAATGCCATATGCGCCTCGATTCGCAGGGAGGGATTGATTTCATAGCCGGCCCTGAGCCCGAGCGGAATATAGCCCCAGGCATAGGTCTCATCGAAGGGCAGATATCCGCCCAGCTCCCGCCGCCACCCCCGCGAACCGATGCCGAGATAAGGGGTGAGCCACAGCCCGGGGGCGCCGAAGGTATAGCCGAAGTCAACCTCGAAGCGCGACAGGAAGTTGTCCGTGGTGGCGCTGGCCGGCAGTCCGGACTGGGTGCTGCCGTCGTAGTCGGTGCGCCCCCCGAGCAGGTCGAGAAACACCCGTACATAGAGATCCTGGGGGGCCTGATAGGTATACCCGGCATGAACGCCGCCCAAGGGACCACTTTCCGAGCTCTTGTGGGGGGGCTGGAGGTCCTCGTCGTAATCGAAGTATTCGAGGATGGGGCCGATCTCGCAGCTGTTGGGGGCGGCCTGGCCCGCATACAGAGGTATGGCCAACAGCATCACCAGGATGATGGCGATTACGGTTTTCTGCATCCTAACCTCCCTCACGATCATAGGATGGTATCTCGATAATATATTTCCCTGTATCGAATATATACATATAATGCAAGGACATTGAATGGTTGCAGCCCGGCCGCCGGAGGGTCACAGGGCCTCGAAGGCCGATTTGTCGGCCCCGCACACCGGGCAGACCCAGGATGTGGGGAGGCGCTCGAAAGGGGTTCCCGACCGGATCTGGGAGGAGGGATCGCCCTGACGGGGGTCGTAGATGTAGCCGCACATGGTGCACACGTACATCCGCATGCTGGAGGCCGCCATCACCCGCGGGTGCGCTGCCCGCAGTTTTTTGGGAAAGACCGCTATGGCCAGGGCCAGTCCCAGGGATCCGGCCAGAACTTCCCGGCGGCTCAGGGGATGGTCTGATGCACCTTTCCGAGGCATACCCTTACCTCCTCATCATAATGTACACAAGATAAAGGCAGTTAGGTGACAAGTCAACCCGGCGGCCTCAAGACGGGCCGCACGACGCCTCCCGGCTCGGGGGCAGGCGCCAGACCGCATGCCCCCTTGACTCTCAGCGTGCCGGTCACGACCGGCACAGCAGCCCCAGACAGTCCCCGATGCCTTCCAGGAAGGCCGCGATGTCCTCGGCGCTGCTGTAGGCCGCCAGACTGACCCGCGTGCTCCCGTCGAGCCCCCACAGGTCGTGCAGGGGCTGGGCACAGTGGTGTCCGCCCCTGAGCGCCACCCCGTGGCGGTCGTTCATCACCTGACAGATGTCGTGGGGATGCGCGCCTTCGATCACGAAGCACACCAGGGGCAGGCGTACCTCGGCTGGCGGCGGACCCAGGATCCGGATACGCTCGTCTTTTACGCCCAGATCCTCGAGCCCCGACATGATGTCGGTGGTGAGGGCACACAGGTGGGAGCGCACCCCGGCCATCTCCTGGGACGTCAGCCAGGTCAGGGCCGCTGCGAGGCCCACGGCCTGGGTCAGAGGCGGAGTGCCGGCCTCGAAGCGATGGGGCAGGGCGGCATAGGTGGAGCGTTTAAGAGAGACCTCGGCGATCATCTCGCCCCCGCCCAGGGCGGGGGGCAGCTCCTCCAAGATCTCCCGCCGGCCCCAGAGGACCCCGATGCCGGTGGGTCCGTAGACCTTGTGGGCCGAAAAGACATAGAAGTCGGCCCCCAGGCCTCGCGGGTCGAGGGGGCCTTGGGAGGCGGCCTGGGCGCCGTCGAGCACCAGGAGTGCCCCGGCGGCATGGATCGCCTGGGATACCGGGGCGATGTCGGTCAGGGCCGCCGTCACGTTGGAGGCATGGCTGAGCGAAACGATGCGCGTGCGCAAGGAGAGGTAGTCCCCGAGGCGGTCCAGTTCGATGCGGCCGTGACCGTCGATGGGCAGGAAGACCAGACGCGCCCCGCTACGGGCGCATAGCATCTGCCAGGGGACGAGATTGCTGTGGTGTTCCAGCTGGCTCAGCAGGATTTCGTCGCCCGGGCCGAGGCGGCTGCCAAGGCTCCAGGCGAGCATGTTGAGTCCCATGGTGGTGCTGCCGGTGAAGATGATCTCCGCGGGCTCGGCATTCAGGTAGTTCGCGGCCGTCTGGCGTGAAAGCTCGAGGGAGGCGGTGCTCTCCTCGGCCAGGGTGTGCAGGGAGCGCTTGGCGTTGGCGCGGGAGTGGGTCTCGAAATCGGCCATGGCCTGGGTAACCCTGCGGGGCGTCTGCGTCATGGCGGCGTTGTCAAGGTAATGCAGGCCCTTATCACCGACGGTGCGCTCGAGGATGGGAAACTGGCGCCTTATGGCGTAAACATCATAGGTCATGGTTTGCTCCGGGCATGCAGACATCCTCCTCCGCGTGACCTCCAGCCCTCAAAGACTGGCGGGTGAGCCTTGCGTGAGATTGACCCGTTTTATTGTCTTCCCGTCATCGGCGTTGCTATTGTTGGCTGGCTCCTCACTCGCTGTCGGGCCGGTGCCTGGCCGGCAGGGCCAGGTCCGGCTTGCGGCGGAAGAGGGTCACCTGGGCGATGGTGGCGATGGCGATCTCGGCCGGGGTAAGCGCCCCGATATCGAGCCCCACCGGGGCCTGGATGCGCGCGCGTTCGTCCGCGGTGAAGCCGGCCTCTTTAAGCCGCGCCAGACGCTTGCCGTGGGTGATGGTGCTCCCCAGGGCCCCGATGTAGAAGGCCCGCGAGCGCAGAGCTACCTTGAGGGCGGCATCGTCCAGCTTGGGATCGTGTGCCAGGGTTACGATGGCCGTACGGGCATGGATAGGCAGGCGCGAGAGTTCCTCATCGGGCCATCCGCAGACGAGTTCGGTCTGCGGGAAGCGCTCGTTTGTAGCGAAGGAGGCGCGGGGGTCGATCACTATGACCCGGTAGCCGGCGATATGGGCCATCTTAACCAGCGGCTGGGCGATGTGCACTGCCCCGATAATGATGATGGTCAGCGGGGGGTGGATGATGTGCACGAAAGTATCCGTGCCCTGAAACGGGGAAATCATGCTGCGTTCGCTGAGCGCCGCCCTGGTCACAACCTCGCTCAGGGCGGGATCGAGCTGCGCGAGGGCGCCGCTGTCGTCCAGCGCAACGATCGTTTTGGATCCGCTTGAGAGCTCGGTCAGCACGCAGGCGCTGCGACTGGCCCCGTCCAGCAGGGCCAACTCGTCGAGGAGACTCACCCCGCTTACCTTCTCGAGATAGATCTCGACTTCACCGCCGCAGGCCAGCCCTACATCCCAGGCCTGCTCGGTGCTGACCCCGAAAAAGAGGCGCCTGGGTATTCCGTCGGCGATGACCTCGAGGGCCTCGGTGATCACCGCGCCCTCGATGCACCCGCCTGAAACCGAGCCTTCGAAGGCGCCCTGTGCATCGATAACCAACTGGCTGCCCGCCTGGCGCGGGGATGATCCCCAGGTCGCGATAACGGTGGCCAGTGCCACCTCGCGACCTTCCTGAATCCACTCCCGGGCCTTGGCATACATCGAATACATGCGGCTGTTATCCATCGTGGTGTTCTCCTTGATGCATTAGTATGGGAATGAGGCTAAAGGACAGACCCCGGTGTTTCCTTGGCGGCGCATTCAGTACACATTGTGAGGGAATTCGAGCCATAACGATTAAACATCTAATACATCCACAGCCTGAATTGCAAGCTTGATATGTATCGCAGTGCACATATCAATCGGATGTGTATCGGGCGCCACAAAGAGGCTTCTTGTGAGTCGGCAAGACGTGCAGTTGCTCCATCCAAGTTCACAAAGCCAGAAACAACCTGGAGACATTTACCTGCCGGATCAGGGGGATGTACCTGAAGGGCGCGGGACCCTCCTTGAGTCCTCAATTGCCGAGGGAATGGCCATCTCATTGGCAATCGAGGCAATCACAGAAAACGACTGCTTGCACAGAAGGTGTCCGGCCGGCACCCTTCTGCGATCAGGTCTTTTGCGGTTGCGTGCGTCAAGGGGAATAATATACACGATTATACACAATCTCGTTGGGGCATCGAGGTGCACAAGCCGGAAGGCCCCCGATACCGGAAAGGAGATCACCATGAAGCTTCGAGCCGTGCTCATCTACCTTGTGGCCCTGGCCGTGGCGCTGTTCCTCTGTTACCGCACCGCCCACCGGGACTACTACAATGCCGTAACCGTCACCGGCGCCACACCCATTGCCCTGGCCCAGATGGTCCCGCGGGGCTGCCAACTCTCGATCGACGGGCAGGTGCAAAAGTCCTGTGATCTGGGAAGTTCGGCCCTGCGCGCCTTTGCCACCACAAGGATCCGCACGCGGGAACTCGCCCCCGAGGGTGGCTACGAGGGGGCCTATATCTATGTGGGCATCCCGGTCTTCAATATCCTGGAAGGGATCGCCCCGGCCTATCCCGAGGGCCGCCAGATGAACAACCCCACGGACTTCATGGTAACCTTCACCAACACATCCGGGGCTCAGAGTCATTTCACCTACAACGAGCTCATCTACACCGACGACTGCCTCCCGGTCACCCTGGCCTACAGTGGGTCACCGCTGCTGCCCAGCACGCGGCCCGATGCGTACCGCAAGAATCTCCGCACGGGGGAGGTGCGCGGTCTGAAGCTGATCGCCCCGCGCGATGCGGATACCGGGCGCTTCCTGGACGACGTGGTGTGCATGACGCTGTGGATCCCGTCCATCCCGGAGACCCTCCTGCCGCAGCGCCAGAAGGGTCTCGACTGTTCTGCAGACAGGCTCATCGGGATCGAAGGCGACCGCGAACGGGAACTGAATCTGGAGGGGATTGCGCTGCGGACCTCCAACGACTGGGTGCGCCTGGGGCACGGTCACGGATTCGACAGCATCTCAAAGGTAAAGGGCTACGGGCTGGGCCCCTTCATCCGCAAAAATTTTCCGCAGGTAGGCCTCGACGACTATGTGCTCTTCGTGTCCTGCGACGGCTATCGCAGCCTGTTTTCGGCCCGCGAGATCTTTGGGACCAAAGGCGGTGACAACATGCTCATCCTGACCGAGATGGACGGGCAGTCGCCACGGGGCGGGTTCATGCTGGCCTGTCTGGACGACTTCTTCGTCGATCGCAGCATCTGGGGTATCTCGCATGTGGTGCTGCTGCATCCACCCGAGTGTCGTTAAGCCTGACGGGTCATTATGTGGGCTGGAGACAAGAAAGTGCAGCGTCACATATTGGCATTGTGAGAATGCAATGTATTATAAACAATAACTGTGACGCTCATGGGCCTGTGGCAGGAACGGACGTCGATTGCCATGCATGCAGATGGGAGAGGAGGTCATGACATGTGTAGCAAAGGAACCCAACCCAACCCTCTGGTTATAGGCGAGGAACAACTGGAAGCCATCCTGCAGGAGATCCGCTGGGGCCTCATGCTGGAAGAGATGCCCGAGCAGATGGACCACGACACCGAGTTGACGGTATTTGAAAAGATCGCGGCCCTGTTCGATGAGGCGCGCCGGGGGTGCTACTTCTGTGATGGAAACATCGACCCCAACAGCACCGAATTCAACTACAAGACAGCGCTTTGTCTTGCCTGCCAATTCAAACTGGCGAATTTCATGACCGCCCTGGGATTCGACCCGGTGGGACTCTTCCCCCTGGTGCAAACCCCCCGGACCGTTCAACGCACCCGGATCGGGACCCGCTCCCTGAAGGATGACAAGCAGCCCACCTTTCACTGAATGGCCCGATCTTCAACGGGGGCAGACAGTTTTCAGGAATCCGTCTGCATGATCAGCCGTCCAAGTACACGCTGAAGCAACAAGGACAAGTGGCTGCACCCCGTCAAATCCAGGCACATCAGGAACAAGTGACCGCTGGTCTGCATCAAGAGCCACCCAACGGGTATCCAGGACATTTTAAATTATGCTGCAGGAATGTTGAGGTTCATCAAGACGCCAAGGTGCGCGCTTCTTGGAATGTCGAAGGCCGGGGCACCCTTCATGCGGTGGGCCTCAGCCCCTAAGGCGCACGTTTCCCATCTGGGGCCTGACTGTCTGCGGGGACCCTGCCTTGGCCTGGTGCCCGAGGGGGGGCGTGCACGGTCTCATTTCCGGGGGGTGCGATCATGCCCGGGGTGGCCGGAGGCCTGCCGGGTGGTCTGGTCCGCATAGGTGCACACACGGTTGCGACCCTTGCGTTTGGCCTCGTACATGGCGTGGTCGGCACAGGAGATGATGATGTCGGGCGGAAGGTTCACGGTGGGGACAAGGGCCGCCACGCCGATGCTCACGGTGGCCTGCACGGAGTGTCCCTCGTGTGAGATGTGCATTTTCTCGATCGCCTGGCGCAGGGATTCGGCCACATGGGTGGCGCCCTCGGATGCGGTGTTGGGCAGGATTACGGAAAATTCCTCACCCCCATAGCGTGCGACGGCATCCGCCGGCCGCTTCACAATGCCCTTGATGGTCCGGGCCATGGCCCGCAGATAGTCGTCTCCGGCCAGATGTCCGTAGCGGTCGTTGATCTTCTTGAAATGATCGATATCGATCATGACAATCGACAGGCTTTGGCGATCCCTCCGGGCACGTTTCCATTCCACGGCATACTTCTCGTCGAAATAGCGACGGTTCTTGACGCCGGTAAGTCCATCCACCGTACTGAGGGTTTCAAGCACCTGATTGGCCTCGAAGAGTTTTTCCAGGGTCTGCTGGAGCTCGTCGGTGCGTTCCTTGACACGCAGTTCGAGCCGCGCGTTGAGGGCACGGATTTCTTCCTCCCGCTCGCTGAGGGTCTCCTTCATGAGGGCGGCCTCCACCACCTCCTGGGAGAGGGTATGGGTCATGACAAGCATGATGCCCAGATAGGCGTATTCGACGGCGTACACGGACTGCAGCATCTGGCCGTTGACGCAGGCGTCGTTTACTATGCCGGCAAAGAGGATGATCAGGGCGATGAAGAGAGGGCGGGCCCTCCTGCGGTTGCCTGACCGGTAATATCTAACGGTGATAAGGAGCATATAGATGATGAGCGCCACCCCGACGAAATGTTGCAGCTCCGTGATGATGCCGGCCGATACCTCATGGTAGGTGATTGACCCCGCATAAGGCAGGTTGACCTGCTTGACCGCCGGCAGATCGACCCGCCAGGCCAGGCCGCTGCGGTCGATGATCCCGAAGACCGCCGTGATGGCCAGAAAGATCGAGATCAGGATGAGGAATTTACGAGATTTCAATGCGATGTATTCGCACATGAACCACACGAAGAGAATCCCGGTCAGAGAGAGGGAGGATACCTGCAGGCGCTGCCAGAAGGCCCCCTGGAGGGTCGAGGTGGAGTTGTACAGACCCACGCAGAAGATGTCATAGCAGAGCATGCCGAGGCAGGTCAGGGCGAAGCTCAGGTGTATGCGGAACTGGGGTCGCTGCAGGTAGATGAGCAGGTGGTAGGTGCCCACGAAGCCCGTGACACTGGCCATCATCGCCACCGGCACGGCGAGGTTGTTCATGCGCCCCCCCGTGGCGGGGATGCCTGCACGGGAGGCATCCGGGAGGAAGAGGCCTTCCCCGCCAGCTCAGTGTCGGGCTTATCAATGATTTCATATAGCTTCATGTTTATATATATGTTCGCTATCGGCCGCACACCTTGGAATCATTAATGACCTGAGGGGAGAATTTCCCGCTACTTGCAGCTAAAAGCCGGGGCCTTAGGCTTGCCTTGGGATTCATACCATGATTTGTTTGATGCCACGTTTCCAAGCGATCAAGCCCTTCAGGAGGGGGGCGGGCTGTCCCCGGGATTCATTCCCATGCAGCGTGACCTGTGGGTCGATGATTCCGCAGGACGTTAAGCCTGTGCGGCAGACACCCCCCCGCCGAGGATGTTTGGATCCGTGGTTGTAACCGGCATCGGGTGCACCTCGCCTGGCTATTATTCATACAGCCTGGGCAGCACCTCTGCATATATTCTGTACATGCGCCCGTAACGGCCAGGGGCGGCAGTGAGGGATCTCAGACAATAACCTCTTGAAAAACGATTTGATGGACAAGTCTGGGGCTTGATGGCCCATGATGGCATGCCGGTTGCTCTAAAGGCTTAGAGGGATGCCTTCCCCGCCGCTTGAGGTCTCAAGAGTTTTCGGGGCCGGGTGCGGGGGATCGTTCCCATGCTAAATGAAAATACGCGAGAAAGGAGAGATTCATGAAGAAGACAGGAGCGATGATCGGGATACTGCTGATGGTAGGGCTGATGTCGGTTCCGCTGTTTGCCCACGGTCCAAGATGGGAGCAAAGGGCCGGGTATACGTACTGCCAGGGCTGTCAGGCCCTTACTGACAGCAACCTGACGGACGAGCAGCTAAGTCAGCTCAGGGAACTGAGCGCCAGCTTCCGGCAAGAAATCGCGGCCCTGAGGGACCAGCTGTGGGAGAAACGCGGAGCCCTGGCCGAGGTCATGCGTTCCGCCGAGCCCGATGCCCAACAGGCCAGGGCCCTGCAGAGGGAGATCAGCCAGCTCAGAGCCCGCATGGATGAGGCCAGGATCGAGCATGACCTCAAGGCCAAGAAGGTATCCCCCGAATGGCAGCCGCGGCAGGTGTACAACAATCGCGGGGGGCGTGGCGGTAATTGTCGCTATCTCTAAACAGGAAGTCACCACTGCCTAAGGACCGGGACGGCACCCTGCAGGGTGCCGTCCCGGTCCTCCCTTTGTGTGAGCAGGAAGCGTTGGAATGAGGATTATATTCCCCGGGGACGCCCCATAAATTCCCTCTCGGTCGCCAGCGGCCGGAGATGCGGCCCTAAGTGGTTGAGGGTGCACTCCTCCCCGCTTGCGACATATACGGGACTTTGGTCGCCGGCGGTGTTCGCACGGGTCAGGATGCCGTCTGCCGACCGTTTGAGATCCCTGTTGTTCAAGGGGGATGGCACCGGGCGCCGGATGAATCCCGACAGACCGATGAGACCCGAACCGAGCAGAACGATGGCCGCCGATTGGGCAGCCGGGTAGAGATGGGGGTGCGAGGCCGGCGCCGGGTTCCCGGACGTAGAAGGGGCAAACAGGTCGGGATGGACCTGCCGGGGATACACTGATGCCTGGGACAGACATCCGCCATGATCCCGCGAGATGTCGTAGGCCCATGGGATTGATGGAGTGATCTCCACAGCCTGCTTAGCGGGATCAGTGTCGGCCCGGCCAGGCTTAAGGGATGCTTCTACTGGCATGCCCGGCACCATCCGCATCACACAGGCAGCCCCCGGGGGGGGCAAGGTTACAACGAAATATGTCATGCCCAGCAGAAACAGCATATACGACTTGATCACAACCCACTCCCTATCTGTATGTATTCCATAAATAATATGTGCTTATTCGGTGTCACTGAGGTATGTGGCTCTGAAGGCTGCATTCCATAACAGGGTCCCCTGACGGAGACGTTAGCTCGGTATGGTAGAGAAGAATGTAAGTTTCGTCCACTGAAAGTCAAGTCGCCGCTGTAACGCCCAAGCATCTTCCATAAGCGTTGTCGTGTGGGAGCCCCGGGATACAAGCATGGTGAAATCAATGGTCTGAAAGTGGTATTTCCCCGGGCGACGATTCCCCCGGTTGCGCACCGTCGGGCCGGCGCATATACTGCGAGCACCATCTTCAGGTGGTTGCATATTTGAACTCCGGGGAGGAAGACGCATATGCCGAGGATCATTCTGCTGGGAACGGGTACCTGTGTGCCGGTAAAGGAACGGGGAGCCTCTGGGGCCGTTGTCGAGGCCCGGGAGACCCGCATCCTCGTGGACTGCGGCAGCGGCACCCTGCAGCGCATGGCCATGGCCGGGGTGGACTACCGTGCGATCGACGCCGTGCTGCTCACCCATATCCATCCCGATCACTCCCTGGACCTGGTGGCCCTGCTCTTCGCCCTGAACTACACCCCGGGCTGGCAGCGAACGGCCCCTCTGGTGATCGTCGGACCGGCCGGACTTAAGCGTTTTGTTTCCGCGCTCGGACAGGTATACCGCTGGATCGAACCCCGGGGTTACCCTCTCGAGATCACCGAAGTTTCCCGGGAGACCTTATCCCTGGGCGCCTTCACGATCGAGGCGGCAGGCGTGGAGCATCGCGATCTGCCTGCCGTGGCCTACCGACTGGCTTCAGAGGGAAAGACATACGTTTTTTCCGGTGACACCGCCTTTTGCGAGGGTCTCGTGCAGGTTGCCCGAGAGGCCTCACTGCTCATAATCGAGGCCTCATTTCCTCAGGGCGAAATTCCAGGACACCTCAGCGCCGCCGAGGCCGGGCGCGTGGCCGCGTTGGCCGGGGTGCGGGCCGTGGTGCTGACCCATCTCTACCCGGACTGCGAGGGGCATGATATGCGCTCCCTGTGTGCGATGGAGTACGGGGGTCCCGTCATCGTGGCGCATGATCTGATGGAGCTTACGTACAAACAGGGCACACTCACCACCAGGGACCTGCGGGAGCCCGTCTGAAGGGGAAGCTCAACGAGAGGGCCTTCAATCATGAGGATGAACCCCGGTGCAAGCCCTGGCACCCCCTAAGATCGCAAGGAGCAGGGGCGACCCCCGGTGAATCATGGGTAAGAACCCACACAGAGGCCGGGCCCTCCCCGCCGCAGCAAGTGCTAAGGGAATTTGCCCCGCAAGCGATTGAGAATCAAAACCTTTGACAAATCCGCTACCGTTGCGTATGGTGCATTGCATGAATAATTACGTACCCAACCTTCAGCTTGGCGCAGCACTGCTTCTGGTCGTTCTCAGGGGGATGCGGACTGCCGGCTGAAGCCCGGGTCAAACAGACAAAAAGGCCCCCGCCGGCAAGTCCGGCGGGGGCCTTTTTATTTCGTACCTAAAGAAGGAGCATCGTATGCGAATGACGGGCGCGGAAATTATTGTGAAACTCCTCGAGCGGCAGGGCATCCACATCGTGGCCGGCATCCCCGGCGGGGCCAATCTGCCGCTCTACGACGCCCTCTCACGGGGGGGCATCCGCCATATCCTGGCCCGCCATGAGCAGGGAGCGGCCTTTATCGCCCAGGGCATGGCACGCTCGACGGGGTGTCCGGCAGTCTGCCTGGCCTCCTCGGGCCCGGGCGCCACCAATCTCGTGACCGCCATTGCCGACGCCTCCAGGGACTCGGTGCCCCTGATCGCCATCACCGGTCAGGTCTCCCGCCCCCTCATCGGCACGGATGCCTTCCAAGAGATCGATATCTGCGGGGTGGTGTCCGGTTTCACCAAACACGCCGTGCGCGTGCGCCAGGCCCGTGAGCTGACGGACCTGATCCCGCATGCCTTTGCCCTGGCGGCCTCCGGCCGCCAGGGTCCGGTGCTGATCGATGTGCCCCGGGATGTGCAGCTCGAGACGACAGTCATTGAGCGGTGGCCATCTCCCGGGGAAAGAGGCGCACCCCCCAGGCCCCATGCCGGGAGTATTGCGCGGGCCGCGGCCATGATCGATGCCGCCCGCCGGCCGGTGCTCTATGTGGGCGGCGGGGTTCGGCATGCAGGCGCCGCCGCCTTCGCACGGGATCTTGCACACAAGGCCTGCATCCCGGCCGTTGTGACCCTCATGGCCCAGGGGGTCTTTCCGTCCTCGGACAGGTCCTGTCTCGGTCTGCCCGGGATGCATGGGGAATATGCCACCAACCTGATCCTGGGCAGGTCCGATTGCATCATTGCCATCGGCACCCGTTTCGATGATCGCGCTACCAGCCCGAGCGATCTGATCTCTCCCCAGGCCAAGCTGATCCACATCGATATCGATCCGGCCGAGATCAACAAGGTTCGGCCATCGAGCTGCCCGATCACGGCCGACGCCCGCGCGGCGCTCGCCATGCTTGTGCCGCGCGTCTCTGCCCGCAGCCGCTCCTCCTGGCAAGGCGAGATCGCCACCATCCGCCAGGCCCATCCCCCGCAGCTAGACGAACGTGCGCCGCTGGGTGTCATCGCCGCCATCGGGGAGGCGGCCGGGACGGATACGCTCGTGACCACCGATGTGGGCCAGCATCAGCTGTGGACGACCCAGGCCTTTCCCTTCCAGCATGCCGGCCAGCTGATCACCTCGGGCGGTTTCGGCACCATGGGTTTTGGCCTGCCGGCGGCCATCGGCTGTGCCCTCATGCACCCGGACAAGACCGTCCTGTGTTTCACCGGCGATGGCTCACTGCTCATGAATATTCAGGAACTCGCCACGCTGGCCGAGCTTGGGTGCAACGTCAAGGTCTTCATCCTAGACAACGGTCATCTGGGTCTCGTGCGCCAGCAGCAGGCGCTCTTCCATCACGGCCGCATCACGGCCGCGCGCTTTGAGAAGCCCACCGACTACCTGGCCATCGCACGCAGTTTCGGGCTGCCGGCCGGATCCCTGCCTCGGAATGACGACCTGGCCACCTGCCTGCAGACGCGCGGGCCCTTCATTTTCGTTCTCCCGGTCGACGAGGGTGCCATGGCGCTGCCCATGGTGCCGCCGGGGGCTTCCCTGCATGTGTGCATTGGCGGTGCGCCATCAGGTCAGGTGAGCCCCTGTACGGAGGGGGCCCGCCTTTAAACGAGGTAGGCGTGAGGGATGAGTCTGGTGTATAAAGGGGTAACAAGCGCCTTCTTCTCCATATCGCTCACCATGAGAGTGGCGGGGGATAACGCGGTCGTATTATTCAGGAGATACGGGCTATGATCGTGGTCTTCACGAGAGGTGAAGTGTCCTCCTTGTGGGGGATCGCATGAAGGAGGGGATCATGGGCACATGCATTTACTACTATACGGGCACTGGCAATTCGTTCTGGGTGGCCAGAGAACTGGCCGCAGCCCTGGAGGCCGAGAGTCCGGTCTCGATCTCGGCAGGTACAGGGGCACAGGACCTGACGGCTGAGACGATCGGCCTGGTCTTCCCGGTCCATATCTGGGGGGTGCCGGGTGCGGTTGTGCGCTTTGTCGAAACCCTGGAGGGGCCTCATCCGGCGTACGTCTTCGCGGTGGCGGTCAATGCCGGTCAGGTTTCCAACACGCTGGTGCAGCTGGGAGAGATCATGCGTACCCGTGGTGTGAACCTGGGCGCGGGATTTGCCATCACCATGCCCTCCAACTATATCCCCTGGGGTGGTCCGGGGCCCCGGGAGGAGCAGGAGCGTCGTTTTGGTCTCGCCCGGGAGAGGATTGCATCCATCGTACCCGTGATCAGGGACAGGCAGGTTGTGCCGCTCGAGAAGGGCCCCCTCTGGCAGAGGATCGTCTTCAGCGCGATCTATCGGCTGAGCTTCGAGAAGGTATCCGGGATGGACAAGGGGTTCTGGGCCGATGAGCGCTGCAACCACTGCGGGATCTGCCAGAAGGTGTGCCCGACCTCCAACATTGTACTCGATCAGGGGCGGCCGGTCTGGATGCACGGCTGTCAGCAATGCTTTGCCTGCCTGCAGTGGTGCCCTAAGGAAGCGATCCAGTACGGCCGGAAGACCGCAAGATATGCGCGCTATCACCACCCCGAGATCAGCTTGAAGGATATCCTGCAATCACGGCCGGCATGTGTGGGTATCCGACCCGTTCAGTGGCCGTAGTCTCGGAAGGCCCGGTCTGAGCAACCCCGCAAGCTCATGGACGCGGAGCCTCGTGATGCGGGCCGCTCTTTAAGCCATCCGGATCGTGACGGACCCGAGCCTTGTGCCCCTCAAAGCTCCCCCCTGTAGAACCTCATGGGCAAGAACACCAGGGCAAGCCCAAGGACCCTCTATACCGCTGCAGGCGACGGGGAGTTCGACCCGCAGGCCATTAAAATACCCTTGACTGTGGCCTGCAAAAGGTGAAGAAGGAGTCTCAGCAGGAGAGCCATGATTTCTGGGTAACAGTATGATGCCTATATGAAACAATTCGCCTTTACCGTCCTCCTCCTGTGCTGCAGTAACATCTTCATGACCTTTGCCTGGTATGGTCATCTGAAGAACCTCTCGCAACAGGTGTGGGTCATCGCCGCCCTGGTGAGCTGGGGGATCGCCCTTTTTGAATACCTGCTTCAGGTCCCGGCCAATCGTATCGGGTACCAGGTGATGAATGTCGGCCAGCTCAAGATCCTGCAGGAGGTGATCACCCTGAGTGTTTTCGTGCCGTTCTCGGTCTTCTTTCTCAAGGAAAGACTCACTTATGACTATCTGTGGGCCGGGCTGTGCCTGCTGGGAGCGGTCTTTTTTCTTTTCCGGGCAAGACTGATGGGTTGAATGACAGGTGGGAGAAGGGATCGACAGGCGCGGATGTTTGAGGGTGCATTGCCGACGTCTGGTGTCGCGTGGAACCAGAGGACCGTTGACGCCCGCTTGCGCCGGTTATCCGAGGGCCCCAGGGGGCATGGAGGATGGATAAACGCGCAAGGTCCGGCCGGAATAGGGGTTGAAAGCATATCGGTGAGATTGGTATAACGTCACTTAAAGGAGTGTGCATGATGGTGGACGGAAAGACACCCCCGGACAGCGACGGACTGGAGCAGTTCAAGGCCACGGTGCGGCGCGAGCGTGAATTGAAGGAGCAGACCTACCGCGAGCGGGCCCTGCGGATGTTCCCATGGGTCTGCGCGCGCTGCGGGCGGGAATTCTCCGGCAGGAAGCTGCGTGAGCTCACGGTCCATCACAGGGATCACAACCACGACAACAATCCGCCGGACGGCAGCAACTGGGAACTGCTGTGCGTCTACTGCCACGACAATGAGCACGCACGCTATACGGACGCCCAGGGCCTGGACGAAATGGCGACGGGCCGTGAGCGGAGGCCGACGACAACGCACCAGCCGTTCGCCGCACTCGCGGATCTTTTCAAGGACAAGAAATAGGGCGCGTCCAAGCTGTGGTTGCCGCTGCGCGGGGAGATAAATGATGGGCGACCCGGAACGGGAAAAGAGATGCGGTTTCAGTCACTGGTACCTTAAGGATGTTCTGCCCAGACGCTGGGCCATCCGCAGCACCTGCCTCACCCCGGGTTTTGGCTTGGTGGCCCAGCTCTTTGCCGTCATGTGCAGGTTCATCATTCTCAAGGCCGATTCAGGCTCGGATCAGCCGGGCCAGGCATCCCTATGAACCCCTGCGACGAATGCTCCCTCTACGACAAGATCTATCAGTGCTGCGGGCGATACCCCCCCACCGGGGCCTCGGTGAGTCTGCAGGTGGATGAGACCTGCACGCTTCAGGCCTGCGAGTACCTGGACGCCTCCGGGAGGTGCACGGTCTATGCACAGCGCCCCCCCCAATGCCAGACGTTCTTCTGCGAGCGCTTCGATGCCTGTGCCGGGGGGCTCTTCCCGGATACGGCAGGAGGCTTCCGGTTTGATCAGGGGTAGGAGCGTCCTCCCGATGGCGGCGAGAAGGGGGCGCCCATGAGGCTGAGCCGCAGGGCCTTCGAGCAGATCGTCGATCGATCCATCGCCCGCATCCCAGAGGAGATCCGACGCCACCTGAAAAACGTGGTCATCTCGGTCGAAGACCGACCCACGCGCGGACTGCTCCTGGAGATGGGCCTGCCTCCGGGGGAACCTCTCCTGGGGGTCTACGAGGGTGTGAGCCTGACGGAGCGCTCCCTGACCGAGCCGCCCCTGTACCCCGATGCCATCATCCTCTTTCAGACCTGTCTCGAGGAGGTCTGTCAGAGCCCCGAGGAGCTCACCGAAGAGATCGAGATCACCGTCGTGCATGAGATCGCGCACTTTTTCGGAATCAGCGAGGAGAAGCTGGCCGAGCTCGGCTACGATTAGGAGACATTGCGGCCTTGAGGCCTGGATCCGCTGCACGGTGCCGATCGGGACTTGTGTCTTATCTTTGCGGGCGTCTGACTTGGGGAAGTGCCCGGCTTGACATTTTTCCCGGCATGACAGATTATCGGGACAACCCGTGCCCATGCCCTGAACGCTAAATTTTGACAGGCGAGCTGGGGCAAGCCCGGGGTATGAAATTAGGGGCCGGCCCTGGATTGAGGTTGAAGACGGCAGCGGCGGGGAATACGACCCTCAGCGATTACAGGAGGCCGAGCATGAAGGGATGGTCGGAGGAAGAGCTCAGAGACAGGGACCTGATGGCACCCTGCGGACTGTATTGCGGGGTATGCGGGGTGTATATCGCCACGCGCGATGACAACGACAAGTTCAAAGCGGTCATGGGTAACCTCTACGGGACCCGCCCGGATGAGACGCGCTGCCGGGGGTGCATGCAACCCGATCCGCCCGAGATGCTCTACGGTTACTGTTCCCAGTGTGCCATCCGGGACTGTGTCAGAACAAAAGGCTTCTACTCCTGCCACCAGTGCGAGGAATGGCCCTGCTCCATGGTCGAGAATTTCGGACTGGCCACAGGGCTGCGGGTGATGCAGCGCACCATCCCGCTCTGGCGCGAGATGGTCGCCCGCTACGGCGATGAGGAGGGCAGCGTGGAGTGGGCCCGGGCGGAGTGCGAACGCTACCACTGCCCGGACTGCGGCAGCCCGCTTTTCCGGGGCGCACAGCGCTGCCGGGTCTGCAAGCGGGATGTGTCCGACGACCTCGACGGGTCGCTATGAACCCCTGAAGAGGATCAGGCATGGCGGCGCCCACCCCCCAGGAACGTGCCCGGCTGGCCCTCGCGGGCCTCTCCGTGGGGGACGCCTTCGGCGAAAAGTTCTTCCGGCACGCGGACGACATCGCTGTGCGGCGTCTGCCGCCAGCCCCCTGGCCCTATACCGACGATACCGCCATGGCGTGCTCCATCGTGGAGGTGCTGGAGCGTTTCTGCACCATCGACCAGGACGAACTGGCTAAGAGCTTTGCTGGCAAGTTCATGCGCGAGCCCTGGCGCGGCTACGGCGCAATGGCCGAGCGCATCCTGTCCCAGATCGCCAGCGGGCAGGACTGGCGCGAGGTCTCCGGTGCCGCCTTTGAGGGGGCGGGCTCCTTGGGCAACGGGAGCGCCATGCGGGTGGCGCCACTCGGCGCCTTCTTCTGCCACGATCTGAGTCTGGCCGCCGCTCAGGCCGGCTTGTCGGCCGCGGTAACCCATGCCCATCCCGAGGGCATCAGCGGGGCGATGGCCGTGGCCGTGGCCGCCGCCAGCGCCTGTCGCCTGCGGGGGCAGATGGACGAGGGGCGCACGATCATCGAGGCCGCGCTTACATATACCCCGCCAGGAGAGACGCGCCGCGGCATCCAGCAGGCGCTCGAATTGCCCCTGAGTGCCCCGGTGGAAGAAGCCGTGCACCGGCTGGGCAACGGGAGTCGGGTCACCACGGTCGATACGGTACCCTTCTGTCTGTGGTGTGCGGCACGTCATCTGGGAAACTATGAGGAGGCACTCTGGACCACGGTGGCGGGCCTGGGTGACCGGGACACCACCTGCGCCATCGTCGGAGGCATCGTGGCCCTTTCCACGGGGCTCGAGGGCATACCCGCGGCGTGGCTGGCGGCCCGGGAGCCCCTGGATTCGGCGCCCCGGGGCAGGTGAGTCCCCGCGGAGGCCAGGATGTCTAACCACATGGCGGGACGTGCCCTCGCCGTATTCAGGGTGCGAATGAATAAAGCTGCCTTCCTGGAGAAGATGGGAGCCATACAGTGAACATGTACCTCAGACTGCTGGGCTTGATTGTGCGCATGGGCCTTGAGGGCTCGTGCCTGCGGCCCCTGGACGAGGCGTGCCTGCATTTCAGGGTGGGGCCCACCGACATCGATCTCAACGGGCACATGAACAACGGGCGCTACCTGTCCTTCATGGACCTGGGGCGCCTGCATTTCATGGGATCCATCGGCGTGCTGGTTCCGGCCCTGCGGCGCAGGTGGTTCCCGGTCATGAAGGGCCTTTCGATCGAGTATCACCGGGGACTCCGGCTGGGAGAGACCTTCGAGCTGAAGACCCAGCTCGTCACCTGGGACGAACGCTGGTTCATCATGGAGCAGTTCTTCGAGCGGCAGGGCCGGCTGGTGGCCTGCGCCCGCATGCAGACCCTCCTGCGGGCGCGGGGGTGCAGTATCTCCCCCCGGGAGGTGCTGGGCCTGCTCGGTCCGGTGCCGGAGGCACCCCGCGACAGGGGGGAGAGTGTCCGATGGACGCACCCTGCCGAGGAGTGAGGGGGCGGCATGCTCGAATACCGTCGCCGCCTGCCCACCGGCTCCCCGCAGGGCTATGGCCATGTGCTCTATCTGCCCGAGGTAGCCGGACCCGGACCCCGGCCGCTGATGCTCTTCCTGCACGGGACGGGCGAGTGTGGGGATGACCTCGAGCTTGTCACACGCCATGGACCGCTCCAGCGGGTGCTGCAGGGGGAGGAGCTGCCCTTCGTCATTCTGGCCCCCCAGTGCCCGGCGGGGTACCGCTGGGAAAACGCCCCGCTCATGGAGCTGCTCGATGCGATTATCGCAGATAAGCCTGTCGATGGGGGACGTATCTATCTGACGGGCCTCTCCCTGGGCGGGTGGGGCACCTGGCAGTTGGCAGCGGCCTTTCCGGAACGCTTTGCTGCCATCGCCCCGATATGCGGGCTGCGGGTCCCCTTCAGGCCCGGAACCCTCGAGAGGCTGCCGGTGTGGTGTTTCCACGGGGCTCAAGACGAGGTGGTGCCCCTTAAGGAATCACAGGCCATGGTGCTCTCGCTGCGGGCTCTGGGGGGCGAGGTGCGTTTCACCGTCTATCCGGATGCCGGCCACGACGCCTGGACCAAGGCCTACGCAAGCTCTGAACTTTACGCCTGGTTCCTCTCACACCAAAGGCGCATCGGTAGATGACACCGGGGACGCGTGGCGGCTAGGAAGAGAGCTGGCGTGCCCAGATGCGGTAGGCCGTGTGGTCGCCCTCGCCGAAGCAGGCCCGGCCCTTCATGTCCACCGGTTCCACCTCGATGTTCTCCTCACCGTAGATCTCCACGTACTGCGCGTGCCAGTTTCTGAAGTGGGCCCCCGAGCCGAAGTAGACCTTGATCCAGGTGTTGCCATCGGATCCCTGACGGGTGCGGCAGGCATTCTCACGATCCATCCAGGCGCTTAAGGGGCAGTTAGAGGTGTTTTCTTCCATGACCCTGTCTGTATAACAAAGACAGCGCCAAGAAAAGACTTTCCTTAACAGCCGGGTCCCTCGTCGCGCTGGCGCTCCCGCGCGGCGGACTCCACGATGCGTGTATGCATGCGTCTGAGCTCACTGGCCTCCGTGCACACATCCTGATATTCACAACTCTCGCAGTCGAGATCCAGCTCGGAAAACATCGTGTTCATGGCGGCGATGATGCGCGCGGTGTCCTTGAGGACCATACGCAGTTCGCGCACGTCTTCGCTTGCAGAGGTCACGATGAGCATCTCGGTTGCGATTACATAGGGCAGGCGGTGCAGGAGGTCCATGTGGCGCGCGGCCAGGGTGGCAAAGGTGAACCCGCCCGCGAGGGCTTCATGGCTGAGGCGGCACCACTCGCGCTGGTACTGGGAAACGGCCCGCAGCATGTAGCCTCTCAGATCGAGATCGTAGCGGGACTGCTCCATCTCCCGGTAGCGGGCATAGGTGTTCTGTTCGTCGAAGCCCTGGACCCCCACCAGGAGCACCCGGGCAAAGGGCAGCTGCCCGGGCACACCCCGGGAAATGTCCGGCCCGATCAGGGTCAGCGAGCGGTCGCGCACCCGATCCGCCTGCTCGCTCCAGAGCAGCACGGAGAACGACTCCATCTGCGGGCTGCCCAGTTCGAAGGCCATGTCGGAGCCGAGCACGATGTTGCGGCGGCCTCCCCGGGGCCAGACTACCTGCTCGGGGAGCGTGGTGCTCCTCCTTTCCGGGCGGCGTGCGGCAAAGGCGCGCACGGCATCGATATAGGGCTCGAAGAGATCCATCTCAGGCCGCCTGCTGGGCGGCGAAGAGCGCCGCTCCCAGGGCGCCGGTAATCTGCGGGTCGGGATCGATGTGTCGAAGTTCGATCCCTAAAGCGCTTTCCAATTCGGCGAACATGCCCGGGTTTTTGGCCACGCCTCCGGTAAAGGCGATGCCGGTCTCCAGCTCGATGCCCTTGGCCAGGGCCGCCACGCGATGTGCCAGGGCCCGGTGCAGGCCCTTGACGACCGCCGGGAGCGCGGCGCCCTCGTTGACCAGGGAGACGATCTCCGTCTCGGCGAAGATGACACACTGATTCGAGATCGAAAGGACCTCGCGCGCACTCAGCGACAGCGCCCCCATCTCGTCCAGGGGCACGCCCAGGGCCTCGGCCATGATCTCCAGAAAGCGCCCGGTGCCCGAGGCGCACTTGTCGTTGTAGGCGTAGCGCACGATATTGCCCTCTGAATCGAGGCGGATGGCCTTGGCGTCCTGGCCCCCGATGTCGATCACCATGCGGATATCGGGGTCGTGCCACTGGGCCCCCTTGCCGTGACAGGCGATCTCGGAGCAGGTGGAATGCGCGAAGGGGATCTGTTCCCGGCCGTAGCCCGTGCCCACACAGCAGGCGAGATCAGCCAGGCCCAGGCCCGCCTGGTCCAGGGCCGCCGCAATCACGCGGCGGGCGGACTCGACCGGATCGGGCAGATCCCGGATGATCTGCGCGGCCAGGATGCGGTTGTCGTCCAGGATCACCGCCTTGGCGGTGAGCGAGCCCACGTCGATTCCTGCCACGATCATGCCGCACCCCCTTCCAGGTGCTGCCGGGCCACGAGGGCCGCGCCCAGGGCGCCGGTGAGCTGGGGGTCGATCCGCAGGCGCTTGATCCTCACCCCCAGGAGCCGTTCCAGGTGCCTGACCACACCCTGGTTCTTGGCCACCCCGCCGGTCATGCAGACGTCCTTGTCCACCCCCACGCTGTTGGCCAGGATGGCCACGCGGCCGGCCATGGCCCGGTTGATGGCGTCGCTGATCTCGTCGATGGGCCTGCGGCAGTTGAGGTGACGGATGACCTCGGCCTGCACCCACACGGTGCAGGTGGAGGAGAGTGACAGGGGCTCACCCGAGGGGGTGCCACCCATGGTACCCAGTTCGTCCAGGCTCAGTCCCAGCAGGCGTGCCATGACCTCCAGGAAACGCCCCGTTCCGGCGGCGCACTTGTCGTTGGTGGTGAATTTCAGCACCGTGCCGTCCCGGTCGAGCCGGAGGGCCTTGCAGTCCTGGCCGCCGATGTCGATCACCGTGCGCGCGCTGGGCAGCAGCCACTGGGCCCCCCTGCCGTGGCAGGTGATCTCGGAGACGGCGTGGTCCAGAAAGGGGATCTTGTTGCGGCCGTAGCCCGTGCCCACGCAGCAGCGTACCTCGCTGCGGGGGATCCCGGCCTGCGCCAGCGCCCGGGACATCACCTCGTCGGCCGCCTCCTCGGGATGGGAGGAGGCCTTGATGACGGCCTGTCCGAGGATGGTTCTGCGGTTGAGGACCACCGCCTTGGCGGTAAGGGAACCGACGTCACATCCGGCTGTGATCATGCCACTATCCTCCTTAAGTTTAGAAATTCAGTCATTTTGTCCGTTATCGAATCCCAGGACATCACCCGGTCGTCGAAGCCGTCGGCGTACATGATCAGGGTGGGGTAGCCTTCGCGTTCCAGGTCGCGGGCGATGAGCTTGATCATGCCCCAGGTGTTGCGGCACCCCATGGTGCCGAAATAGACGACGAAATCGGCATTAAGCGCCCGGGCGGCCCCCAGGGCGTCGTCCAGCATCATGCCCGGTGCGTCGTAGGGTCCCCGGATCTGCTTGACCATGGGCATGCGGGACATCTGGGCCGTCAGGGAGTCGAGCATGCCCTCCAGGTTGTCGGTCCTGATGCTATACCCCTGATCCTCCTTGCCCTTCGCGTAGACGGCGTCCTTCTGCCAGAAGGTGAAGAGCATGGAGCCCAGCAGGCTGATCTCCTGCCGGTCAAACCAGTTCCAGAAGCGGGCATCGGTCGTGTAATGATCGATATAGCAGAAGAAGGCGCGCGCCCTTTCGCGGCCCGTCGTCGTGCCGGCCGCCCCGCGGCGGGCGTTCTCGCTGGCCGTTCTCACCATGGATTCCAGGAGGCGGGTGTAGGTCGGCAGCCCCCCCATCATGAATTTGCCCCCGTAGAGCAGCAGGTCATAGACCGGGGGCACGGGGGAGGGCCTCAGGGCGGCCAGGTCGAAGAGTTCGCAGGCGAGCTCGTCCTGGAGGGCGATCTCCTCGAGCACCTCCCTGAGCCGTCCCTCGTTCAGGGCCCTCCCGGTCTGCTCTTCGAGGAAATGGATCAGGGCCCTGAAGTCCTCGCGGTGATAGCGCAGCGCGCGATCGTCTGTGAGGGTCGGGGGGCTGTTGAGCTGAAAGAGGGGTTTGTCGAGCCAGGCCGAGGCGAAGGCAAAGGAATTGGCATTGGTGTCGCAGATGCCCGGGGAGTCGAAGACGATGAAATCCATCTCGGTGCACAAGCCGGCCAGCCAGGCGCCCAGCGCCCCGCGCTGGGCCGAGCAGGAGGTCTCGGTGAAGCCCAGTTCGCAGCAGTGGTCCAAGAACTCGGCCGTGCCGCGTTCAAGCACGATCGTGCCGAGCACCGTCCATGCCTCCAGGCTCAGCGGCACGACATCGAAGGCGTACAGGATCGGCGGCGCGAGGCAGAAGGTGGTCAGAGCCGTGGTCTGGCCGCGCTGCTTGGCATGGACGCACATGTCCATGTATTCGGCCAGGAGCTTCAGAAAGCGCTGTCCCGGTTCACCGTGGCGCATGAATTCTTCCAGCACCCCGGCATAGTGCGGGACATAGTCGAGCAGGTGCGCATACTCCTTGCGGAATCCGTCCTGGGTCTTGGAGGCACACTCGAGGATCGTCCAGAGATTCCAGTCAAAACGGTACTCACGTGTCTCTCGCTTCATCCTGACCTCCTGTCGTCCCTGATCATGCGAAAAGATAGGTGTGAACCCCGGGGCAAGCTTTTGCCCCTCCTTGCCGCTGCAAGCAACGGGGAATTTGTCCCATAGCGATTAAACCCCTCCCGGCCGCGAGGAGAGGGGGTGTCGATCCCCGGTTCGTAAGGGAGACGCTGTGCCGTCCGGGAGGGGCTGTCGCCCGATGTTCCTGAGGCTGAGGAATTCCTCCAGCTTGTCCGTGATGGACTCCCACGACATCACCCGGTCATCGAAGGCATCGCCGTAGAGGACCAGGGTAGGGTAGCCCTGCCGCTCGAGGTCGCGCGCCAGAAGCTTGACCATGCCCCAGGTGTTGCGGCACCCCATGGTGCCGATGTAGGCCACGAAATCGGCCCGGTAGTGGCGCGCCATGCCCAGGGTATCCTCGAGCCACATATGGGGGGCGTCGTAGGGGCCTCGGATCGATTTCACCATGGGCATGCGCGACATCTGGTCGGCCAGGGTGTCCAGCATGCCATCGAGGCTCGTGCAGTCGATGGCATCATAGGTTTCCTCCTGGCGGTCGGAGGCGTAGGAGGCTTCCTTCTGCCAGAAGGCACTGAGGATGCACCCCAGGTGGCTGACCCCCTGGGTCTCCAGCCAGTTCCAGAAACGCAGGTCCGTGGTGTAGTGGTCGATATAGGCAAAGATCCCCCGCGCCCGCTCCGGCGGAGAAGCGATGAGGGGGGCGCTACCCGGGCGCAGGCCTGCGAGCATGGCCTCCAGCAGACGGGTATATTCGGGACGGCCGCCCCGGAGAAAGTTGCCGGCATACAGAAAGAGGGTGTAGATCCCGGGCACGGGATTGGGTTGAAGCGTCTGCAGTTCCTGAATCTCGCAGATCAGCTCGTCCTGGCGCCGGATTTCCTCGATCACGGCGCGAAGCCTCTCATGGTCGAGGGTTTTCCCGGTCTGCTCCTCGAGGAAGGCGATCAGCCGGCGGAAATCCTGTCGGTAGTAGCGGCGCGCGCGTTCGTCGGTCAGGGTCGGGGGGTGATCGAGCTGGAAGAAGGGGACATCGAGCCAGGCCGCGGCGAAGGCGAAGGAATTGGCGTTGGTATCGCAGATGCCGGGGGAATCGCAGACCACGAAGTCCGGCCGCACCCCGAGGCCCGCCAGGTAGGCCCCCAGGGCGCCGCGCTGGGCGGAGCAGGAGGTCTCGGTGAAGCCCGCCTCGCAGCAGAAATCGAGGAATTCGGCCGTGCCGCGTTTGTGGATGAAGGTCCCCAGGACCGACATGGGCTCGGTGCAGATGGGGACCACATCGAAGGCATACAGGATGGGGCTCGCGAAACAGAAGGTGGTGAAGGCGGTCTTCTGCCCGCGGTCGCGGGCCTGCAGGCAGTCGCTCAGGTAGCCTTCCAGCAGCTTGAGCAGCAGGATGCCCGGTTGCCCGTGCCGGATGAGGGCGTCGAGGCAATCCCGGAAGTGCGGGACATACTCGAGCAGGGCGGCATATTCCTTGGGCGAGCCGTCGTAGCTGCGGGAGGCATTGGCGATGATGGTCCAGAGATTCCAGTCATAGGCGTATTCGCGAGTTTCCTTTTTCATGTGTTTCTCCCCTACAGCGTCATGCTGATGCTGGCCCCCTGCCGGATGCGGTCCTGATAGAGGCGGGAACGCTCCTTGAGCACCTGGTTGTGCACCTTCTTCTCGATCATCTGCAGGGCCTTGAGCGCCTCCTCGTGGAAGAGCGTCAGGGCGTCGATAGCCCGCTGGCGCTCGGCGAGCACCCGCGCGTCGTCCAGGGCCATGCCCGTGAGGACCTCGATGGCGATGGATTCGTTGGTCATCACATACCCCCTTTGTCATTTCTGCCTTGAAGCGCTAGGCATAGCATTCACCACTGCTTGCGGCGTCAAGGCGGATCCAGGGTTTGCCCTGGGGTTCATGCCCATGAATCAGAGCTTTTCCAGAAAGGCATCCACGCGCATTCGGATCCTTCCGGATTCCACCAGCGGACCGTATTCGCGCTCCATGCGCAGGCAGGGGATGCCCTCCCGCTCCAGGTCCCGCTGGAAGATGCCGTTTTCCGAGCCATGCAGGTCGCAGAAGCGGATGTTCTGCAGAATCACTCCATCGATCCGGAACTCGCGCACCGTGTCCATAAGAAGCGCCAGACGCTCGCGGTAGTGGCCGAACATGCGCGGGCAATAGGCGTGTGAGAGGTATCGTCCGGCCAGGGCCTCGATCGGATCGCCGTCTGCGGGCACGAGATCGCGGTAGGCGCGTGCGCCGAAACACAGGGTGTCCGCCGCCACCAGGGCCCCGCACTCCTCGATCACCCGCACGAAATCGAGGTCGTCGTTGATGCTGCCCACGAGCAGAAGCCGCTTGCGGCCGTCGATGCCGTCAGGTGCAGCTTCCATCTCGACGAGAAGCTCCGTGAGCAGGCGGTTGTATTCCTCGCGCGGAAGAGAGCTGCCCGCGATGATCACACTCAGGGCCTCCTCCCCCGAGAGCGGCGCCTTCTCCCGGGCTCGCAGGGCATCCAGGCGCCTGAGCAGCATGCGGCCCTCGTTGTAGAGGCGGATGGATTCCCCCAGGGCTTCTTTGGTGAGGGTGAGCCCGAAGTGCCCCTCGAGGGCCTCGATGAGCCCCCGGATCTCCTCGGCGAACCAGTCGCGGCTGTAGGTGGTGTCCTTGTGGGGTACCCCGAAGTAGTGGAAAAAGCCCGGGGACGTGCCCGGGATGTCGTCATCGGCCTTGCGCCAGCACTCGTCCAGACGGCGCATGGAGTCGCAGCCATTGGACATGATGACCCCGTCGAGGAAGGCGTATTGACCTTCCCCGGCCAGCTGCAGGACGCATTTGGGAAAGCTGCAGATGACGGGGCCGAAATAGGTGTCCCCGATGGACAGAGACGAGATGCCCACCCCGCGCAGCCTGAATGGCAGACCACCCAGGGCATGGATGATCTCCTCGGGCACATAGGTGCAGGGATAGCCGATGACCGGACGGCCCTCGGACTTGAAACGCGCCACGGCCTCATTGGCAAGGGTACTGGCGGTCTTACGGAAAATGTCTTTCATCTGGCACCTCCCTGGCTGGCCAAGAACGTCCTCAAGGGGTCCAGCACATCGGGTTCCGGATGCTGCTCCAGCAGCTCGCACAGGCCCTGCACCAGTGCCGGCAGTGCCGCTTCCAGGGCGGGACGCAGGGCCTCGACCAATTCCGGGACCAACCAGTCCAAGACCTGGCCGAGGGCCTCGATGTCGATGGCATCGCCCAGGGGGGCAATCAGACGACCAAGGATTTCCGGCTGGCGCTCATGGATGCGATTCAAGAGCGCCAGATTCAGGTTCAGGATCTCGGAGGCCTCCTGGGTATCCAGGTCGGCCAGGCCCTCGCTGAGGGAGAGCTCCAGGTCGTCCGGGTCCATGTCCGCCAGCAGATCGGTCTTGATACGGCGGGCGCGCACGCGCGGGTTGAGGCGGGCCGAAAGGGAGGCGAGCCCCGCGCGCAGCAAGGCGGGATTTTCGGTCAGGGACTGCGTCAGGGACTGATACAGGCTCTCGCGGTCTTCGGCCAGGGCGATGCGCGCCTTGGTGAAAACCTCGGGATCGAGAGTGTCCAGGAACTGTGAGAAGAAACGGGTCAGGTAGACCTCGAAGAGGGGCCGGCCGCCCCGGGACAGAAGCAGGCTTCCGGTGTGCAGCCGGCGCACGAGCTCGCTTACGGTGGTGGCAAGCCTGCCGAGATCGCCACCTTGGAGCTCCTTGAGGCACGACAGGAGGATGTCGGCCGTGAGGTCCGGCCCCAGGTTGTCAAGGAGGGGTCGCACCAGGGTGTCGACGGCCTTGAGGGAGATGTTGCCTGAGGCCACCAGGGTTGCCACCAGGCAGGCGATCTTGGCGGGATAGGGCCACACGGCGGCGTTGAGCTCCTCGAGGGTCGCCAGAATGCAGGCCTCCGAGCCCTCCACCATCTCCTTGATCTCGCCGAAATCGGTGTGGGTAATGAAATCACGCAGGGCATCCGCGCGCCCGCGGGCGTGGCAGAGGGGATCTTGCGCGTGCACCTGGTTGGTCGCGTTCGCATACCCGGTCAAAAGGTCTCCCAGATCCGCGGCGAGCATGGACTGGGAAGGGGCCGCCGGGTGCGCGCGCCGGATCAGCCAGGCGGGCCCCCGGGCCAGGTACCGCCGCAGGCGGCCGGCTTTTGACCAGTCGTCAAGCGCCGAGCTGGCCACTGCCAGGAGGAACGAGCGCGACCCGGAGGACTTCAGGATCCTCCAGGTGAGCCTGCCGCCCAGGGCGGTTATGTCGGTCCCGGTTGTCTGCATACGTGTTACCTCCTTCATTCAACGGCAGGAACCCCAAGGGAGCCCTGTCACGCAATCGTGGATATGAAACTCAAGGGGCTGGGCCAGATCCCGCCCTTGATACCACACCTGCTCCGATGCAATGCGCCCCCCAGCGGTTCAACCTCGGAGGCGGAAAATCTGAACGGAAGCGATACCCTTAAAGAGCTCGCTCGACGATACTTTTCTGGCCCGATCGTCATCCGCGGTCTTCCCTGCCGCCCGGGCTGTAGGCCGTGAACATGGCCAGGTTGAAGGTGATGAGCGCCTCGATGCACTCCTCCCGGGAGAAGGCCTCCTCGAGGAGGTAGGCATGAACGGTCTGCAGCACCATGCCCACGGCCGCATGGGCAAAGAGCAGGGGGTTGACCGGTCGCAGGGCGCCGAGCGTCTGCCACTGGGCCACCTCTCCGGCCAGGTCATGGGAGAAGACGTGGAAATAGCTCCAGGTGTCTCCCCCTCTGTCCTTATCGAGGATGGATTTGCCCCTGAGGATCATGAGCAGCTGCTGGGGGTGGTCATCGACATAATCGAACAGGGCCGCATACATCTCCCGCAGTTTGAGCTCGCGGTCCGCGCCGCTCCAGATGTCGACCGGCGCCCGCAGCAGCTGCAGGGTCTCCCTCAGCCAGGCGATGCCCTCCCGGGTAATCTGGTTGAAGAGGTCATCTTTGTCGCGGAAGTTCTTGTAGAAGGTACCGGCGGAGATTCCCACCTCGCGCACGATCTCCATCACTTGGGTCTGGTGGTACCCGTTACGACTGAAGAGTTCCTCGCCCACCCTCAGGATGGTGTCCCTGGTCAGGCGTCGGCGCGCAGAAACGATCCTGGACATGGAAAGGGCCTTCCTCCTCATCAGTACATATCAATTACTCAAGAATAATTTGTATCTACTTGTGAAGTATACAGACATCGACGACAATTTCAAGCATCAAAGTGAATTGCCATCGGCCGGAGAGCTTTATTTCGAGAAAACAGGTGTGAAAGATATAATGCGTCAAGATGAAGCCTGAGGTGTGAGCCGGGGCGCGGACCTGTCGATGACAGAGGCCCCGGATGCGGGCCAGACCATTATGAGGTGCCCCCTCGGGGACAAAGGGGCCCAGGCGGGGGTCGAGACTCAGAGGGTGGGGCGGTAATGAGCGTGGTGCTTGG